>JAVERP010000013.1:0-79394 GCA_034007055.1 Sphaerochaeta sp.
GTAAAATGTTGGCTCTGGGCTAGCCCTCAAAGCTTGTGGAGAAGACAGTCAGTCTTAGTAACTTCGGTTCCTAAGCAGTCTTCTGGGAAGCAAGAAGCCCATCTGTCTTTAGCAGATGGGTAGTCACGGGAAGCTATTGACTAAGCATATAGTGTGTATATAGTTATAAAACTAGCAAATTACTAAGAATTAATTTTACTAATGACTTGGAGAGCAGGGACCTCATAGGTACGCTCTTTCTTGTAAGAGTGGTTATGGAACTCCTGCTTGATCAGTGAGCCCTGATGAAATTGAGGAGGGTGTCCATACACCAAAAATACCCCCTTGCAGGTAAACAACAAGGGAGCTCAAGATGAAATGAGTTATACAGTTAGAACATGTGGACAGGTCGGGTCTTGATAGGTATGACTGGATCAGTATCGGGGACAAAGGTATTTTCCCTTATGATCCTTGGCAACATGCAGGGGGAAAGGCTCTTCACCTCCCTCCCTATCTATGTCATTATTGGGGTAGAGGAATTATCATGGAACTAATGCTTGATACTGCAAATCTCAAAGAGATAGAAAAAGGCCTCGCTACCTACCCCATTAGCGGAGTCACTACCAACCCCTCCATCATCAAGGAGGAGAGGACCCAGGATTTCTTTGGCCATATGAAAGCCATCCGAGCCCTCCTCGGCCATGAGCGGAGCCTGCATGTCCAGGTGGTGGCTGATGATTGTCCTGGCATCATTGCTGAGGCCGACAAGATCCTCTCTGTCCTTGGTGAGGAGACCTTCATCAAGATACCGGTGACCGAGGAGGGTCTACAGGCCATACGCATTCTCTCTTCCCGGGGGGTAAGTGTGACCGCAACGGCTGTCTACACCACCATCCAGGGGATCCTGGCGATGCTCAGCGGGGCCCGCTACATCGCCGTCTACTACAACAGGATGCTGAACATCGATATCGATGCCCCCAAGGTCATCAAGGAGCTCAGTGGCTTGCTTTGGGCCAATGCAGGGTGTTGTCAGGTGCTTGCCGCAAGTTTCAAGAATGTCAGTGAGATAACCACTGCCTATGCCCAGGGGGCTTCCTGCTGCACCGTTGCCCCTTCCTTGCTGGCAACGGGATTGCATATGCCCTCCATAGCAAAGGCGGTGGATGACTTTCATGCAAGCTGGCAGAGCGTCTACGGCGACAAGACCATCCTGGACCTGTAGTGATGGACCTGTTGCCCTACCTCCATAATACACTCTCCTTGGGCCAGGATAAGGATGGGTACAATCATCTCAATAGGTTTACCGAAAGCCAGCGCAAGAGCATGGGGACGCACGCCCTCTACCGGGCGATGAGCAGGACATCCAGCGGATGTTCGCTACGATTTCTCACCAGGGGAAGTTCCCTATCGTTCAGGTGCAAGCGGTTCAACCACTCCTTGCTCAGAAAGGATGGGGACATTGAGTTTGATTTTCCCCGTCTCTATGGCAGGAAAATGGAAATGCGTGACTATTTCGACCTTGTCGTCGATGGAGTCCTGGTGGAATCGTTCTCCCTTCGGACAGGGGAGATCACTGCAGTCTGGGAGAATGCCAAGAAAGATTTGGTGGAGGTCGAGCTATTCTTCCCCCTTACCCACCAGGTGGGCATCAGGGATTTTTCCTGCAACGAGCCGATAAAAGCCCTGGGAGAGCCTCCCTCCTCCCTGTTGGTATTGGGGGACTCCATTGTGCAGGGGGTGGGCTCACCGAGCCCCTCTGTTGCCCTGACTCCTCGTCTGGCTGCTTTGTCGGGTCTTTCTGTCATCAACCAGGGCCTCATGGGCTCGCTGTTCAATCCTGATGTCGCTCAGGACCTTCTCTCAGAGGTGCACATCTCCAAGGTCATCGTGGGGTATGGGACCAATGACTGGGTGCTCAGGCCCTCCCTAGAGGAATTGGAGGAGGTTGTGCATGAGCTGCTGACCAGGCTTTTTGGGCTCTATCCGGCAACGGAGATTCTCCTGCTCTCCCCGCTTTGGCGTTCTGATTGGGAGACACAGCGTGCAATGGGCAGTTTTAGGGAGATGAGTGAGGAAATACACAAGGTATCCAAGGGTTTCCCCCTGGTTACCTTTATCGATTGCCTCTCCTGCATCGATCATACAGAAGAGGTCTTTGCCGATGGGTTCCTCCATCCGAACGAGAAGGGCTTCTCCCTCTATGCCCGATCGCTTGAACCCTATCTGATGTAGGTCTCTTCCAAGAACTTTATGGCTTGCTCCATTCTCTCAAGCGCTGAAGCTACCTTCTCTTTTCTGGTTCCGTAGTTGAACCGGACAAAGCTCCCATATGCCTCACCGAACCAGGTCCCGTCATTGAGGGCGACCCCTGCCCTCAGGCCGAAGAAGCGGGAGAGCTGCCCCCCGTTGGGGCTGTTCTTTTCGTCATAGAGTTCAGGAAATGCCAGGGCATCCTTTTCCACCAAGGAGATTATGGCCGAACAGTCAATGAAGGCAATGAATGAAGCTTCCGGCCTGATGAATGCTAGCTTTGGCAGCCTCTCCTTGAAAAAAGCATCCATGAAGGCGATGTTCTCCTGTAGGTAGGCCAAAAGGTCGTTCAGCCAAGGCCCTCCCGATTCGTAGGCGCTCAGGGCCAGAGTTGTCGAGAAGAAGGAGTTGCCTCCGAGGTAGAGCTGGTCCAGCCTGCGCATGAATGCGAGCCTGAGCTTGTCATCACTGAAGAGCGTGACGGAGAAATGCTCTCCTGCAATGTTGAAGGTCTTCGAAGGCGCCATGCACGTTACAGCGGTACAACCCTCCTCTGTCGCTATGGGAAGCAGGGGGTGGTGTGCCTTGAAGCTGAGGTCGGCGTGGATCTCATCGCTTATGATGGCAACCTGATGCTTTGCGGCAATACGGGATATCCTCCTGATCTCCTCTTCGCTGAAGGTCAGGCCGCTTGGGTTGTGTGGCGAGCAGAAGATCAGGAGCTTGGCCTGCTTGCACAGTTCCTCAAAAGCTTCCCAATCGAGGGAGAACCGATGACTTTTCTCATCATACAGCAGAGGCCATGCCAGGAGATTGCGCCCAAGGTTGCGCACTATCCTGACAAAGGGCTGGTAGGCGGGTAGGGGGACGATGACCCCATCGCCTTCGCCTGTCAAGAGTTCGGTAAGCACGGCTATGCTGGTGAGCATCCCCGGGCTGATGACCACGTCCTTGCACTCCAGCTTCCAGGCGTGCCGCTCTTCTGCCCATGCGCAGAAGAGCGCTTCCTTGCCTTCGGCATAGGGGTAGCCGTAGACACCGCTAGCGGCAGCCTGTTGTGCTGCCTTCACCACTTCAGGGGGTGCCAGGAAGTCCATGTCAGCCACCCAGAAAGGTTCTGCCTCCTCGGTTGCTGCAATGCCCTTGATGGCCTTTGGATTCCATTTGACCGAAAGGGTACCCTTTCGGTTCACTTCTTGAGAGAAATACTCTTGTTGCATCAGGTTCTATACTCCACATCGTAGCCTGAGCGCTTGTTCCTGTAGCGCCCCTCATGGGCCTTGGTTGTCAATTGGATTGCCTCGGTTGGACAGCGATGATAACATCCAAGACACCCTTCACAGTTGTCAGAAAAAACGGGTTTGCCTCCAACCATGGTGATGTTCGCCGAAGGGCACATCCTGTAGCAGATGCCGCACGAGGTGCACGCATCGGTGACGGTGAACTTCCTGGCAAAGAGCTTGCTGCTGCTATGGACGTACTGCATGAGGTGGTTCAGTGCAAGGCGGCTGAAAGGTCGCTTTCCAGCTAGTCTGAGGGTCTCCGCCTGGATATCCTCTGCAATGAGGCGGATACTCCGATCTGCCTGGGCGTAGAGGGCCCTCTCCTTCTCCTCGGTCGGAACTGGGAGCAGGGGCACATACCCGTCAGGCATCACTATGTGGTTGGCATAGCTGTATGCGCACCCCCCCTCGCGCAGCATGACCTCCATGGCTACCATGCTGTAGGCTTGGAACTTGTAGCGGGTGGTTATCATGAAGAGATACTTGATGGGAGAGAGGTCCTGCTTGGCAAAGACCTCCTGGATGAAAACCTTCATCTGGTTGGGCGGGAAGCCCTTGTAGGTGGGAAAGAGGAAGCCGACACGCTCGGTCATCTCCAAGGGTTGTCCATCGAGCAGGGAAGCGGTCATGAACACTGTAGTGTCGCCGAGCAACTCTCCGATCGCATGGGCTGCATAGTAGCTGTTGCCTGTACCGGAGAAGCAGAATATGGTGGTTTTCATCAGTTCTTCCTAGGTTTGAAGGCTTTGAGGATTGAACAGATCTCTTGTGTGTCCTGCTCGCTTATTTCCAAACTGGTCACAAGGCGCACGATCGGGCCCTCGTTGTTTGCAAGGATCCCCACTTCTGAGAGTTGGGCGATGACCTCATGGGCATTGAAGCCGGGGACGGTGAAGAAGATCACATTGGTCTGGACCCCCTCCATATCGACATCTGCCCAGGAGCTCGCCTGCAGGGCCAGGGCTATGGCCTTTGCCCGCCTGTGGTCGTCGTCAAGGCGCTGGACATGATGCTCCAGGGCATAGAGCCCTGCAGCGGCGAGAATGCCTGTCTGTCTCATCCCTCCGCCCAGGATCTTCCTGACGGTCAGTGCCTTGCTGATGAATTCCTCAGAGCCGCAGAGCAGGCTGCCAATGGGACAGCCCAACCCTTTGGAAAGGCAGAAGGTGAGGGTATCCGCATATTTTGCGTAGGTCTTCACCGGGATGCCCATAGCCTGTTGGGCATTGAAGATCCTTGCCCCGTCCATATGGACCTTCAGGTCGTGGGTATCTGCAAAATCCTTGATGCCCTCCAGGTTTTCCAGAGGATAGCAGTAGCCTCCGATGGTGTTCTCAACCTCAATGAGGGTGGTCGTTGCCATGTCGTATGCACCGCTTTTTACTTTTCCCTGCAGGTCCGAGGCCCGGAGGATCCCCCTAGGGGCCTCTATGGCGATGGGAAGGACCCCTGCGATGGAGGCCACCGACCCAATCTCATGGTGGAGTATATGGCTGTTCATGGAGGTGAGGACCTCATTGGACCTTCCCCCGTTGAGGTAGAGGGCTATGAGGTTGCCCATGGAGCCTGATGATATGAATAGGGCTTTTTCTTTGCCGCTGAGGTGGGCGGCCAAGTCCTCGAGTCTTGTGGTGGTCGGGTCTTCACGGTATACGTCATCACCAACTTCGGCCTGGTACATCGCCTTTCTCATCTCTGGGGTGGGTTTTGTTATGGTATCGCTTCTGAGGTCGTATCGTTTCATTGCTCTCTCCTGTTTGCTCTCGGGTCAACTATAGCCAAGTTATGGAATTCAGTCTACAAAAAAAGGCCCCCGAAAAAGATCGGGGACCTGATAAACTGTTTTGTGCATCTACTTCTTGAGGTAGATATCCTTGGTTGGATGGTAGTCTCTGGTATTGTTGTACCAGCCACCCCACTTGTCTGTGTTCACCATGTTCATGGTTACATAGTAGTAGAGGGGCATGAGAGCCTGATCCTGGTTGATCATGATGTCTTCTGCAGTCTTGAGGACGCCCATGCGGTCTGGTCCTGCTTCCATTCTTGCAGATTCGTTGATCAGGAGGTCATAGACTTCATTGGAGTACTGACCACCGTTCATACCACCACCGGTGAGGAACATATCCAGGAAGGTGTTGGGGTCGGTGTAGTCGCCTACCCAGCCAGCACGAGAAACGGTGAAGTTCCCCTGGTTTCTGTTCGAGAGATAGGTCTGCCACTCCTGGTTTTCAAGTGTTACGTTGATACCAAGGTTGTTCTTCCACTCCTGCTGAATGAATTCAGCGATCTGCTTGTGACCTTCATTGGTGTTGTACAGGATGCTGAAACCGGGGAAGCCTGCTCCGTTGGGATATCCAGCGTCGGAGAGCAACTTCTGAGCAGCAGCAACTGCATCGTCATGATTGTCATAGGGGAACTCAAGGGCTTCATAGCCTGCCATTGGAGTTACAATACCCCATGCAGGAATCTGTCCGGCCTTGGTTACGCCTTCAACAAGAGCAGTTCTGTCAACTGCGAGGGAGAGAGCCTTTCTTACCAGTACGTTGTTGATCGGAGCCTTCTGGGTCTGGAAGACATAGTAGTAGGTGGCAAGCTGTGGTGCGATCTGGAAATCATCACGCATCTGAGCGGCTGCAAGCTGATCTGGTGGTACGTTGGTAGCCCAGTCAAGTTCGCCGTTGAGGTACATGTTGTAGTTGGTGGTATCACTGTCGGATGAGTAGAAGATTACCTTGTCCAAGGTTACCTTGTCCTTGTCCCAGTACTTGTCATTCTTAACAGCAGTGATGGAGGTCTGGGCGACACGATCGCTCAGGACGAAAGGTCCGTTACCGACAAAGTTAGCAGGATCGGTCCATGCACTACCATATTTGTCGATGGCGTGCTTGGGGACGATTGCAAACGAATAGTGGGTAAGTGCGTCGAGGGTGTACGGAAGGGGGCCGATGAGGTCCATCTGGAAGGTCTGGCTATCAAGGGCGCGGATTCCAACTGCTTCAGGACCGGCAGTACCATCGTTGAATTCCTGTGCTCCGGCGAGGAACATGCAAGGGAACCATGCATAGGGTCCTGCAGTTGCTGGATCAAGGATTCTCAACCATGAGTAGACAACGTCGTCAGCAGTGATGGCCTTTCCATCGGACCATACAGCTTCCTTGCGGAGCTTGAAGGTATACTGGGTCATGTCATCACTGATCGTCCAGCTTTCGGCAACGCCGGGGATGGCAAGGGCGGTCTCGGGATGAATAGCTACCAGACCCTCGAAGATGGTCTCATAGATTCTGTGCTCAGGCACACCCTGGATGAGGGCTGGATCCAAAGATTCTGGCTCTGCACCGTTAGAGATGCGGAACACAAGTTCGTCCTTGGCAACCGGTGCAGGTGCTGGAGCTGGTTTAACAGCGACAGGAGCGGGGGCAGCAGGAGCTGCAGGTTTGGCAGCAGGTGCTACAGGGGCTGCGGGGGCAGGTGTTGCAGCAGTCTTGGGTGCTTCTTTCTTTCCGCAAGAAATGAAAACAGCACTGACAAGTACTACGCAAAGCATAATAGCCAGAAATTTCTTCATAGACATATCTCCTTGTAAATTCTAAGCGTAAACATTCAACTTAGGATAATATACATTAAACCATGAATCAAGAGAAAAGGCAAATGCGTTCAATCGGCAAAACAGCACTAAAAGCCTAATAATTGGTTGTTTTTACAGTTAAAGCATATTCATCCAGAAAATATGCAAGCGAACAGATGACCTGACACCCCTTTTTGTCTATATTTGTACCAATGCACAGGAGGTGACAGAAGTGAGACACACCACCAAGAAGACCAGAGATGGCATTTCCTATACGGTCAGCCTGGCCTTCACTCTGGCCTGCTGGACCCTTACGCTCTTTTTGCTCTGGGGCCTGGCCCTCAATGCAGGTGAGGGCGTCCCCCTGCTCTCCATGTGGCACCTTGTCCTGCTCTTTCTATTCTCCCTGCTGGGGGCAATCTTTCGGGACAGCTGGGTCTTTGATAGGGAGAGGGGGCAGGTGCGTTCATTCTATGGGTTCGGCCCGTTTGGGAAAAGGGAGGTCACCCCCTTCAGCGAGGTCTCCCATCTCAGCTTGGACCATTTTGTCCGTGGATCGACTGACAAGGATGCAAAGCCTACAAAAAGAAAGTTCAGGGCAATGATGGTCTTCTCGCTCCATCTGACCGATGGGAGTTCGCGTGTCATTGAGATCACCGCAGAGAAGAGCTCCGCCGGCAGAACCGAGGCAGCAGTGCAGGCCATCGCTGCAGTCAGTGGCTTGCCCCTCTCTGTCGACAGGCCACGTGATATGGATATCCATGTCGGGCTGAGGGATCTTGACTGAAGAGGCTCTCCGGTTTTACTGGTTCTGCAAGGAGTAAAGAAGGACACTCATCGGCGATGAGTGTCCTTCTTCGTTCGTGGCGATGTGGGTGCTTTTACTTGCGTTTTTTCGGCACAACGGCATGCTTTGCAGCATCGGCGAGGGCATCTTCCATGCTGATCTTGCTCACATCTTCCTTGCTGTAGAGCCAGCAGGCCGTCTGGTGCTTGTCTGTGATGTCAAACATCGGGGGGATGTGGCACGAGCACCAGGGCATCTTTTTGGGACAGCGGTCATAGAAGTAACAGCCGTTGCGTTCCTTGTCCGGTGAGGGCACATCACCTGTCAGGATGATGCGCTTGCGCTCGCGCTCCACCTTGGGGTCGGGAATGGGAGCTGCTGAGAGCAGGGCGACCGTATAGGGGTGCTTGGGCGAATCATAGAGCTGGGCAGATTCAGAGACCTCCACAATCTTTCCCAGGTACATGACTGCAATCCTGGTGCTGATGTGCTGTATGACCGCCAGGTCATGGGCGATGAAGAGGTAGGTAAGGCCGAACTCCTTTTGCAGGTCTCCGAGCAGGTTCAGTATCTGTGCCTGGATTGAGACGTCAAGAGCCGATACCGGCTCGTCTGCCAGGATGATCTTGGGGTTGAGGGCCAGGGCTCGGGCAATGCCGATCCTCTGGCGCTGGCCACCGCTGAACTCATGGGGGTACCTGTTCTTGAAGGCCTTGTTCAGTCCGACACGCTCCATCAGGTCCTCGACCCTGAGCTCCATGTCGTGGGAGGTCATGGGCTGGGGCAACAGTTTGCGGTTGTTGTAGATGACCATGGGCTCTGCGATGATGGAGGGCACTGGCAGGCGCGGGTCCAGCGAGGCATAGGGGTCCTGGAAGATCAGCTGCATGTCCTGCCTGGCCTTGAGCATGGTGCGGGTATCTGCCTTGACCATGTCTATGCCGTTGAATATGACGCTGCCGCTGGTGGGTTTGTGAAGCTGGGCAATGGAGCGTACGGTTGTGGACTTTCCACAGCCGGACTCCCCTACAATTCCCAAGGTCTCCCCCGGGTACACATCAAAGGATATTCCATCGACTGCCCGGATGGCCCCTACCTGTCTGTTGAAGAGGTTGCCGGTCTTGATGGGGAAGTGTTGCGTAAGGTCCCTTACTTCCAAAAGGGGTTTTTTACTGGTGGCCATTATGCCTTCTCCTCTCGTGTGGCATCCTGCAATGCCGCTTTCTTGGTCTTCTCATCAAGATAGAGCCAACAGGCCACCTCATGATGATTGCCCAAATCCTTCCCTGGCGGGTAGGCATGCTTGCACACTTCCATCACCTTGTGGCACCTTGGGTGGAAGGGGCAGCAGGGGGGAAGGTCGATGACGTTCGGCGGCTGTCCCTCAATGGAGAACAACCGCTTGTCCTTGTTTGCCGTATCCATCCTGGGCACACTCTTGATGAGCCCTTCGGTGTACGGGTGGGCGGGCTTTGCATAGAGGTCCTCAGTCAGGGCCGTCTCAACGATACGCCCTGCGTACATGACGCACACCTTGTCGCACATCCCAGCCACAACGCCCAAGTCATGGGTGACCAGGATGACAGCGGTGCCCATCTTGGTGTTTATCTTTTTGATGAGTTCCAGTATCTGGGCCTGGATGGTGACGTCCAAGGCTGTGGTCGGCTCGTCTGCGAGCAAGACCTGGGCGTCGCACGAAAGGGCCTGGGCTATCATGACACGCTGGCGCATACCGCCGGAGAACTGGTGAGGGTAGCTGGTGATTCTCTTCTCGGGAGAAGGGATGCCAACAAGCTTGAGCATCTCGATGGAGCGCTCAAGGGCCTCTTTCTTGCTCATCTTCGGGTTGTGCAGCCTGATGGTCTCGATCATCTGGGTGGATATCTTCAAGAAGGGGTTGAGGCTGGTCATGGGATCCTGGAATATCATGGAGATCTTGTCCCCCCGGATATCACGCATCTCAGCCTCGCTCAACTTCAGGATGTCCTCCCCTTCAAAGAGGACCTCACCACCGACAATCCTGCCAGGAGGGGAGGGTATGAGGCGCATGATGGAGAGGTTGGTGACACTCTTGCCACTGCCTGACTCCCCTACGATTCCCAGGGTCTCCCCTTCGTGGATGGTAAATGACACGCCGTCGACAGCTTTTACGATGCCGGCGTCAGTCTTGAAATATGTCTTCAAGTCCTTAACTTCGAGGACTGCTTTTGCATTGGGTTTCAAACTCATTCTTCGTCCTCCTATAGTTGGTTCTTGCTTTGCGGATCGAAAGCATCTCTGAGCCCGTCTCCAAAGAAGTTCATGGCAAAGAGGAATATGGTCATCGCAATGGCGGGGAATATCAGCTTCCACGGATAGAGCGTCATGCCGTTTACCGCATCACCTACGAGGGAGCCCCAGGAGGCGTATGGGGCCTGGACACCCAAGCCGAGGAAGGAGAGGAAAGACTCCTGCATGATGAAGGCCGGCACCCTCAAGGATGAGTAGACGATGATTACCGACAGGGAGTTGGGTACCATATGGCGGAAAATGATCCTCCCAGTGGATGCTCCCATGCTCCGGGCAGCCTCTACGAACTCGCTGTTCTTCAGGCTCATGATCTGCCCGCGCACCATACGTGCGATGGTAAGCCAGCTCACCATCGCAAGGGCGACAAAAAGGTTCATGATGTTCCTGCCGAAAATTGCCATAAAGATGATGACCAGCAGCATGTAGGGAAGGCCGTACATGATGTCGACCAGGCGCATGAGGAAGAAGTCAACCTTCCCTCCCATATAGCCGGCCAGGGCTCCCACCACAATGCCGATGAGTACGCTGGTGAGGGTTCCGATCAGGCCGATCAGGATGGAAATCTGCCCGCCGTAGATGATGCGGCTGAGCATATCCCTTCCGCTATAGTCCGTTCCCAGGAGGTAGCGGCGGTTGTGCTTCTTCGTAGCCTCGATATTTGCAGAGAGGTTCTCACTGATGACAACCTTCTTGTCGATGGGGAAGTTGACCGTTCCGTCCTTGATCTCCTGCTTGAGGGTTCTTTCCGTACTTCTGGTGATGATCGTCTTTATCTTGCCCAGGAGGTTGATCTTGCCCGAGGAGGCGATGCCCTTCTCACCCAGGCTCAACATCTCCATATCCAAGGAGGCCTTGTACTCCTCCTCGCTCAGGCCGGGGTTGCTGCCCTTGATGGTGTTCATCTGCTGGGCGCGCACTTCAAGCAATATCTGCTCCTCAACCTTGGTTATATCCATATTGTTTATCGCAGCGTAGACCGGAAGTATCTCATCATAGGACATCTTTGCCAGGTTTTGAGTTTTTCCCGTCTCCAGATCCTTCCAGAAAATCTTCTCCACCGAGATGAGGAACTCCGTGTCGATGCTTTTTTGCAGTCGTTCGATGGTACGAACGTCAGCTTCGCTGAAGGAGAAGATCCCCGCATTTTTCTGTCTTTCGCCCTCTGCATAGCAGAAGTCCCAGACCTTGTTGGTCTCGTTGTCCTTGATCCATTTCTTTATCTGGGCAGACTGTGCCTCGGTCACCACCAGGCTTCCGCTTCTCCAAGCCTTGAAGTAGAGGTCTTCCAGCTTGGTCTCCATCATCAGGTCGCCGGCAGTCTGGTTCCATGTGGGCCTGAGGTGCTGGTGGTCAAGGATGATCTCGTGGTAGGGGTGGATGGGAAGGAACATGGCAAAGGCGGCAAGCAGGGAGTAGATGATGACAATGATCATTCCCGCTACGGCCATCTTGTTCTTCCGCAGCCGTCTCCAGGCATCTTTTGTCAGGCTGTTTCCAGCGACCACCTGGTTGAATTCGTTGAGGGGCGCCTCTTTCTTCTTAATGTTAGCTAGCATGAGGTCACTCCTATTTGTAGGTGATTCGGGGGTCAAGCTGTGCGTATACGACATCCACGATAAAGTTCATTATCACCAGGATGATCGAATAGACAATGACGACACCGACTATGAGGGTATAGTCCCGGTTGAAGGAACTCTGTATGAAGAACTTGCCCAGCCCGGGGACACGGAAGATCTGCTCCACGACAATCGAGCCGGTGATGATACCTGCAAAGGCAGGTCCGAGGAAGCTGACGATCGGCAACATGGCCCCTTTCATCGCGTGCTTGAAGATGATGGTGGAGTTTCTCATCCCCTTGGCCTTGGCTGTGCGGATGTAGTCGCTGCGCAGTGTCTCCAGCATGGACGAGCGCGTCAGGCGCGCAATGTTTGCAAAGTAGGCAAAGGAGAGTGAGACCGCAGGCAAAATGATGGTGAGGTACCCCTCCCCAGTGGTGTACCAACCACTGGTGGGAAGCCATTTGAGCTTCATGGCAAAGATCAGCTGGAGCACCGGCGCTATGACAAAAAGCGGAACCGATATCCCTATTACAGCGACACCCATACTCAGGTAGTCTATCCACGTGTTCTGCTTCACCGCAGCTATGATGCCTGCCGATATGCCGAACACCAGGGCCAGGGCCATGGCGCACATGCCCAGGACTATGGATTTGGGAAGGCTGTTGAAGATGTAGTAGTTGACATCGTAGTCCTTGTATTTGAAGGAGGGACCGAGGTCTCCACGCATAATGTCAAACATATATCTTCCGTACTGTTTAATGAGTGGTTCATTCAGATGGTATTTCGCTTCAATATTGCGCTTGACCACTTCAGGGAGGTTTCGTTCGCCTGCGAACGGCCCTCCCGGGGCAACACGGACAATAAAGAAGCTGAGCGTTATGATAATCAGTAGCGTGGGGATTATCCCTAAAAGTCGATTTATGATATATTTTGTCATTCGCTTCCTCTTGTGAGATTGGATTGCATGGAGAATGGGGCTCCCGCCTTTTGTCATGCAGTGTTTCTGATACTATACCAACTTCTTTATTTATGCAAGAATAGGTACACTTATACAAAATGAGCAGGCTTGCCGTAAGCTTAATAGCATGTTGGATAAGCAGTTAAAAACTCCTTTCGTTGTTTTATTTATACGTATGGATACATTCTGTCAATATGCACAGATGCCTAGGGAAGTGTATTACTCCCCACGCTATGTATGGTAGGGTACAGCTGTGGCCTCTGGCCGCAGGAGAGAGAAATAATGAAAAAACTATATCTGGAAAACCTTGGCTGTTCGAAGAATCAGGTCGATGCCGAGACCATGCTGAAAATTCTTGCCCAAGACGATTATATACGGACGGACGACCCCTCAGAGGCTGACATCATGCTGGTGAACACCTGTGGATTTATAGAAAGCGCGCGCGAACAGTCCATCGAATCCTTCTTTTCGCTCCATCAGAGCAACCCCGAGGCTAAGATTCTGTTCACCGGCTGTATGGCCGAGCGCTATGCAGACGAGCTCTCCGGTGAGCTCGCCGAAGCCTCGGCCATCTTCGGCAACCGCGACCTCTCAAAGATAGGGGATGTGGTGCGCAGGGTGGTAAACGGGGAGAGGGTGGTGGAGACCTATGCCTACCCACCGGTTGCGAGCGAGGTGTACGAGCGTGACGAACTGCTCAATTTTCCCGGAAGCGCCTATCTGAAGATCAGCGAAGGGTGCAACCACCGTTGTGCCTACTGTGCCATACCCATCATCCGCGGCGACCTGCGCTCCCGTCCCATGGATATGATCCTCAAGGATGCCGAGCATCTTATAGGGGAAGGGATCAGGGAACTGAACCTTATAGCACAGGATCTTGCTGCCTATGGAACAGACACCGAGGATGGCTCAAGCAGGTTCATGGACCTGCTCGCCCGTCTTGTAGCCCTGCAAGGGGAGTTCAGGGTTCGCCTGCTCTATATCCATCCTGATGCGTTTCCCCCTGAACTGCCGCAGTTCATGGTAGACAACCCCAAGGTGCTCCCCTATTTTGACATCCCCTTCCAGCACGCCTCGACTCCGATACTGAGGAGTATGGGCAGGACCGGGACAATGGAGAGCTACCTCGCCCTGATCGAATCCATCAGGGCTCAGGTTCCAGGGGCTGTGGTGCGTTCGACGATACTGCTTGGGTACCCCGGTGAGGATGAGCAGGCTTTCGCTCAGTTGCTCTCCTTTGTCGAGAAGGCCCAACTCGACTGGATGGGTTCCTTCCTCTACAGTAGGGAAGAGGGTACCAAGGCCTACGGCCTGAGAAACCAGAAGGAGCATGCAAAGGCGCACAAGGCGGCCGCGGCCTTCCAGAAGAGGCTTGAAAAGCTTCAGCAGGGTATTACAGAAGCTCGCCTACAGCAGTTTGTGGGCAAGGAGTATGATGTTTTGATAGAAGAGAAGATAGAGCAGGAGGACCTGGCGATCGGAAGAATCTACTCCCAGGCCCCTGAAGTCGATGGTCTTACGGTAGTCATGGGGCGCAACCTTATCCCTGGAACCGTAGTGAAATGTGGAATTCGCGCAGTGAAGGGCATTGACCTGGAAGCTGTCGTAGTGGAGCGCACCGATGGCTGATATTGATCACTTGCTCGAAGAGTTGAACGAAGACCAGAGGGAGGCTGTACTTGAAAACAGCGCGCCCCTGCTTGTGCTTGCCGGTGCAGGCTCGGGAAAGACCCGGGTCATCACCACCAAGATCGCCTACTGCATAGAGAGGCTGGGCATCCCCGCCTATAAGATCCTTGCCGTCACCTTTACAAACAGGGCGGCTACGGAGATGCGCGACCGCGTAACGGCGATACTGGATGATGAGCAGGTCTCCAAGGATGTCACCATCCGCACCTTCCACTCCTTCGGGGCGTGGTTTCTCAGGAGGTTCGGCTCGGAGATAGGACTCGCTTCCAACTTCACCATCTATGACGATGATGATTCGCTCTCCCTGCTCGCCTCCTGCTACCCCAACTTCAAGAAGCGTGAGCTCGACCCTGTCATGCGCAAGATCTCCTACGCCAAGGACCGTGGCCTTACCTGTAAGGACAATCTCTCTTCCCTGAAAGCTGATGCAACCTTCCCGCGCATGTTCGAGGCGTATGAGGACAAGATGCGCCGCGTGGGCAATGTGGACTTTGCCGACCTGATAGGGCGCAGCATCGAGCTGCTCGATGCAAAACCCGATGTCCAGGCATGGATGCACAACCGCTTCAGCGTGATCCTGGTCGACGAGTACCAGGACTCCAACATTGCTCAGTTCGAGCTGCTCAGGCGCTTGGTCGGTCCCTCGACCTTTATCTGTGTCGTCGGCGACGATGACCAGAGCATCTACCGTTTCAGAGGGGCTGAGGTGCAGAACATCCTCTCCTTCCCCGATGTCTTCCCCGGGGCGAAGACGGTCAAGCTCGAACAGAACTACCGCTCGACACAGAATATCCTGGACATAGCGAACACCGTCATCAAGAACAACAAGGGCCGGCATGTGAAGAAGCTGTGGACGGCCAATACCAAGGGCTCCAAGCCAAACCTGATGTATGTGCAGGATGAGGTCGATGAGGCCATGCGTGTGGGGAACGTCCTGCTGCAGGACAAGAACTATGACGGCAGTGCCGTCCTGTACAGGACCAACGCACAGTCTGTTGCATTTGAGACGACCTTCAAGCGGATGCGCATACCCTACAAGGTGGTGGGAGCCCTGCAGTTCTATGACCGTGAAGAGGTGAAGGACGCTTTGGCCTTGCTCTTCTTGCTTACCAACGGCAAGGATGAGGTGAACTTCAAGCGCATGATCAACAAGCCCACCCGCGGCATCGGGGCGAGCAGCCTTGATACCATCCTTTCCTACTCACTCCAGGGCGATGGAGATGTCTTCAGGATGCTGGAACTTGCAGTACGGTCGGGAACCCTGCCCAACAAGGCAAAAAGTGGTGTCACTGCATTCCTGGAGCTCTACAAGCATGCAAACCGCATGATGGACAGCGAGGAGCTGGTCGACTGTGCCAACTTCATGATCAGGGAGTCCGGCCTGCTTGAGCTCTACCAGAAGGTGGACAACCTGAACAGCACAGGCAAAGTCGATAACCTGGAGGCCCTGGTCAACGCCCTTGCCTCCTATGACTCGTCGCGCGACGGCTTGCTGCTCTTCCTTGAGCAGCTGTGCCTCGACCCCACCACCTTGGGTAGGGAGGACCCCAGGGACAAGAAGGGTGTGACCCTGATCACCATGCACAACACCAAGGGCCTTGAGTTTGACCGGGTGTTTGTCGCAGGCCTTGAGGAGGAGCTCTTCCCCGGTCGCTCCAGCGAAAGTGACGACGATGTTGAGGAGGAGCGCAGAATCTTCTACGTTGCGGTCACCAGAGCGAGGAAGCAGCTCTATCTGCTGTGTGCAAAGGCGAGGAAGATCTGGGGAAAGACCAGTTTCCAGCACCCGAGCCGCTTTATCGATGAAATCCCTTCCCACCAGGTTGCCGTTGATGGAATCAGGCCCGGCACCCTGGATGCGCTCACCGAGGGCGGGCCCTACCGTGGTCTTGGCAGCCTTGGCGAAAAACGAGCCAAATCCCCTGGTACGAGTGAAAACATGAACAGCACCGGCTGGGGAGGCTCCGGCGGCGCCCTCATCCAAAAGGGCTTTGGCGCCAAGGCGAAGAGCTTCACCATGGAGGAGCGACATGTCCAGCAGGAGGGTGTGAGCCTGTTCCCCCTTGGGCAGAAGGTCTACAGCGACAAGTATGGTGAGGGGGAGGTGGTGAACCTGAAGCAAAGTGGTGACCGTGAGGTCATCGATGTTAATTTTGTAGGGGGAGCCAAGGCTACTTTCATCAGTAAATTTGCCCAACTTGAGAAAATAGGGGGGTAATGAGATGGTTGGATGGTTGAAAGATACTAGACATGTTGATGGCGAACGCTATACAATGCCTATCGTTGTCCGTGCACGGTCGTTCTACTTGTATGACCGCTATGGGCTTCGATATATAGATTTTTTTCAAAACCATGGCAGAGCCATCCTTGGTCACCGACCCGAAATGTTGCAGCGTTCCTTGAAAAGCACAGCAGACCGGGGCCTGATCAGTGAATACCCTTCGGTATTTGAAGGAAGGCTCGAAAAGCTACTGGCTAGACTGTTTCCAGACTATGCGGCGTTTCGGCTCCTTGCCGATTCCCACATGGTCCGACAGGTGGCTATGAAGGTGTCGTCAGATCCTATCTACGACCCTGCATGTTCGCCTCCGACAGATCATCATCCAGTTTCCTTTTGGCGTCCGTACCTAGAGGTCGGCGGGGCAGATTCCGAGTTGCTCTTCCCTATCCTACCTTTCCCAGGGAGTTTCATACCTCAGGTCGTATGCATCAAGGAACAAGAACTGGCCGATGAACTGCCGCCTTCAGACCCTGTATCACCGCTGTTGCTTGATTTGCTCATCAAGACTGTAGCGACATTGATCAGGAGCCTTGAGTCGGAAAGAGCAGTTGCCAAGCGCACGGCCAATCCTCTTGCAGGGTTGTTCGAGACGCGGGGTCCGTACGGAATTACGGGTCTCTCCTCTTCGCGCTACAGGGAGTTCGCCTGCGAGGCCTTGGGCCTCAAGGTTGTCCTCCCTCCTTCAGCGGATATACCCTTCATCACCCCCGGGGAGTACTCCAAGGGCGATGTGGCCTTATTTCTGAAGCTGGCAGAGCAGTATGCACTATCCAATGGGTAGACAGATGGCGGCTAGACATTGTTCCATCGGTAGCTCGACAAGCTCCCTTGTGTATGGATATATGTTTTTTGCTGACCATGAACCAACACACTACAGCAAGGCAAGAGTCTTGCAGAACAGGATGAATAGATGAAAACTATTTTTGTAAAACCGCTGACAGTTCAGAAGAAATGGTATCTGATAGATGCGGAGGGAAAGGAACTCGGCCGAGTAGCTGTTGCCGCAGCACGTATCCTCCGTGGGAAGAACAAGCCCGAGTATGTACCTCACCAGGACATGGGTGACTTCGTGATCATCATCAATGCTGAAAAAGCAGCCCTTACCGGTAACAAGTACGAAGACAAGATGTACTACCATCACAGTGGTTATCCCGGCGGCCTTCGCGAAACCAACTATGCTGAGATGCTCAAGCGCAAACCCGTGTTCCCCATGGAACATGCAGTCAGGGGAATGCTCCCCCGCGGGCCTCTTGGTCGCAAGTTGTTCACCCACATGAAAGTGTATGCTGGTGCAAACCATCAGCAGGAAGCTCAACAGCCCATAACGGTTGAAATCTAAGGTAGGAACAAAATATGGCAAAGAAAGAAGTAAAGAAAGTTGTAGATCTTGGTCATGGCGTAGGTCGTCGCAAGACTTCCATCGCTCGCGTCTACCTCAGAGAGGGTGAAGGCAAGATCATGGTCAACGGAAGAGATGTCGAGGCCTATTTTGGCAGCCCCATGCTGACCTTCATCGTCAAGCAGCCTCTTGCTGCTACTGATACTGTTACCAAGTTCGACATTCTCATCAATGTTGTCGGTGGCGGTCCTTCAGGTCAGGCAGGTGCTATCCGCCATGGTATTTCCAGAGCTCTGGTATCCAATGACGAGGCGTATCGCCCTGTGCTGCACACCAATGGGTTCATGACTCGTGACTCCCGCATGGTTGAACGTAAGAAATACGGACAGCCCGGTGCAAGACGCAAGTTCCAGTTCTCCAAGCGCTAGACTGTGTCTGCTACGATCGAGAGGAAAGCTTCTGGCGAGGGATTTTTCATCCTTCAAGAGGGGCTTTCCCCTTTTTTTATCTCAGAGAGGGTTTTTCTCTCCAAGAACCTCCCCCTACACGAACCAATCGATGAAGAGCTAGCAAATTCCCTAAAAGATGAGCAGAACCTGCTCAACTGCCGGGAACAGGCCTTGCAGTATCTCGCCAGGCGCGAGCATACAGCTTTGGAGCTGAAGCAGAAACTGCTCAAGAAAAGCTATAGCCAGACTGATATACATACAACGCTAGACAAGCTCATCGAGCAGAACCTCCTCAGCGAATATCGCTACGCCCAATCCTTTATCCTCAGCCGACAGAGAAAGAACCCCGAGGGGAGGGGGCTTCTTCGTCAGAGGCTGATGGCAAGGGGCGTGAACCGGGAGGATGCAGAGCTCGCCCTTGCTGAGGCCTTTACTGAAGAGCTCCTCGTGGAGGCGGTCTCCAAGGCATATGAGGTGGCACTGCGCAAGTATGGCCCAGAGCTTGCCAAAGAGAAACTGTTGAACCGGGGCTTCTCCAGCCCTGATCTTCGCTTTGCCTTTGAGCGGATGGAAGATTGGTAAGACGAAAGCAAAAACAAGAAAACAGGAAAAGGATAGGATTCATTGCTCTTCTTGAGCAAACATACATTCCCTTATACACTAACACTGCAGGTAAGGGAGAAAAGAATATGAAGCAGAATGAAAAACTGGGGAAGTTGCTGATTCTCCTAAGTATCCTATGGATGGCATCGTCATCTCTTTTTGCTGAGAACAGCTTTGATGAACAGTTCATCTTTCCCTATAATGAGGGCATCTCCCTCGCCAGTGACATCACATCCGCCCTGACAATGGTTGCTCCGAGTGCATTCCTCTTTCTCGCCCCTTCTTCGGACTGGGTAGGCATCGGCCTTACCTATGGCTCAACGCTCCTCGCCTCCTATGCCGTACGGACACTGTTGAAGGATACCATCGCAAGGCCAAGACCGTATCAGGTTCCCGGCCATATTGACCTTAGGCCTGATCCCTCCGACCATAACCAGTCGTTCCCCTCGGGGCATACCCTGATGGCGTTCAGCTCGGCTGCCTACACACAGACAGTGTTCGCCCTCAAGTACCCCGATTCCCCCTACAAGACAGCAGTCACAGCTACCACCTGGGCACTGGCTGCAACCACTGCAGTTCTGAGGGTTGCAAGCGGCAATCACTTTGTGACCGATGTGCTTGCAGGGGCTGCCATCGGCAGCCTCCTTGGCTTTGCAGGTCCATACCTGACCCACATCATCTTCAAGGGTAAGGAGCATTCCCCGACCCTTATGATAGGCCCTAGTGTAGGGATGCAGGTTGGCCTGTAACAGGAGAAATCAAAGCTAATGCATATGCCCTACATTCTCTATTAGAGATACTTCTATGCTTAGATTCTCTGGAAAATAGAGATCAAATGCTATCAGGCAGTAAAGTTGCGCTATCAATACATAAAAATTTATCAAAAGAATATTTGACAGGGTATCGTATCTGGCATAAACTGTAACTAGTTAGTTACTAATAGGAATATCATGACGAAACAAGAGATGAGGACCGAAGCAACGAAGAAGGCAATCCTTGATGTTGCTGAACTGGAGTTTTCAGAGAAGGGCCTGGCTGGCAGCAGGGTCGATGTGATCGCTGCCAAGGCACAGGTAAACAAAGCCCTGATCTATCGCCATTTCGGAAGCAAGGAAGAGCTGTACAAGGAGATATTGGTTCGTGTCTACATGCGTTTGCGCGATATTGAGGACTCTGTGATCTCCTATAAGACCGATTATGTAGTGAAGCTGAAACATATCGTGAGGGTCTACTTTGAGTTCCTCTATGACAATCCCAGTTTTGTGCGCATGGTCATGTGGGAGAACTTGAATGACGCCAGGTACTTCAAGGAGCTTGGCATGCAGCATATCAAGGACCCTATCATCAATGAGCTTTCCGGCATTATCCGGCAAGCGAGCGAGCAAGGCAGAATATCCGAGAGCATTGACAGTGACCAGCTTATCATGACGCTCATCGCATGCAGCTTCAATTACTTTTCAAACATGAAGACGCTGACCAACATAGTGAACAAGGACCTGTCGCAACGGGAGAATATGGAAAAGCGAATCCAGGCGACTACAGAGATGCTTCTCTCCTATATGGAAGTGTTGTAACACTCGGAGGTACGGTATGGAAGCACAAGCGCTGAAAAAGAGGGCCAAGCTGGCCATGGACAGGAACAAGGTGAAGATTGCAGGGTTTGGCTCGACGCTCATTTCAACCCCCGAGCTTGGGTTCAAAGAGATGAAGAGCAGCGCCTATGTCAGGGAGCAGCTGCAGGACCTGGACCTGGAGATGCAGGAAGGCTTTGCCATAACAGGGATAAGGGCGCTGTTGAAGGGCAGCTCGCACCACGCGAACATCTGCCTGCTCAGTGAGCTTGATGCTGTGATGAGCCCTGAAAACCCCATGGCCTCCCCTGATGGGGCTGCCCATGCATGCGGGCACAGTACGCAAAGTACGCAGCTCTATGCCGCAGCCATCGCCCTAAGCGAAGTGCAAGACGATCTTGAGGGGGATGTCACCTTCCTTGCTGTCCCTGCTGAGGAGTTCCTGGACCTGGAATACCGTCTCCAATTGCGCCAGGAGGGGAAGATTTCCTACCTTTCCGGCAAGCAGGAGATGATCAAGCTTGATATTTTTGCCGGTATCGATATGGTCATCATGATCCACGCCCAGCCCAATACCCCTGCATACAAGGTGTTTGTAGGGGGAGGAAGCCTTGGCTTCACGGCGAAGAACATTCGATTCCTGGGAAAAGAGGCACATGGGGCGTCGCCGTTTACAGGCATCAATGCCCTGCAAGCAGCTCACCTTGCCATAGCTGGCATCAATGCGAACAGGGAGACCTTCTCAGAGGAAGAGCGGATACGGATCCATCCCATCCTTACCAAAGGAGGGGATGTAGTCAATACGGTTCCCTCGGATGTCAGGATGGAGACCTATATCAGGGGTTCCCATCGCGCTGCAATTGAAAGGGGGTGCACCGTTGTTGACCGTTGTGCAGAAGCAGGCGCTGCGATGATGGGTGGGCACGTGGTGATAGAGACAATCGCCGGCTACCTTCCCCTCAATCAGGATCCTTTGTTGGGTGAAGCCTTTGCCCAGGAAGCCCAACAGGTATTGGGAGAGGATTGCATTGTACGAGGCGTTGATATGGTCGGTTCCACCGATATGGGGGACCTTTCCCATCTGATGCCTTGCATCCAGCCCACCATGGGCGGGTTTGCAGGCGATGCCCATGCCAAGGATTTCAAGGTGTGCGACCCGCTTCGCAGTTATCTGCTAGGAGGGGAGATCCTGGCCAACCTGGTCATTGAGCTGCTCAAGGATGGCTGTGCCCTTGCAAAGACGATTCGAACATCCTTTGTCCCCTTGATGGACAGGGATGCATATCTGAGATATTTGGAAACAGAGAAGGAGAACATGCATGTGGGGAAAGGAAAAGCTCAATGAGCTGCTTACCGAACCGTCAGAGAGACTTGTAGAGGATATCAAAAAGATCGAAGGTGATATCATGGTGTTGGGTGCCGGGGGAAAGATGGGCCCGACAGTCTGCCTTTTGGCGCAGAAGGCGGTGGAAAAAGCTGGCCTGGACAAGAAGGTCTACGCCGTATCAAGGTTTTCCGATCCGGCTAAGAAGAAGGAGCTGGAGGATGCGGGGGTGCTCGTACTCCCTGCCGACCTGCAGTCTCCAAAGGAGCTTGCAGCTCTTCCTCAGGTCAGGAACATCATTTTCATGGCAGGACGAAAGTTCGGCACTGATGGCGGTGAGTGGCAGACCTGGGGTATGAATGCAGTGGTGCCCGCCCTGGTTTGTGAGCATTTCAAGGGTTCCACCTTTGTTGCGTTCTCCTCCGGCAACATCTACCCCCTGGTCGGGGCAAACAGCGGTGGTGCCATAGAGTCCTTGCCTGTCGACCCCATCGGTGAATACCCCCAGAGCTGCCTGGCCCGAGAAAGGATATTCGAGTATTTTTCACAGACCCATGGCACCAAGGTGCTCATATTCCGCTTGAGCTATGCAATAGCGCTGGAGTATGGAGTCATCAGCGACATCGCCCGGAAAGTTGCATCCGACCAGCCCATAGACCTTTCCAATGGGTGCTTCAACTGCATCTGGCAAGGCGATGCCAATGAGTTTGCCATCAGGGCACTGCTACTTGCAGACAACCCCGTGGAGATCCTGAATGTCACCGGGCCTGAAATAGCAGGGGTGCGCGATACCGCTTTGAAGCTTGGTGCCCTGTTGGGCAAGAGCCCCAAGTTTGTCGGAGAGTCCAACTTCGATGCATACCTGATCAATGCAGGCAAAGCCATTGCAAGGTTTGGGTATCCCAAGGTCAGCCTGGATACGATGATAGAGTGGCAGGCAGGGTGGATACTTGACGGCGGACACAATCTCAATATGCCGACTCACTTTGAAGAGCGGGAGGGGAGTTACTGATGCACGACCATACACGAGCGCTATCCATGCTGAAACAGGGGGTTGTCATTCCTGCGACTCCCCTGGCGATAACAAAAAACCGTACATTTGACACCAAGACCCAAAGGCTCCTGATGCGTTACTACCTTGCCTGTGGGGTTGGGGGGATTGCAACGGCTGTGCACAGCACCCAGTTTGCCATCCGTGATGCCGAACACCGGTTGTTTGAACCGGTGATCAGGTTGGTCAGTGAAGAGGTTGATGCCTACGAAGAGAAAACAGGGTCTTGTGTCGTCAAGATTTGTGGTGCCTGTGGACCTACAGCACAAGCTGTACAGGAAGCGCGCCTGGCCAAGTCGTTCGGCTATGATGCTGTCCTTCTCAGCCCGGGAGGCCTGAATCACGTTTCAGAGAGTGAGATGGTGACCCGGACAAGGGAGGTTGCCGAAGTTCTTCCAGTCATAGGGTTCTATCTGCAAAGTGCAGTCGGAGGAAGGGTGTTCAGCTACGACTACTGGAAGGCTCTTGCTGAGATCCCCAATCTCATAGCCATCAAATGCGCAAGCTTCAACAGGTATACGACCCTTGAGGTCATGCGTGCCGTAGCCTCTTCGTCCCGACCGGATGAAATCACCATGTACACCGGCAATGATGACAATATTGTTTCAGACCTTCTCACCGACTATAAGGTCATGACGCCTCACGGTCTTGTCAGCAAGGGTTTTGAAGGGGGGCTGCTCGGGCACTGGTGTGTCTGGGCAAAGAGTGCAGTAGAGCTTCTCTCTTCCATACATGAGGCGAAAAGGAAGGGGACCGTACCCCGTGAGCTGCTCTCCCTAGGGGTGGAGGTCACCGATATGAATGCAGCTGTGTTCGATCCCAAGAACAATTTTGCAGGATGCATCCCAGGCATCCATGAGGTCCTGAGACGGCAAGGCCTTTTCCAGAACCGGTTGTGCCTGGACAAGGACGAGGTGTTGTCCGAAGGGCAGATGGAGGAGCTCGATCGGGTGATCGAAGCCTATCCCCATCTGGTCGATGATGCGTTCATCCACGAACATCTCGCATCATGGATGCAGGGTCTGTAGGACTACCGCAAGGGAATATGCACGTGTTACGTGTATGCATATAGAGAGAAGTGAGGAGTGATGGTATGAAAAAGACAGTAGTGATCCTATTGGTTTTGTTCACAGTGTTCTCAGGGTTCGCTGGTGGGGCAGCTGAGAAAGGTGGTAAGGCTACCCTTGGCGGTCCTATCAAGATAGGCAGTATCCAAGATCTTAGCGGCGGGGCCTCTACAGCAGGTCAGCCCAATGCATGGGGTGCTGAGTACGCTGTGAAGATCCTTAACGAGAAGGGTGGCATCCAGGGCAGAATGGTTGAGATAACCACCATGGATTGTAAGAATGACGCGGCCGAAGGTGTTACCAGTTATCGCAAATTGGTGGATGAGATAGGTGTGGTCGCTATCATTGGCCCTCCTCTTTCCAATCCTGCCGCCGCTTGGGTAGAGATGTCTGAGGAAGACCAGATTCCCATCGTCGGCCATTTCATGGACGAGGTGTGCACCACTGACCCTGAGACAGGCAAACCCTACCCCTATATGTTCCTTGCCGAGCCCAGCAGTGCCATCCAGAGCTACTGTATGGCTGAGTTTGCCTTGAAGAAGCTAGGTGCGAAGAGTGCCGCCACGCTGTACAATCCGGGCAATGCCTTTGCAAAGAGCCAGGCCGCTCCTTTTGTCGACTACATGCAGAAGAATGGGGGAAGGATCGTGACAGAGCAGACCTTCTCCTGGGCTGACAAGGATTACAGCGCCCAAGCCATCCGCATAGTCGCCGCCAATCCCGATGTGGTGTTTCTCTGTGACTATCTTCCGCAGAACGTGACCAGTTATGACGCTTTGAGGGATGCAGGGTTCAAGGGTCCCATCATTGGGGCGAATACGCTCTCCCTTCCTTTTGCCAATATGGTCAAGAATCCTGTAAAGGAAGTCTACTTCCTGCAAAACTATGATATGCTTAATCCCAATGTGGGCAATTTCTATGAATTGGTCTCCTTGCACATGAAGGAAACCAATACTGCAAGTCCTGCAGCCAATGTTGGATTTGGTTGGGATGCCGTTCAAGTTCTCGCCGCTGCAATGGAAAAGGCTTCTGACCCTACCGACGGCAAGGAGGTCGCCGCTTTGTTGAGCAAGACCTCCGGTGTCATGCTCAGTAGCGGTTCCACCATCACCATTGACGCTGCAACACATAGGCCCAATAATATGGGAATGTACATTGCTGACTACGATGCCAACAAGAATCTTCGTATTGTCGATTACATTGAAGTCAACTAGTATACCCTGTGACTGATCAGTACAAGTGGATGGGAGCAATCCCATCCACTTGATAAAGGATTGTGGAATGATTTTTCAACTCTTGATAAATGGGATATCTCTTGGAGCCGTATATGCATTGATTGCAGTAGGCTTCGCTGTGGTATTTAGTGTGCTGAAGTTCAGCAATTTCGCCCATGGAGGGATGATCAGCGCGTGTGCCTACATGGGGTTTTTCTTTCAGCGGGCTTACGTCCCGGCCCCTCCCATCTTTGTAACGATTCTGGTTACAGGGGTTTTTGGTATGTTTTTGGCCTTGTTCCTTGATCTTGTCGCCTACAGGAATATCAGAAAGCATAAGAGCCCGGGCATTTACTACTTTCTTTCGTCGCTCACTATTTCAATTATCATCGAGCAGGTCCTGAATATCAGATTCAGTAAAAACCCCTATGCGTATCCCAATATCTTTGAAAGCACATTCTTCATGGTAGGAGATTTGAGAGTCTCCACAATGGATACCATGATCATGGCGGTTTCACTGCTCATTTTAGTGGCGTTGGTCCTGTTGATCCATAAGACAAAGATGGGCCTGGCCATTAGGGCCGTTGCCATCAATGCCGATACCAGCCGCCTGATGGGCATCAACAGTGGCGTTGTGGTTGTCATGATATTCCTCATTGCAGGGTTCCTTGCAGGGGTGAGCGGAGTCATGCTGGGGGCAAAGTATTCGGTCTATCCAGACCTTGGCCAGACCATGATGGTCAAGGGGTTTATCGCCTCCGTTATAGGGGGGCTGGGCAGTCTGGGAGGAGCCATCGTTGCTGCGATCATGCTCGGTGTGCTGGAAATGTTCTGGACCTACTTCTTTGGGGCATTCTCTGCTCCGGTCATGCTGTTTGTCATCATGCTGCTGTTTCTCATCATTCGGCCGCAAGGAATCTCTGGCAAGTTTGCCAAGGAAAAGGTGTAGGAGGTACCTATGAGCAATTATCAGTTGGGTCTTATCATAAACTCCTGCATCTCTGTCATTACGGTCACAGGTGTTTTCGCAGTCACTGGCCTTGCGGGGATGTTCTCCCTCGGGCAGGCCGGCTATCTGGCTATCAGTTCATACGTCACCTTCATCCTGGCAAGGACCTTCGGTCTTCCGATTCTGGTGACGGCCTTCATTGGTGTTGGGCTCAGTGCCCTCTCCGCCTATGTTATCAGTGTGCCGACACTCAAGCTGAGAAAGGATTACTTTGCCCTGATCACCATGGGGTTCGGGCAGATGGTAACGGCAATGATCGTCCTGTTGGAAAAGTATACCAACGGCTCCATTGGGTATTCAAAGATCCCCAAGGTGAAGTCCCTGTTCATAATCGTCATTGTGATCACCGTCCTTGTGGTCTTTTGCATCCGTAACCTGAAGTATTCCCGGTTTGGACGGATGTGCATCGCCTTGAAGAGTGACGAGATAGCGGCGAAGAGCTTTGGTATCGATGTCTATAAGCTGAAACTACGGATGTATGTGCTCGCCTCTGCCATAGCAGGGGGGGCCGGGATCCTGTACGGGCTTAAGAACCGTGTCATCCTGCCTGACTCGTTTGGTTGGAATCTCTCTGCGGAGATGCAGATTTTCCTCTTCTTTGGAGGCACCAACTCCATAACAGGGGCGGTTTTGTCAGGGTTCTTCCTGAAGCTGATGCCAGAACTGTTCAGGACGGTAAAGCTGTTCGGGCAAAGCCTCCAGGAGTACAGGACCATCATCTATTGTGTCCTGATCCTGCTGGTCATTAATTTCAGGCCCAATGGGATGATGGGCGAGCACGAACTGTCGTTTGCTTGGGTCAGGAGCGTGTTTGCCAAGAAAAAGGAACATATGAAAAAGGGGACGTCTCGATGAGAGAACCTATTTTGAAAGCTAGCGACCTGTCCATGTCCTTTGGTGGGGTCAAAGCTGTCGACAAGTTTTGCATGGACCTGTATCCAGGGGAGATCCGAGGTATCATCGGACCGAACGGTGCAGGGAAAACCACCATATTCAATCTGTTCTCCCGTATCTATCAGCAGGATTCGGGGTCTATCGAGTTTGCCGGAATTGTTGTCGATGTCAAGAACCAGATTGAGGTGGCACAGATGGGGTTGGCCAGGACTTTTCAGAATATCAGGCTGTTCTCCGGGCTCTCGGTCCTGGATAACGTGAAGGTCTCCCTGGACTTTTCGGGAAAGTACAACCTCTTTGAGGCGATGTTCCTTCTTCCCAGAAGGTTCAAGCAGGAGAAGGAGACCAAAGAGCGGGCCTATGACTGCCTTTGCTCCCTCAGGTTGGATCAGTATGCATCCTTGAAGCCTTCGAATCTCCCGTATGGTCTCCAACGAAGGGTCGAGATAGCCAGAGCCTTGGTGAGCAAGCCTAAGGTGTTGCTCCTTGATGAGCCTGCAGCGGGTCTCAACCCTGAAGAGGTGTTTGAGCTGATTGATTTCATCAACGAGCTTCATGCGCAAAACCCACAGATAGCCATCCTTGTCATTGAGCACAGGATGGACCTGATCATGAATCTGTGCCAGTACCTCTATGTGCAGAACTTCGGCAACACTATTGCTGAAGGTATCCCCACTGATATCCAGCAGGACAAGGCTGTGCTCTCTGCATACCTTGGGGAAGAGGAGGCCTAGGCATGGCACTATTGGAAATTAGGGATCTGAAGGTCTCCTATGGTATGGTCAAGGCACTCCATGGCCTTGATATGAAGATAGAAGAGGGTAGGGTCACCACCATCATCGGCTCCAATGGGGCAGGCAAGACCACCATCATCAACGCCATCTCTGCGATGGTGGGGTATACCGGGGAGATCCTCTTCAAGGGCAGGCCTCTTCCCCCTAGGAGCAACAGGGTTGTCCGTAGGGGGATCTTGCAGGTTCCTGAAGGCAGGAGGGTGTTCGCAGGCCTGACTGTAGAGGAGAACCTCCTTGTGGGAGCCTACTCCCTTAAGGACCGCAAGGAGATACCCTCCTTGCTACAGCAGCAATACGCACTTTTTCCCCGTCTCCAGGAGCGCCAGGAGCAGGATGCAGGAACACTCTCCGGTGGTGAGCAACAGATGCTGGTCATCTGCAGGGCTCTTATGGGCAAGCCTAAGATCCTCATGCTTGACGAACCCTCCCTTGGCCTGGCACCGATTGTAGTCAAGGAGGTCTTTGATACGATAGATCGGATTCGGAAAGAAGGGACAACAATCCTGCTTGTTGAACAAAATGCAAACAAATCTTTGGGTATCTGTGATTATGGCTATGTTATCGAGAATGGCCGCCTTATCATGGAAGGAACAGGCAAGAAGCTGTTGGATGACGGTAAGGTGGCCGATGCGTACCTTGGGGGAAAACGGAGATAATTCGTTCTTTCAAATATCATATTGCAACATTCTCGAGAGAATCTCTGATTGAACTCATCCGAAGGGATAAACCCGACTATAAGGATTCATCTGTTCGATGGGCATTGTATAGGTTGGTTAGGTATGGGGCGATTACAAAGATAGGTGCAGAGTTGTATCAAATTGGTAGGATAGGGCGATAAACGCCCTGTCCAGGAAGTGAAACCAAAAAAAAGATACAAGAAATCCTAAAAACGGAATTCCCAACTGTTTAGGCTGTAGTGTATGAATCAACCATTCTCAACGAGTGGGTAAATCACTTGATCGCTAGGAATGTACTATTTGTTGATGTTGAAAAAGACTATATGCCTAATGTTTTCAGGACTTTACAAGAGAAATTACAGACCACAATCCTATTGAAACCAAGCGTAGACGAATATTATTTGTACGCTTCTGATGCAACTATTATAGTTTCTAACCTTATTACACAAGCACCTATTCGCAATGATTCGTATGATATCCGAATAGAGAAGCTTCTTGTGGATGTATTTGCAAACTCTTTGCTGAAAGAATTTGTAAGCGCTAATGACATTGAATACATGGTAGCTATGGAAACAACAAACGGTTGTGAACTGAATAAATTCCATCCATAAAACAAATAACTCAAACAGAATCATGTAGGTTTTCTCATAACCTGCAGCTTTTTCAGGGGGAAAAGTGATTATTTCGGCTTGAAAGGGGTGAGTTATTCCTTTTGTTATGATATAGTCTAAGGTATAAGGGTCATCCAACTACTTGAATACTTAGATATGTTCATAACAGGAGAAGCGTATGCGACCGAGAAAAACAGACCGGAACGAGCAAGCCATCACTGCTTTCAAACAACAGAAGGTATTGACCTTCACTTCCCTTTGTCTGCTGCTGCAACTTTCTGAAGCCACCGTACGACGACGTCTCAAAGAGTGGGGCGCACTGAGCAGCTACAACCAAAGCGGACAGTATTACACACTCCCCTCGACACCAGTGTTTGACAAGAAGGGCTTGTGGAGACATGAAGGTGCCTTCTTCTCCAAACAGGGTACGATGAAGGATACCGTCGTGCATCTGGTGCAGATAGCAGCTAGCGGGCTGTCCAACACTGAGCTGGAGGAGATTCTCGGGACAAACCCCAACTCCTATCTTCCCCAATACAAGGCCCTTGAGGGAGTGAGGAGGGAAAAGCACAAACGGCAGGTAGTGTACTTTTCAGCCGATGAGGCGGTATACCAGGCTCAGAAGAGAAAAAGGTTTCCCCCGGAACCTTCGGCACTGGAACTGCCTTCGGATACCCTGAGCATCATTATTCTTGTTGAGCTGATCAAGCACCCCGACTTTTCACCGGAAGAAATCGCACAGAAGCTGGGGAAGGCGGGACACAAGACCGACGTGCCCATGGTTGAGAATCTTTTTCGTAGCCATGGTCTTAAAAAAAAACTGAATATGAACGGGTGAGCGTCCTCAGGGGGATCCTTACCCGACTGGCAGACAATCTGGCATCTGCAAGTCTGTTTCCCACCCTGCCCACCATCACCTTCCGACCCGAATCCCTTGCCTGCCCACGGTGTGAAGCAAACATGAAAATGCTCAAGACGACCACCAAACAGGTTGCGACCCTGGCTATCGGTGATTTCAGGGCCCGCGAAGTTTTGTACTCCTGCTCCCAGTGCGGGCATGTCGTGGGTTCTGAGGAGCTGAAGCGGCTGGTCCCGGTACGATGCAACATGGGCTATGATGTGCTGGACGCTGTGGGACGGGCTTTTTTCCTGGATTCTGTTGACAACCAACAGATAGTAGCGAATCTGGCAGAAAAGCACATAACCATCAGCAAGAGTGAGATCTCGTATCTGGCGAAGAAGTTCATCGTATATCTGTCATTGTTGCATAAGAAGGTACAGAAGGAGACAAGAGACTTCCTGTCGATCCAAGGGGGATACATCCTGCACCTCGACGGCACCTGTGACGGCGACAGCCCGCATCTGGTCAGTGTGCTCGATGGTATGACAGAAACCGTGCTGGATAATACAAAAATATCCACCGAGAACGCCGATGAACTGATCCCGTTTCTTGCAGGTATCAAAACCGCTTATGGAAACCCGGTGGCAGTGGTCAGTGATATGGGCAAAGGGATAGCCCAGGCCGTCAGGGAAGTGTTTGGGCAGGTTCCGGCCTTCATCTGTCATTTTCATTTTCTCAAGGCGGCAGGGAAAAACCTTTTGGGGGAGGAGCATGACAGCATCAGGAAAAGACTGAAGGATCATGGAATCCAGGGTATCCTGAGAAAGAGAGTCCGCACCTTGTACGCTACTGTAGCCAGCTACCCACCACAGCTGATGCAGACATATCTCAGTATTTTCGAGGATGAGGAAGAGTTGGTCCCCGGCAGTTGTGAAGGATTGGCACCGCTTATTATCCACACACTGCTTGTCTGGGTACTTGAGGGCAAGCATCAGGGACAAGGATGCGGATTCCCTTTTGACCAGCCCTATCTGAGCTTTTACCAGAGACTGGTAAGTGCATATACACTCCTGGGTACGGTCGGATTCGCTTCTGTGTGTAAGACTCCCAAGGAGAAGAAGCTCTGTACCACCATTCGCAATGACCTAAAGCCGGTCATAAGGGATTCGGTACTCAAAAAGGCATCGGCCAGGATGCAGGAAAAAGTGGTGGTGTTTGACCGTCTCAGAAATGCCATGAGGATAATGCTTCCGGAGAATAAGCGAGGTCTCAATGATATGGGAGACTCCTGCAACATGAAAACAATCGAAAAAGAGGTTACGAAGTTTCATCTCCGGCTATCCAAGGATACGAACCGTATGAAAGAAAAAGCGTATCAAAGGCTACTTTGTACAATCACCCAGTATTGGGATAAGCTTTTCTGTGATCCCATCACAATCGAGACACCTGCAGGGGAAATGCTCATCCAACCGCAGCGGACGAACAATTTGCTCGAGCAATTTTTTCGCTCATTTATGAGGAAATATCGAAAGAAAAACGGTTTTCAGGCGGTGACCAGAGTATTGAAGGCAATGCTTGAAGACACCCCTCTGGTCATGAACCTACGGAACAAAGACTATATGGATATACTGCTCGATGGCAGACAAACCCTGGGGGAGAGGTTCGCCGATATTGATGCGGAAATCGTTCGTTCTCACCTGAATTCATTGAGTGCCAACACATATCCGGTTTCTCACAAGCTGAAGAAACTAATCAATGCTCCAACGTTTATAGAGTCTCTCACGATATTTATAGATGGAAAAGCCTCATAGGTAGCTGAGCCCGTAAAGTTCGACTTTTCCATCTTCATCCTCAGCTTCTAGGTTGAAATCCAACCGTTTGTTGTTTCCATAGCATGGTAGATGATATTTTTTCTATGTATGTTGTTAATACAAAGACAGTTCTTGCTTATGCTAAACGAAGAAAGTTGGAAGCTGATATGCAAGAAGTATTGCACCGCTATGTACCGGAGAGGGTTTTTAGATGATAGATACAAGATCTTACAAAAAAGAGCATATTGATGGTCTCAAAGCCAAGCATCCTACATCTCATTGAAAGATGTGCATTTGCTTTTGGGTTGCTTGAAGCGCTGCACATTAACGTAAGAATGCCCACATAGCGAAGAGACTCCCTTTGGAGCCTCTTCGCTGATTAAAAAAGTCAGTCAACAATACGGAGCTGATTGTTATTGGTTCCCCGTCTCTCACTTCCCCTTGATATGGGTCAGGAACTCATCAAAGCCTGGTTCCAGTGGTTTTTCGCTACTGTTTCATTAAGGTGGTTGTGTCTTTCTGGTCTGTGCCAGTTGCGAGATATTTTAGTGGAAAGTGGCGGTTGTCCTTTTTAGGAGATCGAAATAAGTTTTTCTATCAATGAACCATCTTGTATGTACAAGTTGAGGTTTTAATGATATCATCTGCCCATGGCTACTTTAGCAACTACATTCCTAGGTATGGAAATGCAGAGCCCCTTTATAGTGGGGTCCAGCCCGCTGTCCTTTGATGCCTCCGCTATGATAGCTGCCCACAAAGCAGGGGCAGGGGCTGTTGTAACCAAAACTATTAGGGACAAAGCAGCCATAAACCCTGTGCCTCATATTTGGGCTGACAGTTCTTCGATGATCAATTCTGAACTTTGGAGTGATCTTAGTGGGGATGCTTGGGTAGGGAGAGAAATTCCTTTGGCCCGCTTACTTGGAGTCAATGTAATCGCCAGTATAGGACATACGCCAGAAGAAGCAGGGCGCTGGGTGCCGCTTGTCGAACAGGCAGGTGCTCAAGCCATTGAACTGGTCTCCTATGACCAGACGTCTATGGTTTCCATGGTTCGCACAGCATCATCGCTGACGGCCTTACCCATTCTGGTCAAGCTCAGCCCGAATTGGAGCGACCCCCTAGGGCAAACTGACCTGTATGCTTCATTGGGAGCACATGGGTTTACCGTTATGGACTCTCTTGGTCCTGCGTTACGGATCGACATCCGCACAGGTCGGTCGGTAGTGGGAGGAAACGAGAGGGGATGGTTGACAGGCTCTCCCCTTAAGGCCATCGCCCTACATTATGTTGCATCTCTTGCCGCTAGGAGTTCTGCTCCTATCATAGGGCTTGGCGGCATTTCCACAGCAAGTGATGTAATCGAAATGTCAATGGCAGGAGCCTCTGCTGTAGGACTTTGCACCTCTCTCATGGTAAAGGGTATTGCTTCGCTTTCAAAACTGATCAGAGAGACCTCTGTTCTGTTGGACAGCCTTGGCTATCAAACATTAGGTGAAACCCGGAATCTCTTCAATACACTCCCAGTTTCTTCTCTAGGGGCTCCTTCGTTTGTTCTGGACAGGCAGCTTTGCACCGACTGCGGGCGTTGCAGACAGGTATGTAGCTATGTAGCACAGCATACCCAATACAAGGTCCTCTCAGTGGATACCTCTTTATGCCGTTATTGTGGCCTTTGTATTTCAGCATGTCCGACCCATGCCCTCTTTTTTAGCTATACAGGAGAACAAGGAAATGCGTGAATATACGGTAGTCAATAAAAGTCTTCCCCGTACTGATGCCCATGCCAAAGTCACCGGTTCTATGCTCTTCGGGGATGATTACAATGCCTACAACCAGCTTTATGCTAAAGCGGTATATACAGATCACCCTTATGCAGATATCGAGAGTGTGGATGTTTCAGCTGCCATGTGCCTTGCTGGTGTCGTTGATGTCATAACTGCTTCAGATATTCCCCACCCTATTATGTTTGGTCGCTTTCCGGCCTTGGCACAAGATACAGCCTTATATATCGGGGATGCCTTTGCGGTTGTAGCTGCAGAAACAGAGGAGATAGCCTCCTTGGCTGCCTCCATGGTGACTATTCGTTATAAGAAAATCCACTCCCCTTTGGTCTCTGTCCAACAGGCACTTTCCAGTTCTCCTTTGCATGCCACTACGAAAGGCAACTATATTGACCATGCAAGTCACCATCTGGAGTTAGGATCGCCCCGGGGGGCGTTTGCAGATGCCTCTGTTGTAATAGAACAAACATACAGCACAAGTTTTGTCGACAATGGGTATATAGAGCCTGAATCAGTTCTTGTGGAGTATGATCCGAATACCCACGTTGTAGTAATTCGGGGAACAATACAGAACCCATACAACATTAGGGAACTCGTGGCAGGAGTGTTGGGCTATCCCCTTAATCGGGTAAGGGTCATACAGACGGCCATTGGAGGAAGTTTTGGCGGCAAGGATGAGTCAATGGCCCTGATTAGCGCGCGAGCTGCTGTACTTGCCATTCGTACAGGACGACCGGTAAAAACCACCTATACCCGTGAGGAGAGTTTTGTAGCGAGTGCCAAACGTCACCCTTTCACCTCCTCCTATAAGGTGGGGCTCTCTGATTCTGGAAAATTGCTTGGGCTTACCTCCACTCATTATGCGCTAGGAGGTCCATACAACAAACAAGCGATGTTTGCCAATTGGAGAGCTTCCATTCATGCAGCGGGGCCTTACTCCATCGAACATGTAACTACTGATGTGTATGGAGTGCATTCCAATACCATCTTTGGTGGTGCCTATAGAGGGTTTTCAGCTCCACAAATTCAGTTTGGAATCGAGTCTCTTATCGATGAATGTGCCCTTTCTGTGGATATGGACCCCATTACTTTTCGGTTGCTCAACTGCCTCAAACCCGGAGATATCATACCCTCGGGCCAGATCCTCGACCCTGATTACATGCCAGCTAACTTAGGTTCTTTGATCGTTATGGTCAGTGAACGAACCGACTTCCTTGTCAAATGGCATGCAAATCAAAAAAAACAGCAGGATGCTTCTTCTCCCTTGCTTCAAGGGATTGGAATTTCTACTACCTATCGCGGGGTTGGGCTTGGAGGTGAGGGCATCGATACCGGCTCTGCGACGGTTACCATCGACATGGATGGCTTTGTACAGGTCACCAGCGGATTTACTGAAATGGGCCAGGGCTTGTCTACCACCTTATGCCAGATTGTTGCACAGGAGTTGGGCCTAGAGATATCAGCCATCACGTGGTTTGCCAATGATACCTCTGCAAATATGGACAGCGGTCCTACTGTTGCCTCTCGCGGCATTGTTGCAGGGGGGAATGCAGTAAAGGATGCCTGTAACACCTTAAAAACAGTGATGGCTTGTACTCTTGCAGAACATTTTGGGGGCCAACCTGAACAGTATGTCTTTGCCCATGGACTTGTGGGTACTCTTGCCTTTGCCGATGCTGCAAGGTTTTGCCTGAAGAGCAGGGGTATCAGCCTCTCTGCCAAAGGCTGGTACTCCCCAGGCCCTGAGACCTTCGATCCCCGTACGGGACAGGGCAAAGCCTATCCCTCCTACCTTTGGGGAGCTACTGTAGCCCAGATAACAGTTGACATGGGAACTGGTGTAATCAAGGTTGACCATCTTACCAGTGCCATCGAACTGGGAAGGGCCATCAATCCTCAGATAGTTCGGTCGCAATTCATAGGCGGAGCCATACAGGGTTTGGGCTATGCTATTATGGAGGAGATGGACTGCCACGACGGGTTCATGCACACCCTTAATTTTGATGATTTTATGATGCCTTCATCCATGGATATCCCTGAGATGGATATTATTCTTGTAGAGACAGATGAAAATGTAGGGCCTTATGGAGCAAAGGGAATAGGGGAACTGGGAATTGAAATGATTGCACCAGCCATTGTAAATGCCTATGCGAATGCAACAGGAAAGCGGGTAAGGGAAATTCCGCTGAATCTGGAGCGAGTTGTGTTAGGGCATGGTCTCTAGGAGGTCCCTGTGATTTTTCAACCAGAGACGATTGAAGATGCCCTAGGCTTGCTTGCTCACTCTGATCAGGTTCTGGTAGTGGTAAGTGGAGGAACGGATGTATTGCCAGCCATTCGCTCAGGCAAGTATGCCTCCCGTTCCTTTTTGGATATCTCTCACCTGAAGGACCTCTCTTTTTGCTATCAAGAACAGGGCTTTCTATATTTAGGGCCATCGCTTACCCACACCCAAATATTGGAACATGAGATGATAAGGGCAGGGGTACCCTTACTCTGTGCCGCCTGCTCCAGCATAGGATCGCCGCAGATTCGAAACCTCGGTACTCTGGGGGGTAATCTCATCACCCTTGCATCGTGTGCCGACAGCGTGCCTGCCTTGCTTGCCTTGGGTGCAACCCTTGTCTTTAGCAGTAGTCGGGGCTCTCGCAGTATCTCATTGCCTGAATACCTTAGTTCCCCAGTATGCGCCCCTACCGAGCTGCTTACCTCGATAGCGATCCCTCTGCTCCTAGGTTCAGGATGGACGTTCTACCACAAAAAAATTGCCCGTCGTCAAGCCGCTTCCAAGTCTAGGATGAGCATAGCACTGCTAGCTCAAATGGAAGCGGGGCGATTTGCTTCAGGTACCCTTGCTTGTGGTGCGGTAACTTCCACACCACGACTCTTTTCTTCGGTCAGTGCCTTGCTGGAAGGGAAATTCCCCTCTGATGAGCTAGGCAGGCAGGCAGGTCTCTTGGTAGCACAGGAGATTACAAAGAGTGCTCCTGTGCGCCAATCATATCTATATAAACTTCCTGTATTACAGGAACTGGTCAAGCGTGCCATTGTCTCGTGTGGGGGCATATCATGAATAAATTGGAACATATTACCTTTGAAGTGAATAATAAAGAGATCACTTTGGCAATCTCACCCACCGAGCGTCTGGTGGATGTATTGCGTAAGCGCCTGGGTCTTACGGGAACTAAAGAAGGGTGTGGAATCGGGGAGTGTGGTGCCTGCACGGTGCTGCTTGAGGGCATTCCTGTCAGTTCTTGCATGGTTCTTGCCGCTCAAGCCAATGGGAAAAAAATACTTACCATAGAGGGGCTGCATGGAAAGGACGGAGCTCTTCATCCTGTTCAGCAAGCGTTCATTGATTCCGGAGCCGTACAATGTGGGTTCTGCACTCCTGCTATGGTGCTGTGTGGCCATGCCCTGTTGATCAAAAATCCTGATCCCTCAACTGAGGAGATTAAGCTCGCAATTTCAGGAACCCTTTGTAGATGTACCGGATACACACAGATTATCGAAGCTATCTCACTTGCTGCTGCAAGAATGAAATCATAGGAGGTCTGCATGTACAGCTCTTTGAAAGGAAAGCATCTTTTGAACACCCAGGACTGGACCCTGGAGGAATTGGAACAACTGCTCGCTGTTGCACAGCGGTTGAAACAAGAACGGCATCTTGGTATCTACCACGACCAGCTACTTCGCGCCAAGACATTTTTCATGTTGTTTTTCGAGGAGTCTACGCGAACGAGGAATGCTTTTGAGGCTGGTATCCACCAATTGGGCGGACATGCGCACTTCTTGACACCCAGTGCTACCCAGATCGACCATGGTGAAACGGCAAAAGAGACAGTCCAGGTGCTCTCGCGGTACGGAGAGGGTATGGGAATTCGCAAGACGTATGGTCCTGGGCAAGCCTATATGCGCGAGATAGCCAAATGGTCTTCGATTCCTGTGGTAAACATGCAGTGTGAGGACTATCACCCGACGCAGGTTCTTGCAGATATCATGACCATCAAGGAAAAGTTCCAGAACAATCTGAAGAATCGAAAGATAGTTGTCTCCTGGACTTCTGCTCCCAACTATATCAGGCCTCTGTCCATGGCACAGTCCTTGGTCCTTGCCATGCCTAGGTTTGGCCTGGATGTCACCTTGGCACATCCTAAGGAGTTCACCCTCAAGCCTGGAATTATGGAACAAGCCAAGCGCAATGCCCTCCTTGCCGGAACCAAGTTTGAAGTGGTGGATGACATGGAAGCTGCCTGTGAAGGAGCTGATATTGTCTACGCCAAAGGTTGGGGACCCATCATGCATACGGAGGATGAGGCTGAAGGTATCGTCATCATCGACAAGTATCGAGAACATGGTAGTCAGAAGTGGGTGGTAGATCAGAAAAAGATGCAGATCGCCAAGCCTGAATCCATCTACATGCACTGCATGCCTTTCGACCGAGGAGTTGAAGTGACTGACGAAGTGGTGGATGGACCTCAGTCAGTCGTTATTGATGAAGCTGAGAACAGACTCCACATAATGAAAGCCATCATGGCTTGTACCATGGCAGGAATATAAGTATGCAAAGGATCGAATGCGCCGATTTTGTTCTAGGGTCAAACCTTTCTGTCATTGTGGATGGAGCCCTAGTCTTGGAAGATGATGTCATTCTCTTTGTAGGAACTCGTCTCGAAGCTTGCAACCGTTATCCTACGTGTTCTGTGGTATCTCATCCATCGTGCGTAATCGCTCCTGGTTTTATCAATGCTCACATGCATCTGTACGGGGTGTTGGCCCATGGGCTGACACCCCCTTTGCCCATAGTTTCGTTCGAGAGCTTTCTCCATGACTATTGGTGGCCAATGGTGGAGGATTCCTTGGACCTCACTATGCTTGAGGCTGCAACCGAAGCTTCAGCCCTGGAGTTGATTGCTAGTGGCGTTACTACCGTCTGTGACGTGTTGGAAGCTCCCTTTCTTGGAATTGAAGGTCTACAGTGCGAACAGCAGGTATTGGAAAAGGTGGGGCTACGCTCAATACTCAGCATTGAAGCCTCACAGCGGGTCTCATTCGAAAATGGGGTAGCCTGCCTCAATGATACTGTGTCTTTTCATAATCAGCTCACCAACCATCCTTTGATCACTACGATGGTATGCCTCCATACCTCCTTTACCTGCTCAGCAGCCCTGATCGCTGAAGCTAAGAGACTTTCTACCGAGCATGCCCTGGATATACAGTTGCACCTCAATGAGAGTAACTATGAACCCTTGTGGTGTGAAAAGCACCATGGCTTACGAAGCTCTCTCTGGTATGAAAAACTGGGCCTGCTGGATGGTCGTCTGTTGGCTGCCCAGTGTGTGCAGCTCTCTTCTGAAGAAATTTCCGCTTTGGCGCGCGCCTCTGTACGGGCTGTGCATGTTCCTCTCAGCAACTGTGAGGTAGGGGGAGGCATCGCACCTGTTCCAGCTTTATTCGATGCAGGTGTGAGGATGGGCCTTGGTACTGATGGCTATATCAATAACTTCTTTGAAGTGATGCGGGCGGCTTTTTTGATCCATAAGGGAAAACTGGAAACCCCTGAGGTCATGAGTGCGAAGCAGGTCTGGAACATGGCCACTGAAGAGGGCGGAAAAGCCCTCTATGGACCCAATTCTCGGGTTGGTTCATTGGCTGAGGGGAATCTCGCCGACTACCAGGTTATCAGCATAAAAGATATACCCACCAGAGTAACAGAGCAGAACATCTTTGACCAACTTATTCTTTTTCGAAATCCTGAACACGTGGTGGAAGTGACTGTTGGGGGGAGAAGGGTCAAATCCTCAAATAAATTAGTTTCAGGTTCCCTCGACCTTGCCCGCGCACAGACCAGAGTTGAAAGCCATCGCTTGGCAGAAAAAGGGCAGCGACTCGTTCAGGAAAAGTGAAGCAGCATGGAGAGATCCATGATGGTAGGGTTGAAGTACACCTCAATAAGTCCCATGCACTCATCCAGAATATTATAATATACCTCTTCCCAAGAGAGTACCGGAACATTGTGCTCCAAGCCAAAAGCCGTTGCTACCTTTTCATCAAGCTTGGCTAGGGGCCATGAGATGACATATTCACTTCCCATGGTGCAGTGAGACTGGAAGAAGCTATCGATATTGTCTTCATACACACCCTCTTGCGGATACTTGAGAAGATGGTTCTTGTGTATATGGACTACACTGAGTATGGCGATGGCCCCATCGGCATAGAAGGTCTGATTAAACCGGATATATCGTTCTTCACTTGGGAGTCCTATGCGTTTTTGCAGGGGAGGGGGGGTGTCTACCTCATCCCAGGCAGAACGTGTGGAACGTACCTCATGGCCGGCTTGTTCAAGCAACATCCGAAAATTAGAGTTTAGGTCATAGCGCATTGAGAGCCTTGAGACTGCGGGGTGCCCAAAATTACCTTTGCCATGCCAAGGGGAGATATGTCCTTCTTGAACAAGTTCTGAGATAGCTTTTCTTACAGTCCCTCGACTCATTTGGAGCTTTTGGGTAAGCAGAGGTTCTGACTCAAGGATATTTTCCCTTGGTTGCATAGCTTGTATCTCTTTTTTTAGGTACTCCTTGGCTTGGAGGTACAGTGGTATATCCTTTTGCATGGGGTGAGTATACTGTGTGAGCACTTTTTTCGCAACTACAGAAGGACTCTTCTTCACAACTCTTTTCATTGAAAGAGTTTAAAAATTAATATTTGGTATGTTATAAAAAGGCTTGCAACAAACAAACAAAATAATACTTTTGGAAATAAAAAAGTTTTTCCTTTCCAAACATCATAACGTTATGATATTATGTTGTATGTAAGAGTGACAGGTATATACAAGTTAGGATAAGGGATACCGCAATGTTTATAGGCCTTGATATTGGAAGTAGCAGCGTAAAAGTATCTTGCTTCGATGGGATCGATTTTCACATCGTGCGGAAAAATTATCCAAGTGAAACTGATCGAAGGGAGCAGGACCTTACTGTAGTCATGAAAACTATTTCTCTAGCTTGTAGAGAACTGCTTTCCATAGTACCTGGGAAATCCATCACAGGAATCTCCCTTTCCGGACACGGTCCCAGCATTCTCTTTCTGGACCCTAAAGGAGAGGTTGCATCCTCTCTTGTTACCTGGCAGGACAATCGTGCCACGAGAGAGGCCGAGCAACTCAGTCGAACAATTCCAGGCTTTTCTAAAGACGGATCCTCTTATGAAGCAAAACTGCTCTGGTTTTACCATCATCATCCAGAATTTTTTGATCCAGGATACACCGCTCTCTATCCCAAGGATTATGTATTGTTTGCCCTATGTGGCCAACGTCTAATCGATAGCTCAACGGCTTCCACCCTTACCTTCTTTGATAGGAGGGCATGCAAGTGGGACCAACAGGCAGTTCCTTTCCCTATTTCTGTCTTGCCTCAGGTTGCAGATAGTTGGCAAGAGGTGGGATGCACCGGCACTACATTCAGTCGAGATTGTGGGTTTGCAGATGGAATTGCACTATACCCAGGCGGCATCGATGCATACTGTGGGGTGGTGGGTTCCGGATCCATTTCTCCTTCCATCCTCATTGAAGAGACAGGAACCTCTACTTGTATCTCACGGTGTTCTCCTTTTGGAGAGGGCAAAGATTGGCATGTATTGCCAAACCTATCCCTTACGATGAAAACAATTTCCGCTACAGGGCTCTCATTTCAGTGGTTTATGGATCTTTTCTCCCTGAGTTCGCTTAAGGACTTGCAAGCAGAACTTGGCCCGGCACGACCGATTCCTCTCCTATTTCTTCCCTATTTGATCGGCGAACGAAGCCCCATCTGGGATGATAAAGCATTGGGAGCGTTCATTGGGATTCGCCCTGATACCTCCAGCGCGTCATTGCTTGGAGGCATCATGCAGGGCACTGCTTTTGCCATCAGGCAGAATATTGAGTTGTTGGCCGGACTTGATGCTTCTTCAATTGCGGTAAACGCAGTGGGAGGAAGTGCAAAAGACTCGGCATGGTTGCAGATGAAGGCGGATATTACCGGTCTTCCCTATAGAAGGATGAGGGTAACGGATGGGGCTGCTGTAGGGGCAGCGTTGATAGCATCTGTAGGGAGCGGGGAACTGTCCCTGTTTGATATACCATCGGTGATTACAGTTGAAAAGGAGTTCTTGCCAGATTTCACCTATCGAAGTCGGTATTTGGAGCTATATGAGGGATATACAGCTTTGTATGGAACATTGAAACCAATGTTCCCCATGTTGCACGCTGATAATATAAGGGGGAATATGTGAGACGACTAGAGAAAGTTTTTAGAGCTGATGGGAAAACAGTTATTGTGGCAATGGACCATGGGATGGGGTTGCATGTCAATCCAGGCCTTGACCAGACAGGCTGGATTTTGGAACAGGTGATTGACGGTGGAGCTGATGGTGTCCTTCTCACCTATGGGATGGCACATAAGTATCAAAGTCTTCTCCGGGACGTTGCTGTGATTCTTCGCGTTGATGGAGGTGGTTCCCAACTTGGATCCCATGGGAAAGGACCCTCCTTGCTCTATACAATCGAGGATGCCCTGCGATTAGGAGTCGATGCTGTAATATGCATGGGCTTTCCTGGTACTGACTTCGAACACCAGACCATGGAAAACCTTTCTGCGTTGGTTGCCGAGGGCATGAAGTGGAATATGCCGGTCATCGCGGAGATGCTTCCTGGTGGATTCTCCTCCAATCCTCCGAAGACCATCGAAAACCTCCGGCTTTCGGCACGTACCGGATGTGAGTATGGGGCGAGTATCATAAAGACCAGCTATGTTGGTCCTGCCCAAGAGTTCAAAAAAGTGATCGATGCATCATTTCAGCCTGTAATAGTTTTGGGAGGTGAAAAAACCAGTGATTTGAATGGGATGTTCCGTTGTGTTGAAGAAGCTGCATCTGTTGGATCGTCAGGGGTGGCGATTGGAAGGAATGTTTGGAAGCATTCCGATCCAAAAAGTGTTACCAAAGCCCTTGTCGATATAGTTCACCATGGAAAACGATTGGATGATTTAGATATCAACCAGTCATGAGGTACAAAATAGGAGGTATCCATGAAACGTTTTACTGTAGTATTGCTCACGCTCTTGCTTGTCGGTTCTTTTGTGATGGCCGCACCGCAGGCTGAAACAAAAGCAGGAAAAATTGGTGATGGACGCACGCTCGTTGTGGGAGTCTGGGGTGGTCCCCAGGAAGAGATAATACGCGAGCATGTGGTCAAGAAGTTTGAAGCAGAAACGGGGGCAAGGGTTGAGTTTGTCCTTGGGGGGTCTTCAGACAGGTATGCACGGATTTACTCTGAATTCAACAATCCTTCAATGGATGTTGTCTATCTGAGTATGGCTCAGACTGAACAAGCCAATAGGGATGGCATCATTCTTGCTCCGAATCCCCAGCGTGTTCCTGAGTACAACAACCTCTATCCCATTGCAACAGGCAGTGGAGGGTATGGTGTCGCTTTGATGGCCATTGGATTGATGTACAACACAGATCGATTCAAGACTGCACCTGACTCTTGGCTTGAAATGTGGAAACCTGCGAATAAAGGAAAAGTAGCCCCCTTTGTATTTCCCGGGACACAAGGCACCGCCTTTCTTGTAATGGCGGCTAAGGTGCATGGGGGAAACGAAGCAAATATTGGGCCTGGTTTTGATGCTATCAAGAAACTCAAACCCTATCCAATGATTCTTTCAGGCATTGATGAAATGAACCTTGCCTTCCAGCAGGGCGACATCTGGCTTGCTCCTCAAATGGATGGATATGCCTTTAATTTCAAGGATGCCGGTGGCCCTGTTGACTTTGTGCTTCCCAAGGAAGGAGCCGTCCTGTCCATGAACTGTGCCGCAGTCACCAAGAATACCAAGAATGCTGACCTTGCCGAAATGTTCATCAACATCCATCTTTCCCAGGATTGCCAGGAGGCGTATGCCAACGTTCTAAAGTATGGACCGACGAACAAGAATGTCAAGCTGAGCGAAGACTTAGGTAAAAAGGTTGTGTATGGCGAGGCTGCTGTAGCTAAACTGTATGCACTGGACAATGCAACTGTTACTAAAAACCTGTCTGCTTGGGCTGATCGCTGGAACAAGGAAATATTGGAGAAGTAAAAGCATTTTTACTCTCTTCCCTATTGTTATCAGGCTATGGAAAGAGGATACCCGATGAAACGATTGCGATTGAAAAAAAGGGAAGACTTACGGATGCTCCTTTTGGGTCCAGGTCTTGTACTCGTCATGTTTGCATTCTTTATCCCGATGATCCTACTGTTTATCATCGGATTTCAGACCTATGTACCTGGAAGTGGTTTCTACGAAAAAACCTTCACCTTGGAAAATTTTGCGAGGTTGTTTGACCAATACCACCTCATGATTCTTTTCAGGACCTTTAGAATCGCTCTTTTAGCATCTTTTCTCTCCTTGGTACTCGGGTATCCTGTAGCCTTACTGTTAGCCCAAAGCAGGGGAGCGAAGAAAAGTCTTCTGCTCGGGCTCATTATTACACCGCTTTTAACCAATGTCGTCGCTCGAACCTTGGGTCTCATGATTGTATTTGCAACCCATGGTCCGGTAAACAAATTCCTTGGTTTCTTTGGCCTTGGTCCTTTTAAGTTTATTCCAGGAGAGCTGGGGATTATTTTGGGCTTGACCCAGGTATTCATCCCTTACATGATCCTCTCAATCAACAGTGTTCTGGAAAATCTCAACTTTAACCTTCAGAATGCAGCCAGGGATTTAGGATGTTCCAGATTTATGGCTTTCTGGCGTGTTATCTTTCCCTTGAGTATGCCAGGAGTCGTCGCCGGAAGCCTGTTTGTCTTTCTGTTGAGCTTCAGCTCCTTTGTCACCCCGCGCCTATTAGGTGGTGGTTCCATCATGGTTATGACCATGTTGATTCAACAACAGGCCATGCAACTGCTCAACTGGCCATTTGCAGCAGCGGCTGCAATTGTCCTGATGATATTCAGTCTTGTGTTGGTTACCACGTACAATCGCATGACCTCTCGAATTGAACGCATGAATGACCGTACAGGAATCTATAGTTCCATGAAGTTTGACAAGGGCTTTTACCGCATTGCACAAGCAATGAGAAATGTCTTTTACGACCTTTCCTGTTGTTTGAACCGTGTAGCGATTCGCTGGTTCCCTCCTCTAAATAAAACCAGGGGAGCAGGGACAACCCTAACTAGTGTGATTTCCCTTGTCAGGAAGGTTTTTGCTGCGCTTGTATTGGTTTTCATCATACTGCCTCTACCTGTTGTCATAATCAGCTCCTTTTCTTCCTCCAGTATGATAGCCTTTCCTCCTAAGAATTTCTCCCTGAAGTGGTATATCTCCTTGGCAAGCAAACGGGAATATATAACCTCTTTCTTGCTGAGTATCCGTATAGCGCTTATCTCCGTGGTTTGTTCCCTTACCCTGGGCACTATGGTAGCCCTAGCGATCAAACGCTACACCTATCGGTTTCCTGAACTTCTGAAAACGATGTTTCTCTCCCCACTGATGGTCCCTGCTGTCATTATTGGTATCGCTTTGATGCGCTTTATGAATGTATTGGGCTGGATCAATTCGTTTAAGGCCATCTTGGTTGCTCACCTGCTTATCACCATGGTGTATGTGATACGTACGGTGCTCTCCAGTCTTGTTGGGTATGATGTTAACATTGAGTATGCTGCAAGGGACTTGGGAGCAGGGCCCTTGCTGACATTTAGGAAAATTACCTTGCCTCTAATCAAGCCAGGGCTCATTGTGGCTGGCATGTTCGCTTTTATCGTCTCCTTGGATGAGACTACCATTAGTATTTTCATTGCCGGAGGAAGAACTACGACGCTGCCAGTCAGGATATATTCCATGCTTGAGCATGGACTTGATCCGACGGTTACCGCAATTTCAAGTTTGCTCATTGTTTTAGCCTTGTGTATTCTGCTTTTGATTAACAAGGTGATGGGACTCGATAAATTTAAGATTTAGGGGAGATAGATCATATGGCTGCTATGTTGACTGTCAGATCTTTATGCAAGTTTTTTGGTGATGTTAAGGCTGTCAACCATGTTGACTTGGATGTTGAGGATGGAGAGATGCTTTGTCTCTTAGGTCCCAGTGGATGTGGAAAAACCACCCTGCTGATGACTCTTTCCGGATTTATCACACCAAGCAAGGGATCTATTGTTATGGACGGAGTAGACGTCACTCATCTTCCTCCTGAAAAGCGTCCCACCTCCTTGGTGTTTCAGAATTATGCCCTTTTCCCCCACCTTACGGTGTTTGAAAATGTTGCTTTTGGCTTGAGGGCTACCAAGGTGCCTCGCAGTGAGATCCAATCAAGAGTCGATGAGATGCTTAAGATTGTGGATTTGGAAGGGAAAGGGGGGCGTTCCATCAACCAGCTTTCAGGTGGGCAACAGCAGCGGGTCGCCTTGGCCAGAGCTTTAGTAATGAAGCCCAAAGTTTTGCTGTTGGATGAGCCGCTTTCGAATCTCGATGCCAAGCTCAGAATTGAAACGCGCCAACAGATACGTAAAATCCAACAAAGCGTTGGGATTACTTCGATTTTCGTGACACATGACCAGGAAGAGGCTTTGACCATGGCGGATCGAATAGCCGTAATGAGGAATGGAAAAATTGTACAACTTGCAAAGGGGCGAGAAATTTATCATCACCCCAGCAACACTTTTGTCGCTGACTTTATCGGAAAGTCAAACTTTCTCAAAGGCTGGGCGGATGCAGAAAGGCGTGTGTATAAGTTGTTGTCGGGAAAAGAGATTTTAGTTGATGATTTCATTGTCGAGGAATCCACGGGAAAACCACAAGAGAGCCTAATCATTCGCCCAGAGTATCTTTCCACCTGCTTCAAGGGTAGCTGCCCTCCTGATGCTGACAATTGCCTGGAAGCTGTGGTATTGGAAGTGACATTTCTTGGAGAATTGACTATGTACATAGTGGATATTGGCGTGGATGGTTTGCTCCATCTTACTACCTATGGCTATAAACAGCAGTATGAAGTTGGAGACAAGATAGATGTGTATTGGAACAGAACTGTTGGGCAGGTAATAACCAGCTGAACAAAAAGATGTAAAGTGAGTGGGTTAGAAATATGATAGTCAAGCGAACTGGTATTCCCCTCTACTATCAGGTTGAAGCGGCGATTCGAAAGAAGATAGAGAGCGGTGTGTTTGGGCTAGGAGATAAGATTCCTTCAGAGATGGAGCTTGCGAAAGAGTTTCATGTATCTAGGATAACTATTCGTAAGGCTGTGGAGAATCTTGTCCAGGATGGGCTTTTGCAAAAGCAACAGGGGATTGGTACTTTGGTGACCAAACACCTTATCAAGGATGCAGTGAACAGTTTGGAGAGTTTTACTGAAAAGATGGCGAGGCAAGGGAGGAAGGTCTCCTCTACGTTGCTTGAAGTCTGTATTCAATATCCTTCTGAGGTGATAGCAGAGAGTCTGAATCTGGGTCCTGGGGAGCAGGTGCTGAAGATAAGCCGTATACGCAATGTTGATGGGCTTCCATTGGCACTGTTTACTACCTATGTCCCAGCTTATCTTGGGATTCCCTCAGATGAAGATTTTTCAGGATCATTGTTTGAAGTGTATGCCAAATATGGGATTGAACCCTATTACAGCGATCGTTCGTTTCGTGCAATCGTAGCTGACCCTACTGTGGCCAGCATACTGCAGATTATGGAAGGCAGGGCTGCCTTGCAGATGAACTACCTTACCTTCGATAGGCAAGGTAGGGCTATTGAATATGCAGAGGGAATCTATCGAGGCGACTGGTACAACTACGAAATGCGATTTTATCGCAATGCTCGGAGAAATCCTGCAGGCGACCAGTGAGAAAATTACCCATTAAAAATCAAGTGTGGAGGTGTGTTGTGGCTGATGAGAAGAAAATGATGAAGGTGGTGGCTGTAGAGGGGAAAGGTGAGATTTCAATTCGCGAGGTAGGCATGCCTGTACCTTTACCAGGGGAGGTGCTCATACGGCTTGACCACTGCCTGCTTTGTACTTGGGAACAACGAATGTATGCAGGAAGTACAAAGATGAATTTTCCCTTCATACCAGGACATGAAGTCGCCGGTGAGATTGTCTATATCCCTGAGCTTACGGCTACTAGTTTTGCTGTCGGTGATAAGGTAACCATGAAGACCCTGGATAGTTGCGGCCATTGTGAGGCCTGCTATCGTGGAGATGATAACCTTTGCACTGGCATACCGCGTAAACGGTTTTATGATGGAATACCTTCAAGCGGAGGATTGGCCCAATATATCTGCATGCCTGTTTCACGGGTGTTCGCTCTTCCCGACCAAGCCATTGATCTTCGCTTGGCTGCCTTTGCTGAACCTCTCGCCTGTTGCATAAGCAGCATAGAGAAAGCACAGATAGCCTTGGGTGAGGATGTTGTGGTTGTAGGGGCTGGGATCATGGGACAGTTTCACATAGCGCTGGCAGCTAAGCAGGGGGCACGGGTTATAGCCGTTGAGCCTGATAGCGATCGTTCTGAGCTTGCAAAGAAGAATGGGGCATCCATTGTATTGAATCCCATGAAGTGTGATGTGAAAGAAGAGATTCTCAAGCTTACCCATACTATTGGTGCGCACGTGGTAATCACCACAACAACCCAGTCTGCGTTGGCTGAACTCTATTTGTCGGCTCTTGCTAAAAAGGGTCGCATCATATACTACGGATCCTTCCATCCTGATGGTGATATAGCCTTGAATCCTAATATGATCCACTACTCTGAGAAGATTGTTACCGGGTCGTATAGTCCCACAACCAAAAGTTTCTGGACCGCTTGCAGGCTGATCAGTTTTGGCATCATTGACGTGCGTCCTTTTCTCTCTGCTGAGTTCCCCTTGTCTCGGGCTTCAGAGGCTTTTGAGCGTTCTTTATCCCGAGATGTCTTTAGAGTCGCCATCAATCTCTGGCAGTAAGTTTCTTTGATTCCTGGCAAATAGCAAGGCGATCATCATATAGACTTGAGCTGAAGTGACCAGCTCCTCAAAGCTGAGGATTTCATGATCTGAGTGGCATAACGTATGGTCTCCAGGGCCGAACCCTACACTGGGGATACCTGTAATGCCACACAGATAGGTGGCGTTGGTACAGAAATCCCATTTGGTAACTACAGGTTTTGTTTGGGTTACTTGCAGGAAGGCCTCTTTGGCTGAGGCTATCAGAGGATGGCTCTCCTCCAGTACCCAACTAGGAAAGTAGTCCTCTTGGCTGATGGAGTACCCTGTGTAGGTGGTGACCTCCTCCACATCTATTGAGGCTGTCGCATCGCTGAGTTTGAGTATATCGTGGAGCTCCTTGAGGAGCTCCTCTTGTGTCTCTCCAGCAGATATTCTTCGGTCTGCGATGACAGTGACCTTACCTGGAATAGTATTGAGGCTTGGGGTATCACAGATAACCTTGGTTACTTCTAGGGTTCCCTTACCCAAAAACTCATCGGAAGGGAGCTGGTCATATGCGTCAAGGGCTAAGATGAGAGGAATAGCTTTTATGAGAGCATTCTCCCCCATATGGGCCTCGGAAGCGTGGGCAGCCTTCCCTTTTACCTCCATCCTGATCAAGGCCCTCCCTTTGTGGCCACGGATAATATGGTTGTCACTGGATTCTGCCACGATGATGGCATCAGGTCTCCAAGAGAGTTGTTCCATCATTGCCTTGACACAACTGCCCTCCACATCCTCTTCAGAGATGGATGCCGAAAGATAGAAGCTTACTTCGCTTTCCAAGCCGAGAGCCTTGATTGCCCTTCCTGCAAATACCAAGGCTGTCAGGGGTCCCTTGTCGTCGACGACTCCTCGTCCACTGATGGTTGTTGCTGTTATTCTAGGCTCCAAAGGGTTGAACCCCCAATCCCTGGGGTCTCCAGGTTCGACAGTATCTATATGTGCATCTGCGAGTACCTTTGTTTTTCCCGAACCCATCCGAGCCAAGCAGTTTCCTGCTGCATCTATGGCAACTTCATCATAGCCATAACTTTCCAACTTTTCCTGTAGCCAGGCTATTGCAGCTCCCTCTTCGTAGGTTATGCTTTTGATGCGTACCAGCGATGCAAGAAACTCCACCATCTCCTGTTCCCTATCTTGCATGTATTGGTGCAATTCCTGTAAAAGTTGTCTCATCTCCATCATATTCCTCCTAAGGGGGTCTTGTTCAAAGTATAGCATTTTCTCTTGTATGTACAAGATAGATGTGGGTATAATACTACCTGTAAGGGGATGAGTATGCAAGAAAAGAAAACCGTTACCTTTGTACTGAATGGGATTGAGAAAAACCTTGAGACTGAACGGTCATGGACCCTTTTGCATGTGCTTCGTGAAGTGTATGACCTTACAGGAACGAAGTATGGGTGTGGAACCAATGATTGTGGAGCATGTAAGGTGCTCCTTGATGGGATGGCGATAAATTCATGCTCCTTTCCAATTCACAAGGTAGAGGGCAAGAGTGTCCTTACCATTGAAGGGGTTACCCTCCATCCAAGGCTTAGCCTGATACAAGACTCTTTTGTGGAGGCCCATGCCATTCAGTGTGGGTTTTGTACTCCCGGAATGGTTATATCAGCAGCTGGTCTGCTTCTTCATACCAAAAATCCCACCGAACAGGAGATCAGGGAGGCCCTCAAGGGTAATCTCTGCAGGTGTACCGGGTATGTCCATATTGTAGAGGCTGTGCAGCTCGCTTCAGAAAAGATACAGGAATATGATAATGGAAAGGTATAATACAGTGGGAAGCTCCCCCTATAATAGAGAGTCCTGGGATAAGGTCACAGGTGTGACACAATACATAGATGACCTGCGTTTCAAGGGAATGTTATATGCAGCCTTGTTGTTCTCCCCCCATGCACATGCGAAGATTGTGAGCATTGATGCTTCACAGGCTCTTGCCTTAGAGGGGGTGCACTCGGTCATCCACTGTTTCAACACCCCTGATCTACTCTACAACAGCGCAATCCGTTTCTATTCGGATACAAATCCCGCTGATATGCCGTGCACTGAGCGGGTTTTTGGTCAGGAGGTGTTGTTTGTAGGTGATCGCGTTGCAGCTGTTGCAGCTGATAGTGAAGCACTGGCAAGGGAGGCTGTAAAGCATATCAAGGTGGGATATGAACTGTTGCCCTCAGTGCTTACCCTGGAGGATGCTGTTGTCAGCAATGCTGCCCAAGCTTCTCCCTTTGGCGTGGACGGGAGTAATTTGTGTGGAGGTTGGGTTGCCTATGGTAGCGATGGGGAAGAGGCCGTCCTAGAGAGGGTCAGGCGGTCCCCCTTGCAGGAGACCTCCACCTTTAGGACCTCGCGAGTCCATCATGGATACATGGAACCTGTAGCCCATGTGGCACTGTTCTCTCCTTCAAGAACATTGACAGTTTGGACCTCTTCGCAGAGTGTCTTTAGCTTTAGGGATGTCCTGTCGCAGATACTAGGACTGCCACAGAATGCGGTTCGAGTCATAAAAACCGTATCAGGAGGTGCTTTTGGAGGGAAGCTTGAGGTAATGCATGAACCTGTAGTGGCTCTTCTTTCCATGCAAACCATGCGACCAGTAAAGATTAGATTGAACCGGAAAGAGGTTTTTTCTTCAACAAGGACTCGGCATGAGGCTCGTATCACCCTTGCAAGCGGATATACCCCCGAAGGAAAGCTCATAGCCCAGCATGTATACTCCTTGCTCAATACGGGGGCCTATGCTGGTTCCGGTCCGAATACCGTGGGAGCCCAGTCTGGCAAGACTTTTGTGCAATATGGGGCAGATGCCATGTTTTATCGAGGTGGTTGTTTTTATACAAACAGTGCCATTGCAGGGGCGATGAGAGGGTATGGGTGTCCTCAAATTATGGTTAGCCGAGAAGTGCACATGGAAGGGATTGCCAGAAAGCTTGGCATTGATTCTGTTCAGTTTAGGCTGAACAATCTGCTAGCTCCTGATTCTACCAATTGTATGGGCAAGCCAACCCATCAGGCCCTCGGTATCGAGTGTCTTCAAGAGGGGGCGAAGATCTTTTGCTGGGACCAGCGCAGGGCCCAAGCACTAGTGAAAAGCACAGCAAAGGTTCGCTATGGGATAGGGGTGGGGACAGCGGTGCATGGAAGTGGCTGGTATCCTGTCTATCAGGATATGACGAGTGTCACTATGATGATGAACAACGATGGTTCTCTGCAAATACTGACCGGTATCCATGACTTGGGCACTGGCGCAAAGACAGTTCTGGCCCAGATAGCAAGTGAGGCACTGCACATCCCTTTGGATTGCATAGAGGTCGTTGAGGCTGATACAGCTGTAACTCCCCTTGATCTGGGGGCTCAAGCCTCCCGATCGACCTATATCGGGGGCAACTGTGTATTGGAGTGTTCCCTCATTATTAAGGAACAACTGCTCAGGGAGGCAGCCAACATAATTGGTGTTGCTGCGCAGGACTTACACTTGGGAACAAGTGAATTCATAGAACAAGTTTCAGGGAAAAAGGTGTCTTTTTCTACAATCATTGACTCTGCCCAGAAGGGGTTGCATGGTAAGCAACGGCAAATAGCAGCTGTACACTCCTATGCCTCACACACTTCGGTCTACAGCTATTCAGCTGTGTTTGCTGAAATCTCCATCAGCGTGGAGAGTGGTACTGTCAAGGTAGAGGAGATCTTGTGCGTCCATAACTCGGGGACCATCATAAATCCTGCCCTCTGTGAAGGCCAAGTACATGGTGGGGTGCAGATGGGGTTGGGTTATGCCCTTTCTGAAGAGATGGAGCTTGATGCGCAGAGAGGGAACATCACGAATCCTACGTTTAAGAATTACCACATGTTTCGTGCACATCAAATGCCGAAGATCACCGTAAAGTTTGTCCAAGGAGCAGAGCCTTCCGGTCCGTATGGTGCCAAGGGTATTGGTGAGTGTGCAACTGATGGGGTTGCAGGAGCTGTGGTAAATGCTATCTCGCATGCATTAGGAGGGGTCACAATTGATCATATACCGGTGAATGCAAGCTATGTCCAGAAGCTTCTCTCTCAGTTCGTTCCATAGGGACAAGAAATTCAAGTACACTCCGGCTGAGATTGTTAGCATATTTGGTAGGCCCCCTTTCGGGGGCCATGGAGTAATTAAACAATGAGTTTTTCTATAGTATAGCTAGCCTCTCACTTCCCCTTGATATGGGTCAGGAACTCATCAAAGCCTGTCTCCTGTTCCTGTGGTTCGTAATCTTCCAAAGGGTAGTGCTCCATGACATAGTCAATGTCCTTGTCGCCACGTCCTGAGAGGTTTACCAGTATCTTGCTATCCTTGGGCATGGTCTGGGCAAGCTCGATGGCATAGGCTACTGCATGGGAGGACTCCAGGGCCGGGATGATGCCTTCCATACGGCTCAGGCCGTAGAAAGCCTCAACAGCCTCCCTGTCGGTTGCGCTTTGGTAGTTTACCCGACCGATGGTCTTCAGGTAGCTGTGCTGGGGCCCTACACCGGGGTAGTCCAGGCCGCTGGCGATGGAGTATACAGGGAGGGCCTCTCCACTCTCGTCCTGCAGGAGGTAGCTCTTAAAGCCATGGAGGATTCCTACCTTTCCAAGGGTGAGGGTTGCTGCATTGTCAGGAGTGTCAAGGCCTTTGCCGGCAGGTTCCACCCCATAGAGGTCGACCTCCTTGTCATAGAGGAAGGCACTGAAGATACCCATGGCATTCGAGCCGCCGCCTACACAGGCCACTATGGCATCGGGAAGGTCCCCTGTCATGTCCTTGAACTGTTTCTTGGCCTCGACACCTACGATGGACTGGAAATCGCGGACCATCATGGGGAAGGGGTGGGGTCCCACCACCGACCCTATGCAGTAGATCTGGGTGATCGGATCTTCCAGGAATGCCTCAAAGGCGGCGTCTACGGCATCTTTGAGCGTTCGGGTCCCCCGAGTCACTTCGATGACCTTTGCACCGAGGACCTTCATCCTGCTTACGTTTGGGGCCTCTTTCTTTATATCCACCGAACCCATGTAGATGTCACATTCAAGACCTAGCAGGGCTGCTGCCGTTGCAAGGGCCACGCCGTGCTGGCCGGCCCCTGTCTCCGCTATTACCTTCTTCTTGCCCATCTTCTTTGCAAGGAGAACCTCTCCTATGCAGTGGTTGATCTTATGAGCCCCGGTATGGTTCAGGTCTTCCCGTTTCAGATAAATCTGGGCTCCCCCAACACTCTCTGAGAGGCGTTTTGCATGATAGACAGGCGAGGGGCGTCCAACATAGTGAATCTGCAGGTCACTGAGTTCCTCAAGGAAAGCCGGGTCGGTTACTATCTCGTGATAGGCTTTGGTCACTTCGTCCATCACCTGCTGAAGCTGCGGGGGAATATAGGATCCTCCAAACTCTCCGAAGTTGCCGTTCAGGTCAGGAAGATTGGTGGTGTCGATCTCTTTGGTTATAGCGTTTTGCATAGGGTGCTCCTTATGGTTTGCTATGTTACTGTATACAGAAACATATTGTCAATATATAATCGCCATTTTATTGAAAAATGTTTCTCTGTACAGTATTATTTCCTTAATGTTATTGTTGTTCTTATGCCCATCATGTTTTCCCGTAAGGGAATATAAGCAGAGCCTGCAACGTACATTGCAGGCTCTTGGGTACTGAATTTTTTTATGTTGGAGCTGTTAGAGGCCGAGGGCTTTCTTCAAGGCGTTTACATCGCGTACACCGACAGCCTTGTCGACAACCTTACCGTCCTTGTAGAACAAGAGGGTAGGAATGGACTGAACGCCAAAGGTAGCGGCGAGCTGGCCCTCTTCGTCAACGTTGACCTTACAAATCTTTGCCTGGTCTTCAGTGATCTCCTTGGCAAGGTTCTCGAGGATTGTTCCCTGCATCTTGCAAGGCCCACACCATGCTGCCCAGAAATCCACTACTACGGGAACTTTGCTTTTCAATACTTCAGCTTCATATGTCTTCTCTGTTACGTGTTTGATCATTTTCATCTCCTATGCTGTATACTATACAAATAATTTTTCTTATCGTATAGGTAAAGTAATACTTTTGTTTGATAATGGCAACTACTTCCAAGGAAAAACATATGTACCCCCTGCTCGATCTTCACTGTGATACCCTCTATGCCCTGAAGGAGGACCCCCTGGCAGGGGACCTCCTTGCCAATACCCTCCATGTCGATGTTGAACGGATGGAACAGGCGGGAGCCATCACATCCTGCTTTGCCATCTTTGTGGACTGGGAAGAGTCCCCTTCTCCGTGGAAGGGTGCGTGTGCCCTGCATGACCTGTTTCTCTCTTCCCTAGAAATGTATGGCGACAGAATCCGACAGGTTCGCACATCCGCCGAGATCTTGAACAACACCACCGCTGGAGCACTGCTCACCTGCGAGGAAGGGGAGATCCTTGAAGGGGACCTCTCCCGTCTGGAGGTGCTGCAAAGCTGGGGTGTGAGGATGGCGAGCCTTTTGTGGAACCATGAGAACTCCCTGGGGTATCCCCATACCATGCCCTCCATGCCTCTCAAGCCTTTAGGCATCGAGGCAATCTCTGAAATGGAGAGGCTGGGCATCGTTGTCGATGTATCCCATCTCAGTGATGCAGGTTTCAGATCAGTACTTGAGCATGCCAGAAAACCTTTTGCAGCCTCTCACTCCAACAGCCGCGAGTGCACCCCTGTCTCCAGAAACCTCACCGATGAGATGCTCCGAGCCCTCGGGGAGGTTGGCGGCGTCTCTGGCCTTACCTTGTGCCCATCTTTTCTCACCTCTGAGAAGAGGGCTTCCTCCATCTCCGATATGGTCAGGCATGCAAAGCATATGCTCAATGTGGGTGGCAGCAGTATCCTTGCCATTGGAACTGATTTTGATGGTATAGGGGGAGAGCTTGCTATAGAGGATATATCAGGGATGGAGCGGCTGTGGGATGCCCTTGGCAAAGCGGGTTTTTCCCAGAGTGAAAGGGAAGGCATGTGGCAGAAGAACGCCCTGAGGGTGTTCAGCGCATAGTGCGCAACAGCGCCTTGTCCTCGTCGCTTATCCTGTAGGACTCGATGCACTTCTGTATCGCCTTCTTTCGCACACCCTCGCCGAGCACCCCTTTAGAGAGGTAGGGCAGCGTCAGGGCCCGCTGTTTGGCCATAGCGGTTGCAAAGGTCCATGCAAGGCCCATATTCACATAGTGATGGTCGCTTTGCACCCCCCTTAAGAGAGTGAGCACCTCAGGGGTGTACTCATCGGTGAGGTAGCAGCTCATCATGGCGATGGTGGCGAACCGTACGTCCCAGGGGTTGGGGGAGGAGAGGTAGCCCGTGATGGGTTGCCAGTACTCCCCTGGGTTTTTCTTGGGTGCAGTGAAGCTGCTGCAAAGGCAGTCATTTGCAGCCCAGCTGTCATTGTAGGCCAACAGTTTTTCCAGATAGCCCAAGGTGGTCGCTACGTCCAGCCTCAACAGGCCAAACACCTTATAGGCGAGGATGACCTCCTCATAGCTGACAGAGGGAAGGAGAAGAAAGTCATCGAGAAAGAGGGTGTTCTCTGCTGTTGCACACTCTTTTGCCAGGGCAGTAAGGAGAGGCATCCTGACGCCCAATATCGGGCGTGGGGATGCCTTGAGCTTTTCTGAGAACTTGGCATAGGCAGGCTCGCTGATCGCAGTGAGCCTGTCCATGAGTATTGTTTGGTTCATAGCCCCATGCGTTTGACAAAGCGCATCAGGTTGTCCACCGTCCTCTCCATATCCTGGTGGGCGCGTGTCTTGGCTATCTTGAAGTCAACGGCGAGGCGGTTTATGGAGAAGATGCCGCTGACACCCTCGTCATAGGCCCCCTCGACATCATCGGAGATGTCACCCACGACAGCCACCACAGGCACCCCTGCCTTCTTGGCCCTACGGGCGACACCGATGACCACCTTTCCCCTGAGGGACTGGCTGTCGATCTTGCCCTCTCCTGTAAGCACCAGGTCAGCCTTTTGGAGCAGTTGATCAAAGTTTACGGTGTCGAGCACCGTTTCGATGCCCATCTGCAAGGTTGAGCCGAAGAAGGCCGCCATACCCCCTCCCATGCCGCCGGCAGCCCCGGATCCTGGGATTGCCTGCACATCAAGAGCGCAATCGCGCTTGATGACCTCTGAGAGGCTCTCCAGGTTGGCATTGAGGGTCTTCACCATTTCAGCGTCAGCCCCTTTCTGGGGTCCGAAGATGTAGGCAGCGCCCTTAGGGCCATAAAAGGGGTTGTCGATGTCACACATTGTGGTGATGGAGACCGTATGCAGTGCCTTGTCCAGACCCGAGCAATCGATCGAGGCTACCTTGTGGAGGGTACCTCCGGTGGGGATGAAGGCATCGCCAGCCTTGTCCTTGAACAGGACGCCACACGCAGCGGCTGCCCCACAACCGCCGTCATTGGTCGCACTGCCTCCCAGGCCGACGATGAGATCCTTGCACCCGCCCTTAGCTGCTGCAAGGATAAGTTCACCGACGCCATAGGTTGTCGTCCTATCAGGATGCAGCTCATCCCCGACGAGGGGAAGGCCGGCACAAGCGGCCATCTCAATGATGGCGGTACTGCCTTTCACCACCCCATAGAAGCTCTCCATGGGGTTGCCGAAGGGGCCCTGTACAGTCAGGAATTTCTTTTCACCGCCAAGAGCCTGCAAGAACGCATCAACACTGCCTTCCCCCCCATCGGCAACGGGGATCTGCTTGACCAGCGCATCGGGGTAATGGGTCCTGATGGCCCTGTCCATGATGGTGCAGATCTCTTCGGAACTCATGGTTCCTTTAAACGAATCGGGGATCAAGAGGATGTTTTTCATAGTAGGCTCCTAATATATGCTAGCAGCTTCCCCTTTGGGGGTAGCTGCTATGATGGTAGTGGAGGCTCTCACCTCCTTCATTGTTCTATCCTACAGTAAAAACAGGGAGATAATCCAGATGAAAATCATCGATGCTATGCCCATGAGCAACGTGACCATGGTCTGTGTCTTGTACCCATCCTCAGGCTTCATCTCGCCAAAGTTGGTCACAACCCAGAAATAGGAGTCATTTGCGTGGGAGACGGTCATCGCCCCGGCTCCGATCGCCATGACGGTAAGGACTGCCGCCATAGGGGAGGTGAGGCCGAGGCCTGTCATCATGGAGCCGCTGTCGACAAAGCTGCCCATGATCCCGGCTGTGGTGGTGATGGCAACTGTGGACGATCCTTGGGCCGACTTGAGGATTGCGGAGATGATGAAGGGGAAGAAGATGCCCACCATACTCAAGGCTGCTGCATTCTCCTTCATATATCCTACAAAGCCAGCACTGCTGATGACCTTGCCAAGCACACCACCTGCGGCTGTGATGAACAGGATCGGTCCGACGACCTTCAGCGTGTCGGTGGTCATGACGTTGAACTCTCTCATCTTGCCGCTCTGGGCAAGCAGGATGATGCCGAACAGGAGCCCTACAGTCAAGGCGATGATGGGGCTTCCGATGAACTTGCTGAAGGTGGCTGCGTTTCCGCTCCAGCCCAATGCACTGGCCAGTGAGCCCAAGGCCATGCAGAGGATCGGGATAAGGATAGGTGCGAGAGCCATGAAGCCGTTGGGAAGTTTGCCAAAGCTTTTGAGCAGCTCGTCATAGTCCTCGCCAGCAAGGTCTTCGGTCTCCTCGTCTGCGCTCTTGACCCTTTTGCCGATGTAGTTTGCATAGAAGTAGGCGACAAGCAGCGAGGGGATCGAGACAACTGCTCCCATCACTATGACCATGAACAGATTGTCCCCGATTCCCAGTGTCCCAGCGGCCGCTATGGGCCCTGGTGTTGGGGGGATGAAGACGTGGGAGGTGTACAGGCCGGCTGAGAGCGCCACGGTCATCGCAACCGAGGAGAACTGTGTCTTTTTCCTCAACGCCCTTCGTATGGGGTCCAGGATGACAAACCCACTGTCACAGAAGACGGGGATGGATACGACCCAGCCCATTATCTCCATGGCCAGCTGGGGGCGTTTCTGTCCGACGAGGCGCACCACCATTTCAGCGAGCTTCAGGGCAGCCCCGGTCTTTTCAAGGATGGTGCCGATAAGGGCGCCAAGAATGATGACTATGCCGATGCTGCTGAATATGCCGCTAAAGCCGGAGCCAATGGTGCCAGGGATATCCGCCAACGGGATTCCGACAACAATTGCGAGGATGAGTGACACCCCCATGAGGGCCAGGAACGGATTTACATTCCACTTAGAGATTGCCACGATCATGATTGCAATTGCAATGATGAAGGTAATGATGAGTGCTATACCAGACATATGCTTCTCCTTTACGATGTTACGGGTAGTATAGCATGGCTCTGGTTTGGTTTGTTGTCCTTCTTAGCGTTTCCAGAAGGCTTTGGTGAAGAGGGCGTAGACGGTGAAGAGTTCGAGTCTGCCGACCAGCATAAGGAAGGAGCATACCCATTTGATGGAGGATGGGAAATCGGCGAAGTTGCCCGTAGGCCCCACTTCACCAAATCCGATGCCGATGTTCCCCAAACAGAGAAAGGAGGCGGCAAAGCTGGTAAGCATGTCGGTGCCACTAAGGGATATGATGACCGATCCAAGCACACCTGTAGCGATATATATACCGAAGAAGGTGGAGATGGACAGCAATAGGTCGGGGCGCATCGTGTTCTGGCCTACACGGATCTGGAAGATGCCCTTGGGGTGGATCCTCTGGCTGATGTTGGCCTTGGCCATCTTCAGCAGCGTGACCACACGAATTACCTTGACACCCCCGCCTGCAGAGCCGGCGCACCCCCCTACAAAGAAGAGCAGCAGGAGCAGCATCTGCGAGAAAGCTGGCCAGTTTATATAGTTGGCAGTGGCAAAGCCGGTGGTGGTAAGAATTGAGGCGCTCTGGAAGGCGCTGAAGCGCAGGGATTGCCAGAAACCCTCATAGGTCTCCTTGTGGGTAAGGAACATGGCGGATAGCAGTGAGACAGTTGCCCATATTCCTAGGTAGACACGCAGCTCCCCATCCTTCCACACGCTCTTGAACCTTCCTGAGAAGGCCTTGAAGTAGAGGGCGAAGTTTGCCCCTGCCACCATCATGAAGATGGTCACCACAATGTCCACGTATGCACTGCTGAAGGTCCCGATGGAGGAGTTCTTCACGCAGAACCCCGCTGCTGCCATGGTGGAGAAGGTGACGGTGAGCGCGTCATACAAGGAGAGCCCTCCGAGTTTGAGCAATACTGTCTCCAGCAGGGAGAACAGCAGGTATATCGACCAGAGGATCGCTGCAGTTGTCTTTATCTTGGGGGTGAGCTTGTCCTTGGTAGGCCCCACTGACTCGGCTCCCACCAACAGGGTGCCGCTCACCCCTAGTGCTGGCAGGAGCGCTACGAAGAGCACCACTATTCCCATGCCTCCCAGCCAGTTCGTCTCCGAACGCCAGAAGAGGATGGACTTGGGCAGGCTCTCTATTTCGGGAAGCACCGTTGCCCCTGTGGTGGTGAAGCCGCTCATGATCTCAAAGAAGGAACTGCTGTAGTTTACATAGCTGCCGCTGACAACCAGCGGTATCGCACTGATGGCCGTGGCGATTATCCAGGTAAAGGTGACAAACAGATATCCGTCACGGGAGGCGAGGGTATGTTTTTCTATGTTTCTTGTCAGGTAAAATATCAGGGAGCAAAACAGGGCCATTGCCCCGTAGGCTGCAAGAAAGCCCTGCAAGGCGGCCTCTTCCTTGAGGTAGACGGCTATAAGGGTAGGGAAAAGCATAAAAAACCCGAGGACCAGCTGAATGAATGCCAACAGTCTGAAGTCTTGTTTCCAATTAATCATTGCACCCTACCCAAACAGCTTTTGTATGAACTCTGCCGATTCTCGCATGGCGGCCACTATGACAGTATCGCCCTCATGGAGGATGGAGTTTCCTGTCGGGATGACACTTTTTCCACTCTTGCCGGTAAGCCCTGCTACGATGGCCTTCTTTTTCATATTTATATCGCTCAGTTTTTTCCCACAGACAGAGCAGGTGCCGTTGATGGAGAATTCAAAGATCTCCAGCTGTCCGCTGTACAGGCTGTGCAGGCTCTCCACGTTGGTGCCGCGCAGGTAGCGCAGCAGCGACTCGACGGTTGTGTCGGTTATGGAGATGACCACATCGATGTCCAGATAGGAGGCAAGGCGGGTATAGTTGTTGTTCTGCCTGATCAGGGCCATCGAGCGGGAGATGCCGATCCTCTTTGCATAGGAGGCGGTGATGATGTTGAGCTCATCGTTGTCTGTGAGGGCGATCAGCAGGTCATAGCTGCCCAGCTGCTCCTCCTGCATGATGTCCTCATCGGTGATGTCGGCCTTTATCACCAGGACTTCAGGGAACCTTTCGGAAAACTCATTGCAGACATCTTCGTCCTGGTCGACCACAGTAACCTTGGAGCGCATGGCAACGGTCATGCGGTTCAAGAGCGCCCGTGTTATCCTGCTAGCCCCTACCAAGACTATCTTGGTGGGTTTCTTCTGCAGTTTACCCACTGTCTTGAGGATATCGGTGACCTCTTCGGAGTCTGCAACTATGGAAAGGGTGTCCTTTGGTTCGATAATTGTGTTGCCTGAGGGAACGAGGGCCTTATGCCCCCTGTTGATGGCTGCTATGACAAAATCGGCCTTCAGCTTGTTTCGCATATCCATCACAGAGGTGCCGATATACGGGGAGAAGGGCTCGACATAGAAGTTGTACAGCAGCAGGTTCGTGTTGCTGAAGCCCAGGACGTTGCTGTATACCCCCTGCTCGATGGTGTTGAATATGTATCTGGCTGCCTCTGCGTTGGGATTGACGATGTAGTCAATGCCGAGCAGCCCTTCCTTCAGCCCGTCCACCCCTGTATAGATGAGGCTTCTGATGGCTGCAACTGTCTTGGTGTTCTTGAAGGTGGAGGATACTATCCCGCAGGAGACGAGGTTTATCTCATCGCTGTTGGTTACAGCGATGAATGCCTCGGCACTTTCGCACCCGGCTTCAATGAGTTTTTCAATGTCGGTTCCGTTTCCGAGGATTCCCAGGCAGTCGAGTTTTGCAACGGCAGTTGCTACACGCTCGTGGGAGTTGTCTATGATCACCACATCCCTATGCTCTTCAATAAGGTGTTTGGCAAGGCCGAGGCCTCTTCTTCCCGCTCCTAGGATTACAATTTTCTTGCTCGTATGCAGGCTCCTTAGATCCCGAACATCTCCCATCATAAAGAAAAAAACACTAGGATGCATGTACGTGTTGTCGCGAAAAATAATCATACCAGAAAGGAAAGATTTGCGAAAGTAGGCAGGTTGTTGAACATATTTGTCTTACTGGCAATATATTACACTAAACACACATTCTTTTTCGAACCCTGTTGACAAGAGTTTGTATTTACCATATTGTAGGGAAGCAATTCGACGCAGGGTGGAGCAGTTGGCAGCTCGTCGGGCTCATAACCCGAAGGTCGTAGGTCCGAGTCCTACCCCTGCTAAATAGTTGGTCTGATGAATGGACTACCGATTGTGCAAAAGCACACGGTAGGACGGCGATTCCTGATTCTACCAAATTTTTGGCAACTTGTTGAGACGACATTGGTCGTACAGCGGGTTGCCTCTCTTTTTATTAAAGCTTGAACCACTTTTTTAGGGATGAATAAAATTAACGCACTTCGTAAGAGGTGCGTTTTTCATGTTTGTCTGGATGTCTGCAAATTGGGCCCAAGATGAATGCACTTCTTGCCGTTGCACTCCCTTGGACCCTAGTTGTCGCCCTATATACCTACAGACCAGCCTTGGCTTTTCTGTTGCAGGCTGAAAAGTTTCTCATACAGGCCTTTGTTTTTCATCAGCTCCTTGTGGGTACCTTGTTCTGAAACCCTCCCTTCATCAAGGACAATGATATGGTCAGCTTCTGCTATCGTACGGAGGCGATGGGCAATGACTACAACTGTCTTATTTTGGATCAGCTTATGTATGGCCTTTTGAATCAATGCTTCATTTTCAGGATCCAAAGAGGCTGTTGCCTCATCGAGCAGGACTATAGGTGCATCCTTTAGCAGTGCACGTGCTATGGAGAGACGCTGCCTCTCACCACCTGAAAGAGTAAGACCATTCTCCCCCAGCATAGTTTCATACCCTTGGGGCAGCCGCTGGACAAACTCATCACACGAGGCTGCTTTTGCTGCTTCCATAACCTCTTGCTCAGATGCTAACATATTGCCAATGCGGATATTGTTGTACACCGTATCATTGAAAAGCGTTACATCCTGGAATACAAAACTCATATACTGCATCAGGTTTTCGGGATCGAGGAGGCTCACATCGATTCCTCCGATGGTTATCCGTCCTTTGTCTATATCCCAAAAGCGAGCAATAAGCCGAGAAATGGTGCTTTTCCCACTACCTGAGGGACCAACAAGCGCGGTTATCGCCCCTGAAGGGATGGTAGCATTGAAGTTCTGTATGGTTTTAGCGCCTCCTTTGTTGTATTGGAAGTCAACATCCTCAAAGGTAATGGTGTATTCAGTGATTTTTTTCTCTGTATCGCCTTTCATCGGTTCAACTGCCATAAGGTCACGCATCCTTTTGATGCAGATCTGGTGATATAACAGCTCTGGAAGCAGGGTCAGCATGACGATGATCGGGCCATATATTCGTACTACTATCACCAGGAACATAAGCATAGGCAGCAGCTCTATCTGCCCACCAGTGAGCAAGGTGGTTCCAAGCAGTACGGTAAAGCCGATGCCCGCCTGCAAGACCACTTGTGCTCCGGTGACAAACACCCCGGTGGCCAGCTCCATTTTGATAGCCAGGTCCATCATGGTGTGCAAGGCTTTTTCCAGGGTAGTGAACTGTTCTCCATCAAGATTACAAGCTCTGATGACCTTGATGCCCTCGATATACTCCTGCACCTGCGCAGAAGCTTCAAGCTTTGCTGCAACATGTTTTTTAGAGAGCTTGCCTGCAATCTTCTGAGCAACGTAAATAATAAAAAAAGCTAGGGGAACTGTGATGAAAATAGCTAAAGCCATCCTCCATTCAAAAAATGCCAACATAACGCAGATTATTGTGACTGAGATGGCATTGGCGAAAAGTTGCGGTATCACATGGCTCAGTACATGCTCACTTGTCGCTACATCGCCCATGAGGTTGGTGGTAAGTGCTGAAAGATCCTTGGAGTTGAACAGGCTCATCGGCAGTTTCCTGATGTGCTCAGCCATGGTGATGCGGGTGTTTTCACTCTGCATATAGGAGGCGACATAGGTCTTTTCGTAGTCATGCTTGTTTGCAAAGAATACAACCAAAGCTGCCAGAATCCCTAGGGCAAAGAGAACCCACATGGTGTTCCAGGAGATTGCTTCTCCCATGAGGGGTTTCATAAGCTGTATGAACATCTGCACAATTACTATGGCAGGTAAGAGTAGGGATATGTTTGTCAGTGTACAGGCGGCGATGGCCTTCTTCAGATCGCGGTAGTCATGGTCATTCAGCATACATAGATATTGTAACTTGGGCATATCAGTTTACTCCTTCTTTGTTGGCAAGGCTCCAGTGTGAAGTCTCCCTATAGGTCTTCCACATCGCAGCATATTTTCCCCCCTGGGCTAGCAGTGAGTCATGGGTTCCTGTTTCTACAACCTCACCCTTATCCATAACGATGATGGAGTTGGCTTCTCGGATGGTAGAGAGGCGGTGGGCTATCATGATGACTGTCTTGCCCTTCATCAGGTGGGCAAAAGCCATCTGTATGAGATGCTCATTCTCAGGATCTGAGAAGGCTGTAGCCTCATCAAGGACAACAATGGGGGCACTCTTTACTATGGCGCGAGCTATGGCTATGCGTTGTTTTTCTCCTCCTGAAAGGTGGATGCCCTTTGTCCCGATGACCGTATCATAGCCTTTGGGTAGTTGCATGATAAAATCATGACACTGTGCAGCTTTCGCAGCATCAATGACCTCTCCTTTGGAAGCTAGCTGATTGCCCATGCGGATATTGTCTATGACACTCTGCTTGAACAAGAACAGATCCTGAAACACAAAGCTCACCTTGTCCATTAGGTAGTGGGTGTCCATATCCTGAACATTGGTTCCCCCTATAAGGATAGATCCTCCAGTAACATCAAAAAATCTGGGTACCAGATGGGCAATGGTACTTTTACCCCCTCCTGAAGGTCCTACGATGGCGGTGATCTCCCCTTGTTTTGCCATAAACGATACATCGCTCAGTGCTTCAGCATCACCGTCCTTATCATAGGAGAAGCTTACATTGCTGAATTGTACATCGTATGAGGAGGTTGTCTTGGGGATGGTTGGTTGAGACAGTTCCTCAGTAGCAAGAATTTCATCCATGGCATCAACACCGTTGATGATCTGCATCATGTTGCTGTTGACATACATAACCTTCATAAGTATGGAGGCGATGGCAGGGGTAAACAGCAGATAGAACAGAAAGGTTGAGGCGAACGTAGGGTAGTCGGTAGTGTGCATACCCACCACTATTCCTACCGGCACGACAAACAGATAGATGTTGTTTATCAAGGTTACAAATGCAGAGAACGAGTTTTTCCAGCTCAAGGTATAGGCGATTACCATCTCGGTATAGCTCTTTATCGTGTCATGTAAGCGCCTGAAGGAGAAAACTGTCTGGCTGAATGCCTTGACGACAGAGACTCCCCTGATGTATTCGACGCTGACATTGTTCATCTCCTCAAGAGATTTCTGAAAGCTGGCCATCATATTTTTCGATCCCTCGTTGCCATAGAGTGAGACCTGGATCAGAAAGGCAATGACCACGCCAAGAAGGGCAGCCAGGCCAAAGCGCCAGTCAACTAGCAGGAGGATGGCACCCATGACGACCGGCGCGACAAAGGCCGCTGCCAGGTCAGGGACTTGGTGTGCGATGAAACCTTCGACCTTCTCGATGTTCTCATCCATGATCTTGCGCAGTTTTCCACTGCCTATCAAGACATGAAACCCTAAGGGAACGCGTGCGAGATGGGAGGCGAAGTTCACCTTCAATTCGTACAGTGTGCCAAAGGCTGCGAGGTGCGAGCACGCTAAGGCCCCAAAGTAGAGCAGTATGTTTGCTACTACCCCTGCAAAGGCATACCAACCATAGGAGATTAGCAGTGCGCCATCTAAAGTAGCCATTGTTGGCAGTGATCCCAATATCTCCCTGATAATGAAGTATATGGCAAGGTAGGGGATAAAACTCGCAACAGAGGCCAGTATCGATAGGATCACTGATGCTATAATCAAGGGCTTTTTGGTAAGCGCAAGCTCCATAAGACGCGCAGATCCAGTTTTTTGTGACATGATTTCCTTCTTTCTGTGTAATCGTGTGTGCATGTTCACCGGGGTCTACCAGTGGCATTTTCCTTACTGCAAGCATGACAAGCTTGGATGATATCTGCTTGTTCTCATATGCAGGGGTCTGTTCGTTATTGTTTAGGCAGTAACCATAGGCGCTATGTTTCCTCTCTTACTCGTACTAGGGTGATGCTTATGTCCTGTTAGTTAGTCAAGGCTAACTCTAATGCTAAAAAAATGATGCTTTTCCAAGACATCTTTGCTACACATCATATACCTCACACTTCTAGGATGATCGCCTGCCATCCTGCCATAAAGAATCGTTCAAGTGTTGCTGCGTAGCGCAGCCCATCTTCTTTGGGAATGTCATGTGAAACCAGTTCGACAAGGATTGAGAATTGTGCATTGGCTATCAGATGTATCTCCTTCTTGTCAGGGACCTTACAGGAATATCCCTGCTGTTTTGCAGCGGTGAAATACCTATAGGAGCAATCTACCTCCATAGATACTAGAGCATGGAAGAAATCCTCTGCAACAGGAGGAGAGGCGAGAAACAACAGGCGAAATTCATCAAAGTGGGCATAGATATACAGTATGAACTCCCTCATGTTCCATTGGGACTCTTCCCTATTCCACATTGGGGCCAACCCCTCTTCTGCAAGGCGGTTGATATACGCTTCAGTTTCACACTGAAAGCGTAGGAGTACGTCATTGCGTATCGGTGCCACCAGGGCATCAAAGAGATCTTGCTTGTTGTTGAAGTGACGATAGACAGCTCCTGTGGTCACCCCTGCCTTTGTTGCAATAGTTCTCAGGGATGCACGCTCAAATCCAAGGGCGAGGAACTCAGCCTTTGCATGGGTTAGAATGGAGTTGCATGTGTCTTGGCTATCAGTGAGCATAAAATAAATTCCCCCTGGAAGATAACAGTGTTATCATGCATAATGGGAAGGGTACTGTCAAGTTGAATTTTCAATTTCACTATTGCTATATGTGAGATATTTGTAAAAAACGCAAGTTACCTATAGTATCGAACAATTTACCTCTGATGGGTATGATTCTTACCTTGATAGTAGGGTTAGAAAGAGTGTCTTACCTGATAGCTGTGAGTCCGATTTGCTAAATCAGGGCGAAGAGGGATGACCTAAAAATAGCGCTCATCCGGATAACTGATCTCCAAATTGAGCCTTTGATTGCTTCAGCAAAAATACATAGGCAAATCCTATGAAAACTTCAGGATGCCTTCCAACCACAACTTCAGAAAAAGGGCATAATTTGGATTTCCTAGTCATGGAGAATCTGCTGGCAAAGCAATGAGTCAAATTAGCTATTTCTAGTAGACTTACAAAGATAAGCCTTTTTGGTTGTTAGAGTATACAAAATATAGGTGATTTTGGTTTCTATAAAATACATAAAAGAATAAAATTGTATTCTGAAGTATACAAAATCTGTACCTTTTTGGTTACTGAAGTATACAAATATGAAAATATGAGATAGTATTAGGTATGGAAAGACTATTTGAACAATACCGAAGACTGATTGGGGATACTGAACTCAAGTTCATCAGAAGCCTGGATACCCAGATATCATGGGACGCAAGACTTATAGGGATAAAGGGATCTCGTGGTACAGGCAAAACAACGCTTCTTCTTCAATATATAAAAAAGACTTTTGCCGATAATCTGAGCTCAGCATTGTATGTAAGCCTGGATCATCTATGGTTTTTCAACAATACCTTGTCCGACCTTGCCGATTATTTTGTAAAACATGGTGGAACCCATCTGTTTTTGGATGAAGTTCACAAATATCCTTTTTGGGCTAGGGAAATCAAAAACCTCTATGATGGCTATCCCGACCTACGTATTGTCTTCACAGGATCTTCCCTTCTCGAAATTTCTGCAGCCAGAGCTGATTTGAGCCGGAGAGCCTTGATGTATGTTCTTCCAGGGTTGTCCTTTCGTGAATTCCTGGAAATCAAGACAGGCAATACATTTCCAGTTCTGGAATTCCAGGACATTTTGGAAAATCATGAGAAGCTTGCGGAGGATATTGTCAAGGAAACCAAACCGTTGGCGTTTTTTGGTGATTACCTGCGCTATGGATATTATCCTTATTTTCTTGAAGGAGAAAAGGACTATGCCCAGCGGCTTGGGGAAACCGTCCTCATGATCTTGGAGCAAGAGCTGCCTCTACTGAAAATGATTGAACCAGCCTATGTCCCAAAAATCAAACAATTGCTAGCCATAATTTCCCAGTCGGTTCCTTTTGTTCCCAATATTTCAAAGTTGAGTGGACGGATAGGCATAACCCGACAAACATTGCTTACCTACCTGCAATATCTCCAGCAGGCTAAGCTAGTTTTACTCCTCTATAAAGAAGGAAGCGGCATCAGTATCATGCAACGTCCTGACAAGATTTTTCTTGATAACACGAACCTTATGGTTCTTTTGGGAGAAAATCATCCTAATATAGGAAACCTCAGGGAAACCTTCCTTGCAAACCAGTTGAGCGAGAAACACTCAGTTCGATACTCAGAGAAAAGTGATTTCCTTGTAGATGATACCTACACTATTGAAGTGGGAGGAAAAAACAAGAACAAGAAGCAACTGGATGGACTTTCTCATGCGTATATCGCCGCCGATGATATTGAATTTGGGTTTGGAAACAAAATTCCTCTCTGGTTATTCGGATTCATGTACTAAATGCTTCATGACAAAATAGATAAGATTCATCCTACTACCCTCGATACTGGTGAGTATGGTGATGTTTTGGATCCTGAGATATATGAGAACAGCCTGTGTTTTTTCATGTAGTATTTCTTGTGCAGATTTCAGAAAATGATAGCTCATGCAGGTGAATTTATCGCATAAGAATTCGATTTACATATATTCTAGTACAATATTTAGTGAAAACTGCCTATATTATTAAACACTTTTTGTTAGAAATTGCCTATATTATGTTACAATGAATAGGGATTGGAGGCTGATATGGTTTTTTATCGTACTGTATATGAACAACTTGAGGCTTGGAAGGTATCACCGTACAGGAAGCCCCTTGTAGTGCGAGGTGCCCGGCAAACTGGAAAAACTACCTTGATCACAGAATTTGGGAAGACATTTGACACCTTTATCAGTTTGAATTTGGAACTTTCTGCAGATCGTAAGATGTTTGAAGAGAATTTGCCTGTCGAGCAACTGTTACAGAGAATTTGCCTTGAAAAGAAGATTGTACATACGGGTAAGACCCTGCTTTTTCTTGATGAAATACAACAATCACCAGCAGCTGTAGCTATTCTCAGGTATTTTTATGAAAAGTTACCCAATTTGTTTATTATCAGTGCTGGCTCCCTGTTGGAGGTCTTAATGGATAGCAAATCTATCAGTTTCCCTGTAGGTAGAGTGGAGTACCTATATCTCTTCCCCTTGTCCTTTAGGGAGTACCTGCTCGCTCTTGGTGATACAGAGTCAGAAAGGCTTTTATCACAGATACCCTATCCCCAATGGGCACATGACCATCTCACAGCAATGTTCCGATCATATATGGCAACTGGGGGGATGCCTGAGGTAGTTGCCAGGTATGTTGCAACAAAAGACTTGTCCTTGTGCGCACCTGTCTATGCCTCATTGCTTACAGCATTCCAAGATGATGTAGCCAAATATGCAAAAGGGAATTCAGAATTGAATATCATCCGAAGAGTTATTGAGGTTGCCCCTTCTGAGGTAGGTAATAGAATCATATTCAATAAATTTGGGCATACAGAGTATAAGAGCAGGGAAATAGGGAATAGCCTACGGATATTGGAACGGGCTATGCTTCTATATTTAAGATATCCGGTGACAGGGGTAAAACTTCCTTTGCAACAGGATTTCAACAGGAGCCCCCGTTTACAGTTTCTTGATACTGGTATGCTCTGTTATAGCATTGGTGCTCAGGCTGCTTTGATCAGTGATGAAAAGATAGATACTGTCTTTGATGGCATGATAGCTGAGCATGTGGTTGGGCAGGAACTGATGACAACCAACACCATCCAAATAACAAAACCTTTGTTTTGGGTACGCGATAACCCTCAGGCAAACGCAGAGCTAGACTTTATCCGTATTAACGGGACAGCAATCATGCCCATTGAAGTGAAGGCTGGAAAAACTGGAACCTTGAAATCAATGCACACCTTCATAGAACGCTCTGGCTTTGATAAGGCGATTCGGTTTCATGATGGTGGTATTTCTTTGGATACACTGAAAACTGCAAGAGAAGGAAAAGAATTCAAGTTGCTCAACCTCCCCCTGTTCGTAGCTCAGGATGTTGATGCGTACTGGAACCACTACTTCAAGGGCTAGGCTGGAACTGTTTTAGCTATGTATGCAATGCTAGCGTCTCAATCCTTATTATATGGCTTATCATCAATCTCCCTCTTTACCCCATACCTTGTGGCTTTTGCCCTCCAGAAGAACTGTGCTCCAAAACGGAACAGGAATGAAGGGTAGGGCTGTTTCATTGCCATATCAACAGCAACCTGTGGAATGGGCTCTCCTTTAGCCAAGGCCTCAGAAGCAAGATCCAAGGCCATACGAATAGGGATCGTAGCTCCTGTTCCCTCTTCGAGGCTCTTCCCACCAAACCCATTACCTCCACCTACTCCTATGCCCCCCATCCAGAGGAAGCCAGAGCTTTTTGCAAACTGCTCCAGGATAGCCAAGGCAGTATCATTGTGGGATGCTTCAGGGAATCCACAGTTGACAAGGGCGATAAGGTGGGTAGTATCCCTATTCTTTTCTGTCGTCCTGTTTATGCTTTGTTCACTGTCTTTGTGTATTCTAAGCTGTTCAAGGAACTCTATGACAGGAGAGGGCATGCTGTCGACATAGAGGGGGAAGGCAAGGATGACAAGGTCTGCCTTGTCAATCTTTGCAAATACCTCTTCCTGATTTTCTCGCATGTTTCTTGCATACAGAAGCACAGTCTCAGTCTCTACTGTGTGTTGCTGTAGCCGGGAGCAGAGATAGGAGCCTAGGCTCTGAGAGGAGCTCCTCTCTTTTCTGGGGCTGCCCACGAGCAGCAGAGCCTTCTGTATCCTTGGCCCTATTTTTGTTTGTATTCTCTCTTTTGTGGGGCTCTCATCTTGCGTTGCCTTCCTGAGAAGAACTTGATGATCTAGCAGAGTGCTTGTTCCTTCAAGGATACCCCGGATCTTTTTCGTTATATGTTCGTCCTTGTCCACTGGATGGAATATCTCACAACAGGTTTTCTCTGCGCTAAAGTTTAGGCTATTTCGCCATACTAGATGCTTGAATATCATCTCTGTTTTGCTATCTGGTTTTGTCTCCCATCCTATGACTGCGAGGTTGGGGTAGCGTTTGTAGCGCTTCTTGTGGTGCGTCTGCCCCTCTATTTTGGTGAAGAAAGGGGAGATGTTCTGGATCAGGTGGTCAAGACCACTCTTCAGCAGGGAGGAGTATCCTCCAAAGGTGATGGGAGAGAGAAGGATGAGGAGTTCACTTTTTATCATAGCCTCTGCAATCAGGCGGTTGTCATCGTGGTTCTTGCAGATACCTGGCGTCTTTGTCCAACAGAGGAAGTCTCCCATACAAGGGGCTATCTCCATCTCCCTGATGACAAAAAGCTCTGTTTGGTGCTCAGAAAGAAGGGGTATAAGGAGTTTTTCTATTCTATTTCCCATAGCGTCATCTGGTCTAGATCCATCCAGAATGCATATCTTCATGGTAACCTCTGCTTTTTGAGATGTAGTGCATGGTATCACCATTATAGGAGGGAAGAAAGATGGTTGGTTCTCATCGTGTTCAAGGCCTGCTAGCTTGTACCTCTGGTGGTAAACCATTTCCATACCCTTGTGCCAAGTGGAATACTCCTGATGGGAATAGTTGTCTCTACACCCTGTTGTGGGTAGTCAGCCCAATAGATGGCAACATGCAGGCTTTGTACCTTTTTTTCCGGGGGTAATAGTGGTCGTACTGCAAGGCTCTCCCCCTCATGCATAAAGCCCAGTTGTGAGAATACTAGCTCTCCCTTACTATCGGATATGATGATGGTCACGGGAATTTCAGTGACGAGGGCTAGGCTGTTTGTAAGGCTAACTTCTACCGAGAATAACTGTCCTTCTTCTAGCGAACTCGGACAGTTTATCGATAGCTGGACAGACTTGATAAGCTGGTCAAGCAACAAGGAGATGCCCATCTTGTTGGCTTTTGGTTGGGAAAATAGGTGATTTTCAATTGCTAGGCCGACAAAAGAGGTTCCCAGGAGGTGTTGTATCTTTTTTAGAGCCGCTATTTGATCGGTGACAGAAGCCTCCTGTGTGTAGGACAGAAAAATGGGATAGACGCTTTGATAGAGCTCTTCGACCTTGTTTTGCTCCTCTTCCTCCCATGAAGCCCTGCTTACCACCAGTACTACATGGTAGAGTTCGTCTGAGGAGGTTGGAGCCTCAAAATATTCGAGGAGGTTGTGATGTTGGGCTGTGCAGAACTGTATGTGTTCGTTGATAGCCTTTTTTAGCTCCTGGGTGGACATTGCAGAGGAGGCCATAATTCGGTGGTTCTCATACTCTAGGTAGAGTTTTTCAAGGAGAAAATTCTGAAATTGCTGTAGAGCAAGCTCCTTTGCACTGATGAGGTTACTCGGTGATAATCCATCGCTTACATAGTAGAGGGTAGAGATTCTGATCCGAGAAACCAGAAGGTCTCTGCGTGCCCTAACCATAGGCATAAGATTGCCATAGGAGCCGTCGAACTTATCCTCTACCAGAGCCCCCCACTGCGTTGCTCCAAGGGATGCTAGGGTTGCATTGAGGATGGTGATCTCCCGAGCAAGGGACATATCGGGGTAGCGCTCAGCGAGGAGGGTTTGTGCTTGCTCTTTGGCCTTGAGGATGTTCTTTGCTTTTTGGGCCTCCCACACCCCCTTATTGATGATGGCATAGGTTATTTGGCCATTTTTCGGGCTGTAGTGCTCTTCAATAAAGCTGAGGTTCTCCAGCTTCTGCAGCAAACTCTCCTGGATGAGTTCCTGAAAGGTTAGGCTCTCCGCTATGCCGTTGTCCGATAGTGAAGCTTCCTTTCTCAGGAAGACAGTGCTCGCTATCTTAGAGGCAAGGTCTGCTTTTGCGAGGAGGGTGGCTGTCTTTTTGGCCTTTATAACCTCTTTGTCTATCGCGATACCCACCCCAACGTAGAATGTTTCCGCAGGATAGCGTAATGGATCGAACAAAATAGGTACTGGTTCATGTCTCGTTGTACAAGAAGTCGCCAAGATGAGGAGGATGAAGAAGCTGAGAATCAGCCCAATGCAAAGTTCTTTTGTCTTCATAGGAGTATTATACCATGAGAAATAATTCTTTTGAAGGGAAAAAATTCACTCACGGTATGATTGGATCTAGAAATACCACCCCTTGCTTTTTATACCCTATGCATTATCATTAGAGTACAGGGTATTTCCCTGAAAATGGAGTCTCTAATGCTTAAAGCTAACACCAGTGCTCAAGCCATGCGTCGCGCAAAGTTCGCAGGCTCTTGGTATCCTCAGGATACGCATGTATTGGAAAATCTTATCGAACAGGCTTTTTCAGCCTTGAGTGGACAATTTTCGCCTCCCACTTGTGCTGTGCTCCCCCATGCGGGGATCTCTTATTCGGCATTGGGGATGGCTCCCTTCTTTAACCACCTCCCTCCTCAGGCAGAGAGGTTGGTCTTGCTTGCTCCGTCTCACACTACCTCTCTCAATCCCGACCGGCTGGTCGGAGGAAGCTTCACCGGCTATGCAACCCCCTTGGGAACGTTGCAGGGGTTCTCCTTGCCATCGGTGAACAGGGGCTTTGACCAGGCGATAGAACGCGAGCACGCTGTGGAGATGGCAATGCCCTTTATCGCCTATCTGAACAAGAAGCGTGAAAAACAGATCTCCTTCTCGCCGGCTCTCATCTCCAAAGTAACCAACGGCTTTGCCCTGTCCGAGCTCTGTGACAATCTGGTCGCTGATATTGGCCTTGATGAGTTGAAAAGTGGCAGGACGCTGTTGGTTGCCTCCAGCGACTTCACCCACTATGGCAGGCGTTTCGGCTATGCACCCTACGCACGCTTTTCAGCAGACGAGCAGCGATCGAAGGTAAAGGAGGATGACCTTACCCTCGCCGGTCTGCTTGCAAAAGGCAGAAGCGGGGAGGCTCTCGCTTTCTATGGTGAAAAGAAACTCACAGTCTGTGGCATAGCACCCTCACTTATCGTAAGTGAAATAGCCAGGCGCCTGGGACTTGCCGGCAGCATCGCTTCCTATTATACCTCCAGCGATATTGACCCCACAGGGGGGGATTCGTTCGTCGCCTACTGCACCATCCTTTGGAGTTGACCATGGATACTTCTGTACACAAGCTGCTGTTAGCCCTTGCAAGGGAGTCCATTTCCAGTTCCCTTGGCCTTGTCTCAACTGAGGTGTATGAAAGCCTCATGAAGAATCCTTCTGCCTTGTTCAAGGAGAAGCGAGGCCTGTTCGTCACCTTGAAAAAGCGCGAAAGGGAGAACGTTTTCTCCCTTCGCGGTTGCATAGGAAACCTGTTCGGACTCTCTTCCCTTACTGAGAGTGTTGCCTCCCTGGCCCGCGAAGCGGCCTTCCATGACCCGAGGTTCCCTCCTGTACGCCTTGATGAGCTTTCTGCCCTGGTCATCGAGATATCGGTCTTGTCCAAGCCCAAGAGGATTGCTTCACCCGATGCAATCCGCATAGGAATCGATGGCGTCATCCTGAGCAAGGGCAGCAATCGCGCGGTGTTTCTACCCCAGGTAGCCCCTGAACAGGGGTGGGATACAGAAACGATGTTGGAAAATCTATGTATGAAGGCAGGCTTGTCCCCCTTTGCATGGAAGGACAGCCGATGTGAACTGGAAGTTTTCCAGGCTGAGGTATTTTCGGAGGTACACTGATGAACGACCAAACTCTTACATGTGATTTCTGTTGGCACCACTGCAAGCTCTCCGAAGGACAGAGCGGTGTGTGCAGGGTACGCAAGCATGTGAAGGGCAAGCTGGTCACCACCACATACGGCCAGATCGAGGCGGTTGGGGTCGATCCCATTGAGAAGAAGCCCCTCTACCACTACTACCCGGGCAGCAGGACCTTCTCCTTTGCCCTGTTTGGGTGTAACCTTGCTTGCCAGTTCTGCCAGAACCATACCCTCAGTCAAGGAGAGCCCACCCTGTCGCTTGCAAGCGAAAGGGTCGAGCCCACCAAGATTGTTTCCATGGCGAGGGAGCGGGGGTGCCACTCCATAAGCTATACCTACAGCGAACCGCTTGTATGGCAGGATTACATGCTCGATGTGGCAACCTTGGCAAAGAGGGCGGGGATGCAGAACATCATGGTCACCAACGGCTCCTTCTCAAAGGAGGCCTTAGGGCGGCTGCTGCCTGTCATCGACGCCTTCAACCTTGATATCAAGGGCGATGAGACCTTTTACAAGGAGGTCTGCAAAGGGCGGCAGAAGCCGGTCCTCGATGCCATCGCCGCCATTGCAGGCACAAAGGCCCACTTGGAAGTCACCACCATGCTCATAGAGTCGATGCATAGCAGAGCCGATGTAGCGGCTCTCGGCAGGGCTCTGCATGAGCGTGGCGTACAGGTGTGGCACCTCAGCCGGTTCTTTCCCCAGTACAAGATGGCCCACCACAAGCCTACAAGCGAAGCCTATCTGTCAGAGATGGTGAAATTGGCACAACAATCAGGCATCCCCTACATATACAGCGGCAACAGCCATGCACAAAGGTCGACCTTCTGCCCCACCTGCCACGCCCAGCTCATCGATGAACATAACAGAATCGACCCTTTGCTTGAGCATGGACGGTGCGCACACTGTGCAACCGCTATCTACGGGGTGTTCGAGTAGATCTTGGCGACCCTTCCTACCTGACCCGAGTGGAGCCTCACCTTGATGCCGTGGGGGTGGTTGGGTGATTTGGTGAGGATATCCTTTACCACACCCTCTGTAATGGTGCCGCTTCTCTGGTCCTCCTTGAGGATGATGCCCACCTTCAAGCCAGCTTTGATATCTTTACGTACATTCCCTTCCATAGTGACCTCTTGATATGAGTATAGGCGTTTTCCCTGGGAAGGGAAACGGTCATGACAAATTCTGTCCATTCTGCTAGACTCTTTCACTTAGGAGTCTTTGTGGTCAAATTAACAGGAATTAGCGTTGCCTACGGGCAACGGATACTTTTGGACAAGGCGGAAATGCTCATACGCCCTCAGGATAGGATCGGTCTGGTCGGTCCCAATGGGGCGGGCAAGTCCACCTTGCTCAAAGTTATAGCAGGTGAGGAGAAGCCCGATGATGGGACGGTCATTGTAGAAGGTAATGCTGTCATCGGCTATTTTTCTCAGACAGTGGGTGATATGAGCGGCAACACCGCCCTTGAGGAGGTGCTCAAGGGAGCCGGGTCTGTCTTTGAGATCGGTGAAGAGCTCACCGCCTTGGAGCACAGGATGGCCGATGGCCTCAGTGACTCCGAGATGGATCGCTATGGGGAGCTGCAGACCGAGTTCATAGCCCGGGACGGCTATGAACTCTCCAATAGGGCAGAGCAGGTGCTTACCGGCCTTGGCATAGGGCCAGACCGCTTTCACGAGCCGGTGGAGAACTTCTCCGGTGGTTGGAAGATGCGCATAGCCCTGGCCCAGATATTGGTGCTCAACCCCGACGTCCTGTTGATGGACGAGCCGACCAACCACCTCGATGTGGAGTCCATCGTCTGGCTTGAGGCATGGCTGAACAGCTTCAAGGGGGACCTGGTGATGACCAGCCATGACCGTGAGTTCATGACTCGCCTGTGCAAGCGCACCATCGAGGTGGCCAATGGAAGCGTCACCACCTATAGCGGGGACTATGACTTTTACCTCCGGGAGCGGGAGATCAGGCGCGAGCAGCTGCTTGCCACCTTCAACCGCCAGGAGGCTCGCTTTGCCAAGGATGAGGCCTTCATAGCCCGCTTTGCAGCCCGTGCTTCCCATGCCTCCCTTGTCCAGTCCAGGATCAAGGCACTGGAGAAGATCGAGCGCATAACCCTCCCTGCCGAAGCGAAGATCATGCAGGTGGAGTTCTCCCCCTGCCCAAGGAGTGGGGACCAGGTGGTCGTGATGAAGGACCTTGCCAAAAGCTGGAAAAAAGCCAATGGTGAAGAGCATCCTGTCTTCAGCGGCCTGACAGGCTCGGTGATGCGGGGAAACCGCATCGCCCTTACCGGGATAAACGGAGCTGGCAAGTCCACGCTGCTGAAAGTCATTGCAGGGCTGACCGAACCGACAAGCGGGGAGGTGACCCTCGGAGCAAGTGTCAACCTTGGCTACTTCAGCCAGTACTCATCCGATGTGCTCGACCCAGAAAGGACAGTCTTCGAAGAGGTCTCCGAAAGGACCCCCCTGGCAACGATCGGAAGCATCAAGAACCTTTTGGGCTCGTTCCAGTTCTCAGGTTCTGATGCGGACAAGAAGGTGGGGGTGCTCAGCGGAGGGGAGAAGAGCCGGGTGATGCTCGCCTGCATGCTCGCCCTTCCGGTAAACTTCCTTATCTTGGACGAACCGACAAACCACCTGGACATCCAAAGCCGTGAGGTTCTCCTTGATGCCCTCACTCGGTTTGAAGGTACCATCATCATCGTAAGCCACGACCGCTACTTCCTCAGACATCTTGCCAACAGGGTATTTGAGATCGATCATGGCCAGATGCAGGTCTTTGAAGGTGATTATCACTACTACCTGCAGAAAACCGGCAGGGAAGCATAGGAGGCGGGAGCGCATATGCATACTGAACAGCAGTACGTACAGAGGGCAAGGGCCTTGCACGAAAAGGGATACAACTGTGCCCAGGCGGTGGCCTGTGCCTTCCTTGACCTGGTGGAGGTGGATGAGAAGACACTGTTTGCCATCATGGAAGGGTTCGGCGGCGGCATGGGCGGTAAAGATGCCACGTGTGGGGCAATAAGCGGAGCGGTTGCCATCGCTTCGCTCGTATCCAGCAAAGGCGATGTCGCCTCAGGGACCAAGGCTGCAACCTATGCCCTGGTCGAACCCATCGTCTCTGCTTTTCTCCTGGAGAACAGGAGCCTGGTCTGCAAAGACCTCAGGGGCTTGGAGACAGGTGAGGTGCTTCGCTCGTGTGACCTCTGCATCGATGATGCAGTCCGTCTGACCGTACAGGTATTGGAAGGTCGTGCATAACTAGTATTTTGGAGGGTTTGCATGGAAATTGAAGGGCTGCTGGGAGATAAGACCTATCCAGGTCGTGGGATCATAGTGGGTCTTTCTCCACAGCGAAGGGCTGTCGTTGCGTATTTCATCATGGGGCGCAGTGAGAACAGCCAGAACCGTGTATTGGCTCTCGACAAGGAAACCCTCAAGGCAGAGGCTTTCGATCTTTCAAAGGTCGGGGACCCCTCACTCATTCACTATACTGCCATAGAGGCGTATGCCGATTCGCTTATCATAAGCAATGGGGATCATGGGCAGGTCATCCACTCTTATCTCAAGGATGGCAAGACGTTCGAACAAGCTTTGAAAAGCTGTAGGTATGAGCCCGATGAACCTCACTATACTCCCCGTATCAGCGCTCTTGTGTCCTTGAAGATGCCATTTTCCTATACGCTTTCCATCATCAGGCGAAGTGAGGGACGCTGCAGCAGAAGGTTTTTCAAGTATAATGACCCCACACAGGGGGGTGGACAGCTTATCCACACCTATAAAGAAGATGGGAAGGTTCTTCCTTCTTTTGTAGGAAGCCCCAGGGAAGTGACGATAGGTGAGGATATTGAAGTTTTCTCCCAGAAGGTTTGGAAAGCACTGGACAAGGATAACCGTATAGCACTCTATGTCCGCTACACCGACCTAGTCGATGGGAAGCTCGAAGAGAGACTTTATAACAAGCATTCGAAATAACCGTATGGGTGCTGGACCCGGCAGAAGAGTCTAGCCTCCCTTGCTGAAAGGAATGGCAGGAAAAAAGAATACCCGATGACAGGATGCTCTGCATTTCGTCATTGGGTAGTTTGTTTTCGTCACTCGGCTGTGTTTCGTAGTTGAAAGGTGTGCATAGGTTGTGCGGTGTTCCTTGTTATTAAGTCTGTTTTTATAAATAGCAACAAATTTGTTGCATTCTGTCTATACTATAGTAATAAATATTGATTATGTTGCATAAATAGATAGACTTCCTCTGGTCATGCAACATTCCCATGGGTATTTTCTGCTTTAGCGTTGTGTTTATTTTTATTTTTCGCTACTGTATACCCTATACAAACCAACCAAGAGAGGAATAACTCATGAAAAGAGTAGCTGTAGTGATGGGCAGTGAAAGAGATCTTCCTGTTATGGAAAAAGCCTGCACCATCCTCAAAGAATTGGACATACCCTTCTCGGTCCACGTGTTGTCAGCACACAGGACCCCTTCCCAAGTCG
>JAVERP010000014.1:0-78944 GCA_034007055.1 Sphaerochaeta sp.
AACGAAAGGCAAGAGGGTTCAAGAATATGGACAATTTCATGGCAATGATCTATTTCGTTTGTGGGGAGTTGGAGATTCCAAAAGCTACCATCATGTAGCCTTACCCACACGATTCAGCGAAAAGCCAGAGAATATCTCTTATAACTTTATACAAGATAAAATAACTCAACTAGCTATCTTCAATACCCAAAATAAAAAATTTGTCCTCCCCAATAAATATGTAGTCATCATTAGCCCCATTCCTTTTTTTCTGTTCATAGAACTTGGACAATCTTTTTATAATAAGCATATAAAGTATTCACTCCAACAGCTTGATTGTAAGCATGCATGTATTGCTAGAGGAGAAATTCCCCACCTACTTTCACTATAGATAGAATCCTTTATGGAGCAACTGATACCATTATCTTAAAAAATGATTAGGCACTTTTTTCACATTACTGTTGTAACAAACCAAGTTGCTCAACTCAGAGTTAGATCCACTAAATTCGATGGCAAAGAGAGTAATGACCAGAACATTGTGTTTTTTCAATCAGAACACTTGATCATGCAGTGTTGGAATAAGGTCATAGAAGCCACTAACGAAATAAGAACATTCTATCAAAAAAACCTTATACCCCCCATGGGTATAGTATTCTTATTATAAAAATATACTAAATACTCCCTGTTCAAGCGTATAATCGATGATTATCTGCTATTCAAGATACTTGACTAATACCCTAGGGGGGTATATATATTATATATGAAACAAGAAGTGAAAGACAAGATAGACCCAAGACTGGCTAGGATCGAGGGCCAAGTGAAGGGAATCAGGAACATGGTACAGACCGACCGTTATTGTGTGGATATTCTCTTACAGCTATCAGCTGTCATCTCCGCCTTGAAGAAGGTGGAGGACCTGGTTATGGAGAATCATCTCAATACCTGTGTTACTGATGCTCTCAAAAGTGAGGATCCTAAGGAGAGCCAGCTTAAGATAGCCGAGCTCATGGATGTTATGGCGAAGTTTCGAAGGCAGTAGCGATAAAAAAAAGCAAGCTGCTGTTTCCAGTATGCTTGCTTTTGGGCGATGCCAGGATTGAACTGGCGACTTCCACGATGTCAACGTGGCACTCTCCCGCTGAGTTAACCGCCCATCGGACATGAGCGATAATACTTGAATATTTTGAATCTGTCTAGTGGGTATGGGAAAAAAGTCCTCCTCTGGAGGAATTAACCTAAAAGATGTATATTATACCAAGGAGTTTACTAGGATATGAAAACAGTTATTATGACAAAAGGCATGCATTGCAACGGATGCGAGACCAGAATGGTAAACGCCCTCAACAACCTTGAGGACATTAAAGGTGCCAAAGCTGATGCTGCATCAGGCAAGGTTACCATCAAACATAAGAATGCCGAGACAATCGATGAGGCTAAAGCTCTTATCGCTGAGATCGGCTTTGAGGTAGTGGACTAATGGAAGAAAAAAAAGTATCGATCGGAGGCATGACGTGCGCCTCCTGCTCCTCTGCAGTGGAGAGAACCCTGAACAAGCTTGACGGAGTCAAGCTAGCTCAGGTCAACCTTGCAACAGAGAGCGCAACCATCGAGTTTGATAAGAATAAGCTCTCACTTGATGATATACAGAAAGCTATCTCCAAGATCGGGTACTCCGTATTGGAGGAGATAGACGAAAACAAGCGGATGGAACAGAAGGCTAAGGATCAGGTGAACCTTAAGCATCGACTTACTATCTCTGCCATCCTTACTGTCTTGCTGATGGTGCTCGCTATGGGTCCCATGCTGGGCCTGCGCCTTCCCATCGGTATGGTCTCCAACAGCCTGTTACAACTATTGCTAGCTATAGGGACCATGATCTGTGGATCTGCCTTCTTCACCAAGGGATTCTCAAGCCTCTTCAAGCGCGAACCCAATATGGATAGCCTTGTAGCCCTTGGAACGACTGCGAGCTTCCTATACAGCCTCTGGGGCATCTTTCAGCTATTCACAGGCAATATTGCAGCAGCTCATCACCTCTACTTTGAGGGTGTTGGTACGATACTGACCCTTGTGATGCTGGGCAGATACTTGGAAAACCGATCTAAAGGCAAAACAGGGGAAGCAATTCACAAGCTTATGGAGCTGGCTCCAGCCAATGCCACCGTCTTGCGTGATGGCAAGCAGGTGGTCATTGATGCCTCAGCGGTGCAAGTCAATGATATCATCATGGTCAAGCCTGGGGAGAAACTTCCTGTCGATGGCGTGGTCCTTTCAGGAGCATCCGCCATCGATGAGTCCTTGCTCACCGGAGAGAGCATGCCTGTAGATAAAACCATGGGAAGCAACGTCTATGCAGCTACGCTGAACACCACAGGAGTGCTTCAGTACCGTGCGAGCAAAGTAGGATCCGATACTGCCCTTGCCAACATCATCGAGCTTGTGCAACAAGCACAGGGGTCCAAGGCCCCCATTGCCAGAGTTGCTGATAAGATCTCAGGTGTATTTGTGCCGATAGTAATGGGAATATCTGTTGTCACGTTCCTAGCGTGGTTCCTTACCGGCACCACAGTAGATACAGCCCTGATAAGGGCAGTAAGTGTCCTGGTCATAGCGTGTCCTTGTTCGCTTGGCCTCGCTACCCCGATAGCCATCATGGTATCGAGTGGCAAGGGAGCAAGGCTGGGTATTCTCTTTAGGCATGCCGCAGCCATTGAGCAGTTCAAGGGCGTTGAGACAGTCATCTTCGACAAGACCGGCACCCTCACTGAAGGTAAGCCCGTTGTCACTGATATGCTTGCGAAGGATACTGATGAACTTCTGAGGATCGCAGCAAGCCTTGAGGCAAGCAGTGAGCATCCGCTTTCCAAGGCGGTGGTGAGCAAGGCCGAAGAGCTCAAGCTAATCCTGGCAGAAGCAAAGGCCTTCAAGGCGATCGTCGGCAAGGGTATTGAAGGGAGTGTTGAAGGAAAACAGGTAAGGATTGGCAACCTTGCCATGATGGCCGACAACAGCATAGAAGTCACCAAAGCTGAAAACAAACAGCTGGATGATCTTGCCGACCAAGGCAAGACTCCCCTCCTGGTTGCCCTCGATGGCAAGCTGTTGGGAATCATTGGTGTGGCCGATACCATCAAGAAGGAGACACCCGAGGCTATTCAGCTCCTCAAGGATGAGGGCATCAGGACAATTATGCTTACAGGGGACAACGAGCGTACAGCCAAGGCAATAGCCAAGCTTGCAGGCATTGATGAGTATCTTGCAGGCCAGCTTCCAGACCAGAAAGAGCAGGCGGTAACCGAGTATGCCAAGAAGGGCCGTGTGGCTATGGTAGGAGACGGTATCAACGATGCCCCGGCTCTTGCCAAGGCTGATGTGGGAATCGCTGTAGGAAGCGCTACAGACGTCGCGCGTGAGACTGCTGACATTGTCCTTGTACGGAACAACCTCAAGGACGTGGCAAAGGCTTACCAACTCTCCAAGGCTACGATGCGTAATATCCATCAGAACCTCTTCTGGGCGTTTTTCTACAACATCCTGGGCATTCCTTTGGCAGCAGGTCTGCTGACGCTGTTTGGAGGTCCTCAGTTGTCACCAATGTTCGCAGCGTTTGCGATGTCGATGTCCAGTGTCTGTGTGGTGCTCAATGCTTTGAGGCTGAATAGGTTCAAGTAGACAACAGAGAATAACAAACAGAGACTACCAACAAAACCCTCGGAGAATTCCGAGGGTTTTGTTGGTATGAAACCACCTTCAAATCTTTGGACAAAAGCAGTTAAACCAAGTATATATATGTGAGTTAACACGACATGCTCCTAAAGCGATATTTTTTAAAAAATTGTTATTCTAAGGCATACTGCAATATTGTAAATCTGCAAAGGTATTCTACACTATAAGCAAGCTCCCTCGTTCTGGAGGTTATATCATGTTGATCTTTCCTCTCCTTATTCTTTCTTAATACCATTAATGTTGTTCGTCATCTACTGACAAAAGCCCTCTCAAAATTTGTGTTGAATTCTGTTATGAAACTTGTTCATATGTCTATGCCCATCTGCATCATGCGGTTCCACAAGAGCCGCATAATGCAGTTGGTTTGGATCTCACCGGGTAATAAATCAGGTGTGTATAGAATACAAGCATGGCTTCTTGCCTTTAAAGAAAGGCTTAAGGGAGGTTTGTTATGGGTAAACGTGGTGTTGGTGTTTTGTTTCTAGGTCTGATTCTGGTATTTGTTATGACAGGGTGCGAAGATGGGAAAGTCTATACGTATGCAGATTTCCTAGGGGAATGGGATTTACCAAATGAAACCCATGTCAGCATCATGCAAGACGATACTGATCCAAGTAATAAGATGCTAGATATCGCTTGGTACGAAGGATTAACTGACTACTTTGCAATGGTAAATGGGACAGTCAGTGGCACTGTGTTCACTGGATCTTATGTCTACAATGAAACAACCTACGTTGATGAAGACGATGATACCGGAACATTTGTGTACCATGGTTCTCCAAAATCAGTAACTATCACACTAACCATGTACCAAGACAAACCAAAAGTAACTTGCACTGGGGAAGGCCCTTTAGCTGGTAAGACTTTTAGCATGTAACTGTGTAATCGCTATTTCCTACGCATCTACCCCGCAAGGGTTCTTGCAGAGCTGACCGGTGCGTATGGAGAGCTACCATAATTGGTATGATACCCCATTCCAAAGGGAGGGCTTATGAGTAAGAAGATTCTATTGTTGTTGGGAGTCCTAGTCCTTGTTGTGTTGCTCTTTGGTTGTGAACCAAGCATAGAGGACGATGGACCTGGAATTGATTTCGTGCTCAATGACATTATAGGCACCTGGGAGTTTCCAGACCAAAATGGTGATAGTGCAATCTCAGTTGAGATTTTCACTTCCCCTACAACCGGGGTATTCATCTACTGGACTGATGGCGATTACTCATATGACTGTCATGGCCATGGAACCCTGGAAGATAAGGTGTTTTCATATACCTATGGATATTACAGCCTCATCTTGCCTGATGGATATACAGGCCCTGCTAGTGATGTAGTACTTGAGGTTACCCTTACTTTTACCTATAAAAATGACCGCCTCAAGGTTGTCTGCAGTGGAGAGGGTCCTCTTGCTGGTAAGGTATTCACTACAGGGGTGTTGGAGATTACCTAAGCATGGGACACTAATCCCCTTGATCTGATTCCTTTGGGAGCTCCTACTTGCAACTCCTGTGACCTATTCTCAATACCCTTTTTCTCATGAATACGACTGAACGCTACGTTTGAAACAATGGGTCTCTAGCAAGAGTTGCACCCCCAATTACATTGGGGGTGCAAATACTCTTCAGTGAATAGTGTCTAGAATACGGAATCCTTGTCATAGTGATCCATCACGTTGCTCTTAACGACCAACACGGAAGGAAGCACTACAGATTTTGGAGATTTGGCGGTATGGAAATCAGAGGATTTCGTGCCTTCGGCAACATCAAGACAGTAGTTGATTGCATCATAGACCATGCTTGGATGGTAGGTTGCCGTAGCCTTTACCAGAGGATCACCAGCGATGATCTTCTCATAGGCAGACTTCGAACCGGCACCACCGAATACAAGCTTGATGTCCTTGCGTCCACTCTCCTTGATAGCCTGCAGGACACCAGTCATGACATCATCATCCTGACAGAACACTGCATGGATTTCAGGATACTTCTGCAGATAGTTTTCCATCAACTCGAGACCCTTCTGGGTAGACCAGTCGGCAAAGTCGTAGTAACGTCCGCCAGCAAGGTTAACCAGACTCTTATCGGAAGTCATCTCATCAAAGAAGGCCTTCATTCTCTCACCATCGATGACGACAGGCATTCCACCCATAGCCACATACTTGGTAAGGTTGTTTTCCTTCATGTACTCACGCATGAATTTTCCTGATACCTTACCCATCCCACTATTGTCCCCTGCAAGGTTGACATAGCCAAACGTGGTATCGGTGAGTCCACGGTCAACAACAATGACCTTGACACCAGATGTGTGGGCTTCTTTTACCACAGGGGTAAGAGGAGCTGATTCATGAGGAAGAATTACCAGATAATCCATACCCCAAACCATCAGATCTTCAACATCAGAGAGTTGCTTGGCATATCCATCAGCATGAAGGACCTTGAACTCATACTTTCCAGGGTACTTTTCACTCAGCTCCCTAACGGCCTTATCAGCCCACCAACCGACTCCACCAGTCCAACCATGGTCAGGAGAAGGAACTGCGATACCAATCTTAGGGACACTTTTCTTTGTTTCTGCAGCACCTTGTGCAAATACAAAACCGACAGCCAACAGTAGGCAGAGAACGATCATCAACGTTTTTTTCATCCTTTTTCCTCCAAATGAAATCTTTTATTTGTTATTGTTGTACTGCATGAGTACCGCAACAATAATCACAAGGCCCTTCACAGCCTGTTGAAGGAAAGCACTGATGCCTCCCATAACAAGCATATTGTTGATAACTCCGATCATGATGGCACCCATCATGGTCCCGATGATGCTACCCTTACCCCCGCTCATCAGAGTCCCTCCGATGACAGCGGCGGCAATGGCATCCATCTCGTAGGAAGTGCAGTCACTGGGATTGATGCAGTTCAAGCGACTTGACCACATCAGGGCGGTAACACCAACGGTGAAACCTGTTATCACATACGGCAGCAATTTGATTATGGACACATTAATGGCAGAATAGCGGGCAACCTGTTCATTGCTCCCTGTAGCACAGAGATACCGACCAAAACTCGTATTGTTCAGAACAATATGCAACAGGATTCCTACCCCTAGGAAGCACCAGACAGGGATGGGCAGACCCAATACCACCCCACTTCCAATCTTCCCGTAGGTATTGTTCACAGAAAGGATGGTTCCAGCATTGGAAAAATACTGGATGAGGGAGCGGAATATGGACATCGTGCCCAACGTCACTATAAAAGGCGCCATCTTGAACTTGGACACCAATATACCGTTTACGAATCCACAAGCCATACCCAAAACAAGTGCGAACACGATGGTAAGCGCAATGCCAAGTATCGATTGGCCTCCAAACATATTCAGAAAAAATATGGAGATTCCCCCGACGAAAGCGGTCATCGATCCTACACTGAGGTCAATGCCACCACTGATAATGACCAAGGTCATTCCCAAGCCAATAATCCCGGTATAGGAAATCTGGCGGAGAATATTCGTTAGGTTTCTCATCTTGAGGAAATTCGGCCACCCCATGATCGTGGCGATGATAACCAGGATAATAAAGGCCATACCCAACGAATGGTCCTTTAACCTGAACTTCTTGACATAGGGGCCTATCTTGTTTTCACCCATATTTTTATATTCCTTCCTTGATACCAGTAGCATTGAACATGATATTCTCTTCGGTAATCTCTTCACCATCCAGACATCCGGCCACACGACCTTCCCGCAGCACATACACCCTGCTGCAAAGCCCTATGATCTCTTCCATTTCAGAGGAGACCAAGATGCACCCTATTCCAGAAGATGCCAGTTGATGCACAAACTCATAGATTTCACTTTTTGCATTGATATCAATACCCCTGGTCGGTTCATCCAGAATCAGTATCTCAGGCTCGGTATCCATCCAGCGTGCCAAATACACTTTTTGTTGGTTGCCTCCACTGAAGAACTGTAAGGCATTGGCCAACGAAGCAGCTACAATATTGAACTCCTTGACATACCGCTCGGCTTCCGAGGCTTCCTTCTTCTTGTCGATAAAGCCATTGCGGATATATTTTTTCCGCAATGAAATGAGGGTTATGTTTTTAGGGATATCAAACCTTTGCACAATTCCCTTGCCTTGGCGATCTTCACTGATGTAACCCAGTTTATACCTGACCGCATCCTTAGGATGCCTGATCATTATCCGCTTGCCATCTTTCTCGATGGTGCCCCTGTCAATCTTTCGCAATCCCATGAGAGCTTCCATCGTTTCAGTACGCCCTGAACCGACCAGACCGGCAAAGCCCAATATCTCTCCTTTTCTCAAGGAAAAGCTGATATCATGCAACAACCCTTCAATGGAAAGATTCTCGACAGAGAGCATCTCCCCACCAGTAGCACGAACAAGCTTTGGTGGAAATACCTGACTGAAATCTCTTCCGACCATCTTCCGGGCCAAATCCTCCTCATCCACACCTGCAACCTCATCAACTCCGATAAGGATGCCATCACGTAGGGTAGTCACCCGGTCACAAATGGTTTTGATCTCCTGCAGCTTATGGGAGATGTAGATCATCGTGACTCCTTTTGCCTTGAGCTTACGCATCAAGGCAAAAAGGGTCATAACTTCATGACCGGTAAGGGTTGTCGTAGGTTCATCCAAGATGAGAATCCTAGCATCAAGAATCATGGCCTTTGAAATTTCAACCATCTGCTTCTCTGCTACACTCAACTCACTTACCAGACGATTCACATCAACAGGCATTTTCAACTGTGCCAACTGTTGCGAGGCCAATTCTCTCATCGCCTTCTTATCCAGAAATGCCCCTTTGTGCAGTTCATTACCAAGGAAGATATTCTCATATACAGTCAAGGAATTGATGAGGTTGAACTCCTGGGGGACAATACCTATGCCAAGATGCTTTGCAGTTATGTAATCGGGAATGGAAACTCTCTTGCCTTCCAGAAAGATCTCTCCTGATGTTGCTTGATATATGCCACACAGGATTTTGATCAGTGTGGACTTGCCTGCCCCATTTTCGCCGATCAGGCCCATTATCTCCCCACCTCGTATGCCGAACGTAACGTCAGAGAGCACACGAACAGAGGAGAATTCCTTGACAATACCAAGAAAATTGATCATGTCTTGAGAGTTGTGGGATGTATCCATCAGTTCTCCATGGCTCCATCGAAATCAACTTGTGAGGGATCAAAATCGATTTTACGCACTAAGGCCAAAGCTTCAGCAGCACCAAATATTCTATCCATACCATTATCTTCCCACTCAACGGAGAGAGGGCCACGATAGTTGGCTGCATTGGCTTCGCGGATGATGAACTCAAAGTTCACATCCCCATGACCTGGGGAAACGAAGTTCCAGCCACGGCGAAGATCACCAAACTGGATATGCGAACCAAGGATCCCAGATCGACCATCGAGCTTCACATAGCAGTCCTTGATGTGCACATGGTAGATCTTGTCTGCAAAGTCACGGAAGAACAGGGCAGGATCAATACCTTGCCACTGCAGGTGACTTGGGTCAAAGTTAATGCCCAGAGCTTCCCTGTATTCAAACTTCTTCAGGAGCCTTTCAGTGGTATAATAGTCATATGCAATCTCTGAAGGGTGCACTTCAAGGGCGAACTTGACCCCTTGCTTGTCAAATTCATCAAGGATGGGTGTCCACAATTCGTATATCTCCTGATAACCCGCCTCAACCAGCTCTTCGCTGGTTGCAGGGAAGGAGTAGAAGTACTTCCAGATAGGAGAGCCCATGAAGCCAGTGACTACCGAGCAGCCCATGTTCTTCGCTGCCTTGGCGGTGTACTTCATCTGCTCAATGCCCCAAGAGCGTATCGCCTTGTCATCACCTTTCAGATTCTTAGGGGCAAAGCCCGCCAGACGGGGATCACCAAAGGCATCACCGACACACTGTCCACCCAGATGGTTCCCCAAAGCAAAGCACTCAAGGTTGTACTTCTTCAGGATTGCTTTTTTTTCAGCAACATAGGAGTGATCCTCTGCAGCCTTCTTCACATCCATGTGGTCGCCCCAACAGGCTATTTCCACACCTTCGTATCCGATCGTGCTTACGGTCCTGCACATCTCTTCAAAAGGTAAATCTGCCCACTGTCCTGTAAAAATCGTTGCTAATCTAGCCATTATATCTCATCCTCCGATAGTATGTTTTTAAAACTTGACCCAAACAGAGCCCTTCTTACTGCTCTCTACACACTTGTTGATGAACACAACCCCTGCTAACCCCATCTCAACCGTTGGGAAATCATAGTCAGCAGCTACAAGTGCCTTTCCACTGAGCTTCTTTCCAAGCGCTAGGATAAAGCTCTTATAAATATTGGCGAAAGCCTCGTAGACACCTTCAGGATGGCCTGCAGGTATCCTGGAATACTGTTGAGCTGATGGGTGGAACTGATCACGCCCCCGACTCCATTTCTGCTGTGGCGCATCACTGGGCGTAAAGCTGAAGTGGTCAGGATCTTCCTGGCACCATTCCAATCCACCCTTTTCACCAAAGACGCGTATTCTCAAGCCATTGTCATTTCCAAAGGCTATCTGACTGGACCAGTACAAGCCCTTGGCTCCACCTTTGTATTCGACCATGACAGAAGCATTGTCATCGAGGGTACGCCCGTCAACGATGCTATCCAGGCGTGCTAAGGCACGCTCTATCTCCAAACCGGTGACTGTTGCCACCAGGTTCTCAACATGGCTTCCTATATCACCGAGGCAGTTCGATATTCCCGTAACCTTGGGATCGATTCGCCATGGGGCCAACTTGTTGTCGTCATCGACGGGCTGAGCAAGCCAATCCTGAGGGTACTCGGCATTTACGAACTTAATCTTGCCCAATGCACCGGAGCTGACCATATGCCGCATCTGCTTGACAGCAGGATAGCCAGTATAGGTATAGGTAACTCCAAACAGGAGATCTTTCTTTTTGGTAAGAGCTACAAGTTCTTCACTTTCTTCAATTGTCCAGGTCAGAGGCTTGTCACAGACTACTGAAATGCCTTCAGAGAGGAAGGCCTTACATATTTCGTAGTGAGAAGCATTTGGCGTGACACATACTACAAACTGTATGCAGTCTTCCCGTTTGGCTTCTTCTTTTGCCATTGTTGCAAAGTCTGTGTACAACCTGTCATCAGAGAGGCCCAACTCTTTGCCAAAAAGCTTGGATTTCTCAGCATCCCGAGAAAAAGTGCCTGCAACGAGCACAGCAAGATCATCCATCCTGATGGCTTTCCTATGAACATCTCCTATAAAAGCACCAGGGCCTCCGCCTACCATTCCATATCGTAGCTGTTTCATGCAACCTCCAATGCACGCGCGTGCATAACTGGTAAAAAAAAGATCCTTTCACACACGCCGTAACACCTGTCATGGTATCACAATTAAGAAAAACTGCAAGTGCAAAAATACTAAAAGTACTATCTGAGATATTGCTGCAGGTATTTCAAGGACCGTTTCTTATCATGTAGGTCAGGGAAAAACTTCTGGTTTTGTGTCTCAATATCAATACTACCATCATAGTCGGCTGCTTGTAGCATCCGTATGATGGCGCCCCAATCGCTCTCCCCTTCCCCAGGAAGTACTGAACTGATCGCTTTGTCCGGAGCGTACAGTCCAATGACCTTTAGCAAATCCCAATCGATGAGGGCATCCTTTCCATGGACATGCTTCACCTTAGGAAGCCATTCCTGTAATTGCATCAAAGGATCGATGAAGGCCTCTACCTGGTGGCAGGGCTCCCACTGCAGCCCAAGCTTCGGATCATCCAGAATACCAAACATAAGGGCCCAGGCATCGCCATTTATGGCTATGTTCCAATTTCCTCGCTTCCACAGGTCTCCCATACGGCAGTTCTCAAAGAGGAGTCCCCTGCAGTTATTCGTATAAGCAAGGTCAAGCAAAGAGGAAAAGGTCTCTTTCCATACCCCCAAGGAGTCTTCCACACTTTTGCCTGTCACCCTACCGGCAAAGCCACTGACATAGGGAGAACCAAAACGAGAAGCATGCGTAATAAGATACTCCCATCCTGCTAGGGTATCAAAGCCAGAGAGTGTATTGCCAAAGATGGAGAGGGCTGAGACTTCCAAGGAACTCCCAGCTACGATTTCAGCAAGCTGAGGCAGATCACATGATCCTAGCGATTTCCAGAAGGCTATGTTTATGGTTTCAAAGCCAAGGGAAGAGAGAGTGTCCAACGAGGAGGGAGTTACTTCATCTGCACTCAAAACAGCACCTAGCTTGATCGCCATTGTTTCATCTCCTCTAAGATCTCTTGTACCAGAAGTCCATCAGATAGCGTCGGCCTGGCTGGAATGCCTGTATCTACCCAAGTCACAAAGGAAGAATAGGTAGAAGCAACAGCAGAAGGACCTTCAACAACACAAGCACCTGTATCCGATGAAACGGTAACAGCATGTCGTGATAGCGAAGAGTCCAAAACAGCAGTACCTGACGAGCCAACTATAGTGATTGTAACAGCATCACCATCAGTTGGCGAGACTTGGGTGCAGGAAAGGTGACAGGGAATGCCATTGCCTACAAGCAAGGAACCTTCGTAGGCAACAGGGACAGAACCATTACAAAGAAAAGTATCATGATACTCCGTACCCAAAGAGATAGTACCGTCAGATACAAGATTCTCAAGGGTAACAACTGAAATAGTATCAGCATAAGAGACAGAACCGAACAGGAAGAAGAGGGAGTCGACGAGGTGACTCGCAAGGTCTCCAATACAGCCTGCATTGCCAAAGGAAGGTAACAAGCGCCATTTCCATCGTGAATCAGTCTTCCAGTCTCCCCAAGCGTTTGTAAGGACCCACCCTTGGTTGTACTGAATTGAAACAGATTGGAGAATACCCAATCTGCCATCACAAACAACTGTTCCAAGGGCATGGAGGGCTCGCATGTTCCGCTTGGAGTAATTCACCATAGCAGGGATAGAACGCGATCCTGATGCCTCTACGATTGCCTGAGCCTGAATCAGGTCAAAGCCCATGGGTTTCTCTGCAAACAGGGCGAAGCCTAAAGAGAGTGCCAGAGAACAACAGGAAAGGTGAAACCTATCAGGGAGTGCACAGGAGACTGCGTCTGCACGATCTCGCATCAGAGCAAGGTCTGCTATTGAAGTGGAGCTCCAAGGCACAGCATACAAAGAACAGAATGCCCTAAGGTTGGTAGGGTTATGGTCGATGGCTCCGACGATAGTGGCACCCAGTTGTTGGAACTTCTTAGCCTGATAGGTGCCCATCCCTCCACACCCAACTACTATGAGTCTCATATCAGAGTCCAAACCCAGTTGTCGATTTACGTTCGACAAAGCCGGTATCCACCCATTTTTGCTCAGGAAGGCTCTTTTTCTGTATCATGTCTATAGCCATTTCAGCGGCTATGATTCCCATTTCTGTGATCGGATGGTCGACTGTTGTCAAAGGGGGAGCACTTGTTCCTGCTGGCTGGAAGTTGTCATAGCCTATGACCGAGATATCTTGGGGGACACGCAACCCTTGTTCCATGCAGGCTTGCATGAAGCCGAAGGCTTGGCGGTCACTGGCTGTCATGACCATGGAGGGGAGTGTCTTCATGGCAGCAAGAGCTTCAAAGCCAGAACGCCTGGAGAAGTCACCTTCTACTACCTGAGCATTGATGTGATGCAAGGATGCCTGCTCTTCAAATACTGCTAGGCGGTCCTTCCCATTCTTAAAGCGAAGGTCTCCTGTGAGATAGGTTATTGAGGGGTGCCCTAGGGAGGAAGCATGTGCAATGGCCTTCTGCATGCCGATATCAGGTCTGGCATAGATGCTTGCAGCACAGTCCTGGTAGTTGTTGACCAAGACAAAGGGTATTTCATGGTCAATCATTTGTTGCAAGCCTTCAAAGTTGTCCTGGGTAATAGCAAAGACCAGGCCATCAAAGCTATGGGAGTTGATCAGTTCATTGTAGGTTCGGTACTTTCCCAGATGGTTTTCAAAGACAATGCCTATGGTGTAGTCACGTTTCATCGCACCGACTAGCAGTCCGTCAAGCAATGAGGGGAAGTAGGATCGGGTAAAGGGCATGATATTCTTGTAATACGGAACTACAAAGCCAAGGGAAAGGCTTTTGTTGCTTGCAAAAAGAGTTGCAGTACGTGAGGGATAATACCCAAGCAGTTCTGCCTGTTCACGAACCTTGCGTTTTATGTCACCGCTGATCAAGGGAGAATCGTTCAAGGCACGGGATACTGTAGATTCAGAAACTCCTGCTGCCTTGGCTACGTCAGCCCTTCCAATACTTTTAGCCATATACCTACTTTCCTACCTAATAGTGAAATCATTGTAAGGGTTAATGAGAAAAGAGGCAAACAGAAAAAAGTCATATGCACTGTAAACAGAAAAGTGACCCATCAACGATGGGCCACTCATTAAGCTAACTTGCGTTAGGCTTGATTAGAAGGAAATCTTGACAGTTGGAGCTAAAGTGAAAACCTCTGTTGCTGTTGCATAATCCATGTCAATGGCATAGGTAACACCACCCATAGCATACGTTACACCAGCACCAACTTTGGTGGTTGTCTTTACAACTTTGGTCAAGTCATTAAGTTCAACAAAAGCAGAAAGTCCAACATTCTCGATACCAGAGAAAGAAACCTTTAATTTCATGTCGTTAGTTTTGTTGATAATTCTGTACTCAGTCCAAGCGCTAATCTTGTCATATGAACCCTTGAGCTCAACATAGAGGTTGTTGGTCTTAGGAGTAAAGAAGTATACATCATAAGCAGAAACAGTAAGACCGAAATCTTCAATACCAGCAAGCTTTGCTACATCAACGGCAACAGATCCAGCAACAGAACCATCAACAGAATTTGCATCCATGTTGGTATAAGCTACTGCAGCAGTTACGCCATCAACAGGCATTGACTTTGCAGAAAGGACAATTGCTTTATTTGCAGTTTCAAAAGCAGCAAGGTCAGCACCAACATACACAGAAACGAGCTTTGTGTAATCAACTTGAACAGCTGAAGAATACCTAGCAGGATCAGTACTATCCATCTTCAGGCCAGTAAGAGCGTCTCTGCTGTTGGTATAAGCACTGAGACCGCCAAGAGTTGTCTTGTTACCAATAGTCAAAGTGACTGCAAGATCACCCATGTCCATACCTTGTTCAGCAAGAGCCTTGTCAAGATAAATGGTTGCAGTAGCTGCCATCTTGTTATCACCAGGGGTAATAGCAACGCCATCAGCAATAGCTACTTTCCAAAAATCGCCAGAAACAGAAAGAGCACCAAGAGAAATTTCACTTGCAATGTTCTTTCCAGCAATACCATTACCACCACTTGCAAATGTCATTGTGTAACCAGCTTTAAAGTTACCAGACAATTCGATAGGGGCTGCAGTAAGTGTTACAGCTACCATAAGGACCAGTGCCAGAGTTAATACAAACTTTTTCTTCATGACGTAAATCTCCATTTTTTTGCGTGAGAGTTTATTTGTAACATCAGTATGTCGATGCACTTTGTGAGTGGAATGGAAGAAAGGTGTAGGAAGTGTGGAATTATGTGTAGGGATTGTGTAGAGGCATGCAATAGTGTGTGGGTATTTAGTAATTGTGTGTTTCCAGTGTTCATACAACCCTTTTGTGTAGATAATGCGAAGGTTACAAAGACAATATCACTTATACTGTCAACATTATTGCAGTACATAACCGATTGCATTACCATATAATTATGATATACCTTTTAGCATCCGACATCCATGGTAGCGCATATTACATGCAGAAACTTTTGGAAGCCTTCAATCGAAACGGTGCCTCCAAACTAATCCTGCTGGGAGACCTGTTGTACCACGGCCCTAGGAATGATCTTCCTAGAGAGTATAACCCTAAAAAAACGTATGCGCTACTAAATAGTTTGAAAGATTCAATTATAAGCGTGCGCGGCAATTGTGACTCCGAAGTCGACCAGATGGTGCTTGAATTTCCCACCCTCGCTGACTACTCTAGCATCTTTCTAGATGAATTGAAAGGAAAAATGATGTATTTGACTCATGGGCACCTCCAAAGGCCCCCATTACAGAGAGGAGACATCCTTATAAGCGGTCATACCCACATTCCCATGGCAACAGAACAGGATGGAATCTTCCTGGTCAACCCAGGATCGGTGGCCATTCCCAAAGGAGGATTCCCTCCTTCGTACTGCCTCTATGAAAAGCGAACCTTCACCATCATGGACTTCGATGACAACACACTCATGAAGCTGAGTGTGTGAGGATTGTGATTACATGTATGGTTTTTGTTTTTGTTTTTTAGCTTTCTTCCTGATCTGCTACTTGCTGCCTTTTTGTGCAGGGGTGCCTGTAGGACGGTTTACCGCACTTTGCCCTGCAAAGCGATACCCATACCCCCGTACAGTCTCGATCCACTGCGAACCCATGGGCCCCATCTTTGACCGTATGTTCTTCACATGGGTATCCACGATGCGGTCATAGCTCTCAAAGCTATAGTCAAAGCAGTGCTCTAGAATCTGCGAACGTGTTATCAGGATGCCGCTATTGCTCACCAGATAGCTCATGATCCTCCACTCGGCAGCGGTGAGGGGGATCTGCTTGCCATCGATGGCAAACAAGTGCGACACCTCATCAAGCTGAAGAAAAGAGTTCCCCAAGGACCAGGAGGAGCCGCTGCGGAACGCAGAGGCGCTCATGTCGATGCGCCTGAACATGGCATGCACACGCAGGACAAGCTCCTTGGACGAGAAAGGCTTGCAGATATAGTCGTCTGCACCCAACTCAAAGCCCAGGATGCGGTCGCTTTCGGCTATGCGGGAGGTGACAAAGATGACAGGGAAGGTATAGGTCTGCTTCAGCTTCTTGATAAAGGAGAAGCCATCTCCATCGGGCAGGAGCACCGACAGCAGCAGCAGGTCAGGGGACTGCCGGGCTATGGCAACCTGAGAGGTGTGCAGATCTTCAAAAGCCTGCACCTCATATCCGGAAAGCTCAAGGTACTGCTTGATGCCTTCCCGGTCTTCCAGAGTACCGTTAACGATATAAATGAGTTTCATAAAGCCGCACCCATCCTTTTTTAGGAACATTACAAGGTCAGAGAACAATTATACCCATACTGTGAAGAATATGTCAAACATATATGGCAAAACTGTGTATCTGAGGAATCTCTACACATTTTGCTCACATAACAGACATACCTGACCAAGGGCCATCCATATTGCCAACCCCAAACGATGACGCTACACTGATTTCTGTGAAACACTCCTACCCCACTGTGCTTGTGGACAGCCTAATCTTGTTGTTCAGCATTGTTCTGCTGCTGATCATAGCCTCAGCCACCCTCGGAGGAGGGGGCGGGTATGTGAATGTGGAAAGCCCCGAGGGCTCCTTTCGCTACTCACTGGCAACCGATAGGGAGGTGGTGGTCCAAGGCCCCCTTGGCGATACCCACATCATCATAGAAAACGGATCGGCCAGGATCATAGACTCCCCCTGCCCTACAAAGACCTGCATACAGCAAGGTGCCATCTCCACCTCAAGGGGGTGGATAGCATGCCTGCCCAACCAGATACTCCTTACCATAGTCTCCTCTGCCGACAAGGACATGGAGGTCGATGATGTCGCGAACTGAACGCAAGATAGCCTTTGTGGCAGCAGCCACCCTGCTCCTTTCAACACTGGAATACCTCATCCCCAAGCCCCTGCCCTTCCTTAGGCTGGGACTGGCCAACCTGCCCATCCTGCTGGTGCTGGAGATTTTCACCTTCAAATCCTTTTTCATCCTGCTGCTGCTGAAGTCCATCGGGCAGGGCTTTGTCACCGGGACGCTGTTCTCCTACCTATTCTTCATCTCCCTTGCAGGGACGCTATCAAGTGGATTGGTGATGAAGGGCACAAAGAGCCTGTTCAGGAGCCGGGTCTCCCTGGTGGGCTGCAGCATCCTCGGAGCCTTGGCCAGCAACATCAGCCAACTTGGGGTCGCCTCCCTCCTTATATATGGAAGGACCATCTGGATCGCCGCCCCCCTCATGCTTGGCCTGGGCCTAGCGAGCAGCATCATCCTGGGGTTCCTGGCTGAGCGGTACAGGACAAGCGGGGCTATGGTAGCCTCGCTTGCCCAGGACACCCTCACCCTTGAGCTGCCGCTCATCGCTGAGCGCGAGCACAACGGCAAGGTCGCCCTGGCAGCACTGCTAGCCATCGCGGCCATCCTCATAGTGGACAAGCTGGTATTCCTTTCTGTCATCACAGCCTTGATGTACCTCTTGCAACGCATAACCAAGCGAAGGATCAGGGTTGTCCCACCGCTGATGCTCCTCTTTTCCATGTTGCTGCTCAGCCTCTTCGAACCCTACGGGAAGGTCCTTCTTTCCTTTGGATCGGTGGCATTCACCCAAGGGGCGGTCGAAGTTGCACTCATAAAGGCCCTGAGGCTCATCAGCCTGCTCGCAGCAAGTCAGTGCATCAGCGCAAGCAACCCCAGGCTCAGGACCAAGAACCTTGCCTATATTCCCCTGACCTTGGGATACTTCACCTTGTTATCAACCTCCTTCAAGGGCTCGACGGGATCGCTAGTCCAGCGCGTAGACCAGGCGCTTCTCAGGACTGCCTCAGGCAGCGCTGAGGCAGTCCATTCCAGTAGTAAGAGGATTAAGACTCCGCTCTTTATCGGTATTGTGGTCCTGATCGTAAGCATTGCTTTAGCTAGTAAGTTTGCTGTTTAATAGCATTTCTGGTATAACATACTGTTATTTTTCACATTTTTTTATATTTAATATACTTTCTAGATTATTAATCATTTCATTTTATGCATTACTACAACATTTCTTTAGTTCCTTCACATAGTACGCAAAACCCCTTGTATTATTCGATATATATTTATATATTAAACATATCAAACGGTCAGGAGTCCATCATGGCAAAAAAAGAAGCACCAGAAACAACAACAGAACTCTTTGAAGGGCAGCTGGAGCTGCAGGCACTCATCGAAAGGGTTCGACGAGCCCAGATCAAATTCTCCACCTACTCCCAGGAGCAGGTAGACATCATATTCCGAGCCGCTGCCATTGCGGCCAACGACGAACGAATCTCCCTCGCCATAGCGGCGGTTGAGGAGACCGGCATGGGAATCGTCGAGGACAAGGTCATCAAGAACCACTTTGCAGCCGAATATATCTTCAACCAGTACAAGGATGACAAGACGTGTGGCATTGTAGAAAGCGATCCCGCCTTCGGCATCCAGAAGATTGCAGAGCCCAAGGGCCTGATCTGCGGCATCATACCCACTACAAACCCCACCAGCACGGCGATCTTCAAAAGCCTCATCAGCCTGAAGACACGCAACGCCATCATCTTCAGCCCACACCCCCGTGCCAAGAAGTGCACCTGTGAGGCTGCAAGGATCATCCTGGAAGCGGCTGTGAAGGCAGGGGCTCCTGAGGATATCATCGGCTGGATCGAAGAGCCCTCCATGGCCAAGACCGACTACCTCATGAAAAACCCCCTGATGAACCTCATCCTTGCAACAGGTGGACCTTCGATGGTCAAGAGTGCTTATTCTTCAGGCATCCCTGCCATTGGAGTAGGTCCTGGCAACACCCCTGCCCTCCTGGACAAGAGTGCCGACATCAAGATGGCGGTCAGTTCCATCCTGATGTCCAAGACCTTTGACAACGGTGTGGTCTGTGCATCGGAGCAAGCCATCATCTGCCACAAGGATATCTATGCAGAGGTCAAAGAAGAACTCAGCACCCGCGGCGCTTATTTCCTCAGCACGGAGGAGACAGACAAACTCCGCCTTGTCATCCTCGACCCCAAGCGCAACAGCGTAAACGCAGCCATTGTAGGACAGAGTGCTGTAAAGGTTGCCAAGATAGCGGGCTTTACCGTTCCCAAACACACCAAGGTGCTTATCGGGGAGGTAACCTCTGTTGAAGCAGAAGAACCCTTTGCCCACGAGAAGCTCAGCCCGATCCTTGCCATGTACAGGAGTGGCAACTTTGGGGAAGGGACGGCCATGGCTGCCAGGCTAGTCTCCCTTGGAGGCTTTGGACATACCAGTGTCCTGTACATCGACGAAGATGAACAGGAGAAGATCAACGCATTCAGCAAGACAGTGAAGACCAGCCGCGTTCTGATCAACATGCCTGCAAGCCAGGGAGCCATCGGGGGTATCTACAACTACCGCCTGGAACCCTCCCTTACCCTGGGCTGCGGATCATGGGGTAACAACTCAACCAGCGAGAATGTTGGACCTAAGCACCTGCTGAACATCAAGACTGAAGCTGCAAGGAGGGAAAACATGCTCTGGTTCAAACTGCCACCCAAGACCTACTTCAAGTACGGCTGCCTCCCCCTCGCCCTTGGCGAGCTGAAAGGCAAGAAACGTGCCTTCGTCATCACCGACTCCTTCCTCTTTACCAGCGGCATGGCTGAGAAGGTGACTTCAGTCCTTGATGACCTGGGCATTGAGAACGAGTGCTTCCACCAGGTGAAGCCCGACCCCACCTTGGCGACCATCACCGAGGGGATGGCCGCCATGAACGCATTCAAGCCCGATGTGCTCATCGGCCTTGGCGGAGGCTCGCCCATGGATGCGGCTAAGATCATGTGGCTGCTGTACGAGCATCCCGAAGTGCAGTTTGAGGATTTGGCCTTGCGTTTTATGGATATCCAGAAGCGTATCTACTCCTTCCCCGACATGGGTAAGAAAGCGGAGCTTGTCTGTATCCCCACCACCAGTGGGACTGGTAGTGAAGTTACCCCCTTTGCCATCATCACCGACGAGAAGACTGGCATGAAGTGGGCTATAGCCGACTACGCCCTGACCCCGACGATGGCCATCGTAGACAGTGAGCTTGCCATGACCCAGCCCAAAGGCCTTACAGCGAGCTGTGGTGTTGATGTTTTGACCCATGCCTTGGAGGCCCTGGCATCCAGCATGTCCACCGACTACACCAATGGGCTGAGCCTCGAGGCAGCAAGGGTAATTTTCAAGTACCTGCCCACCGCCTACCGCGACGGTACTGACAAGAAGGCCCGCGAAAAGGTGCACAACGCCTCCACCATAGCAGGTATGGCCTTTTCCAACGCATTCCTTGGATTGTGTCACTCGATGGCCCACAAGCTCGGAGCCGCCTTCCATGTGCCCCATGGGATGGCCAATGCCCTGCTGTTGTGCAACACCATCAGGTACAACGCCACCGATAATCCGACCAAACAGGCTGCCTTCCCCCAGTATGAGTACCCCTCCGCTGTAAGCAGGTATGCCAGGGCGGCGGACTACATCGCCATGGCCTTGAACAACCAGGAGAACACCCCGTACATAACGGTATCGCCCTCCTCCACACAGGCAGAGAAGGTTGAGGCACTGGTAGAAGGGATCGAGAAGCTGAAGAAGGAGCTGAACATACCCTCTTCCATCAAGGAGTGGGGTGTGGAAGAGGATGAGTTCCTAGCGGCAGTGGACAAGCTCTCCATCAAGGCCTTTGATGACCAGTGTACAGGGACCAACCCCCGCTATCCCTTGATCAGCGAGATCAAGCAACTGTACCTGGACAGCTTCTACGGAAGGGCCTGGAAAGAGGAGTAGATAGCAGGTAGCCCAAAGGGTATCTGACTATTTCAATGCAGTACCAGAGCAGAGCGGGATGTCCAAAAGGGCATCCCGCTCTGTCACCATCCTGCCATACTCCACTTGGTTCTACTTGCCTCTACTCATCCCAAACTTCTTGTTCTCTAATCTCCATTGTGGTATTTACCCTGTATCAAAAACATCCCCATGGACATGCTGCAAGAAAGACAAGTGCTAATATCCCATAAATGACTCACTGATAATCCTACGCCCCGGTATTCCCAGACTCTTCAACAACTTCTTGGTCGATCGTACGGCATCGGGAGAACCCGATACAAAATAGTAGGCCGATAGCCCATACAGTGCTGCAACTGCAGTTACGGCCTCCTTGAATTCCGTACGATTTGGAACAAAGGCAAGCTTCATCTGAGTATTCGCTTTCTCCAGAGCCTTGAGCTCATCAGAGAAGAGATGAAAATCTGAAGAGCTGTGGATAAGGTGTATGGGTCGTGTTGTTTCATCCTTCACCGAATATAGGATGGAACGAATAGGAGTGATACCAACGCCCGTGGCAAGCAGGACGATGGGACTTGAGTTGTCCCGAAGCACAAACCAACCCAAAGGACCGCGGATCCTTACAATATCCCCCTCCTGCAGGTGCGTGAGTGTTTGCTTGAAACCACTGATCGTTTTGCCTGTACGTGCACCAACGAGGATCATATTCTCACTGGGAACGCTTGCAACGCTAAAGGCACGAAAGGGTTTTCCCCGTACCTTCTGGCCAGGAAGGGTAAAAGCCCCATGCTGACCTGATAACCACTTTATGGGATAGGGAGTCTGCAGTTTTATAACAAAATAGTCTCCACCCACATTTTCAGCGCTGATGAAACGCAAATCATGGGTTTTGAATATCCCCATCAAATATCGTAATTTCATGGCATGCCTCCTGTTGTATAGATGATACGTTGGGCACTGGTGGAAAACAACCCTGCTCCCTCCTATGCAAGCCGTATCCTAAAGTAGCATATAGCAGACATTACATCGACAAATAAGGTTAAAGATTCATATATGATACTTTATATTGTATTCTGATACCAGCAAAGGAGAAGCAGATGAAACTTCACGAACCCCTCAGTGATGAGACAGTGCTCAAGGAGCTGGGGTCGCGCCTATCACGTCTACGCATAGAGAGCGAGCTAACCCAGGAAGAGCTGGCAGAAGAGAGTGGCGTATCAAAATCCACTGTGGTAAGGCTAGAAAGTGGCATGCCAGTACAAACGACCACACTCATCCGGGTATTGAGGACCTTGCATCTGCTCTCTTCCCTCGATGCCCTGATTATAGAAGAATCAATTCGTCCTATGGAGACCCTTCTGATGCAAGGCAAAAAGAGACAGAGGGTGAGGAAGTCTAAAGCCTCTGCAATACCAAAGGAACCCTTCAAGTGGGGTGATAAAAAATAAAAATACTACATCAGCACATCCTGATAGTACCCTCCTCTGCACTTCATCTACATCAAGGCTGAATCCCAGGCCTCCAGGGAGTACTACAATCATAGAACGTGAATCGATATCCAATGGAACTCCTATTGAGGTCGGCGATTTTCAAAGGGGCATCGAAACCTGTCGCTTCCCGTAACGACCCACTCATGCCACTCCCCCATCCATTACTTGTATCCCTAAACATATATGTTTCATCATTACAACCCATCCAGAACAAACTTTTGTCAACAAGGGCTTCTAGTTTATCATCATCAGTAATTTCTCTTTGTGTTGTTCCATCTGGGTCAGTATAAAACCAATTGAAGGATATGCTATCAACGAGTGTCGAATCATCTTTGTTAGTAGTATAGGTCGGCTTAATACAGGGAACAATGGGATTTTTAAGTTCATCCAATACCAAGGCCATTGAAAAATCAAAATTCCCCAAAACTTCCCCACCTTCATTTTCCAAGGACCACATATCACCTTTCTTTGCCTTAGCAAGAAAATCAGGGAGAGAGATTCTAAATTCCCATTGCACACTGCTGTCCTCTCCATAACCCATCTTATATTCGCCAGGGCCTATCATGTTAGTACCTTGCGGATCAAATAAGGCCGCTTTACTTGTAATATCGCGGCTATAAACGCGAAGACCTACCATTCCCCAATCTTCTGTTTTATCAAAATCATATTCCAAGCTTAGTGCTGGTGCATAAAAAACATCTTCATGGGTATTTCTAAGAATATTGATAGCCATCAACACTAGATTTGAAGTCAGAGCCTTCTGTTGCAAAGTTTGTAAAGTTTCAGTAAGGAAACTGCCTTGATTATCTGCCAGTGTATGCTCTGAGGTAGATACATAAGAATCCTCAGATACATACACTGTCCCAAAGGATATACTATTGGTCATTTCCGTTCTTGGAGGGAATTCCACTATGCTGTGGGTGTCATCTGTTTTCAAACTGAGGAATCCCATAACATCGATAGTCACCTCATCTGTGAACCGTAAGATAAACACTACTGAGGGATCTTCTTCAGGGAACTCTGAAATAGGGATTTCATACGTTCCTACATCAGTAATATCGAAATATTTCACATTAGCAACATTTTCATGCATGATAGGTTCATTCCACCCACGCCTAGTAGGCATAAGCACTAACTTGTATGTCACTTGTGCATCTCTAGCAGATATTCCTCTGGAAGCTATACTCCTCTGTGTGCTGGTCTCAATACTCGAAATGATAAATCGCCAGCTTTCTGGGTTTTGTGGTTCAGGCTCAGTTTCGTCTTGAGCTTGCTCTTGAGATCCACTCTGTCCTAGGAATTCTCCCAATAATGCACCATCACATCCCAGCAATAACGCTAAGATCACTAATATCCCTATAACACTAAGTTTTTTCATATCTTCCTCCTCGATCAAGCAATCAGACGATGTATATCGATAAGAATACACCTATTTCCTGGATCACAAAAGATTCTATACCTCCGGATAATAAAAATAGCTATACTTATTCAATACAGTGTTTTACTAGGATTTATCATATCATGATATATGCAATTCTTTGTATTTTCAGAATACAGGAAGGCTCATATTGTTTGAAGATTTTGTGAATAGACACAAAGAGGGGTAATTATGTGTTCACTACAAACGTATTCACTTTGCAAGCAAATCAATTGTCTATATTTTCTTATCGCAACGTACATCATTTTTACGCCTATACAAGAATTCCCCCTTATACTACTATATGCCCATGTTTGACCTTAAACTCATTTGTACCGATATAGACGGTACGTTGCTTGATACCAATCATCAGATATCCGCTGAAAACAAGCGTGTAATCGCCAAAGCCTACCACAAGGGCATAACCATTGCCCTGGTAAGCGGACGAAAGGCCTCAAGCCTTGAACATTTGCAAAAGGAACTGGGCATCCACGGCCCCCTCGGCTGTTACAGTGGGGCCCTTGTTGTCGATGAGGGGAAGATCCTAGCTTCCCACCCCATCTCCTGGGAGGCTGCACAACAGGTGCTCGCCTGTGTGGAGGGTAAGGGGTTTGAGTCCTTCATCTACACGGACAGGCGCTGGTACATCCATAAGGAGAGTCCTTGGATGGCCTTTGAAACCTCCGTCTCCAAGACAGAGGGGAAGGTTGTCCCGTTTGACCAACTGCCCGACCATTGTGCCAACAATGGCGAGCTTCCCTACAAGCTGCTGTGTATGAGCGAGGACCCCGCTGCCGTGCTGAAGATGGAAAAGGAGTTGCAGAAAAAATTCTCTTCCCTTTTCAACATCTACCTCTCCGGGCCCAGATACTTGGAAATCTCAGCAAAGGATGTCGACAAGGGCCATGCCCTTGAGACCATTTGCGAAGCCTACGGCTACGAGACGAGCCAGGCCATGGCCATTGGAGACTACTTCAATGACCTGGGGATGCTCAAGGTCGCAGGCTACTCCGTAGCCATGGGCAACGCCCCTGACGAGATAAAGCGCCATGCCCATGCAGTCACCGCCTCCAACAGTGAGGACGGGCTGGCAAAGGCGATCGAGGCCATCCTATGAAATGGCGGGTGGAGAACCCACTCGCCATCTACAAAGGTCTGAACCAGCCCATTTATGTCCTTTTCGTTGCCACCATGATCAATGGGGTGGGCATTTTCGTCTACCCTTTCCTGGCGCTCTACCTAACCCAGAGGCTGGGCTACTCAGCCCTTAAGGCCGGAACCTTCATGAGCATAGCATCGACACTCTATGTCCCGGGTTCATTCATAGGCAGCAAGCTTGCTGACAAAATAGGGCGAAAGCCCGTCATGGTCATATCCCAACTGCTTATGGATGGGTGTTTCATCCTCTGTGGCTTCTGGGAAGGAAGCTCCATCATCCCCTTCCTGATCCTTGTGGGGCTCTTCTTCGATGGGGCGACAGACCCGGCGAGAGAGGCCCTCAAGACAGACGTCACCACCATCGAGGACCGACAGGTCTCCTTCTCCCTGCTCTACCTGGGCCACAACCTGGGCTACGCCTTCGGTCCTGTCATCGCAGGGTATCTTTTTTATGCAAATCCCAAATGGCTGTTCTGGGGCAACGCCCTGGCAGGCATTCTCTCTACCCTGTTGGTAATATGGAAGATTAAGGAGACCAAGCCATCCAAGGAACTGCTCAAAGCAAGTATGGATTGGAAAACTACCGAGAAAGGAGAAGAGGGAGGCATCATCAAAGCTTTACTTACCAGGCCGAAGCTTCTTTTTTTTGCCTTCTTTATCACTTTTTTCAGCTATGCCTATAGCCAGACACTTTTTGCCCTACCCTTGCTTACTACAGACCTGTTCGGTATGCAGGGAGCACCTCTCTATGGGCGGATGATGGCGCTAAACGGCATTGTGGTTGTGCTCTTCACCCCACTGCTGGTAAGCAAGCTCCGAAGGTTCCACCCCTTGGCAAACACAGTCACCTCTGGTTTGTTGTATGCAGTGGCATTCTTCCTGTTTGCCTTTGCCAAGCTCCCCTTCTTTTTCCTGCTGCTTACAGCTGTCTTTACCCTGGGGGAGATCATATCGGCAACCAACGAACACTTCTATATCGCCAACAACACCCCCATCAGCCACAGGGCACGCTTTAGTGCAATCCTGCCCATCATCATGGGAACAGGCCATGCCGTGGCTCCCATGATAGGGGGTGCCATCATAGAATCGCACAGCATGAACCTGCTTTGGATCAGCACAGGGGCTTCTGCCATGGTGGGGAGCCTGGGGGTGCTTGGAATCTATGTATATGAGAAGCGAAAGGGAAAACAGGAATAGGGAGAGCAGAAAAGGTGGTTGACCAGACCAGATACGTTCATCCTTTCCTGCATATAGCTTGGGCAGGCAGGTCTCTGTACAACCCTGAACTATCAGAGCTTTTCTGATAGCCCAAGCAATGCAAGGAAATCATTATCCTGCATGGGTTCTGCATAATAGAACCCTTGTACTCGGTCAATGCCAATTCTCCTGACCATGGCCAGATCATCCTCTGTCTCCACTCCTTCTGCAACAATCACCTTGTTCATCTTATGAAGCAAATCAGTGAGGAGGAAAAGCATCTTAGGGTTTGTTGTTGACCGTTGAATGAGACTTGCATCGAACTTTACGAATTTGTAGGGCAAATCCATCAGGGCTTGTACGTTTGAATAGCCGGAACCAAAATCATCCAGAGCAAAGGATATGTTTTGCAGAGAGAGTTTTTCCATTACATCGGCCACAGCTTCATACGAATGGAGGACAACTGTTTCTGTAATTTCAAAGCCGATCCTCTTCGGGTCAACCCCTTCCCTCTTGAGTATTCCCAAAAGGGTTTTCCCTACCATTTTGGATTCAAAGTCCTTTCCGGAGAGATTGACCGCAATACTCTCCAAAGCATCTTCAGGTATCTGCTTGACCAACTGGCACACCTTTGCAAGCAAGATATGACTCAGTTGCACTATCAGGCCAGTTTGCTCAGCCAAGGCGATGAAATCCCCTGGCTGTAGTACACCAAGATGCTTGTCCTCAATCCTCATCAAGGCTTCTGCAGCTACCAGACGGCCTGTCTCCACTTCGTAGATAGGCTGGTAATAGACCTGTACCTGTTCATGATATCTGACAGAGTCTCTGAGCGTGGTGATGATGTTCAGTCTCCGCTGCTGACTAATTGAGTCCTTTCGTGCATACACAAGTACAGACTTATTTCGCTCAGTCTTCATCCCCATAAACAGCTGGTCGGCCGCTTGCTTGAACTCTTCACGACTAGCAACCTGATGAGGGACATGAATAATACCTAGATTGACCTGGAGGTATGCGGGTGTGTCATCAAGTTCCCAGGAATGTTCCATCCGTTCTGAAATCTTAACAACCAAGTGATCAACACTCTTCATATCCTTGGCTGGAAAGCAAAGACAGAAACGGTCACTTTCAAGACGGAACACCTCATTCGCACTACCCAATGTGCTTAGAAACCCTGCAAGAGAGATCAGCATCTTGTCTCCAAGCTGATGACCATACCGAGTATTGAAGTACCTGAAGTTTTCTATGTCGAGAAGGATGAACGTAAAGGAGGACTGTGATTTGAAAATACGAATCAGTTTCCGCTGTAGCAGGGCATCAGTCGGAAGTCCTGTAAGACTATCAACAGTAACAGAACCACGTTGCCCGACCAGGTAGTACAACACCAACATGAAAGAGTTCACCAACATGAACTGCTCGTGACTATGGGTTACCCAGAAAGCCACAATGGAGGAAAAAAATGTAACGGGAAGAAGAAATGAAATAAACAGAAAGGATCCTTGCAAATCCTTATAATGGGCAAGGGTGGGGAGAATCATGGCAAAGCAATAGAAGATTGAAAGCCCTACCATGAAATAGGTACCAGCAAAAGGTAGAAGGGCTTCATATCCTGTGTTGAAGGGGTAAAAAGTTTGACGGGAGATGTCTGAAAAGGCCAATATCGTCAGTACTACCAAGGGGATACTGTGAATCAAAGAGAGCTTTGTAACGAGTTTGTCATTATCAAATACATTGATGGCATTGAAATGTGCCCACATGGCCAGAAGAAAAGGAAACGAGAGAAAGTGCACTATCCAAAGTAATCGCTCGAGAAAGGGAGGATAGGAAAGGATACCCCTCCGCCCTATATCAGCTAAGAGGGAGATGACAATGAATAGAGAATAGACAACAGCAATTTCGCGAAAGAACCGGCTACCCTTGTCCTTTTGAAGCAAGGGAAACCTGAGCACATCGAAAAACATTGATAGCATCAGTACCACAGAAAGTACATTGACTTCGAAAAATTGCATACGTTTCCCTCATAGGTTTTTACTTTACAACCATACGAGCAAAAGAAAAACATCTCATCCCGGTAAAAAGATACTGAACCGTCTAGTACAAAAACATACTTCCCAATAGTTTTTCTACCTGTCTGCATGGGTAAGACACCTATCATTATAGCGATTATCATTGAGATTGACAGGATATTTTACAATTAATTCACCGTAGCCTCAGCTGGACTGTGGAGATTAAGAAAACAAAGTTGACCGGTAGATTAGCCCTTTGACCGGTAGATTAGCTCCTTGACCGGTAGATTAGCTCCTTGACCGGTAGATTAGCTCAAAGAATGGACTGTTCTGTCAAATATCGAGTTCTATGACCTAATCTTTTTGTCCATTGATTCATGCAAGAATCATGAATTATAGCTTATAGATTATTTTTGCATTATTTTTGAATTATAGCTTTTTGATTAGTTTTCTGGACTATATTTTGTATAATGGTACAATGAAACCAAAAAGGATTAGTTTAGCAAGAATCTTTAGGAGGATACTATGAATTCTGAATTGAAACGTTCTTGGGGGAAATGGTCTGATGAGCTTCATGAGCTGCCGATTCAATTGAAGAGTATCGCTAAAAGCAAAAAGAAACGTGAATTTAGAATTGAAAGAGAAATGGGGTATATGGATATATATGCAAGTGATAATCAAAGCACTTACAGAACAACATTAAAAAAATGTGAATGCAGGGATTTTTTTGTTAATAAAAAAGGAAAGGCTCCTTGCAAGCATATGTACAGACTTGCATATGAGCTTGGTTTTAGAAATTTCAGCGATGACTCCAAAGAACAAGAAGATATCTATAAAGATTTAACAGAAAAATGTAATTTCTTAAATTTAAAAGCTTTAAAGAAACTTTCAACAATCATCGACAAGAAATTCGGAAAGGAAATTCAAAAAAATAGAGATTTGATAAAATAGACTCAATCTTGTGGATAGTTATTCTCTCTTTCTCTATCGAGGGCAATCAGATATGAAAAACAGAGAGGAGATAAGCTTTTACTAATCTGGATAGCATCTTTTCCAAATTTATTAAGGTGATAGATGTCTGCTCCTGCATGTATTAAAAAAGAAGGACGAACTTTAGGATCGTTTCTGACATACCAAATTAACGGGGTATTTTTTGTTTTATCCTCTGCATTAACGTCTGCTCCCAATAACACAAGCTTTTTTGCTGTCGCTATGTTTTTATTTTGAATCGCTGTCATTAGAGGGGTGCCCTTTGTATCCTCGTCCCGAAGATCCATATTTACTCCTCTCAAACTAAGATCCTCTATGATATGGTCGCAATCACCTTTTTCTGCGGCTCTAAATAATAATTTTCTCCATATCGGGTCAGATTCATCAATTTGAAGATTATCTGCTACTACCATAAATGTTTCTTTGTCATATGCGTGAAATAAGTGATCCCGTTCAACAGGAACTCCACCAGCAATGAGCAACGTTAGAATTTCTGTCCCACCATGGCATACAGCATTTTCTACTGGTCGGTCCCATGTTCGAGTCCCACTATCCGGACTGGCTCCTTTTTGTAATAGCAATTTTACGAAGGGAACACCATCACTTTGACGACCAGATGCGTAAAACAGTAATGAACAACCAATAGTATCAATAGAATTCACGTCTATTCCAGAATTAAGCAATCTAGTGAAATCACTGAACTCACCATATTGAGCAACTCTGAAAATATCATCTCTTATGCTATTGAGTGTTATCATTTTGCTTCCTTTCTCTAGATGGTGATTAGTAATTTCCGATACACTCATTCTATGCTACTTGAATACAGACCTCAAGCTATTTTAATGCAACAAGAATATATGGATTTTCCTTGTTACCAAGCAAGGGCAATCGCACTTATGCGTTTGCCCTTGCTTGTTCTTCTTATCGTTACTGTTCGGTCATTCTCTTTTTGATTGTTTCCCTAGAAAAGCAACCAGTCACCTAACCACTTTTTATCTTATAACTGCTCTTTTACCCTACAGCAACTCCAACAACCTCTGCACCGCTTCCCTGGGGAAGTCCTTGTCCTTGTTGCTTGCCAGCTGCTCTTTCAGGAAAGCCTTGGTAATGGCATCCTGGGGGAGCATGAAGCCGCTCTCCCTATGGAGGTCCTCCTGGAGGATTCTGGTAGACCTTGCCAAGGTTGTTGCAAGCTGCCTGACAATGGGGTCCTTTGTCTCAGAAGCAATCTCCAGGGCAAGCTTTTCCTGCTTGGCCTTGCTCTTGGCCAGATCCCTGAGGGCTTCTACTGTCGTTTCGCTCTTCTTCTGTTGCGGCGCATAGTTCTTCGGCAACAGGAAGATCGCATGGGACGGACATGCATCCACACAGAGGCGGCACCCGTCAAGGCACTTTGATGCATCGATCTGACCGGTTTCAGTATCGGTAGCCCCAGTAGGACAGACAAACAGGCAGATGCAATCCTTGGTACACAGGCGTATGTTTCTTACAGCATGCATCAGAGGGCCTCCTTTCTGACAGGCAGAATCTTAAAGGCAGGGACCTTGCAGACAGGGCAGACCTCAGGGGGCCTCTCCCCCACATAGACAAAGCCACAGATGTCGCAGACAAATACACTGGTGTTCTCCAAGAGCTTGTTGCCCTGTTTCTCATACCTGCCAAGCAACCCCTTCAGGAGTTTGGTGGCCTTCTCACCCCACACCAGGGCCCTTTGGGCACCTCGGTCCTGCTCATCTTCTATGGCCTTGCTTACCCTTGGATACCCTTCGGAAAGATCCTTCTCTATCAAGGTGGAGAGGGCTTCGAATGAACTGCCCCCCTGGGGTTTCGACTGTTGTCCATAGTAGGTGGCAAGCTTGCCGAACAGTGCAGCCTCCTCCTCCCGCATCTGCTTGGCGCAGGTCTTGGAAAGGTTCGAGCAGACGGCTCGCAACTCTTCCGATGACATTTCACGCATATCTTCTTCCATGTAAGACTCCTTAGCATGCTATTATAGCATTGAATGACAGGTTTTTGGAAAAACTGATAAAAAATGGCCTTGGGAAAGACCCTATTTATAATTCCCTTTGCCATAATAGTATATCACCTCAATTCCTATTGAAAGCATGGGAAGTCTCCGGTTTTTGTCAATTTATTTACCATAAGCGTTTTATTTATGCTCTCAATGTGACGTAATTCTGACAAGTGTCTAATATTTGCAGGATACTCTTGCTATGGAAACAATGAATATTGGTGAAGCAATTCGTCAATTACGACTTGCACAAAAGATGACACAACAGGAACTGATGGATCGGGCCTATCTCACCAGAAGCCAGATACACTACATTGAAAAAAACAAAAGGGTACCCCAGAGGCAGACACTGATAAATATCAGCGCTGCCTTGGGGATAACCCTTTTTGAACTGCTATCCTACGTTTTTCAGTAGTCGCCCAGCTCCCCTACTCCAAGCATATCGTCGATGGAAGCCCCGGGGGCTACCATCGGATAGGCCTTGTCGTCGACTGGGATCTCACACTCGATCACCACAGGAGCCTTCAGGTCCAAGGCCTCTTGCAGGATAGCCTTAGGATCATCATCGAGGCCTATCCGGCGCCCCTCGATCCCATAGGCACCTGCAAGCTTGATCCAATCGACACCGCCATCCAAGGTGGTTTCGCTGTAGTGGTTGTCAAAGAAAAGAGTCTGCCACTGGCGCACCATACCCAGGGTGTGGTTGTTCATCAATAGGATTACCACAGGCAGGTTGTAGCGGGCAATGGTAGCAAGCTCGTTGCAGTTCATGCCGAAGCTCCCGTCCCCTGCCACGTTGACAACCCGGCTCTTGGGATTCCCCACCTGAGCTCCTATTGCAGCTCCGGTCCCATAGCCCATGGTCCCCAAGCCGCCGCTGGTCAGGAAGTGACCGGGTTGGACATGCTTGAGGAACTGAGCTGCCCACATCTGGTGCTGTCCTACCTCTGTAACGATGTAGAACTCCGGGGGAAGGACCTTCTGCAGGCTCTTGAGGATGGTCTTCGCACGCTGGCTCTCATTATCAAAGCGGATGGGGTAGCGCAACTTGTATGAGCGTACCTGGTCCATCCACTTCTCGTTGGAATGGGGCTTGGAGATGCGCTTGTTCAGTTCAGAGAGCACCACCTTCACGTCCCCGATGACGTGGCAGTAGGTCTTGATGTTCTTGTCGATCTCAGCGGGGTCCACATCGATATGGATTATCCTTGCGTTCTGGGCAAAGCCGCTTGCCTTGCTGACCACGCGGTCACTGAAGCGCGCTCCAACCACCACCAGCAGGTCACAAGCCGAGACACACATGTTGGAGACCTTCGAGCCGTGCATCCCCACCATGCCGGTGAAGCGCTCGTTATAGGAGCTTATGGCACCACAGCCCATCAGGGAGGTGCAGATAGGGGCATCGATAAGATCAACAAACTGCCCCAGCTCAGCGGAGGCCTTGCCTCTGATGACTCCCCCACCGACATAGAGCATCGGCCTTTCGCTCTCCTCGATCAACTTGATCGCCATCTCCATACTCTCCTCGCTCAGGCGCTCAGTCCTGGGCAAGATGGGCTCGGGCTTCATGGCTACAAAGTCAGCCGTATGGACTGTGACATCCTTGGGGATGTCTATGAGCACAGGACCGGGGCGGCCCTCCTGGGCGATCCTGAAGGCACTGCGGATGGTCTGGGCGAGCATGGCCACATCCTTGACGATGTAGTTGTGCTTGGTGATGGGCATGGTGATGCCGGTGATGTCAACTTCCTGGAAACTGTCCTTGCCCAAGAGCGGCAGCGTCACGTTTCCCGTCAGGGCAACCATGGGCACGCTGTCCATATAGGCCGTAGCGATCCCGGTCACCAAGTTGGTGGCTCCAGGTCCGCTGGTTGCTATGCACACCCCCACCTTGCCGGTGGAACGGGCATACCCGTCCGCAGCATGGCTGGCTCCCTGCTCATGGGCAGTCAGGATGTGCCTGATACGATCCTGGTTCTGGTACAGGGCCTCATACAAGGGCAACACTGCCCCGCCTGGGAAGCCGAATACGACATCGGTGCCCTGTTCGGCCAAACACTCAATTATTATCTGTGCTCCGGTCATCTGCATGGTAGGTTCTCCTTAGTATTTTGGTCTTATTGCTTGAAAATCGCACCAGTTGAAGCGCTCGTCACCTGCTTGGCATACCTTGCCAGGTAGCCGCCGGTAATAGGACTTGGCTTACATTTCCAACCTTTCTTTCGTTTTTCCAGTTCACTCTCTTCGACCAACAGCTCAAGCTGCCCCTTCGGGATGTCAATGCTGATCATATCCCCTTCCTCTACCAGGGCAATCGGTCCGCCCTCGGCAGCCTCAGGGCTCACATGCCCGATGGAGGCACCGCGCGTGGCACCGCTAAAGCGCCCGTCGGTGATGAGCGCCACATCCTTGTCCAGGCCCATGCCGGCGATGGCTGAGGTGGGGCTGAGCATCTCGCGCATCCCCGGTCCCCCCTTGGGTCCCTCGTAGCGGATGACCACCACGTCCCCTTTGTTGATCTCTGAGGCATAGATGGCCTTGATGACATCCTCCTCGCTCTCAAAGACCCTGGCAGGGCCGGTGTGGACAAGCATCGCCTTGTCGACAGCGCTTCGCTTGACCACAGCCCCATCGGGGGCGAGGTTGCCCTGCAGCACTGCGATTCCTCCAGTTACCGAATACGGATTGTCGATTGGCCTGATGACCTCGGTGTTGTAGTTGGGTGCCGCCCTATACAGTTCGCCAATGGTCTTGCAGCTTACCGTAGGAAGAGATCCATCCAACAGGCCCTTCTTGTCAAGCTCGCCCATCACAGCTAATACACCACCGGCTCGATAGAGGTCCTCGATATGGTAGGGACCTGCCGGGGCAAGGTGGCAGAGGTTGGGAACCTTTGCACTGACTTCATTAGCCATGAAGATATCCAGCTCCACATGGGCCTCATGGGCGATTGCTGGAAGATGGAGCATCGTGTTGGTACTGCATCCAAGGGCCATATCGACAGCGAGGGCATTGGCAAATGCCTTAGGTGTCATGATATCCAAGGGGCGTATGTTCTTTTTCAGAAGCTCCATGATCATATACCCTGCTTCCTTGGCAAGACGGTCACGCGCACTGTAGACAGCGGGAATGGTACCATTCCCAGGAAGGCCCATGCCGATGGCCTCGGTGAGACAGTTCATGCTGTTGGCCGTATACATGCCGCTGCACGAGCCACAGGTAGGACAGGCGCTGTCTTCAAAGACATCAAGCTGCTCCTGGCTCATCTTCCCAACAGCATGGCTGCCGACAGCCTCAAACATCGTCGAGAGGCTCATCCCGTTGACCGCGCCTCCGGGAACATGGCCTGCGAGCATAGGACCTCCCGAAACAAAGATCGAGGGGATGTTCAGCCTGGCCGCCGCCATGAGCATGCCCGGGACGATCTTGTCGCAGTTGGGGACAAAGACCAGGGCATCGAAGGGATGGGCGGTAGCCATGATCTCGATGGAATCGGCGATGATCTCACGGCTGGCAAGGGAGTACTTCATACCGGTATGTCCCATCGCTATGCCATCACAGACGCCGATGACAGGAAACGATACAGGGTTCCCCCCTGCAGCGCGGACGCCTGCCTTTACCCCATCAACAATCCTATCAAGGTGGATATGTCCGGGGATGATCTCATTGGCTCCGTTTACGATGCCTATCATGGGCATATGAATCTCACGGTCAGTCCAACCCAGTGCCTTCATAAGGGAACGGTGAGGGGCCTTGTCCACCCCTTCGGTCATCACGCTCGATCGTCTCTTGCTGTCGTCCATCCTACTACCTCCCCTTTACAGGGCCTGGGCTATGAGGGTGCCCATCTCTTTTGTACCAACGAGCTTCATGCCCTTGGTGTAGATGTCTGCGGTGCGATAGGACGCATCGAGGACAGAGGAAACCGCAGCTTCCACTGCATCAGCCTCCTCTGCCAGGCCAAAGGTATAGCGCAGCATCATCCCTACTGAGAGGATGGTGGCTATGGGGTTGGCCACGTCCTTGCCTGCAATGTCAGGGGCACTGCCATGGATGGGCTCATACATGCCAAAGCCATCCTCCCTCAGCGAAGCCGAGGGCAGCATCCCGATCGAGCCGGTGATCTGGGAAGCCTCATCGCTGAGGATGTCACCGAACATGTTCTCAGTCACAATGACATCGAACTGACGGGGGTTGCGCACCAGCTGCATGGCAGCGTTGTCCACATAGAGGTGGCTGAGCTCTACATCGGCGTACTCCGGGGCAAGGCGCTCCACAACCTCACGCCAGAGCTGGCTTGTGTTGAGGATGTTTGCCTTGTCGACAGAACAGAGCCTCTTGGTCCGCTTCTGTGCGATCTCAAAGCCCTTGCGGACGATGCGCTCGATCTCAGAGACGGTATAGCTCATCGTGTCGTAGGCACTGTTTTCGTCACGCCCACGCTCCCCGAAATAGATGCCTCCGGTGAGTTCGCGCACCACCATGATGTCCAACCCCTCGCCCACTATCTCCGCCTTCAAGGGGCATGCATCGGAGAGCTGCTTGTAGATGATGGCAGGCCTGAGGTTGCAGAACAGGCCCAACTCACCGCGAAGCCCCAACAGGGCCTTCTCCGGACGGTTGTCACTGGGTTGCTTGTCCCATTTGGGACCTCCTACAGCCCCTAAGACGATGCTGTCGCTCTCCTTACACCCCTTGAGGGTCTCAGGGGGGAGCGGCTTGCCGGTGGCGTCGATGGCGCACCCGCCGGCAAGGTAGGTGCTGTAGGTGAACTGGTGGCCGAACTTGGCGGCCACACGGTCAAGGACCTTGACCGCCTCCCGTACAATGTCGACCCCGATGCCGTCCCCCGGCACCAGTGCTATATGCTTGTTCATGCCTTCTCCCCCTGCTTTACCATATATGGGGCGAGTCCGCCTGCCTGGATCAGGGCCTGCATGAAGGGAGGGAAGGGTTCGCTTTGGAAGCTCTTGCCACTGGTCTCATTGGTAATGAGGCCGGTGGAGAAATCCACACTCACCACATCTCCTGCCTTGATGCCGTCACATGCCTCCTCACACTCGAGGATCGGCAGGCCGATGTTCAGCGAGTTGCGGTAGAAGATGCGCGCGAAGGTGCGCGCGATGACGCACGAGATCCCACTCTCCTTGATGGCGATGGGGGCGTGCTCGCGGCTCGAGCCGCACCCGAAGTTCTTGTCGGCTACGATGATGTCGCCCGGCTTCACCTGCTTGATGAACTCGGAGTCGATATCCTCCATGCAGTGCATGGCCAGTTCCTTGTGGTTGGAGGTATTGAGATACCTCGCAGGGATGATGACGTCGGTGTCGACGTTATCCCCATATCTGAAGGCAGATCCTCTTGCTTGCATTATCGTCCCTCCTGCACTTTGGCGGGGTCGGCGATGTACCCCTTGATCGCACTTGCAGCGGCTACAGCCGGACTTGCAAGATAGACTTCACTCTTCGGGTGGCCCATGCGGCCGACGAAGTTCCGGTTGGTGGTGCTTACCGCACGCTCCCCCTCAGCCAGGATTCCCATATGCCCGCCTAGGCAGGGTCCGCACGTAGGGGTGGAGACAGCGCAGCCGCTGTCCACAAAGATATCAAAGAGCCCCTCATTCATCGCCTGCTTCCAGATCTTCTGGGTGGCGGGGAAGATGAGGCACCGAGCCCAAGGGGCGACCGTGTGGCCCTTGAGTATGGCAGCAGCCTCACGCAGGTCGCTGATATGCCCGTTGGTGCACGAGCCGATGACAACCTGGTCGATCCTGATCTCACCTACCTCATCGATGGTGCGGGTGTTTGAAGGCAGGTGGGGGAAAGCTACGGTGCTCTTCACTTTTGACAGGTCAATGTCAATGACCCTATCATAGGGTGCATCCTCATCAGCCTCAAAAATGAGGGGCTCGCGCTTGCAGTGCTCTGCAAGATAGGCAAGGGTGACCTCATCAACGGGGAAGATCCCGTTCTTCGCCCCGGCCTCGATGGCCATGTTGGCAACGGTGAAACGGTCGTCAATGGAGAGGGAGGCGACTCCCGGTCCACTGTACTCCATGCTCTGGTAGAGGGCCCCGTCGACACCGATCATGCCGATGATGTGCAGGATGAGGTCCTTGCCGCTGACAAAGCGGTTGAACTTCCCCGTCAGGTTGAACTTGATGGCAGAGGGTACCTTGAACCAAGCCTGGCCACTGGCCATGCCGCAGGCCATGTCAGTCGAACCAACACCTGTGGAGAAGGCGCCAAGGGCCCCATAGGTGCAGGTGTGGCTGTCGGCTCCGATGACCAGCTCGCCGGCTCCCACCAGACCCTTCTCAGGAAGCAGGGCATGCTCGATGCCCATCTGTCCCACATCAAAGTAGTTGGTGATCGAGTGCTCCCTGGCAAACATCCTCATGGCCTTGCACTGCTCGGCTGCCTTGATATCCTTATTGGGGGAGAAGTGGTCGGGAACAAGGGCAACCTTGTCCTTATCAAAGACCGTCTCCTTCCCGAACTTGGGGAACTCATTGATTGCAACGGGAGCGGTAATGTCGTTACCCAGCACCATATCAAGATCAGCCATGATCAGCTGCCCTACTCTCACCGAGTCCAGCTTTGCATGGTGAGCAAGAATCTTCTGTGTCATTGTCATGCCCATATTGGCGTCTCCTTACTCTATGTCGTCCGTTGGGCGGATCCCATCGGCGATCAGTTTGTACTCTATACTGTCACTCAAGGCGAGCCAGCTCGCCTCGATTATATCCTTGCTCACCCCGATGGTGGACCAGGTGTCCTGCCCATCGGTGGATTCGATCAGAACCCTGACCTTAGAGGCTGTCGCACTGCCCGAGTCCAGCACCCGCACCTTGTAGTCGGTGAGGTGCACGCTCTTGAGCGTCGGGTAGAACTGCTCCAGCACCTTGCGCAGCGCCTTGTCCAAGGCATTGACCGGACCTTCGCCCTCGGCAGCCGTTATGGCGCTCTCGCCTCCGACCTTCACCTTGACCACCGCCTGGTGCGTTGCCCCGGAAAGGGGGTCGGCGTAGGGCATGCTGCCCAGGGTCTGGAAATGGACCAGGGTGAAGAAGGGGCGATACATCCTCAGGTGGCGGCGGATGACCAGGTCAAAGGAGCTCTCCGCACCCTCAAACTGGTAGCCTAGCGCCTCAAGGCGCTTAAGCTCATCCATCAGGGCGACGGTCACCGGATCATCCCTGTCCAGGTCGGGGACGATGGTTGCGATGCGCTCCTTCATCAGGGCGCGACCGGCAACCTCGCTCATCAGGAGCCTGCGCTCATTACCGACAACGTGCGGGTCTATATGCTCAAAGGAAGCGGGGTTCTTCTGCACCCCGTCGATATGCATCCCACCCTTGTGAGCAAAGGCACTGCGCCCGATGAAGGGCGTGCCATGGGGGATGCGCACGTTTGCAACCTCAGACACGGCACGGCAGACAGGGGTGAGGTTCTCCAGGATGACGCCGTTGAGGCAGTCATGACCCATCTTGGTCTCCAGAATGGCGGCGATGCTGGCCAGGTTGGCATTGCCGCACCTCTCGCCGAAGCCAAGCAGCGTACCCTGCACCTGTGTCGCCCCACTCTCAATTGCCGCTATGGAGGAAGCGACGCCGCACCCTATGTCGTCGTGGGCATGGATGCCCAGGGTAACCGAGGGGAACAGGCGGCCCGTCTCCTTTGTGATGGATGCCACCAGCGAAGGGAGCATCCCCCCGCGGGTCTCGCACAGCACCAAGGTCGAGGCACCGCCGTCAAGGGCGGCCTTCAGGGTTGCAAGGGCGTACTCCTTGTTTGCAACGTAGCCGTCAAAGTAGTGCTCGGCATCAAAGAAGACCTCACTGCCGGACTCCACGATGAAGCGCACGCTGTCCTCGATCATTGCCAGGTTCTCCTGGAGCGTTGTCTTGATGATGTCGGTGACATGGAAGTCCCAGCTCTTGCCGAAGATGGAGACCACCTTCGTATTGCTCCTGACCAGGTTCTGCAAATTCACATCATCCTTGGCAAGAGTGTCCCTTCTTCTGGTCGAGCCGAAGCTCACCAGCGTGGCATGCTTGAGGTACAGGCTCTGCGCCCGTTCAAAGAACTGCAGGTCCTTGGGGTTAGAGCCGGGGTTCCCCGCCTCAATGTACTGCACACCCAAGGCATCGAGGGCCCGTACAATCTTCAGCTTGTCCTCAACGGAGAAGCTGATCCCCTCTCCCTGGCTTCCGTCACGCAGGGTTGAATCGAACAGGGCTATCTTACTCATCGGAGAGCTCCTTTTTCTTGTCGCTATGACCTCTGAGCATGTCATTGGCAAAGTTGGGAGCAGAGGTCACCTTCACCCCCTGCACCGAGCGCGGCTCACTTTCATCAAGCATGCGGTTCACCGCAGCGAGGCACGAGAGTATGGAGGCCTCGATGACGTCGGTGCTCACACCCCTGCCACGGTAGACACCATGGCCGTCGCTGATCTTCACCACGACCTCACCAAGGGCATCGCGGTGCTCGGTGACCGCCTGCAAGGTGTAGTCCTCAAGGCCGAAGGGGTGGCGGATGATCTTCTCAACCGCACGCAGCGAAGCGTAGACCGGCCCGGTGCCACAGGCGACCTCCTGGTATTTCTTCTCCCCTTTCTTGAGGGTGACGCACGCGGTGCTGGTCATCATGTTGCCGCTGTTGACCACAAAGGAGTCAAGCTCCCACGTGACAGGGGAACTCTTGCTGGTGCTCTCCACCAACGCGATGAGGTCGCGGTCGGTGATGGTCTTCTTGCGGTCTGCAAGATTCTTGAACTCACCGAACAGGCGGATGACCTCGTCCTTGCCCAGGGCGTAGCCCAGGTCGACCAGGCGCTTCTCAAAGGCGTGCTGGCCGCTATGCTTGCCAAGCACCAGGCTGGTGGTGAGGACACCCACGCTCTCTGGGGTCATGATCTCGTAGGTAAGGCTGTTTGCCATCATGCCATGCTGGTGTATGCCGCTCTCATGGGCAAAGGCGTTGGCTCCCACGATCGCCTTGGAGGGGTTCATCTTCACCCCGGTTATGGAGGTCAGCACCCTTGCTGAGCGGTAGATCTCCTCTGTCCTTATGTTGGAGATGAAGGAGTACTCATCCCCCCGCGTCCTGATGGCCATGGCAATCTCTTCAAGGGCGGCATTGCCTGCCCTCTCTCCGATGCCGCACAGGGTGCACTCAGCCTGGCGGGCCCCAGCCTGCAGCCCTGCCATGGTGTTGGCCACCGCAAGGCCCAGGTCGTTGTGACAGTGCACCGCTATGATGGCCTTGTCGATGTTGGGTACCCGGTTCATCACCGAGGAGACCATTCTCTTCATATCCTCAGGTGTGGCGTAGCCTACCGTGTCGGGCAGGTTGACCACCTGAGCTCCTGCTGCAATGACAGCCTCGACAACGCGGCACAGGTAGTCGAGGTCACTGCGCGTGGCATCCTCCAAGGAGAACTCCACCTCACCACAGAGGCTTCTTGCATACCTGACCATCGCTACAGCCTTTTCCAAGGCCTGCTCACGGCTCAGCTTCAGCTTGTACTGCAGATGCAGGTCGCTGGTGGCAAGGAAGGTGTGGATCCGGGGCCTGCGGGCCTCCTTCACAGCCTCCCATGCCGCATCGATATCCTTGACCAGGGCGCGTGAAAGGGAGGCTACGGTCACCTCCTTCACGGCCCGGCTTATGGCCTGCACGCTGGCAAAATCCCCGGGGGACGCTATGGCAAAGCCCGCCTCAAGGATGTCCACACCTAGAGACTCCAACTGCTGGGCCATACGAATTTTTTCGTCAAGGTTCATGCTGTAGCCAGGTGCCTGCTCGCCATCTCTCAAGGTGGTGTCGAAAATGAATATTCTCTCTTTTTCCATAGTGTCCTCTTCAGAATTATTGGGTTATTTCTTCAGCCAGCTCATCAGGGAACGAAGCTTCGCCCCGGTCTTCTCCAGAAGGCTCTCGCTCTCAATGCGCTTCTTGGCATTGAAGTAGGGCCTTTTCACCTGGTTCTCCAACAGCCAGTTGCGGGCAAAGGTGCCCTCCTGGATGTCGGTGAGGATGCCCTTCATCGCCTTGCGGGTGTCGTCGGTGATGATCTTGTCCTGGGTGATGTAGTCGCCATACTCTGCGGTATCGCTGATGGAGTAACGCATGTATGAAAGGCCTCCCTGGTTGATCAGGTCGACGATGAGCTTCATCTCATGGCAGCACTCGAAGTATGCCATCTCAGGCTGGTAGCCAGCTTCGACCAACGTGTCGAACCCAGCCTTGATGAGGGCGGTCACGCCACCACAGAGGACAGCCTGCTCGCCGAAGAGGTCGGTCTCCGTCTCTTCCTTGAAGGAGGTCTCAAAGATGCCTGCCCTGCCGGCTCCGAGGCCCTTTGCATAGGCAAGGGCAATCTCCTTGGAATCTCCGTTCGGGTCCTGGTGGATGGCGATCAATGAAGGGACGCCCTTACCCTCCTGGAACTGGGTGCGCACGGTATGACCGGGGCCCTTGGGGGCGATCATGATGACGTTGACATCAGAAGGTGGCTTGATCTGGCCGAAATGGATATTGAAGCCGTGTGCGAAGGCAAGGTACTTGCCCTTGGTCAGGCCGGCTTCGATGCTTTCGTAGTAGATCTGCCCCTGCTTTTCGTCAGGAAGGAGCATCATGATGACCTGGGCCATCGCTGAAGCTTCTTCTACTGTGGTAACCTGCAGGCCTGCCTCTTGGGCAATCTTCCAGCTCTTCGAACCCTTGTAGAGCCCGACCACCACATCCACACCACTTTCGTGCAGGTTCAGCGCATGGGCATGGCCCTGGCTGCCGTAGCCGATGATGGCGACTTTCTTACCGTCCAGCTTTGAAAGGTCAGCTTCCGAATCATAATACATTGTACTCATTGAATCCTATCCTCCGGCCACAAGGCCTGTTTGTATAGAGCGCCATGTTGGCGTTGCTTTCTAGTTCTCATCTTCGCTGTAGCTGATGGAGCTCAAGGGCCTTGAGCCGCGTTCAAGGGCGGTTATGCCGGTGCGCGACATCTCCACTATCCCATAGGGGCTCAGCAGGTCGTAGAAGCTCTGGATCTTATCCAGGCTTCCGGTCATCTCGAGCGTCACCGTAGAGGCGGTCACATCGATGATCTTTGCCTTGAAGATCTGGCCAAGCTCGACTATCTCTGTCCTGCTCGATGCTGTGGTGGAGACCTTGACCATGACCAGCTCACGCTGGATGGAGCGGGTCTGGGTCATCTCATAGACCCGTTTCACATCGATGAGCTTGCCCACCTGCTTCTTGATCTGCTCCACGATCTCGCGGTCGCCGCTGATGACAATGGTGATGCGGCTGAATGCAGTGTTCTCAGTCTCGCCTACCGACAGGCTGTCGATGTTGTAGCCACGGCGGCTGAAAAGTGAGACGACGCGCATCAACACACCGGGTTGGTTGTTTACCAGAATGGCTAGGGTGTACCGTTTTTCTCTGTTTTTCATGCTTTCGGGCTCCTTTTTGTTCTTATGCAATGGGTATAGGCTATCGGTCCCCTGTATGAGGGGAATTTTTCCACGGACCTGACAGATATGCTCTGTCGCCGTGGCTAGAGAATAATTAGGCTTACTACGATTAGAATAAGGGAAATGGGGAGGGCAAGGAGGAGGAGGTTTGAGAGTATGACATTGTCAGAGAGAAAGGTACGCATCGCCGATGCGCCAGAGCGAGAAGAATCTTGTGCACAGGCATAGGAGCCAGACTGCATTGTTCTGTCTTTTCCATCTGTATGCTGACGTAACTGCCTTGCAAACCCTTTCACAATACACTCCTCAAAAATGGCTGAATAGCCTTGTAAAGGTTGTAACGCGGTTTTCCCATGCGTGTCAACCCTCAAAGCAGGACTAGATACAAATATGCATCAAACAGTATGTTTATGCAGTAAAAATACGTTCAACCCTACAGATATTGAATGCACCCCCCCTTTGTCAGTACACTGTCGCCATGAGCAAAAAGACTTGGAAACTCAGAAGGACAAACCTCTTTGGCAGGCTCCTACTCTACTTCATCATAGTCATGATAGTCCCCCTGGGCCTGTTCTCCTTCTACTATACCCTGACAGGCGATAGCAGCCAGGTCCGCTACCTCCAAAAGCAGGCAAAGGACATCGTCAGCCTGGATGCCCAGAGACTGGGTACCGTCCTTGATGAGTACAGGCATAAGGCATACAGCATCTCCACAGACGAACTGGCGATCGCCATCCTCAAGGAGGATGTCCTGGATGGGAATTCCAGCGAATCGCGCGACCTGTACCAGCTGCTCTTCGGTACCATGAAGGGGGACACCTACCTTGCAAGTGCACATTTGGTGAGCAACTCCGGCAGGGTAAGGATATCGACCCACGAATTTCCAGAGGTCTTTGACCTGCGCTACCACGGCAACGACTGGGATATGAACAGCATCATCAGCCAGAATCAGAACGTTTCCCAGACAGCCTCGCTGATCAGCATCAGAAGCCACAGGACCACCGAGACAGGCAAGCAGGTGCTAGCCTCCATCCTGCGAAGGGTCTACGACCCGTCGGGGACCAATCTGGGCTACCTTGTTGTGGAGATATACGCAGAGGCCCTGACCAACGCCATCAATACCGACAGGGTGCTTGGAGAGGAACTGCTGTTGGATACTGTGGACTTTTCCGCTTCCTCGCTTATCCACTCCGAAAAGTTCGGCTCCTTCAGCCTCTTTCCTGAACTGACCAACTTCAAGGGGGACTTCTCCAACGGCGTCATACAGGAAGGAACCTCCATCATCGCAACCGCGGCCATTCCGGGAACCTCCCTCGCCCTTGCAGGCATCATCAGCTCGGTCCCGTTCCAGGAGAACCTGAACCAGTGGCTATGGGCCTTTGCCCTGATGATGGGCATCGGCACCATCCTGGCCATAGCCCTCTCGCTGATCTTCTCACGCTCCATCACAAAACCCATCAGGGCCCTCGCCTCTTCGATGAGGGAGGTTGAACAGGGAAACCTGTCAACAAAGAAGGAGTATGCCAAGATCGAGGAGTTCGCCCAGCTGGACCACTCCTTCAACGTCATGGTCGAACAGATCAGCAGCCTGCTGAACCTGACACGCGAAGAGCAGCAGAAGGTGGCGGAGGCTGAACGCAAGGCCCTGGAGAGCCAGATGAACCCCCACTTCCTCTTCAACACGCTGAACACCATCAAGGCACTTGCCAAGATGCATGGAGAGGAGGATATCTACACCATCACCATAAAGCTGGGCAAGCTGCTGCGCTCCACCATAGACAACCACGAGAGCGAATGCACCCTCAAGGAGAGCATGGCCCTGATCGACTCCTACCTGACCATCCAGAAGATACGCTTCGGTGAGAAGCTGCATGTGCATTCAGAACTCGACCCCACTTGCGAGATGGTGAAGACCCCCAAGCTGATAATCCAGCCTTTGGTGGAGAACTCCATCGTCCATGGGCTGGAGCCGAAGGCAGGCGATTGGAACATAGAGGTCCTGGTCTGGGAGCGAAGCGGGATGATTTACATCACCGTCAAGGACGATGGAGTGGGTTTTCCCCCGGGAACACTCCCAGACGACCTCGATGACCTTGCAAACTCAACCCACGTTGGTGTATACAATGTATATAGGCGTCTGACCCTCAGGTATGGAAAAAAGATGAGTTTCTCAATCGTATCCAAAGAAATGGAAGGTACGGTGGTTTCCATTTCCTTCCCTAGAGGCGATGATAGGACACAAGGGAGTACCGTATGAGTTACACTGTAGTATTTGTTGAAGATGAGAAGATTGTAAGGGACGAGATAGTATCATCAATACGGTGGAAGCTACTCGGCCTCGAGCTGATAGGAACCGCCAGTGACGGGCTCGAAGGAGAAAGGCTCATCAAGGAACTGGAACCGGATATCGTACTTACCGACATCAGGCTCCCCGGTCTGGACGGGCTTGCCATGCTCTCACGCTGCCCGGTAAACCATGCGGTGATCCTCAGCGGCCACTCCGACTTCAACTACATGAAGCAGGCCATCAGGCTTGGGGTGTTCGACTACCTGCTCAAGCCGGTGGACGACGAGGAGCTTGAGGAGACGCTTGCAAACCTTGTCAAGAAGATTGAGGAGGAGGACCGTGACTTCGAGCTGATGAAGCAGGACAAGCGCTCAAGCGCCCCCGAGCTGATCACCTTGCCGCGCAATGTGAACAACCACGTCATCGACAGCACCATAGCCTTCATCTCGGATAACTACTCCAGCCCGGTAGGGTTGCAGGAGGCCGCTGCCTTCCTGGAACTTTCAGAGAGCCACCTCTCGCGCCTCTTCAAGGAGGTAACCGGCCTGAACTTCCTGCAGTACCTCAACGCCTGGAGGATCAACAAGTCAGTGGAACTGATGAAGGACCCCAAGCGCAACATCGGCGAGATTGCAACCAACTGCGGCTTCCCTACCCCCGGCTACTTTGCCAAGATCTTCAAGCGCTTTACCGGCCTTACCCCGACACAGTACAGGGATGAGCATAGCGGACAGTAAGAGCAGCTACCATACCATAAGGATTCCTTCAGTCCTTCCGAACACAAAAAATCCTGCATGAGTGCAGGATTTTTTGTAACAAGACACAGGATATACAAGAGGGTTCCTACACATGATTGTGTTGGAGCGGGGAAATTTCAGAACAATGCACATGCTGTTCACCAATATATTACAGTATCTTACTGTCTAGCAAATTTACCTTATAGGGGATATATCAATTGTTTACCCTATAAGGTATATTGACAGATTTAACCCTACAAGGTATATTTTATGTATCCCAAACCCTATGGAGGTCCTATGGAACATCTCATCCTTACCCCGTATCAACTCACAATAGCCCTAAAGAACCGGAGAAAGACCCTGAACCTTACGCAGGCTGAAGCTGCAGCAAAAGTGGGCCTTCTCCCCAAAACCATCTCTGCCCTTGAAAATGATCCAGAGAGATGTACCCTAGACAGTTTCCTTAAGCTTCTTTCTGCTCTAGATTTCGAATTGACCCTGAAACCGAAACCCACAAGAACTGATGATTCACAGAAAGGAGAGTGGTAACATGAACAACGCTTTGGATGTCTGGATGAATGGAGAGCGTGTGGGTACGTGGACACAAGAACCAAGAAATGGCCATCTCTTCACATATACTGATTCATGGCTTGCCAGTCCTTCCGTGCGCCCTCTTTCACTCTCTCTACCCTTGAGCCCATCTGCAAAACCTTTGCAAGGGCAACTCATTGAAGATTTCTTTGACAACCTCTTGCCTGACAATTCTGACATCAGAGCCAGAATCCAGCGTCGGTTTGGCTGTAGGACGACTTCGGCTTTCGATCTGTTAGGTGAAATTGGCAAAGACTGTGTGGGTGCCTTACAACTATTGCCAGAAGGAAACATTCCTACTGATATCCATACTATTGAGGCTCGAAGCCTGAGTTCACATGATGTTGCTACCATCATACGATCGATCAAGGCAGGAAGTATTCCAGGATATTCCCATGAGGACCCTTTCAGGATCTCACTTGCAGGTGCCCAGGAGAAAACTGCGCTGCTCCTCCATGAAGGCTTTTGGTGCAGTCCAATCGGATCGACACCCACGACACACATCTTCAAACTTCCTTTAGGTAAAATTGGCACAATGCAGGCAGATATGGGAGGATCAGTTGAGAATGAATGGCTTTGCCTCAACCTTCTCGAAGCTTTTGGCCTGGATGTTGCAAAAACTGATATTGCAACCTTTGAAGACCAGAAAGTTCTCGTTGTTGAACGATTTGACCGCCGTCTTTCCTCTGACCGAACATGGTGGATGAGACTCCCCCAAGAAGACCTTTGCCAAGCAACAGGCACACAAGCGAGCATGAAGTATGAATCTGAAGGAGGACCTGGGATTTCCTCCTTGATGAAAATCTTGCTCAATGCTGCCGACCCACAGGAGAGTCGGAAGAAATTCCTCAAAACACAGGTTCTTTTCTGGTTGCTGGCAGCTCCTGACGGCCATGCCAAAAACTTTAGCATCTTCCTTGAAAGGCAGGGACGATACACGCTGACCCCTCTGTATGATGTAGTCTCAGCCTATCCGGTCCTGGGTCATGGGATTGGCATGATTCCCAAGCAAAAATTAAAAATGGCAATGGCTGTGGCTGGTACAAACCGCCACTATGAATGGGCCAGAATCCAGAAAAGGCATTGGCTTGAGCAAGCTCACAGTACTGGTTCTATCCCGTTGATGCATGAAATAATAGATGAAATATTGCAGGAGGTTCCTTCAGCTATCAGCGGAGTGACGGCTAAACTTCCTCAGGATTTTCCCGAAGAAATAGCGGCTCCTATCATGCAAGGTTTGCAAGAGGCTACGAAGAATCTTCAGCTCTGAAAAAGAGGATGTGTGGACTATGCTTTCCAAACAAAAAACCTGCATCTCAAGTTTGGGATGCAGGTTTTTTGCTACATGATTCAGAGGATAGAGGCGTAATCTTTACGCTACACGCCCATCGTTTCCAATCAGAGGCCGAAAGCCTCTTCCAACTTGAGGGAGGCACTCTTCTCAATGCCGTCAGCATAGAGCAGGCACTTGATGCCCAACGTGGATGCCAGGACAATGTTCTCCTCGTAGTCATCCACAAAGTAGGTCTTTGCCGCCTCAGCCTTCTCCTTTTTCAGGATGTGCTCAAAGAACTGCCTGGAAGGCTTGGAGATGCCAATTTCATGAGATGCATAGCTCTTGTCAAAGAGAGCGAGGGCTCCCATCCTCTCCAGGATGTCCCAGTGGGGTGCAAAGGTGTTGGATCCGCACACTACGCGCTTGCCCTCAGAACGGAGGCGCTTGATCAGGGCGACAACCTCATCATTGAAGTGGGGATTGAAATCCTTGGCAAAGGGGTTTCCCTCCACCTTGATGCCGAACTTGGCCCGGACATGCTCCCAATAGGCCTCTATGGGCAGGGTGCCGTCCATCATGGCAAAATCATAGTTGCGGTAGTCGGCCTTGAACTCCTCCTTGTCGAGGCCCAGGCGCCGGGAAATCTTTCCCAGCATGTGGATGTTCTTGACCACCACGTTGCCCATGTCAAAGATAAAGAGATTGCACCCCTTGGGTGAGTCGTTGATGAAGGAGAGGTAGGGGCGCAGGTCCATAGCCTCAGCAAGGAGCAGATCCGCCTTGAGCTCAGGATTGGGGGATGCGCTGGCTATGCCCATCTGCCTCGCCCTGATGATGCTCTGCTGGTTTTTGGAAACCAGCAGATACCGGTTGAAAGGCAGGTTTCCTAGGGGCGGGAACATCTCCAGATCAGGACAGATGTCCAGCAGGGAGGCGTACAGAGGATCACTATTATAGATATCGGTACAGATTCTGTCATACATACTTAACCCTTCCTTGACTCATACACAGCCGAGCCACCTATAAAGTACTTGGTAAGGGACATAAAAAGCAAGAACATAGGTATGGAAGCTATCAAAGCCGCGGCCATCATCGCCCCTTCGTCGGTACTGCGCTCGGCGGCAAAGTTGGAGATGTACTGGGGAATGGTCTTCATCTTTTCGCTCTGGCTTACCAGCAGCGGCCACAGGAGGTTATCCCACTGCCCTCTGAAGGAGAGGATGGCAAGGGTGGCTATCACCGGCTTGCAGTTGGGGAATACAATCTTGACAAAGATGCCGAACTCACCCATGCCGTCCACACGTGCAGCGTCAAGGAATTCGGTGGGGAAGGTCGTCAGGTACTGCTTCATCTGGAAGATGCCGAAGGCACTGACCAGGAAGGGAAGGATGAGTCCGATGTAGGTGTTCTGGATACGCAGGACCATGACCACCATGTACAGGGGGATCATGATCGCCTCGAAGGGGATCATCATCGTGGCCATGATCATCATGAAGACCGTGTTGCGCCCCTTGAACTTGAACTTGGCGAGACCGTACCCGGTCAGGGCGGCCAGCATGACAGTCGAAAGTGCCACACTGGAACTGACCACCAGGGAGTTTGTAATGTTCCTCAGAAAGATGTAGTTGAAGTCGTTGCCTTGGATGGCCTTTGCGAAGTTCTCCCAGTGGATGCTTTCAGGGATCCAATTGAACGGCATGCGAACGATCTGGCGCGAATTCATGAAGGCTGAGGTGATCATGAAGATAATCGGCATCAGGGTGAAGAAAAGCATGCCAAGGAGGACCAAGGCGATCAAGATGCTGGGCGCCGTTATGTTTTTAAGTGTTTTTTTCATCATCTGCTCCTAATATTCCACATTCTCGCTCTTGGTTGTCTTGAACTGAAACAAGGTCAAGCCGAGCATCAGGACGAAGAGCACTATACTCATGGCACTTGCCCTGCTGAGATACTGCTGCTGGATACCTGTTATGTAGATATTGAACGTAATGACGTTGATGGGAGCCCTAGGAGCGCCGTTGGTGTACAGCATGTACTGCGTGCTGAAGGTCTTCAGGCACTGAAGCATCGCCATGACAGAGACGAGCACAACGGTAGGCTTGAGCAGAGGCAGCGTGATCCTCCAGAAAGTCTGCCACTTGTTGGCCCCGTCGATGGTCGACGCCTCATAGATGGCAGGGGGGATGGAGGCAAGGCCGGTGATGAAGAGGATGACAAAGTATCCTATATACTTCCAGAAGTAGATGACCATGGTGGAGACCTGCTCCATGACAGGGTCGACAAGCCAGCGGTGGTCGGTTCCCGGAGTCCTCAGCAAGGCATTCATCCACTGGTTCCCCAAGCCCCTGGGATCGAAGATCAGCATCCAGATGGTCGCTGCAACTACCGAGGAGAGGATTGCAGGGCAGTAATAGGCTATCTGCAGGAACTTCTTGCTCCTGTTGCTTGAGAGGTTGCTGACAAACACCGCTATGATCAGACTGACGATCAACAGGGGTATGAAGGTGCCCAAGGTAAAGACCAGGGTCGATTTCAAAGAGTTGAGGAAAGAGAGCGAATTTCCTGCAGAAGCGGGGTTGAACAGGCGGATGTAGTTTTCAAGACCGACAAATGTGGGAGCTCCACGGCTCAGTGCCTTCTTACTGAAGAAACTCGTATAAAAGGCGTTCAAAATTGGATAAAAATTGAAAACAGAGAAGAAAACCAAGGAAGGGATGACAAAGGCCATGCCCCAACGCGCTTGTTTTTTCTCGATACTGAAACTTTTCTTGGAACCCATAGAGCTTCTCCTGGAGAGGGACAGATCTGCCCACAGTCGAAATGATGCCAGCCCTGGTGGGCTGATGCATTGCAAATCATACACTGATTGCTAAAAACGGTAAGAACTGATGATGGCTTACCTATGAAAATAGTGATGTGATGTAGATGTAGATGATACGGAACGAGCATATGCAAGGTAAGGTCGAGAGGTGTCCTGCCGTCCTACGGCAGGACACTCGCATTCACCTATTGCTCGTCAACAACTTCCTGGGCAGAAGCTCTGAGGGTTGCAAGTGCCTTTTCAGGACTCACACCACTGAGCATGACTGACTCGACAGCGTTGCGGATCAGGGTCTGGATCTGAGCTGAGTTCTCACCGTAGTAGATCATGTGAGAGCGGTTCATATCATCGATGAAGACCTGGCTATAGGGCATGTTCTTCAAGGTGTCGGAAGCAAACAGGGCCTTGGTAGGCTGGATGATGTTTCCACCACGGGTTAGGTAGTCCTCACCATGGCTGAGCAGGAAGCCGGAGAGTTTCCAGGCGGCCTTGCGAACAACAGGGGAAGAGTCGGCATTGACCATGAAGAAGTGACCATAGTAGCAGGAAGCGACGTTTTTCACTGCATCCTTGAATACGGGGAAGGGAACGACCATCCACTCCTTGCTGTTGAAGAAGCCTGGGTTGTCTTTCTCAATTCGACCCTGCTGGTAGAGCCCGGTGTGTGCCATTGCAATGTCATTGTTATCCTTGTTGAAGATATTACGGGCATTCTTGTAGGTAGGAGAGCCGAGGTTCAGTCCACTGGGTCCCCACTCCTTCATGAAGGTAAGGGCCTTGATCCAGGCATCGTCACCGATGATGGCTTTCTTGCCATCGACGCTCAGCAGGCTACCGCCAAGCTGCTCAACCATGGGAACAAAGAATGTCAGATAGTAAGGATAGCGGAAGTCAAATCCACGGCGAACAAGGATGTCGCCATCACGGATGACAAGTTTTGCAGAGACGGCTGCCATCTCTTCCCAGGTCTTGGGATAGTCAGTCTCAGGGTTGAGACCAGCAGAGCGGAACACCTTCTTGTTGAGGTAGATGGACCAGTTGGTCAGCTCAAGGGGAAGGCCATAGACTTCGCCATCGACAGTTACTGTGTCCAGCACGCCGGGGATGTACTTGTCAAGCAGGTCCTGCTTGCTGGCATAGCCTGCAGCCTTGTAGTCAACAGGGGCTACGCGGTGGTTGGAGACATAGGCATACTGGTTTTCAATGGGCAGGTTGAACATGTCGGGTCCCTGGTTGGCAGCAAATGCTGTCTGCACCAGTTCAATCTGCTTTACAGCGGACTGGGTGGTTCTCACGACCGTGATGTTGGGGTACTTGGCCATGAACTCTGCGATCAGCTCAGTCTCGAGCTGGGTCCTTGCAGGGTCCTCGTGTGTCCAGTACTGGATAGTTACGGGAGCGTTCTCATCCACGACCGTTTCCTTTGCACCTGAGGCAAACATGGAAGCGGGGATAAGGAGAGCCAAAACGGCGAACAGCAGTAATGTTTTTTTCATACTGACCTCCTAAAGTCATTTATACCTTAAGTATACACGGCAGGTCAGCCTTCTCACAAGCAAAGGTTTTTGTTGTTTTCAGCGTGTTTTGGGCACAAAAATAGCCACGTCATATATCAGTGGCAAAACTGTATTTCAAACAACATGAATGTTAGCACATGCAAAGGGTCACTCTTTTTTCTTGGCGTGCATCTGCATGAAGATGGCTAGTTTCTCCATCGTCTCGCTGGAGATGTCATGCTCGATGAGACATGCATCCTCTTCAGCCACCTTAGGATCGACACCAAGCATCTCACTTAGGAAGGTGGTGAGCGTCTTGTGCCGGAAGTAGACCTGGGATGCCTTGATCTCCCCTTTTTCCGTCAGCACAATCTCACCGTAGGTCTCCTGATGGACGTACCCATCAGCCATGAGAATCTTCATAGCCCTGTTTACGCTGGGCTTGGAGACACCAAGGCGAAGGGCTACATCAGTAGTCCTCACCCTACCATTCTCCTGGCGGATCGCTAAAACAGCTTCCAGGTAGTCTTCTCCGGATTTTTGCATGCCCTATCGTACCATGCATCTCCTTCCTTGTCATCCTCAAGTATGTCGGGGACAATCAAAGTATAGAAAAACCATTGACTTATTTGTTTGTTTCGACTAACTTATGGAAGAACGAATATGACTGAGAGGGATACACATGGCAATGACAATGGATGAACTAGCCGTTGGACAACGAGCATCTGTAGGTGCCATCACAGCACCTAAGCACCTCAAGAGACGGCTCATGGATATGGGCTTCACCAAGGGTGTGGACATACAGGTCGTCAAGATGGCCCCTATGGGCGATCCCATGGAAGTTACGCTCAGAGGATACAACCTCTGCCTTCGCAAGGCTGAGGCCCGCGTCATAGAACTGCGATAGCCATGCCTACACTATCACTGATCGGTAATCCCAACTGCGGGAAGACCACCCTGTTCAACGCCCTTACGGGCACAACGGCATACGTGGGCAACTGGCCCGGAGTCACCGTTGAAAAGAAAGAGGGAATTTGGAACGGCTTCAGGATTCTGGACCTGCCGGGCATCTACTCCCTCTCCCCCTACTCCCCCGAAGAAAAGCTCTCACGCCGATATATCCTGGACGAACAGCCGGATCTGATCATAGATGTCATCGATGCCACCAACCTCGAGCGCAGCCTCTACCTGACAAACCAGCTTGCAGAGCTTGGCAGGCCTGTGCTCATTGTCCTGAACATGCAGGACCTCCTGGAAAAGGAGGGCATCACCATTGATGAGAAGCGCCTCTCCCTGATGACAGGGTGCCCTGTCGTCTCCATATCCGCCAGCAAGGGCATTGGACTTGAAAAGTTCAGGACGGAGGTTGAAAAAGCCCTCGGGGAGAACAGGGCCCCGGCATGCCCGCTCTTCTCCAATTTTGTGGAGAAGTACATCAACGCCCTGGTGGAGGACGACTACCTGCACGCCATCCCCAAGGGAAGGCAACCCAGGTGGGCAGCGATCAAGCTGCTGGAGGAGGACGAGCTGTTCCTCTCCACCATGCCCCCCTTCCCCGAGGAGTTTGCAACCTTCATGGCACAAGCGCAGCAGAGCCTGCGCAACCACTATGATGATGATGTCGAGGCGATCATCATCGACCAGCGCTACAAGGTGGCCGAGCAGATAAGCCGTGCCTGCCAAGTCAAGATAGTGCAGAAACGCCCGTTCAACTTCGATACCATCGCAACCAGCCGCTATGGGGCAATCCCCCTGTTCATCGCCATCATGGGGGGGGTCTTCTACCTTTCGATAGGATTGGTGGGGGGCATAACCACAGGGTGGCTGGAAAGCTTCTTTGAGATGCTCAGTACAAACCTGACCATCCTGCTGGACTCCCTGGGCGTATTCCCCCTCCTGTCGGGGGTCCTCACTGGAGGCATCATAGCGGGTGTGGGCGCCGTCCTTACCTTTGTGCCACAGCTGTTTGTCCTTTTCTTGCTGTTGGGCATCCTTGAGGACTGCGGCTATATGGCCCGCATCGCCTTCATCCTGGACAGGATGATGCGCTCCATAGGGCTTTCGGGCAAGTCCATCATCCCCCTGGTCATCGGAACAGGGTGCACCGTGCCCGCCATCATGAGCACGCGCACCATCGAGCACAAGAAACAACGCGAGCTCACCGTCTTGGTGACCCCCTTCATCCCCTGCGGGGCAAAGATGCCGATCTTCGCCCTCATGATCACCTACTTCTTTCCGGGTCAGTGGTACATTGCACCGATGATCTACCTGACCGGGGTCCTTGCAGTCGTGCTGACCGGCTTCATCATGCGTGCCTTTGACCGGCACAAGGAGAAGACCGTATTCATCCTGGAGCTGCCCCGCTACCAGATACCCACCGCCAAGAATGTCTGGCTGCAGACCAGGGAGCGAACGCTGGACTTCGTCAAGAAGGCGGGTACCATAATCCTGCTTTCCAGCGTGATCATCTACCTGCTCTCCTCGTTCTCCTTCACGCTGCAGCCCGTCGCCGCAGAGGCTAGCATGCTCGCCACGATAGGGCGCGTCATCGCACCTCTCTTCAAGCCCCTCGGTTTCGGATTCTGGCAGGCGAGCGTCGCCCTTCTTACCGGCATAGCCGCCAAGGAGTCCATCGTCTCAACCTTGAGCGTCACCATGGGGGATGCAGGGATTACCTCGCTGTTCACCCCCTCATCAGCGCTTGCATTCATGACATTCATCCTGCTCTCCTCACCATGCATCGCCGCAATAAGCGCCATGGCAAAGGAGCTGGGAAGCAAAAGAAAACTGCTGTTTGCCCTTGTGTGGCAGACAGGCATCGCCTATCTGGCAGCACTTCTGGTCCGCTCTCTTGTGCTGCTCATCGTATGAGGAGCCCATGTTGATACCAATACTGGCCAACGTCCTGGTCGCCGCTGTCGTCGTCCTTCTTCTGTGGTACGCCATCCACACTATCCGCAAACAGCAGAAGAAAGGCGGGTGCGGCTCGTGTGGGGAACTGGACGACAAGGGAGAGCCTACATCCCCTGCCTGCAGAGGGTGTGCCTTTTCCAGCTCCTGCCACATTGCGCAACAAGAAAAAGAAGGGAAGTAACCCAAGGATTTCACAAAGGCACCCAATTGCAACCTGCATAGGCAGATCTGTTCTGTCTTCCCCATTACATCCGAAAAACTTCATACACACATAGTAACTTGTTTGCAGTTATACACTTTTTATATTTAGACACGTGTATGTTTTTCTTATGTATGGTACACTGGGATGTCGGCATAAAGGAGGCTATGCACTAAAAGGCCATCCCCGACCGATGCAAATATGGTGAGCTGTCACCAAAGGAGTGTGAAGACCAGAATGAAGATACGCTGGGTGGCACCATGCATACATCGGGCCCTCCTGTTTGCCCTGCTCTCCATCTTTTTCTCCACCATCGCACTGTTTGCATCACCACAACCGGATACGGGGGAATCATTGGCCAAGGAGTATACAATGGGGAAAAAATACCATGACAGAGTCGCCTTGATAGAGACAGGGGAAGAGGGTGCCCGCATCCGGCTCGACCTTGTCGAAACAGCTCAAACGAGCGTCGACATCGCCTACTACACCCTTACCCGGGGAAGGTTCACCGATGCCTTTCTCTCGTGCCTGCTCGCAGCTGCGGACAGGGGTGTGCACATCAGAATCCTGGGCGACGGGCTTACCTCCATCGCCTATGAGAGGAAAGAGCTCAAAGAAGCTCTGAGAGGGTTTGAGACGCACCCGAACATAGAGGTGAGGCAGTACGAGAAGTTCAGCCTGTTGAGGCCCTGGGCCTGGCAGGGGCGATTGCATGAAAAGCTCATTATCGTCGATGGGAAGCTCGCCCTGATCGGAGGAAGGAACATCGGGGACAAGTATTTTCTCAAGGAAGAGTACCAGCAGAGGTTTGTCCATGACCGTGAGGCCCTCGTATACAATGAGGGAGCCCAAACGTCCGTCATTGGGGACATGCAGCTCTACTTTGACCAGGTATGGCGGTACAAGCATACAAAGGCCCAGAGGAGAACCCTTACCCCCGAACAGGGAGAACGCTTCAACCAGAGGCTTAGGGAGCACTACGGGAGGATCAAGGGCGAGAAGCCTGAGCTTTTCCAAGGGAGTGACTGGAACCAAAGGACCTACCCAAGCGAATCCACCCGATTTGTGCACAACCCCCTGGGCAGGGGGAAGAAGGAGCCCTGGTGCCTTGCGACACTGCTGCAGTTTGCCTCCCGGAGCCGATCCTCCATCTTTATCCAGAGCCCCTACATCATCCCCACAAAAAGCATGCAGACCCTGGCCAGGCAGTACGACATCGACATGGCCCTGGTCACGATCCTGACCAATGCAAAGCGGGCAAGCCCGAATCCCATCGCCATGGCGGGATATTACAACCACAGGAAAGCGATAGTGGACAAGGTTGCCCAGGTCCATGAGTACCAGGGGCCGGGCTCCATCCACAGCAAAAGCTATATTATTGACGACTCGATCAGCTTCATAGGCACCTTCAACCTCGATTCGCGCAGCAGCTACATCAACACTGAATCCATGCTGATCATAGAGTGCGAGCGGTTTGCCGCCGAACTGCAAGATGAAATCCAGGTGTATATGGCAAGAAGTATACAGGTCTGCGATGACTATACCTATGGCGAAGTGGCGCAGGACAGCAAGCCTCTGTGGCTCTTCTCCAAGTTTGTGGGGTTGTTTGAGTATTACCTGTGAGGGTAGTTCTCGCTCCCCTTGCCCTCAAGGCTCCATGAAAAGCCATAGAAAGCTATACAATATATGAATAAATATGCAATAGGACTGGATATTTCTTCATTATCCCGCTAAACTCCCTCTAAATGCCTCTTTGGCACCTGATATTTAGGAGAAACACTATGAAAAAAATCACCATTGTCCTGTTGGCGCTTGTGTTGCTGAGCACCACGCTCTTTGCAGCCGGTTCAAAAGAACAGGCACCAGGGGTCGACAACTCACTACAGAAGGTACTCGACAAAGGCAAGTTCATCATGGGCCTCGATGACAGCTTCCCCCCCATGGGCTTTCGCGATGCGAACAATGAGATCGTTGGCTTTGACGTCGACCTTGCAAAGGAGATAGCCTCGCGCATGGGTGTCGAGCTTGCCCTGCAGCCAATTGACTGGAATGCCAAGGAACAGGAACTGAACACCGGCAACATCGACTGCATCTGGAATGGCTTCACCATCACCGCAGACAGGCTCAATGCCATGACCTTCACCCCACCCTACGTAAACAATGCACAGGTTGTGGTTGTCAAGGCAAGCTCCCCCTACACGACACTCGCCTCCCTTGCAAAGAAGAACATCGGCCTGCAGGCCGGCTCCTCTGCAGCAGAGGCACTGGACAACAGCCCCGCCTTCAAGGCAACGATCAAAAACGTTGTTGAGTTCAAGGAGAACCTTACCGGCCTGATGGACCTGGAGATCGGGGGAATCGACGGCCTTATCCTTGACCTCCTGGTTGCGAACGACAACATCAACCGCAGCGGCAAGGACTTCAGGATTCTTGACGAACACCTCACCAACGAGGCCTATGGCGTCGGATTCCGCAAGGGCGAGCAGAAGCTTGCCGACGAGGTCTGGTCCCAGATGAAAGCCATGGATGCCGATGGTTCCCTGGCCAAGATTGCAACCAAGTGGTTTGGTGCTGACATCACGGTTGTCGGAAAATAAATTATTCGCTACTATGACGGGGAGCTCAGGCTCCCCGTTTCTTGTTTCCTGCCCTCTTCACCATCGCTAGGATGGCATGCACAGACGACCTCAGAGGAGATTCACATGGTACAGCTACTTCTTCAGATGCTGGTAGCAACGCTTACAAGCCTCAAGATCTTTGCCCTGACGCTGCTGTTCTCCCTACCGCTGGGAGTCCTGGTTGCAAGGGGCCGCATGGCGAAGAACCCCCTCGTCTCGGCCCTGGTAAACGCCTACATCATGATCATGCGGGGCACGCCGCTGATCTTGCAGCTGATATTCGTCTACTTCGCCCCATACTACATCTTCGGGACCTCCTACGACCGGTTCACCGCAGTCATCGTTGCGTACGTCATCAACTACGCCGCCTACTTTGCCGAGATCTACCGCGGAGGCATCCAGTCGATACCCAAGGGGCAGTTTGAGGCCGGTGAGGTGCTCGGCTTCTCCAAGATCCATACCTTCACCCATGTCGTGACCCCCCAGGTCATCAAGGGCATCATCCCTGCGATGGGAAACGAGGTCATCACCCTGGTAAAGGATACCGCCCTGGCACAGACGATCGGGGTAGCCGAGCTCTTCCGTGTTGCCCAGAACGCCTCGGCAAGACAGTTCTCCACGATGCCCATCTTCATCGCAGGGATCTTCTACTTCATCATGAACGCCGTCGTTGCAAAAAGCTTTGACAGGCTTGAGAAGAAGCTCAACTACTACAACTAGGAGCGAGTATGCAGATAGTATCAGTAACTGACCTGGAAAAGGATTTTAGCGGCCTTGAGGTTCTCAAGGGCATCTCCTTCACCCTGGACAAGGGTGAGGTCCTTTCGATCATAGGACCTTCTGGCAGCGGCAAAAGCACGCTGCTGCGCTGCCTTACCCAGCTTGAGAAGGTGGACAGGGGGACCATAGTGGTCTGTGGCGACACCATGGTCAGTACAGACGAACAGGGGGTGGTGGCCTATGCCCCCAAGCAGACCCTGCACGCAGTGCGCCTGCACTTCGGCCTGGTATTCCAGAACTTCAACCTCTTTCCCCACATGAGCGTGCTGCGCAACATTACAGAGGCCCCGATGCATGTCCTGAAAAAAAGCAAGGCGGAATCCGAGAAGATAGCGCGGGACCTCCTGGTGAAGATGGGCCTTGAGGACAAGGCGAAGGCCTATCCCTGCCACCTATCCGGAGGCCAGCAGCAGCGCGTCTCCATCGCCAGGGCCCTTGCCCTCAACCCTGAGGTGCTCTGCTTTGACGAGCCCACCAGTGCCCTGGATCCCGAACTTACCGGTGAGATACTGAAGGTCATCAAGACCCTTGCAAAGGAGAAGATGACCATGATAGTGGTCACCCACGAGATGTCCTTTGCCCGTGACATCTCCGACAGGGTCATCTTCATGGATGACGGGCTCATCGTTGAGGAGGGCAAGCCCGACGAGCTGTTCAACCACCCGAAAAACGAGAGGACCAAGAAGTTCCTCCAGCGCTACGAGTAGCCCTTGAGCAAAGAACCCAGACACACCCCGGTAGGCTCTCCTTCACAAAAGGAGAGCTTTCCATGTACCTCCTGCCCTGTCCAGTCGTCCTTGAACGTGCACAGGCCGAAGATCCGCCTTATGGCCCTTGGCTGTCTGGCAAGAATCGCTCGGTGATAAACCTCTGATGCTCGACCTCCCCAAGACTTGCCCAAGGCCAAGGGAACCTTGCTCACAACAGAAACAGTGGATATGCAGCCTCGATCAACAAGGGGGACAGAAGAACCAATGCTCCCCTTTAATTGTAATGATTTTCACCAATATACCATAAAAATGTATCATACAATCATTGACACAGTTATTTCCATCTCGTATCCTTGAGCAAATGAACAAGCAAAGTGTAAAGAAATACGAACTCATTGCCCAACGGATACTTGAGCAAATAGATACGGGCATATTAAAAGAGGGAGAACTGATCCCCACTGTACGTGAACTGGCGGAAATATATGACGTCAGCCCCCAAACTGCGAACAAGGCTACTGCCCACCTTGTCGGCCTTGGCATCTTATCCTCCAGACAAGGCTCAGGCTCGGTAGTGCAGAAAAAATCAGAAAAAAAAGAAAACGGATGCATACCCATGCTGATCGATAGGGCCCGCGCCTCCTATATACAAGGAGTCAACAGTGCCATGGGCTATCATGGCAAAGAGATATACCTGGCCTATCTCAACGCCATGGAGACCAGCAATGAGGCTGCCCACCTCATAATCTATGACAAGGGAGCCGAGACAATTGCAGATCCAAGCGCGTTTGAGCATGCAAAGGGGTTCATAATCCAGGGAACGCTCCCTCCTTGTTATTTGGATTATATCCGGGAGCATGACATTCCTGCTGTTGTTCTCAACAAAGCGGTAAAACAGGCAAATTTAGGCCGAATTGGTTCGGTTTTCATGGATTATCATGGATTGGAGCAGCTTTGCATCTATCTGGCAAGTCTCGGACACAAAAAAATAATCTATGCGTTTTCACGAGAATTTGAAATTACAGAAGTATATGAACACCGCTTGCAGATCATCCGGGATAGCTTCAGCAAAGTTACCAGTGGAAGTGACCTATACCCATTTGCTTTTCTTAAGGATGATGCATCTGATGCAGAGACCTTGCGAGAACTGTACAACAGTGGGTACAGTGCTATGGTATGTTACAATGACATCACTGCTCTGCGCGCCTATGACCTTTTGCACCAACTGCAGATACGAATACCTGAGGAGATGTCTGTAACGGGCTTTGATGATCTGTTCATGGCTGAGATAGCCGCCCCCCCGCTGACAACAGTCCGAATCGACAGGACACAATTTCTCCATGATGCAATGTCTCTGTTGCAGGAGCTCATGCTAACAAAAGAACCTGCCTATCCCAAAAGAAGCACAAGAACAGATTTGATTCTGAGGCGTTCGTGCTGGAAGTCGAGTACCTAATCCTACAATAATCTCCCGCTTTGGGAGATTATTTTACTTCTTTGGCAATACCTGCTGTGATAAACCCATATACACCATTAGATTGAAACTGTATCATACAATTATAAACAATTCATTGACAGTTTGATACAATGTGATATACTATGCCCTATGATCAAGAGAAAAAAGAAAAAGTATACATTGGTAGACAACAGGGCTTTATGGATAATGTTGATTCCTGTGTTGATGTACTTCACAGTCTTCAAATATCTGCCAATGGCTGGGGTGATTATCTCTTTCCAGCGCTACAGTCCCTTCAAGGGAATTTTCGGTAGCCCTTGGGTGGGTCTAGCATATTTTCGTCAATTTTTTTCATCGATATATTTTTTGAGAGTACTGAAAAATACATTGATGATAGGATTGTTTGATGTGGCATTCGGCTTTCCTGCACCGATTATCTTAGCCCTATTGCTCAATGCGATCACAAACAAGCACTTCAAGAAGGTCTCTCAGACCATAACGCTGCTACCTCACTTTGTCTCTTTTGTTGTTGTAGCGGGCATAGCCATCAATATGCTCTCCCCCAGTACTGGGGTGATAAACACCCTGAGGATGCATTTTGGTCTGGATTCGATCTATTTCTTACAGGAGCCGAAATACTTCTGGGGTATTTTTACTACCATAAAAATCATCAAGGAGTCCGGATTCTCAGCGATCATCTATCTCGCTGCACTGACAACCATCAATCCTACGCTCTATGAGGCTGCCACGTGTGACGGTGCCAACAGATTGCAACAATTGCGACATGTTACACTGCCGGCCCTTGTTCCCACTATCCTGATAATGTTCATCATCAAGATTGGTAAGATCATTTCTGTCAGCTTTGAAGAGGTGCTCCTCCTTCAAAATGATGTGATCCTATCAACGTCTGAAGTGATCAGCACCCTGGTCTATAGGCGTGGCCTGGTCAATGCAGATTACAGCTATGCAACTGCGGTGGGACTGTTTGAAACCGTGTTGGCCCTGATCCTGGTCATTTCATCCAATGCAATAGTAAGGAGAATCAAAAGTGACTCATCCCTTTGGTAACAGGACAGGATACAGGATGGATTCACTGTACTCCATCCTGATAAGTGTATCCGTAGTGGCTATCTGTGTTTTGATGTTATACCCATTCATCTTCACCTTGTCCGCATCAATCTCCGATCCCGATGCGATAGTGAGGAACCAGGTAACATTTTTCCCTAAAGGACCTGTGAACTTCGAGGCATACAGAATCCTGTTCAACAACGAGAGAATTTGGATAGGATATGCAAACACCATCTTCTATACAGTTTTCGGAACCATTGCCAACCTGGCCATAACAATCCTGGCAGCATACCCAATGTCCCGAAGGCAGTTCAATGGATATAGGTTCATAAATATCTTTGTTTCCATAACTATGTTCATTTCAGCGACAGGTATGATGATCCCCTTGTTCCTAGTCGTCAGATCGCTGCACCTTCTGGATACCAGGCTATCACTGATCATTGTTTTCGCAGCGTTTCCCTACTACATCATCTTGCTCAGGTCCTTTTTCCAGGGTTTGCCAGAGGAGATGTTTGAAGCGGCCCGATTGGACGGTGCAAGCGAACTGACGATCTTGTTGAAAATAGTATTGCCTCTATCAGGTGCTGCATTGGCCACCATCGGGCTGTATTATGCAATAAACAGATGGAACGGGTATTTCTGGGCAATGATCTTCCTGAGGGATGAGATGAAACATCCTCTTCAAGTTGTACTGAGAGAACTCATTGTCCTTGCCTCGATGGGTGAGGAGATGGATGCAAACCTCAGCAGAAGCGCAACCAATGCTGAGGCCATCAAATATGGGGCAATAGTACTGGCTACCCTGCCCATAGCTGTCATCTATCCGTTCATACAAAAATATTTCGTGAAAGGTGCAACACTTGGCTCCGTAAAAGGATAATTGCACTCTACCAGGATGGTATATCTTCTTTGCAAGCAAAGGAGAGCCTTGCTTACGCATATGACCTAGCATTCAAAACCTACAGGTTTGATATAAACAAGGAGAAACACATGAAAAAAATGGTAATGGCTGTAACGGTATTGCTGGTTATGACAATCGTCTTTGCCAGTGGCACACAAGAAAAGAAAAAGAGTGATGACGTCACCTTGAAAGTATGGGCAGTAAAGGCTGCTGAAGTACCGACTGAGACCAAATCCCTTGCAAACTGGAAGGCTGTCGAAGCCGCTACCAACGTAAAACTTGATTGGCAGCTGATCAGCACCCAGGTCAAGGATGAACAGTTCAACCTCATCATGGCTTCAGGCAACCTCCCTGATGTGATGGCTTTCTATGAAGGCAAAAGCGGGTTCTCATCTGTCAATAAATTTGGAAGCCAAGGAGCGTTCCTCCCTGTCGAAGATTTGATTGCAGAACACGCACCCAATCTGAAGAGGGTTGTCCTTGATGATCCTACGGTAAGGGAGGCTCTTGTAGCTGCCGATGGGCACATCTACTATATTCCCATGCTCAGCGCATTGAACGCTGCGCGGGGATGGTTTATCCGCTACGACTGGCTGAACGCAGTTGGCAGGGATGTCCCAACAACCACTGATGAGCTCTACGATGTATTGTATGCATTTAGAAATGAAGATCCCAACGGAAATGGCATCAAGGATGAGATCCCCATGGTATTCAGGGGCAGAGGCGATGACGCATTCTATAACCTGGGAGCTTTGGCCTATGCATTTGATGCAGATACAGACTGGGTCGTGCGAGATGGCATAGTGACCTTCGGACCGGTTGAAGAGCAGTACAAGCTGTACTTGGCCTATATTGCAAAACTGTATGCAGATGGCTTGATCGACCAGGAAGTCCTGACAAGGGCGGGAAACCCTAGAACTGACCTCTTCGGCAAGGACGTGGCAGGATGTATCCACGACTGGTTTGCCTCCACAGCGACATTGAATGATACATTGGGTGAAGAGATCCCTGGTTTCAACCTACGTCACTTCGCCCCTCCGGTTGGAACAGCAGCAGAGCCATACACAAGAATCCAGATGAGCAAAGTCAGGGCCGATGGCGGCTGGTCCATCAGCCATAGCAACGCTGATCCCGTTGCAACCATTAAAATGATGGATTTCCTGTTCACCCCTGAAGGGAACGCCCTGGTAAACTTTGGTGTTGAAGGTGATACCTATACGATGAAGGATGGCATTCCTGTCTATACGGATAAAATCACCAACAACCCTGAAAGAGGATTCCATGAAGCTTTGGTTACCAATGGATTGCAGTGGAAGATCGGCTTGCAGCAGGACATAGAGTATGAAAAACAGTTTGCCAATGCCATCGCAACAGAAGCCAGGCTTGATTATATGGAAAACTACATCATTGAGGAGTTCCCCCTTCTCAGCTTCACAGAAGATGAGAGAATGCTGATCGATGACAAGCTAAGCCAGATCAAGCTGTACACAGCTGAAATGACTGCCAAGGCTTTGGTCGGAGGGATCAAGCCCGCCGAATATGACAAGGTCTTCTCCAGGCTCCATACTATGGGCCTCAATGAAGTACAAGCGTTGTATCAGGCTGCATATGATAGGAAAATGAAGAAATAATCCCATTCTGTATTCCCGATGCAAACAATGCATCGGGAATACTTTCACAACGCACCTCTACCACCCCCACGCTACTTCTGCTGAAACACCACTGAAAAAGGAACCAAACCATGGAATCCAATAGTCTGCAAGAATGGACTACTATAAGAAATGATATTATCACCACTATGAAAAGGGCCATCCCGATGCACAAGGGCAGGCGCCCTGAGATAGGTAGGGGCGGCACCGACTATAGTTGGCACTATACCAAGGAACACTATTGGACAGAGGCCTTTTGGCCCGGTCAGCTCTGGTTGGCCTTTGATGACACAAAGGATGCCCTGTTCCTGCAAGCGGCACAGGAGCACACCCCGGCTTTTCAAGAGCTGTTGGAAACACCACGATGGCTTCACCATGATGTTGGGTTCCTTTTTCTCATGAGCTCTGTCACCGATTACCAGGCGACGGGCAGCAAAGAGGCAAAGCACAGGGCTCTCAGGGCCGCTGATTCCCTGAGAGGTCGATTTCAGTGGCATGGCGGATATATACAAGCATGGAACCCCAAACCCAACAACCCCGAATGGAACAAGGTTGCTGTAGGAAAAATGATAATTGATTCGATGGAGAACATTCAATTGTTATATTGGGCTGCCAGGGAGACAGGGGAAGCTGCATATGCCGAGATTGCACATGAACATGCCCTGACCATGCAAAAACATATCATCAGAGAGGATGGCAGCACCTATCACTGTTTTGACTTCGACCCGGTAACAGGGGAACCTGTTGGCGGTTCAACGCATCAGGGCTATAGCAATGAGTCCTGCTGGAGCCGTGGACAAGCCTGGGCTGTCCACGGATTTGCACAGACATACATAAACACCAAGGAAGCATCATTTCTAGAGAGTGCCTGCTCCCTCTCCGATTATGTCATCGATGCCATCAGTGATGATATGGTGCCCATCTGGGACTTCCAATGCCCACAAGAGGGGCCGCAGGTAAAAGACAGCTCGGCAGGAGCAATCCTCAGTGCAGGCATGCTGAGCCTAGGCTCGATTTTACAGGGCCTGCAAGATCCAAGGGCCACTACCTATACGCAGGCAGGATTGGCCATGCTCAGAGGGTTGAGAAAAGAGTGTGACATCACCGGTGTAGAAGGGTCCCTGGGTCTTCTCAACCAAGGAGCCAGTCATGCAAAGAAAGGTGGGCATTGGTCATCGGCAATGCTCAGTTATGGGGACTACTACTACTACGAAGCTGTCCTGAGGGCATTGGGTAAAGAGGATTTCATATGGACAGCAGGATTATAATAAGACTGGATGATTGGCAGTTTCATACAGGGGATTTAGGCGGAATATGGGAAGCCATTCGTCCCTCTGCCCAAGACGCACTAGCGTGGGAGAGCATAGCACTGCCCCATTGCTTCAATAAAAAGGATGCCCTCGACCCTGACACCTACTATTACCAGGGACCAGCGTGGTATAGGACAGAGATAACCCCGGCAAACCCCTATGTACAGGGAAAAACATGCATATTTTTTGAAGGTGCCGGACAGATAACGGATGTGTATCTTGATGACAGGCTGCTTCATACCCACATAGGCGGATATGATGAATGGGAAGTCAATCTTACTCCCTATCTTACAAAAACAACAGATACATACACCCTGTCGATACGATGCGACAATTCCAGGAACCTTGAAAGAATCCCTTCAGATCTCGCTGATTTCACCATATACGGAGGGCTGTATAGATTCGTCAATCTTGTGTACGAGCCGGAAATCCATATGGAGCAGCTGCACCTGACTGCCTTGTATGACCACAGCAACTCTAGTGGGAGTCTAGCCCTATCGGGCAGGTTTGCTCTAGCCCAACCTGATATGGAGGTGAAAATCACCCTATATGACGATACACATGCAGTAGTGGCCACCAGGGAGGGAACAGTACCGGGCAAAGAGCTTGAACTCACCATTGAGCTTGACTGCGTACACCCTTGGTCCCCTGAGACCCCGCTCTTGTATGGGTGCACCGTCCAGTGGATGGTGCATGGCAAGGTTGCATGCAGGCAGGAGTCTTTCGGATTCAGATCGTTTTCTTTTGAAAAGCACGGCCCGTTGTATCTCAATGGCAGGCGTCTGTTATTACGGGGGACCCATAGGCACGAAGATCATGCTGGAGTCGGAGCAGCCCAGGACAGTTCGTCACTTGGGCAAGAGATGCTCCTTATCAAGGAGATGGGAGCCAACTTCATAAGGCTTGGCCACTATCAGCAAAGCAGGGAGGTGTTGACCCTCTGCGATACCCTGGGCTTGTTGGTTTGGGAGGAGATCCCCTGGTGCAGGGGAGGCCTTGGTGGGGAAACATACCAGCAGATGGGCAAAAGCATGTTGAAGAACATGATTACCCAACACTACAACCACCCTTGCATAATCATATGGGGGCTCGGAAACGAGAATGATTGGCCAGGGGACTTCCCTACCTTTGACAAGCAAGCGATCAGAAGCTACATGCAAGAGCTCCATGCAATGGCTCACCTCTTGGACCCGAACAGGAAGACAGCCATCAGGCGATGTGATTTCTGCAAGGACATTGTAGATGTCTACTCCCCTTCCCTATGGGCAGGTTGGTATAGGGGTCATTATAGGGAGTACAGGCAAGCCACACTGAAGCATATAGAGGAGGTGGATCACTTCCTCCATGTGGAGTGGGGTGCAGACAGCCATGCAAACCGTTTTAGTGAAGATCCCTATGTGGGGCTTGAAAACCTCGTAACAGGCATAGGCACTGATGAGAGGGAAGACGAAGCCTCCCTCTATGGCGGTATAGCCAGAGTCTCAAAGGATGGGAACTGGTCGGAGAACTATGCCTGCGATCTGTTTGATTGGACCCTTAAGGAACAATTGGGTATTCCAGAGCTTACAGGAACAGCTTTTTGGCCATTCAAGGACTTTGCCACTCCATTGAGAGGTGAGAACCCCATACCCTATGTCAACCAAAAGGGTGCCGTCCAAAGGGATCTGACAAAAAAAGAGGTCTATTATGTCGTTCAATCGTACTGGAGCGACAAGCCGATGGCAAGGCTGTTCGGCCATGAGTGGAAGATCCGATGGGGAGATGAAGGGGAAAGCAAAGAGTTCAGGGTATATTCCAATTGTCCTATGGCCGAACTGTTTGTGGATGGAAAAAGTGTTGGGATGAAACTTCGCGATCCCAAGGATTTTCCTGCTGCAGGTCTCAGATGGAGTATTCCCTTATCAGAAGGATTACACACAGTCAGGGTGCAAGCGTATGACGGTGATGAAGTCATTGAGGATGGATATGAATTTTCCTATCAAAGTGGCACATGGGGTGAACCTACAGCAATACGTTCAAAGTTTGTTCGATCTGAAGAGTTCGGATTGCTGTGGGAAATTGAGGTTGTCGATTCTCACACTAGGCGATGTCTGGATTTTTCACAAAGGGTACGATTCAGTGCTGCCGGAAAGTCTCCCTTAGTGACAGAAATGGGAACTGCAACCGGTTCACGCGTCATTGAATGCACTAACGGAAGAAGTTCCATTGCAGTACGCAATGCACAGGAACCTGCCATCCTAGCAGCTTGGATAGAAGGATTGCCGTTATGTAGTGCTCCTTTTCCACCACAGGACGAATAAGGCAAGGTGCATTTCGATCAAGCATCGGCTTTCAGCAATGACCCCGAACACACCCCGGTAGGCTCTCCTTCAAAAAAGGAGAGCTTTCCATTTACCATCACCAGGACCATACCATCGGGCTTTGCCGTGATGTCCCCTTCTGTCGAATTGTCCTTGAGCGTGACCGGGTCGAAGACAACCAGATCGGCCTTGAAGCCCTGAGCTATCCTTCCCCGGTCAGCAAGACCGAGCCTGGCTGCAGGAATTGAGGTCATCTTGCTTATCAGCACCTCCAAGGGCAGCAGGTCCTGCCTCTTCCAGTACCTGTCCAACAGGTGTACGGCTGCCTGGTAGGAGCGGGGATGGGTCTTCTCCCCTGCATAGAGGGCGTCAGTGCCAAAGCACATCAGGGGGTGGCTCAGGATACGCTTCAGCGATTCCTGGCTCTGGGTGATATCCGTCATCAGGGCAATGCCATCCTCTGCCATAAGCAGGTCAAAGAAAGAGTCAAAGGGGCCCTGGGCCCTCAGGCTGGCTATCTCTGTAAGGGTCAGGCCCTCATACTGGCGGTTGCTGTCCAGCGCCATGACGGTGATGTTGTCCCACCCACACAGCTCATACAGGCTGTCCCATCCGTCGGGGTCCTGCATCTCCTCCTTTATAGCTGCCCTCTCCTTGGGGCTTTCCAGAAGCTTCTTCAGATCTTCCCTGCTGAGGCGGAGGTAGAGCGGAGGCAGCAGGCTGTACAGGCTTGTCGAGCCATAAGCGTAGGGGTACTGGTCGAACAGCACATCGATTCCCTCCATCCTCGCCTGCTCTATCAGGGTGAGCATCTTGGAAACCAAGATCTGGTTTACCCGACCGATTGCCTTGAGGTGGCTGATCTGCAGCCTCACCCCCGTCTGGCGGGCAAGGTCCAGCACCTCTTCAATGGACTCTAACACATCATTGCCCTCACAGCGCAGGTGCACTGCAAAGAGGCGCCCGTGCTGCTCGGTCACCCGCAGGAGCTCAAGCAGCTCCCTGCGGTCGGCAAACAGGCAGGGAGCGTAATAGAGACCTGTGGAAAACCCTATGCACCCCTCTTCAAAGCTCTGGTGCAACACCTTGCACATCAGGGCGACCTCATCTTTCGTCGCCGGACGGTTTGCATTGCCGCCCAGGGCGAAGAAGCGCAGGGGGCTGTGAGGTTGCAGGAATGCCATGTTGGTCCCGCTTCCATTCCGGCCCCATACCTTGGAGTACCCGGCAAAGCTCTTCCATACAAAGGGACCATAGTGCCCCAGCACATCACGGGCCTGCTCATGCAGGGCCGTATTCTCATCGGTAAGGGGATAGACCCCTATGCCGCAGTTCCCTGCGACCTCGGTGGTTATCCCCTGCAGAATCTTCGGGTCCATCGAAGGATTCCTCAACACCTCAAGGTCGCTGTGCCCATGCATGTCGATGAAGCCGGGACAGAGCACCAGGCCGCTCAGGTCAAAGGCCGTACCCGAGGGGGTGTCCTCCCCTTGGGAGACCTTCACTATCATATCATCCTTGATGGCGACGTCCCCGACGAACGAACCCTGTGCCGAGCCGTCCACGATGGTGGCGTTCCTAAAGAAATAATCATATCTCATAAGAGACTCTCCTTGCGCGAATAGAGCGCAATCTCATGGCGCAGCGAGCTTTCGAGCATCCTTACGGTATGCTGGTAATTGCCCCGGGTCCTGGTAAGGACCAGCGAGGCCTTGAACTCGTTGACCTGTTCCACCCCGACAAAGGCAGGGGGGAAGCCGCTTGCAAGCAGTTCGCCGGCAAGGGCCAGGAAGGCAAAGACCACATCATACCGGCCAAAGGGCCGAATGCGAAGCAGTTCGCCGAATAAAAAGAGGGAACGCACCAGAGGATGGAGCGTTTTCCAGTCCATCTCATACTGGCGCAGCAGTATTTCCATCCTTGTGGCAACAGGAAGGTCGGGCTCCTGCTGCACTTCGGTGGGGTCTAGTTCCCTATAGAGCAGGCCCGCCTCATCATCGATGCCCTGCAGGAGGGAACGATAGAGCTGGACCAGACGGCCTTCTGTAAAATAGGGGGTGGGCCTCGCCTTCCTGTATCCTGGGCCCAGGCCACTGTCCTGGACGAATCGAAGCAGCAGGGAGCGGACATTGAGGGCGAGAATCTGTGCATCAAAGGATACCGAAGGGGAGAAACACCCTGAATACAGCAGGGCCAGGTCCTCATTGCCCATCACCAGGTCCTCACAGGCAAAGGTGCCCAGGACAAAGCGGAAGATGGAGTTCCTGAAGATGAGAAGCATCTGCTGCTCTTCCTTGGGTTCTGTGAGAAAGGCTTGCTTTATCTCCTCCAGGGAGGAGAAGTTCATCGTCCCTATGCGCAGGTCGACATTCTTCAGGTGGCGCAGTTGCCTCCCATCGGTAGGTTTTGATGCATCGAGGGGGATGTTCCAGGCCCAGCCGCTGCGCTGGACCCCATCGACCCTCCCTTCGGAACAGAGGATACGAACCCTGCGCTCAGAGATGCCCCACTGCAGGGCTGCTTGCTTCGTACTCATATACATGGCGTATGCTCCAAACTATTATTCCTATAAGGGAATACTACTCTATTTTCATCCTCTATTCAACATATTCTGAAAAGAAACAGGGCTTTACCAAAGGGGAGGTATTCGGGATAATGACACGGAAGGAAGCGCCTTCCACACTTCATTGGAGGGCCCTGATGGACACATTTGATATTGTAATAATCGGTAGCGGACCTGCGGGTATGGGAGCTGCCTTCACCATTGCACAAGCGAAGCCGCATCTCAAGATCCTCATGCTTGACAGGGAGAGGGCCTCCACCGGCGGCATGCGCAACGACTGCAAGATGAACTTCACCTACCCTATCGGATTCCCCACCGAGTACTGGGACAAGGAGGATGCCGAGCACTACCTCAAGCAGGTCACCGACTTCCTCCAACCCTCCTTCCTTCCCAAAAGCAACATACACATCTACCAAAAGAGAGCCGAACGCTTGGGCTGTACGCTTCTGGACATCAGGCAGACACATCTGGGCACTGATGGGGGGCTGCTCCTCATCAAGGAGTTGCTGGTGAAGTTGGAGGACCTTGGCGTCGTCCTCGCCTTGGGCGAGGCGATGGAAGGCATACACCAGGACAGGAGGGTGATCACCACAGAGAAGAGGGAGATCGGATACGGCAAGCTCCTGGTAGCCCCAGGCAGGAAGGGCTTCCACTTCCTGCAGGACCTCATGCATACCCTCGCTGTCCCCTTTGTCGACAACATCGTCGATATCGGAGTCAGGGTGGAGACGCGCATCGAGCACTATCCCATCGTAAGGGACTACTATGACCCGAAGTTCTACTTTCCAGACAAGGTGAGGACCTTCTGCACCAACAGCGGCAACGCCCACGTGGTGCGCGAGCGCTACGCAACCAGCCGCGGCGACGAATGGCACTCGGTCAACGGGCACGCTTTCTCAGCCGACAGGCACAACGACAACGGCCTGGTGAACTTCGCCATCCTCAAGACAGTGCGCTTCACCGAGCCCCTTGCAAGCGGGCAGGCCTTTGCCGAGAACCTCGGCCTGCAGGCAGCCCTGATGGGAGGCGGCAAGCCTCTGATGCAGCGTGTCGGGGACTTCCGCCTCGGCTCCAGGAGCAAGCAGGAGAGCTTCAGTGGCGACCTCTATGACTTTGAACCTTCGCTGAAGAGCTGCTGCCCGGGGGACATCTCCCTGGCAATTCCTGCAAAGATCCTACGCTCCATCTGGAGGGCGATGAAGAACCTGGACACCATAGTGCCTGGGGTCCTACACCCCTCTACGATCATGTACTACCCTGAGATCAAGCTCTACGCCAACAAACCCGCATATCTGGACGAACACTTCCGCGTCCATGAGGATGTCTGGTTCGCAGGCGACGGGGCAGGCACCAGCCGTGGTATAACCGGTGCCTGGGCAAGTGGGATCCGTTCTGCTGAGGGAATGATCAAGGCCCTATAGCCACCTGTTACAAAACATGGTCGAACCTATCATTGAGCCAGGTGGAGGCGAGCCCAACCCAAGCCCGGCAAGCCTCGTGGGGAGTCCCCACTTCGTGGTTGCACATCGAAAGGCCATGGTCACCCTCAGTAAAAAGATGCAGGGCAAAGGGAACATTCCTGGCCCTCAAAGCTGAGGCGAAAAGCATGCTGTTCTCCACAGGCACAGAACGATCGCCGACCGTATGCCACAGAAAGCAGGGGGCAGTGCTGGCAGTGACCTGATCCTCCAGGCTGAACAGGAGACGGTCCTCCTCACTCTCCCCACTTACCCAGTCTGCACTCTCCTTATGGCCGATACCATCCTTTGTAGAGATGACCGGGTAGCAGAGCACAGCAGCATCGGGGCGGTTGAGCCCCTCTTTGGTATCAAAGACCGCCTGCAGCCGGGGATGGTCGTGCAGCGTCGCCAGGGATGCGGCGACATGAGCCCCTGCACTGAAGCCCAGGATCGCTATGCCATGGGGGTTGCACATCCAATCGACGGCATGCTCGCGTATCTTGATGATCGCTTCGCTCGCCTCGATGAGGGGATTGAGCGAGGAGGCATCCTCTTGCACCGAATAGTCCAGGATGAAGACGTTGTAGCTCATCGCGAAGAAATGGAGGGCCACAGGGTCGCGCTCCCTCTCCGAACGGAAACGATATCCCCCACCGGGGCAGATGACCACCACAGGCCTGATATTCCGAATTCCCCCATCCTGGGTAAAATCCTGCAGGTAGCCGGTAAGGGGCACCTGATTCTTTCCAACTGGTATTTGTATGATTCTCATGGGTACGATAGTAGCACAAAGCCACCGCCTGTTTCCATCATAAACAGAGACCGGGAACAACAAGGGGGCCCATGTGGTGTTTTTCCGCACAAAGAGGATACAAGGGAGGAAGAGTCCCTCATCTTCCCACCCAATTTTCACCATTTCCCTTTAAACGCCTAGGGCGTTGTGCTACCATCTAGGCAATCTCCCGAAAGGACTGGCCGATGAAACCAATACGAAGAACGTCCATCTTTACCTTGGAAGGCTTTCCCACCCTAAAGCGGGCGCTTCCCATGGCAGCGCAGCATGTGGTGGCCATGATAGTGGGCTGCGTCACTCCGGCCCTCATACTTTCCAGGGTAGCGAACCTCTCCCCCCAGGACAGCATCATACTGGTTCAGGGGGCGTTGGTGATTGCAGCCTTGGCTACCTTTCTGCAGCTGTTGCCCATTGGGAAATATCTTGGATCGGGGCTTCCTGTCATCCTTGGCGTCAGCTTTGCCTACCTGCCCAGCATGCAGGGCATAGCTGCCGGCTACGACATCGCAACCATATTCGGTGCCCAGCTGGTTGGGGGTTTTGTCGCCATCGTTGTAGGGGTGTTCGTCAAGCAGCTGCGCAAGTTCTTCCCGCCGCTCATCACAGGGACGGTGGTCTTCACCATCGGGCTCTCGCTCTACCCCACAGCCATCAACTACATGGCAGGGGGTGTGGGAAGCCCAACCTTCGGCTCTGCACAGAACTGGATCCTCGCCCTGATCACACTCACTATAGTGACCGTGCTCAACCACTTTGGGCGGGGCATCTTCAAGCTCGCCTCCATCCTGATCGGCATCGTCGTGGGCTACATCATATCCCTGTTCCTGGGCATAGTCGACTTCTCCTCCATCGCTACCGCAGGGTATTTCCAGGCACCGACGATCATGCACTTCGGCATCAAGTTTGAAATCTCAGCCTGCTTTGCCCTGGGAATCCTCTTTGCCATCAACGCCATCCAGGCCATCGGGGACTTCACCGCCACCACCGTAGGTTCGATGGACCGTGAACCCACCACCACCGAACTGCGCGCAGGCATCATAGGGTACGGCTTCACCAACCTCCTGGGCTCCCTGATAGGAGGCCTTCCAACTGCAACATACAGCCAGAACGTCGGCATCGTCACCACCACCAAGGTCATCAACCGCATCACGTTGGACCTTGCCGCCCTGATACTTCTGGTGGCAGGGCTTGTACCCAAGTTCTCGGCGATCCTGACCACCATACCCCAGGCGGTCCTTGGAGGAGCGACCATCTCAGTGTTCGCCTCGATTGCGATGACCGGCATGAAGCTGGTGGTATCCGAGGAGATGAACTACCGCAACACCTCCATTGTAGGGCTCTCTGCAGCCTTGGGCATCGGCATAGCCGACTCCTCAGCTGCGATCTCGACCTTCCCCGACTGGTTTCAGGTCATCTTCGGCCAGTCACCGGTAGTCATTGCAACCATTGTAGCGGTAGCCTTGAATATTATGCTTCCCAAACCAAAGAAGGAGATGTAGATGCAAAGAATAATCCTTGACGTCGACACAGGTCTCGATGATGCGGTGGCCATCATCCTCGCAGCAGGCTCGAAAGCCATCCACCTGGAGGGCCTGGTAGCGACTGCAGGCAATGTGGGTCTGGAAAGGACCCTTGAGAACACCCTCAACGTCTGTGAGGAGCTGGGCGTCACTGCCCCCATCTATGCAGGATCTGCACAACCGCTAGAGCGCGATCGTGTCCATGCAGGGGACTTCCATGGGGAGAGCGGCCTGGATGGTCCTGTATTCCAACCAAGGGTGAACCAACAGGTTATGGAAGGAAGCGGTGTCCAGTACATCATCGACACCATCATGGCCAACCCCGGCGAGATAACGCTGGTACCTGTGGGGCCCTTGACCGACATAGCCCTCGCAATGCAGCAGGAGCCGCGAATCATCACGCGCGTCAAGGAGATCGTGCTGATGGGAGGCTCGTTTGTGGGGGGCAATGTGACCGAGGAGGCTGAGTTCAACACCTATGCAGACCCTGAGGCCGCCCAGATAGTATTCGCAAGTGGGGCACCTCTGGTGATGTTCCCCCTTGACTGCACCACAAAGGTAACCCTCTCCCCGGAGGCCCTTGAGCGCTACAGGACCTTCGAAGGAAGGGGGGCCAGGCTGTTTTGCTCCTGTATGGACACCTACATGGCCAACTACCAGCGAAAAGGAAAAGGCCATCCTGCCATGCATGACCCCCTGTGCATAGCCTATCTGATAGATCCCAAGCCCTTTGCGTACGAGCGGCATGAAGTCTCGGTCGAGCTGGTCGACCAAGGCACCTACGGGAAGACTCTGAGGGGAGAGGATTGCACCGAAGGTGGTGTCCTTGTTGCCAAGAAGGCGGACACCACCCACTTCTGGTCGCTCATTGACCAGGCGCTGCGTACGCTGGACTGATCGCTTTATTGGTGACGCACCACCAATTCCTCCAAGCTCGCGCGAATCTTAGGACGTGCCGGCTCGGCGGGGTATCCGAAGGGGATGACCATGGAGACTATCCACTGCTCGCTTTTCAAGCCAAGGAGGGTGAGTACCATCTCCTCGTCATAGCCCTCAATGGCACAGCTTTGGATCCCCAGGGCCGCAGCGCCAGTCATCATGTTGGCCACAGCGAGGTAGCCCTGGCTGCGTGACCAGCTCTCCAGCCTCCCCTCCGCTGCCAAAAACTCATAATAAGGGCGGTAGTCCTCGACAAAGAGGGAGAGCTCACCTGGGAAGCGTCTGCCCCGGTCCTTGACCGGAGCCCCGTCAGGGTGCAGGTATGATGGGGGACGACTGAGCGTTATGATGCTCAAGGGGGCACTGAGGACCGAGGTCTGCTCAAAGCAGGCGCGATAGAGCTGCTCTCGCATCCGCCGATTCTCAACCACATGAAAGGACCACATCTCAAGGCCGAATGAGGTCGGAGTCAGCCTTCCGTACTCCAAGATCAGCTGAAGGTCCTCTTCAGGTATCTTTCTGTCGGAGTACAGTTTGCAGGCAAAGCGTCCCTGCATCGCTTCAAGGAAAGTCATAGGGCCTCCCAGGCGGTTTCCAAGGCTACCGACAGCATGGGATGGAGCGCACTCATCCTGTTTTCGTCCGCCAGGCCCTCACCGGTAACACAGCTGTCTGTCATCGTCAGGATGGAGAGGGCGCGCTTGCTGCACCAGGCGGCAGTCGCATAGAGGGCATAGCTCTCCATATCCTGGGCAAGGGCCCCCAAACGGGCCCACGCTTTCCAGCTATCAGGGCCCAAGGCGTTGTAGGATGAGAACAGGTCGCTGGAAAGGACCATCCCTGTGTGGTGGGCGTATCCCAGGCGCTTGGCATGCGCTACAGAGCTGAACAGCAGGGATGCATCACAGGCGGGACTGAGGGTCCCCTTGAGGTTGTACTGGTGGGCCCAGGCGGAGTCGGTGCTTGCAGTCATGGCAAACACCAGGTCCCCTACCCCTATATCCCGTAGCAACCCTCCACAGGTGCCGATGCGGATGATCGCCTCAACCTCATACTCACTGAACAGTTCATAGCTATAGATCCCTGCTGAGGGCCCTCCCATTCCTGTGGAGAGCACACTTACCCTCTTGCCCTTATACAGTCCTGTATATCCCAGGGCATTGCGAACATCGGTAACCAGCTTTGCATCGGTAAGGAACTCCTGTGCCACCAGCTTTGCACGCATCGGGTCTCCCGGGGCGAGGACTATGGGGGCGATGTCACCTTTTCTTGCCCTATTGTGGGGTGTCATCAGGAAGCCCCCTTCTCATACGGCTTTCCTGCAGCACGAGGGGCGTAGTTCTTCCCGCTGAACAGGACCAGGGCGACCAGGGTGGTCACGTAGGGCAGGATGTTGAACACCTCGGTGGGCAGCACGCGCAAGGCGGGGATGTTGTTCGCTATGATGGCAAAGGCCTGGGCTGCTCCGAAAAGGAATGCCGCACCCAAGACCCCAAGGGGTTTCCACCGGCCGAAAGAGACTGCAGCAAGTGCTATAAAGCCTCGTCCGTTGATGGTGTTGGAGGTGTACTGGATGGTCTGCGTCAACACGACGCACCCACCGGCAAGCCCGGCAAGCAGACCACTGGAAAGGACTGCGAAGTAGCGCATCCGCTTGACGTTGATACCCACGCTCTCTGCAGCACTTGGGTGCTCGCCGCAGGAGCGGAGGTGCATCCCGAAGGGCAGCTTGTAGAGCATGAACCAGGAGAGGATCACCACAGCGATGGCGATGTAGGCGGTGGGATAGATTCCCAGGAAGTCTGTCTGCATTCCCATCCTGAACTCACGGGTGCGGTCGGCGGAGAAGAGGATCTGCGAGGCGAATATCGTCACCCCGCTGGAGAGCAGGTTGATGCCGGTTCCGCTGATGGTCTGGTCCGCATTGAGGTTTATGGCCGCCACAGCGTGGATGAGTGAGAAGGCCCCGCCTGCAAACGCCCCTGAGACCAGGGCCAGGATGATCGAGATGTGGTGGGGGACACCGGCACTCTCCATCAGGACATGGGCGGAGGCGGCGGTGCAAGCCCCGATGGCCATCAGGCCTTCGAGGGCGATGTTGACGACTCCCGATTTTTCACAGATCATGCCGCCGATGGCGGTGATGAGGATGGGAGCCACTATCATGAGGATTGAGGGGAACATACCAAGTATCATACTCATTTTGCACCTACCTCCTTTTGCAGGGAGCGTTTGTCCAAGTACTCACGGTAGAGCTTCAAGGCCGAACGCAGGGCGATGAAAATGACGATGAGGCCCTGGATGATAAAGGTGATCTCCTTGGGTATCTGCTTGCTCTGCATCAGGGCCTGGGCATTCTTGAGCATCCCGAAGAGAAAGCCTGCCAACATGGTTCCCAAGGCGGTGGAGTTGCCCACCAGTGCGACGGCAATGCCTTCAAAGCCATAGTTGTCCATCCCCGAGAGAACACGTCCGTACTTGAAGGATCCAAGGGCTACGATGCCGCCGGCAAGGCCGGCAAAGGCGCCGGCTATAGCCATGGAGAGGGCAATGCTCTTCACTACAGGGATGCCGCTAGCCCGGGCGGCTTCCTTATTGAAGCCTGTGGCGCGCATGCCGTATCCCAGGCTGGTCTTCTCCATGATGAACCAGTAGAGGACGACCGCGATGACCATCATGAAGATGCCGTTGTTCAGCATCGAGTTGTTGGTGATCCTTTGGAAGAAGCTGTTCCCTATCAGGGCGGTCTCCGGGAAGTTGGCCGTCTTGTAGGTGGTCGCCCCAGGCAGCTGCAAGCAGATGATCCTGGAGAGGTAGAGGGCTATGTAGTTGAGCATGATGGTGGAGACAACCTCCGAAACCTCATACTTGGCCTTGAGCACCCCGACGATGCCTCCCCACAAGGCCCCGATGACAACTGCACCCAGGATTGCAAGCATCCAGTGGAAATAGGGAATGGTCGGCCCTAACAGGGCTATGCTCTGGGCCATGGTCAGGCCCATGATGTACTGGCCTTCCCCACCGATGTTGAACAGGCCGACGCGGTTGGCAAATGCCATGGAAAGACCGCACAGGATGAAGGGGACCGAATAGTTGAGCGTCTCGCCGATATAGCGGATATTCATCTTTCCATTGTCAATGTTGTAGCCGGACAGCGATTGCAGGATCGCCTTGTACATGTTCAGGGGGTTCTTGCCCACCAACGCGATGAGGATCGTCCCGCACAGGAAGCCCAGCAGGACGACCATCACAGAGACAGCCCCATCAGACTGCAGGATGCCCTGCTTTTTCTTTGCATGCATCACTTGAGGGCCTCCTCTCTCTTGGAGCCAGCCATCATCATGCCGATCTCCCGCTCCGTAACCTCATGTTGCTTGTTCACTGCTACGATACTCCCCTTGCTGATGGTTGCTATGCGGTCACAGAGATTCATGATCTCATCAAGTTCGAAGGAGACCAGCAGGATTGCCCTGCCCTTTCCCCTCTCCTCTATGATGCGCTTGCGAATGTACTCGATGGCC
>JAVERP010000068.1:0-16502 GCA_034007055.1 Sphaerochaeta sp.
TTGGCATCCATTGCCCTGAATCAATCCCGTTGGTCGACGGTATGCTTATCTATTCTCCTCCGGCTGCAGTTGGTAAAGCAAAGCCACCCAAGACTGAGAAACCCAAGGGAAAACCGGGCAGGCCTCGTAAGAACCCGCTCCCAGACCCATCTGTTACACCGAAAAAGCGGGGCCGTCCTAGGAAAAATCCTATGCCGGAGCAGAATGATGCTCCTAAATAACGTGGCTGACTACGCAAGAATCCGATGTAGTTTCTATGGTCAACACCTTTGGGTTGTGCTTAGAAGTTATACCCGTGAATTATAGATTATTCTAATTACAGGGCATTTTCTCATGTATAATCCCCAATACATTCATTTATTCTTTAAAAATAACTTGTGAGGTGATACGATTCATGCTATTTATGAATTTTTTTCCTTAACTACAATATAGTTTTTCTTGCTTCCAGCGTATCAACCCAGCTTTCCAAGGCTACAAAAGTCTTTTCAAGGTCAATGAATCGAAGCGTTGCAGCCCCATCCTGGGTGGTCTGCTGCGCATTGACAATGACAAGGGGTGCGCCATTTCTGGTTGCATACAAGGGAAAGGAAGCTGCAGGCTGAACCCGAAGGGAGGATCCAAGCACCAGACAGAGGTCGGTGTGGCTGAAATCCTCATAGGCACGGCCCAGGATATGGGCATTCAGGTTCTCACCATAAAATACGATATCTGGCTTGATCAGGGACCCACACTTAGTACAGAGGGGGACCTCATCCTTGAGGACGATGGGTGCTATTTGTTCATACAAGTAATGGGCGTTGCAATTGGTGCAGTAGTGGTGCTCGGCACTGCCGTGCACCTCATACTGCTTCTTGCTTCCTGCCCTTTTGTGCAGCATGTCGATGTTCTGGGTATAGAGCGAACGCATGTACCCTTTGGCTTCAAGCTTGGCGAGGGTGGTATGGACAACGTTGGGCCCGTAGGAGTACAGGTTATACCAGAACTCCTTTGCCCAGGCATAGAAGACATCGGGATGCTTCATGAAAAACGAGATGCTCAGGATATGCTCGACATCTAAGCCTTCCCATTTCTTGGAGTAGATCCCCTTGGAACTGCGGAAATCAGGAATACCGGAGAGGGTGGAAACCCCGGCTCCGGTAAAGACGGTCATCCGCTTGGCATTGAGGATCAGGGGCTTGAGTATGGAGAATTTCTTTTCAAACTGTTCTGAAGTCTCTGAATTACTTTTCATATGTCTCCAGTATACGTGATTAAATTCTTGCAATGCAAGACTTTTATAGAAGTGTTCCAGTATATGTATTGCCCTTCAGACCAGTGAGACGCACAGTAACGATGCTTCCAACCTCTGGCATTCCTTCAAAGACAACCATCTCGTTATGTTCGGTCCGTCCGAGCATCTGAGCCTTGTCATTGCGCGAGACTGCATTGACCACCACCTTTGCAATGCCGTTTGAGCGCTTGGTCTTCTCCCGCACAAACACCTTGTGCTGGAAGTTGATGAGCTCGGTAAGCCTTCGCCCCCTCTCATCTTCAGAAACTTCACCGGGGAGGGAGACCGCCGCTGTCCCCTCACGAGGGTTGAAGTAGTACATGAAAGCCTCAATACACCCCATCTCATCGAGGGCTGCGATGGTGTCCTGGAACTCCTCCTCAGTTTCAGAGGGAAAGCCCACCATGACATCTGTAGCGAAGGTGGCTGAAGGGATTTCCTTCTTAATTGTCCTGATCAAGGAGAGGAAGCGATCACGTGTGTACTTTCTGTTCATAAGGCCAAGGATGCGTGTGTTGCCACTTTGCATGGGGATGTGCAGATGCTTGGCAACCTTGGGCTGCTCCTTGATGATGCGGATAAGCTCCTCTGAAAAATCCTTGGGATGGGGGCTTTCAAAGCGTATCCACTCGATCGATCCTGCTACTGAACAGACCCTTTCCAGAAGCTCTGGAAAGGTGATGGGCACACCCTGGTCATCAAAGTGGTAGCTGTTCACATTCTGACCGAGCAAGGTGATCTCCTTCACCCCCTTGGAGTTTAGGAAGCGGACCTCCTTGAGTATCTCTTCAACAGGGCGGGAGACCTCCCGTCCCCTCACATAGGGCACTATGCAGTAGGTGCAGAAGTTGTTGCATCCGTTCATGATCGGTATATATGATGAGTACTCCCCTTCCTGGTAGTAGGAGAGGTCAAAACCATAGGTCTCGGTGCGCAGTTCTGCACTTTCAGGGGAGAGGAGCACCTCAAGGATCTTCTGCTTGTCATTGGTTCCCAGCACGTAGTCCACGTGGGGGGCCTCAGCTTTGAGCTCCTCCTGCAACCGTTCGGCCATGCACCCTGTCACTATGAGGGTAAGGGGGTGCAGTGTTTTAATATGGGCAAACAGGCCGAGCCTTCCCCAGATCCTGTTCTCTGCGCTTTTGCGCACAGAGCAGGTGTTGAGGATGGCGCAGTCCGCATCTTCTGCAGTTTTGGCAGGCACGAGCCCCGCCCCTTTGAGTTGGAGTTCCAGAGCATTGCTCTCTGCAGTGTTCATCTGGCATCCATAGGTCTCTATCCAGTACGAGCGAATCATTTGGTATCCTTGTCAGCAAGCAACAGGGCCGCTTGCAGGGTATTTTTCATAAGCATTGCGATGGTCATCACCCCTACCCCACCAGGGACAGGGGTGATGAAAGAACAACGAGAGGAGACTGTATCATACTCAACATCCCCGACCAAGCGGTAGCCCCGCTTTGCCGTGGGGTCTTCAATGCGGTTGATGCCTACATCGATCACCACAGCCCCTTCCTTGACCATGGAAGGCTTGATGAACAGAGGTTTCCCGATGGCGGCAATAAGAATATCAGCTTGGGAGGTAAGCGAAGGGAGGTCAGTGGTTCGTGAGTGGCAGACAGTGACAGTAGCGTCCCGGCCTTTCTGCATCAGCAGGGCCGCCAGGGGCTTCCCTACGATGTTGCTCCTCCCTACGATGACCACATGCTTTCCCTCTGTCCTTATCTTGTAGTGGTCCAGCATCTCAAGGACACCCAAGGGGGTGCAGCTTACAAAGGTGGGAAGCCCGATCAGGAGCTTGCCCACACTCATGGGGTGGAAGCCATCAACATCCTTATCCTGGTCGATGGCCTCGATGACCGCTTCACTGTCCATGTGGCCAGGAAGGGGAAGCTGCACCAATATGCCCTGTACGCCAGGGTCGGCATTGAGGCGCCTGACCAGTGAGACCAGTTCCTCTTGTGTACTGGTCTCAGCCAAAGGGTAATCCTGATGTCCGAATCCCAAGGAGAGGCAGGCCTTCTTCTTGCTCTTCACATAGCTTTGGCTTGCAGGGTCACTTCCGACGAGGATCACCGCAAGCGTCGGTGCGTACCCGTTGGACGCTACAAAGGATGCAGCTCTTTCTCGTATGTCTGCATATACTGCCTCTGAGACCTCTTTTCCTAACATTGCTTGCATGGCTGACCCTTCCTCGTCCCCTAGACTACAGCAAAATGCAGGAGAATGGCAACAAATGCAAGAGGCACTTGGTTTGCCTTTCTTCTTCTCTGTCGGTATACTGGGAAAGAGGTTTTCATACCTGCACTTTTTTCGTATCATTGAATGCATGTAACTGACAAAGCAACGATTTGTTCTTTCAACTAATAAGAGGTACCCATGAAAAAGTTTTTTCTGTTATGTCTCATAGCCCTTATCATTCCCTTATCGCTGTTTTCAGCTCCTTTCTATGATGTTGGAAGCCAACAGTTCTCCTTCAGGGTGGGCACAAACGTCCCTACGTTCGTCCACTTCTTCAAGGACAACACAACCGAGTTTGGACCTGGGCAGGGCAAGACCGGGATGAAGATGGGTGGCTACGGATCGATAAGCTACCAGATGTTCAACTCGCCCAAGACATCCATCGGAGGGGAGATCGGGTATAACTTCAACTTCTCAGCAGAGAAGGAGTTTTTCTCGGCAGTCCCGTTCTTTGCCAAATACTCCTACTACCCCCTTCAGGGGACATTTGACCTTCCCCTCTCCGTAGGGTTGGGCGGGGCGTACATCAAGTACAAGACAGGCTCGCTTATGACGCTGTACACGAACCTTGAGGTGAGCGCAATCTGGTATCCAGGGGAGAACTGGGGCTTTGGCATCTCTACAGGGCTTTGGCTCATTCCGGAGCTTAACTACGAACAGGCTCTGAAAGCTGACAATGCCCTTGCAGGCTTCATCCCCATCACGCTGTCGGTCACGTACCGCCAATAGGAGATTCCCATGAAGAAAATACAAGCAACACTGCTTTCAATGCTACTTATAACCCTAGCCCTGGCCTCGTGCAACCTGGACGGCACCACAGGCATCTTCAGAGAGATAGCCCAGTCTAAGGAACCTCTGTCGATACGGTATCGACAGCTGTTGGGGCAAAAAGGATCGGAGCTCTACTTCAGAACCCTCAAAGGGGTCGAGCGGGTCGATGCCCTGAAGAACAACACCCCTGTAGCTACAAGTGCAGATGGCAAACTTATCCAAGCTGCAGCTTTGTCCGGTTCTGACAACAAGGTATTCTACATCACCAATGATGTGGCAGAGCTCAATGCCGGCCTGGTCCATGTCGTTGATACCCTGACGCTCACTGCGACCACCATTGCGGTAACCACCGCTGAAGCACCCTCCATCACTTCAGAACTATCCATCAAAGGTCTCTATGCCAACTCCATGGTTCTGGTTTCAGGAAAAGATGGGGCAGGCAAAAAGGTTTTAGACCTGTTGGAATATGACAGTGTAGCTGATACTTTCACCACTCCCCTAGCTAGTTTTCCCTTTCCAGAAGTTCCTGCAGATTATGATCTGGAAAGTGTCATTCAGCAAACAGGACACGAACAGGATGGCTTGGGCAAGCATAGGTCCTCTCTCGTCTCATTTGTAAAGCCCAATGGTACAAACCCTCCCCTTTTTAAACACTATGTAGCCTATACAACTGATGGAGATGCATCATCAAAAAAACACATTGGCTCTAACTCCATCAAGGTCGCCAACTACCTGTACAACCCCACCATCAATGATCATATCTATATCCTTTCCACCAATGGCAAGCTTTACTATGCAGGAACATTCTCCCTCCCTGAACCCTCCTGGATTGAATTGAGCGATACCGGCAGAGCTTTTGAGGCTGGAGCCTTCGCCTATACGGTTGTAGATGTAACTGAAAACCATCTCATCACCAAACCGTATCTGAAGACCTCCCCCTTGATCGTCTTTACCTTCCCACAGGCTTATACAACAGGTATTGTGGTACAAAAGACCACTGTTCAGGCGGGCTATGCCAAGGAACTCTCCCTAGCTTCCATCGTCAGTGCACAGGAGAAACCCTCACCTCCTGCCGGTACTACGACTCTCCTGGTCGCTACCGATGAGAACGGCATGTATGACATCTCCATCAACAATGCCAAGGCCAATGTTGATACTGCAGCAAACGGAACAAGCTCCGCTGCCGAAGGTTATACCTTCTGATCAGGTGCATTCCCATTGTATTCCACTAGCCCATCAAGGCAAGCTCCCCCACACCGGGGGAGCTTGTCTTGACAGGTGGTCCCTGGTGAGGAGCCATGATCATGTCCCCTTCATTTTCTAAACCTAACTCCTTATCTTAATTGTAATTTGGAACATCCTCCCCACTCTTTTTGCGATGCTCCCCTTCTGCTTAATAATGCTTAACCTTTAACCTGTATAAACTTCTTGAGTTTATACCATGATGGAGTATACTAACCATAGCATTTGTCTAAACCAGAACAAGGGGTAGGGCTTATGAAAAAGAGTCGCATGAGCAGACGGACACGCAGGGACCTCTTTGCGTTCATCGCTTTTACTGCACCAAACTTTCTCCTGTTGGGTGTGTTTGTCTTCTGGCCGATTGTCTATAGCCTCTACCTGAGCTTCTTCAAGTGGAATATGATCTCCCCCAAGAAAACGTTTCTTGGATTTGAAAATTACACTCGCCTCTTCTCCGATCCTGTCTTCTGGCAGATAACACGCAACACCCTCATCCTTGCCCTCTCTACAGTTGTGATAAAATTGGCCCTGGCCCTCATATTTGCCCTGCAGCTGAACCGCAAGCCAAAGGGAGGATCCCTGTACCGTGCCATCATCTTCAGCCCCACCTTCACCACCAGTGTAGCAGTGGCCATGGTCTGGACTTGGATCTTCGAACCTACCTTTGGCCTGTTCCGCCTGGTATTCAAAGCCTTCGGCATGGCAAGTCCAAACTGGCTCTTTAATGTCAACTGGTCGCTTCCTGCGGTCATCATCGTCCTGATCTGGAGCAGGGTCGGCTATGACATGGTCCTCTTCCTTGCAGGCCTTAAGAACATTTCGGAAGAAATATATGACGCTGCGCTGGTCGATGGGGTCAACCCATGGCAGAACTTCCTGTACATCACCTTCCCCCTTCTCAGCCCCACCACATTTTTCCTTACCGTCACCTCCTTCATCGGGGCCTTGAAGGCCTTTGACATCATCTCCATCATGACCGATGGAGGACCGATGAACAGCTCCAACGTATTTGTGCTCTACCTCTATCAGAACGCATTCCAATGGTTCAAGACTGGGTATGCATCAGCAATAGCGCTTATCCTGTTCCTAATCATCATGGTCATCACCCTCATTCAGAACAGACTCTCAAAGCGATGGGTCCACTACTAGGAGGCATTGGATGAAGAAACAACCACTCTCATGGTACCTCAGTAGATTAGGCTCCCACCTGATCCTCCTCATTGCATCCGCCATCATAGGCATCCCTTTTCTGTGGATGGTCACCACAGCCCTGAAGAGTCCTGCAGAGGTTGCAACCTTCCCTCCCATCTGGTGGCCCTCAGTCATCCGATGGGACAACTTCTCCACCGCCTGGGGCCTTGCTCCATTTGGCAGGTTCTATGTCAACAGTGCCATAACCGCTTCAACCGGGGTCATCCTGGAGGTCAGCATAGCAGCCCTTTCAGCCTATGCCTTTGCAAGGATCAAATTCAAATACCGGGACTTCATGTTCATGGTGATGCTCGCTGCGATGATGATACCCAGCCAGGTGGGCCTTGTTCCCAACTATGTCATCCTCAAGCATCTGAAGTGGATAAACACCTACCAGGGCATTGTCATACCGCACGTCTCCAGTGTCTTTGGAGCATTCCTACTCAGGCAGTACTTCCTCTCAGTGCCTTCAGCACTCTATGATGCCGGGGAAATTGAGGGGTTGGGACATGGGGGCATCCTGTTCCATATCGCCCTTCCCCTGGCCAAGCCTGTATTGGGGACCTTGGTGCTCTACCTGTTCCTGGCAAAATGGAACAGCTACCTATGGCCCTTGATCGTCACCAATACCCAAAGCATGCGCACCCTCCCTGTAGGGCTGGCCATGGTCAGGACCGCCGAATATGCCATAGGGCCCGAACACCTAATGGCTGCCTCCCTCTTTGTACTGGTCCCGCCACTTATCGTATATTTCATAGCTCAAAAACAACTGATCGAAGGAATTGCAGCTGGTGCTGTAAAAGGATAGCAGAATGTTCAATCTGCAAAGGCAGATTGGCGTAAAAATCTAAGGGGGTTTTTATGAAAAAGTTTCTGATTCTCTCTCTGATCGTACTCTGTGCTCTCGGAACACTGCCCCTATGGGCAGCGGCTACTGCAGAAAAAGCTCCGCAAGGCCCTGTCAAGATCGTCTACTGGCGAAGCCTGACCGGCGTTGCAGGCGAGGCTCAGGAGGATTTGGTCGCCCGATTCAACAAGTCCCAGGACAAGGTTCAGGTTGAGGTCCAATTCCAAGGGGCATATGCCGAACTGTTGCAGAAACTGCTGGCGGCCCTTGCAGCCGGAGAACTGCCCGACCTGGTATTGCTTGACTCTCCCTTTGTAGCACTCTTTGCCAAGGATGGCGCCTTGGTGAACCTGGACCCGTTTGTAAAGAAGGACACCTCTGGCTTTGACCTTAAGGACTACATCCCCGGTCTCATGCAGGATGGCTACTACGACGGAGCCCTCTATGCCCTGCCTCTGATGCGCAGCACCCCACTGCTTTATGTGAACGGTGACATGCTCGCAGCTGCCGGCCTTCCCAGACGAGCGCCTGCAACGTGGGACGAGTTCAGGGAGTTCAGCAAGAAGGTGACAAAGTTCGACGCTTCCGGACAACCCATCCAGCAGGGTGCTGGCTTTACCATGGGCCAGACCAGTGCCCACTGGTATTTCCAAGGTGGCGTCTACTCCTTTGGCGGCCTTGTATCCGATGAGAAGTTTGGCATTCACCTGACAGAGGATCCCGCCATCAAGCTGGCGACGCTGTGGCAGGATATGGTCTTCAAGGACAAGACTGCCATCCCATCCAACAGCCATGATGACTTCCTCAACAAGAAGGTGGCGATGGTCTTCGGTTCCACAGGAAGCATGGGCAACCTGCTCAACCGTGCTGACTTTGAGGTCATCCCGGCCTTCATGCCAAAACAGGTGAAGAACCTGGTACCTGTCGGAGGATCGGTCATAGCAATGACCAGCACCGACAAGAGGCGCCAGGATGCAGCTTGGGAGTTCATGAAGTTTATGACAAATGCCGAGTCCAACTCCCATATCGTCATAAAGACTGGGTATATGCCTATCAGCACGTCTTCCATGAAGTATCCCGATACGGTACAATATTTCCAAGACAACCCGATTCGGAAAGTGGCGATAGACCAATTAGAGTTTACACGCCCCCAAGCAAGTGTGATATCATTGGGCAAGGGAACAGAAATCCTTCGTCAGATGATAGAGAAACTGCTTATCGGAAATCAGAATCCGAAAAAGGTAATGGAAGAGACAACAGCTGATCTTCTCAAGGAGTATAATGAATCATTCAAGTAACAGTTCACTTCGTTCATATATGGTGGCCGCCTGTGCGGCCATCATCATAACCATTTCAATCCTCCTGCTTACAGGGTGCGCATCAAAATCACAAGACGGTCACCGCGTCAGTGTGGTTGCCCATCGCGGAGGAGCAGCCCTTGCTCCTGAAAACACCCTGGCGGCATTTTCCGTAGCCCTCAAGAATGATGTCGACCAAGTCGAGATGGACATCCACCTGAGCCGTGATGGCTCGATGATGGTCATCCACGACCCCACGCTCCTTCGGCTGACCGGCAAGGAGGGTTTTGTTGCCGACTTTAGTGCGGAAGAGCTCTCCCGTTTTGATGTCGCCTCCACCTTCCAAGGTGGCAAGCACTATTTCGGAGCCCAGAGCATGCCGACCCTCGAAGAGGTGATAGCCTTTGTGGAAGAGAATGCATCAAGGCCTGTTGGGTATCAGATAGAGATAAAGGTCAAGGATGACGGCTCGCGCTATGAGGGCATTGAGCAGAAGCTCATTGATGCGCTCAAGGCTTCCTCCATTCTGGACCGGACCATAGTCATATCCTTTGACTTCCCCACCCTGGCCTCGATGCGAAGTCTCGATAAGGAGATACAGCTCGGCGCCCTCATAAGCAAGGCGTACCTCTCAAGCAGAGGCGTTACAGGACCTGAGGCCGTAGCAAAGCATATGGCTTCCCTTGATGTCCAGTATGTCGGCATCAAATCTGACTACCTCTCCCAGGTGCTCTATGACCAGCTGCGATCATATGATCTCGGTGTAGGTGTATGGACCGTCGATGATACCATCAACATGAGGAAGTTTGCCGAGATGGGTGTTGATTTCATCACCACCAACAGACCTGACCTCCTCAACCAGGTGCTCAACAGGAAAGTTCAAGACAAAGCGAGTGCAACCGACACTCCTTGGTATATGTAACCGGCAATAAGTTTGCAGTTCTTCATCCTGAAGTCCCAGGTTCCAAACCAACAATTCACCCCAGTGGGCAAAAGCCTGCTGGGGTGAATTGTTGGTAAAACAGTACATACCGTAAGGATGTGATAAAGATGATCATAAGAGGACAAACAGAGTCACAACACCCAAATTTTTTGCTATTGCAGCTCTTTGGTTGAACTGCCTGTTCTCCTAGTTCATCCAACTATCCTTGGTGTCCGTGACCAAATAGTTCTTCCTGTCATCCATGACCACCCTCACCGCTCCATCCAAAAGGGTCAGATGATATTCCGCACCATATTTCTTGTAGTTGTTGTAGACAGTCATACTGTCCAGGTCGTCGTGCATAGCCACAACTATCTTGGGCTGGAGCGTCTTGATCCACCTCAGGCTGTTGGAGGTATCCCCCCCATGATGGTTCGCCTTGGCAACATCGCTTTGCAACTCATCGCCATACTTTGTGGTGAGGGCTCGTTCCTGGACCATATAGAGGTCTCCGCCAAACCATGCAGAAGAGTCTCCATAGCTCAGGCGCATCCCCACTGACTGGTTGTTCACAAACTGGGTGCTGTTGGCCGGGTAGTTCTGTGGATAGGTGATGGGCTCGCTGGGATTGTATATCTTCACCTCTATATCCTTGCCAAAAAGGAAGCTGTCCCCTTCGGAGAGAGTTTCCACATCCAGACCCTTTTGGGCAATTGTCTGGATAAAGGTATGGTAATGACTGGAATCATAGACAAGGGAGGAGCGGTAGACCTTGGATATGGGAAAGGCCTGTGCTATCTGGGGGAAAGACCCTATGTGGTCTATATGGGGGTGGGATGCAACATACAGGTCAATGCGTTCGACCCCAAGCCTGTTCAAGGCTTCGATGACCTGCTCTCCGCACTGGGGATGCCCGCTATCGATGAGCATGACCTCCCCTTGCGGAGCTATCAGGATGGTGGCGTCCCCACTTTTGTCGGTGGCCTCCTCATCAACTGCAAGGTCAAGGAAGTAGATGCAGAGCTTTCCCTGTTCAACAAGGAATACATCCCGGGAAAACAAAAAGGAAGGAAGAAGCACTGCCATGATTGTAAGCAAGAGAGCTGCAAGCTTGAGACGCTGTTTCATCTGATCAATCCTTATGGTTTTTCAGCCAGAGCGTTACCAGGTCAGGATAGTTGGTGATGATGCCGTCGACACCCCATCGTATGACCCGTTTCAGGAGTGCCATATCATCAACGGTCCATACGTTGACGCGTATGCCCTCCTTATGGCACTGCCTGACAACCTCCTCGGTAAGGGTGCTCCCATCAGGATGGAAGCACTCCATCCCCAACGCCTTTGCATAGGGGCCGACATTGCCTAGGCCACGGCTGTTGATCAGCAGGGCACATTCCAGTGTCGGGTCCAAGGCCTTTATCCTCATCAGGGAGGCATGGTTGAAAGAAGAGACCAGCACTTTCTTTTCAAGCTGATACTTCTTTACCATCAGGAGGACCTCCTCCTCAATACCAGGATAGTAGTGGCGGTTGGTCTTTATCTCGATGTTGGTGATGAGCGGGAGGTCCTGTACCCAGTAGCAGTACTCCTCAAAGGAAGGTATCCCCTCAAAGGCCTCCTCTGTCCCGGCATTCATGGCCTTGAGCTCGGTAAGGGTGAAATCCTTGACCAGACCCACCCTGTCGGTGGTCCTGTCCACACTTTCGTCATGGATGACGACAAGGTGTCCATCCTTTGAGAGATGGACATCCAGTTCGATCCCTTCACACCCGCTCTCCGCCGCCTTGCAAAAGGCAAGCATGGTGTTTTCCGGGTACTCGCCGCTACTGCCCCTGTGTGCAAATGTTATCATGCTTCCCTCTTTATTTCATTGCGGTCTTCTCATATCCGGTAAGCATATACTTCTGGAATATGAAGAATAGTGCGACGACAGGCAGCACAGCCATAACAGCGCCTGCCATGATTTCGTGGTTGTTCATGGTATCGAGTCCTGCAAAGGTGTTTCGCAGGTGTACCAGGCCGACTGTAAGCACGCGCCTGACCTCATTCTTTGCGATGATCTTAGGCCAGAAATAACTGTTCCATCCATCGGTGAAGGTCACCAGCGTGATGGTGATGAGCGTAGACTTGGTCATGGGCACCAGAACCCGGCTTATGATGCCCAGCCTGCCCATCCCGTCTATCTGGGCTGCCTCGACATAGCTGTTGTCAACAGAGAGGAAGGCTTGTCTCATCATGAAGATGTAGTATGGGGAGACGGCAAGCGGAAGGATGAGGCCAAGGAACGTATCGGTGAGCTTCCAGTTTGCAAACATGATGTACAGTGGGATGAAGGTGACCTGCAGCGGGATCATCAGTGCTCCGAGGACCAGGACAAAGAGGATGTTCTTGCCCTTGAAGAAACCCTTTGAAAACCCGTACCCTGCAAGCACCCCTGTAACCACCTGACTGAAGAGAATCCCTATAGTCATGACGGTGGTGTTGAAGTAATACCTGCTGAAGTTCACCCGTTTGAAGACATTCGAGTAGTTCTCAAAATGCCACTCCTTTGGCCAGAAGGTCGGCAAGGCACGCAACACCTCCTGCTGTGACTTCACCGAGGTGATGAGCATCCAGTAGAGGGGGAAGATCATGATGAGCGTCACCAGGATTGCGAGGATGTATTGGCCAACGGTATACATCTTGGCTCGTGTCCTAGCCTTTTTGTTCAATAGCATCGCCTCTTCGTTGAGTGCTGTCGTAAGTGCATCAGACGTCATAGTTCACACTCCTGTTAGAGATCCTCATGGTTGCCGCTGTGATGATGAGGAGAACGATAAAGAAGAAGACCGCTACCGTGGATGCACGATCCATCCTGAAGTCCTCCATGGCATACTTGTAGATCATGAACACTATCACCTCAGTGGAGCGGTAGGGACCGCCACTGGTCATGACATCAACCGATTGGAAGACCTTCATAGCGGAGATGAAGGTGGTGACGAACAGGAAGAGCGTGGTCGGAGAGAGCAAAGGGAGGGTGATCTTGGTGAACTGTGTCCACTTGCCGGCTCCATCGATCGAGGCGGCCTCATAGTAGTTGGTGCTGATGCCCCGCATGGAGGCAAGATAGATCATCATGCCGTATCCTATGGTCCTCCACCCGGTAAGCATGAGGATGGAGAGGAGGGCCCGGTTCTTGTCCCCCAGCCAGTTCACCTTATCCCCGCCCATTCTCATGATGAAGTAGTTTAGGATTCCGTTGTCAGTATTGAGGATCCAAAGAAAGATGACAGCGGCCGATGACATGGCGATGTATTTGGGAAGGAACACCAGGGCGCGCATCACCGAGAAGGAGGCTGTAATCTTATTGAAGATCATGGCAAGCATCAGACCCCCTGCAATGGTGACAAACAGCTCGCCAAGGGTGTAGAGGGCGGTCACTTTAAGAGAGTTCAGAAGATACTTGGTTCCCGAACCTTGGAAGAGCCAGATCCAGTTCTTAAGCCCGACATACTTGTACGAGTCATTGATGAGGTTCCAGTTGGTAAAGCTTATTCGCACTACCTGCACAACTGGGTAGTAGACAAACAGGGACAGGAAGAACAAGGCGGGAAGGACTGTTGCAAAGTCTCCCACCTGTTTTGAAGTTTTTCGGGAGAGAAGTGGCTTCATAGGGGCACATTCCTTATCTGGGGAGAATTGGGAAGAAACATGCCGTCCAGCCTAGGCCGGACGGCAACCAAACAGTGTTATTCGGAATCAGCGAGGACTTCGTTGATCTCCTCAGCCATGTTCTTCAGCTGGGTGTCGACGTTTGAGTTCTCGATCATGATCTGGTCAAGATAGGATCTCCAGATGGTTGCAAGCTGGTTCCAACCTGCGTGCTGGATTCTGGGGTTGATCTCATCAAGATTATCAAAGACAGCCTTGAAAGCAGGCTTCCTCTTGAGGAAATCAGCTCCGGCCTGGGATGAGAGCACAGAGTTTCTGGTAGGGATATATCCGGTACCGTCGGCCCATGTCATGTTCACATCCTTACCGACCAGGTACTGCAGGAATACCCAAGCGGCATTCTTCGTCTTCTGGTCATTCTTGGCAGGGATCAGGAGGACACTACCACCGATCTCACTGATCTTGGTCTCGCCACCGGGAAGCCAAGCCATGCCGACCTCAAAGTCCTTGACCAGGTTCTTGTACGTATTGTACAGGCTGCTGGTGTGGATGACGGAGAAGGTCTTCTGGTCGATGAAGTTCTGTCTCATGGTGGAGGATGCGCTGGTGCCCGATGCCCAGTAGGTGTATCCCTTGTTCACAAAACCCTGCAGATCCTTGGTGATCTTTGCAGAGGCTGCTCCGCCAAGGTCGGTGGTCTTGCGATCAGCGTTGACGATCTTCACCCCATTGTTGAGGTAGAAAGGCTCAAAGTACCACTGGTCCCAACCTGGGATGATGGTTGCCCAACGGGTGGTCTTGCCATCAGCACCTTTTTTAGAGGCCTTTGCCATAAATGGTTCCATGTCTGCAAACTTTGCTGGAATGACAATGCCTTCATTGTCAGCCATGGTCTTGTTGTAGTACATCACCTGTGTTGAGATCAGGAAAGGAAGGGTCACCTGCTTGTCTTCAAAGGTGGTGGCGACGATGAGGCCTTCACCGAAGTCATCAATGTCATACCCGGTTGCCTTGATGTACGGGTTGAGGTCTTCACACAGACCGCCCTTGCCGTACTCCGCAACATAGGGGGTATTGGCAACTGTCAGGGCAGGAAGACCTGAATTGGCAGCATGGGCGGCAACCAGATTCTCATTGACCGTAGCATAGTTGCCAATGTACTTGGCATCAACGGTGATGAGCTTCTGCGAGGTGTTGAATCCGCCGACAATTTCCTCTACCAAGGGCCAGTACTGCTGCTCAAGGGCGTGCCACCATTCGATGGTGATGGGCTCTGTAACCTCATACGAGATTTTGGCTACAGGGGCCGGTGTGGCTTTTTCACTGGCGCCGCCAGCAAAAGCCATGGAACAGACTACGAGAAGTGAAAGAATAAGCATAAAGCTTTTTTTCATTGATCAACCTCCATTTTTTGTTGATTAACACAAAGTACAGTCTATGACCCCCCAAGGGATAAGTCAAAGAAAATTAAGCAGAAAAAGAAGAACAAAATTGATTTTAAGGGGTTAAATGCTCAAAAAGGTTCAACAAAATTAAGCAAAAGGTCAAAAAGTAGCTATAAATACTCATTAATCACTCAGGTTTTGAAACCTTCGGTACGTCTGTTTCACAAAGAGGGAACAGAGGGCCGCAGAGAAACCCGATGCAAAGAGAAGAGCCGGAGGGAACGCATAGACAAGCAGGACGAACAGGGCATTGACCACAACCAGGGTAATGGATATGGGCAGTCCCCCCACCCCAAGCAAAAAAACATGTCTGGCCATCTCCTTGTAGGGAAGATCCCATTGGGAAAGGAAGGGGAACACGTGCACGCTGACGGTGGCTAGGATGAGGCCGACACCGGCGATCATGAAGAAGAATATCTTCGGGAGCATACCCTCCCCTGTCGAGGCCAGGTATGCATCAAGGAAAAGCAGTGAAAAGATGATGAGCATGCCGGTCCAAAGCAGGGTCGCCTTGACAAAGTTCTTCCGAAACGAGTGGAAGAATGTCCGCCTCACATACCCATCGCGCTGTTCAATCACACTGAAGGCATAGCAGTAGAGGGCTGTGGTGCTTGCCCCGATGGTGATGAGGGGCAAACTGGTCACAAACCAGAGGAATCCTGCAAAAGCAAGATTGTAGATTCGGGTAAGAAATGCCCAAAAACTGTTTTCGGGGTCAAATAGAGAGTTCATGGCCATGGGTGGCAGCTCCTCGGACTTCTAGTTTTATCCTCTTGAGTGTATCATAGTGAACTTGGAAGGGGTATAGGAAGCATGGGATGGAAAACAGAGCGGGAAAAACTGCAAACGATGAGCTTTAGGCAGAAGGTTTCGTACATATGTGCCTACTACAGATGGGGGGCCGTCCTGCTGGCGGGCATCCTCTTGCTGGTGATCTACCTGGGGGATATAGCCTACCGCAGCACAAAGACCTTTGTCCTGCAGGGCTTCATCGCCAATGATGAGCAGCAGCTCTTCGACGAGAAACTCCTCAGCAGCGAATTCAGCGCCTATCTGGATCTTGGCCCGAAGGAGATAGTGGTCTTTGATGACTCGCTCTATGTGCAGAGGGGAAAGGCTGACCACTACATCGAGGCAAGCATGGCTAAAATCTATGCATACATGGCTGCAAAGGAGCTGGACTTCCTCATTGCTCCCGAATTTGTGGTGGACCACTACCTTTCGGCCCTTGCCATGCGTGACTTCACCCAGATGACGGACGCTTCCCACCAGAGCCTATCCACTGTCCTGCAACCACACCTCTCCAAGAGCTTCTCCTCCGAAGGCATTGAGGGTTTCTATAAGCTGGAGCTAGGCTTTACCCGGTACAAGGGCGACCCTCCCCTCTATATGATCGTTCCCAAGGAGAGCCCAAACCCTCAGATGGTGCTCAGGTTTCTGGAGTTTGCACGCATACACTAATAAAAGGCTCCCCTTTTTTTATGAGGATTTGGACTATGTAATCGGGTAGGCAGGGGCCTCACGGCCCCAACCTCCCACACCACCAACGGCATACCGTTCGGTACCGGGCGGTTCAATCAAACGACATTACCAATTGCTACATGGATATGCATCAATCAGTAACCTT
>JAVERP010000069.1:0-16229 GCA_034007055.1 Sphaerochaeta sp.
GTCCTTGCCGGCAAAGTGCTCCTTGACGACCTTATAGGTCCCCCCATCCATGAAATCCTCCATGACGGAAAGCAGGGCCTTGTCATCCATCTTCCAGATGGCCGAAAGGCTCTTTGCCAGGATCTCACCATGGCTTCGGTGGGAACCGAAGATCTGGTCTTCGGGATCGAGGACCATCGACTGCCCTACAGCAGCGCTCTCCTGTCCGGCAGAGAGGTGGGCAGGGCCCATGTGGTTGTACTTGATGCCCTGGTATACGCCCTCTTTCTTGATGGTATCCAGCATCGTCTCAAACTTGCGGATAAGGAGCATGTCGTAGTAGGCACGGACAAGGCGCTCCTTGCCGTAGAGCTTGAGCTCCTTCTTGAAGTCGCTCTTGTACTGGTTGACGGGAATGGGAGGCAGTTCGATAGTCTGTTTCTCCCTCAATTCTTTTGGATCGAAAGGTAATGTTCTTGCCATTGGATAAACTCCTTATAGTTGTTCCTACAGTGTGTGGTCGAGTGCGAAACAAGCATCCTTGATGAGCTCGGACACACTTGGGTGAGGGAATACAATTTCCTTGACGTCCTGGACGCGTAGTTCGGCCTCTATGATGGCCGCCGCCCCCCAGATCATCTCGCTGCTGTAGGGTCCCAGCAGGTGGACGCCCAATATGACGTTGGTATCGCTGCTTGCGATAACCTTCACCAAGCCTCCTGCACGCTTTCCATGTTCGGCAAGAAACCTGCCGTTGGAACGCATCTGCACTGTCTTGCTCTTGATGGCGATACCCTGTTTTTCTGCATCACGCTCGGTAATGCCGCATCCTGCCGCCTCGGGGGCGGAGTAGACTGCCCAGGGGATGGCGTTGTAGCGCATCCGCTGCTTTGTCGAACCGAAGATGTTGGAGATGGCCACCTCAGCCATGCGCGATGCGCTATGGGCCAACAGGGACTTTCCGTTGACATCCCCGATGGCATAGACATTGGCAACGTTGGTCTGCAACCGGTCATTGACCAGGACCCCACCCCTACCCATATCGAGCTTCAGGTTCTCCAGGCCGGCCACGTTGGGCCTGCGCCCGACACTCATGAGCACAAGCGAGGAGGCGAGGCTCTGCTTCTTGCCCTTGGCATCAGTGTAGAGAACACCTTCGGAGGTAATCTCCTCAACCTTGCAGCCAAGCTTGAAATCAACATCCTTCATCTCACGACGCATCATCTTTGCAAAGTCGCCGTCGACCATCGGCAGGATCTCATCCATCATCTCGATGACCGTCACCTTGGTTCCGATCATGGAGAAGTACGAGGCGAACTCCACCCCGATGACGCCCCCGCCGATGACCACCAGGCTCTCGGGGAGCTTCTCTACCGAGAGAATCTCATCGCTGGTCAGCACATGGTCCATCGTGGATCCCGGGATGGGGGGGACAAACGGTGAGGAGCCTGTGGCAACTATCATGAAGTCAGCCTTGTACTCTTTCCCTTCCACCCTCACTGTGTGTGCATCGACAAAGATGGCTTCGCCGAAGAGAGTCTGTACATTGGCGGCCTTCATCAAAAATCCGATGCCACCGCGAAGGGTCTCCACGGTATCCTGTTTCCAGGCCATGGCTGTCCCGAGGTTGTAGCTCACCGATTGTGCCTCAAGGCCGAACTTCTCCCCTTCGAGGGCATGCTTGTACTGTTTTGCACTATGCAACAAGCTTTTGGTAGGGATGCAGCCCCAGTTGGTGCACACCCCACCGAGGAAGCCCTTCTCTATGAGCAGGACCTTCTTGCCCAGGGCCCCTGCACGCTCCGCCGCCACATAGCCACCAGGGCCCGAGCCGACTACTATCAGATCATATGTTTCCATTACTCGTCTCCTACAATGCCAACAACAGGTCGATCGAAGCGATATTCTCCATCAGCGCCTTGAGGAAGCGTGCGGCATCCGCACCATCGACAGCCTGGTGGTCCATGGTAAGGGAGAGTCCGATATGCGGCACAAAGGAGATCGAGCCGTCCTTAGCCTCAACAGGCTTGGGGACGATGGTGCCGACTCCGAGGATAGCAACCTCAGGGACGTTGAGCACAGGGGTGAAGGCCTCGATGCCGAAGGAGCCGACATTGCTTACCGTAAAGGTACTGCCGCTGAGCTCCTCGGGTGTAGCGGTCCCATCCTTGCACTTGGCAACCAGGCGCTTCACCTCCACCGAGATGGCCTTGAGGCTGAGGCTCTGGCTGTCGCGGATGACAGGGACCAAGAGGCCACGGGGGGCATCGGTTGCCATGCCAAGATGGACAGAGGAGAAGCGCAGGATCTTATCCCCTAGGAAGTGTGCATTGAAGGCAGGAAACTGGGTAAGTGTCCTGGATACTGCAAACAGGATCAGGTCATTCAGGGTCACATTGGTAAGACCAAGTTCACTGTTGCTTGCCTTGAAGCCTGAGCGAAGGCGCTTCATGGCCGTTGCATCGGCAAAGGCGTGCAGCGTCAGCTGGCACGTGCCATGGATGGATTCCATCATCCTGCGTGCGGTTACCTTGCGTACTCCCCTTACAGGTATCTCTGTAACCGTTCCCTCGGGCACAGTGGCTGCTGAGGGCGATACAGGGGCCGTAGCGGGAGCAGATGCAGGCTGTTCCTTCTGAAGGTCACCGGCGAGCACACGCCCACCCATGCCGCTTCCCACCTTGGGAGCAAGGATGCCCTGTGCAAGGGCAGCCTGTATTGCAGCCGGGGTAAGGGGCTCGGAGGAAGCGCTCTTCACATCGCGCTCGATGATCCTGCCCTTAGGCCCTGTTGCCGACAGGGAGGAAAGGGGAATGCCGAGCGAGGAGGCCAGCGCCCTTGCCCTTGGGCTCGAACCTGCTGCACTCTGGGTTGCAGGGGAGTCAGAAACTACGGGTATGGCTTTCTTCGCTTCTGTTGCAGCCTCTTCTTTCACCTCGGATGGCTTTGGGTCGGCAGGGGCAGAAGCTTCGACCTTCTCCCCCGCTTCGCCTATCACGGCGATGCTCTCCATGACAGGGGCTTCATCCCCCTCTGCAAAGAGCAGGGCCAACACGGTACCCTCTGCTGTTGATTCAACATCGATGGTTGATTTATCTGTCTCAGCTGAACAGAGTATATCTCCGACGGCCACCTGGTCGCCGACCTTGACATTCCATTCAACGATGATACATGACTCTACGGTGTTTCCTTGCTTTGGCATTACAACTTGTTGCGCCATACTCTCTTTTCTCCTCTATAGGGCTATGATGACCTCGACGCCGAGCGTTTCCAGCTGGGCTATGAGGTCTTGGGGGAAACCACTGTCTGTGACAATGGTATCTATATCCTGTACCGGCATGATCCTGACAAACCCCCTGTTGCCGACCTTTGAGGAGTCGACACAGAGAACGCGTCGTGTGGCCTGGGCGCACATGCGCTGCAAAACCTGGGCATTCTCTATCAGGGAGGTGGTGAGGCCATGCTCGAGTGTGATGCCGTCGGTACCAAAAAAGGCCGTCGACACGTGGTAGCTCTCTATCTGGCTAATGGCTACCGGCCCTACCAGGGCTTCGGCCTGGGGGCGGTACTCCCCTCCCACCAAGGTGATGTCCAACAGGGTGTTGGCCCTTCCATATGGTAGGAGCAGAGTGGAATTGGTCACCACCTTGATGCCCTTGCGGCCAAAAAGATGCCTTGCAATGAGCGAGCAGGTGGAACCGTTTGATATCATGATGAAGTCGCCCTCGTTGACAAGGGCGGCTGCAGCTTTGGCGATGAGTTCTTTCTGGGGGGTGTTGGAGGAGTCACGAATAGACGATTGGGGGGAGGAGGCCGCAACTACACGACCATGGGAACGGACGACCAGACCTTTGGAATCGAGGTCGCGCAAATCCCCACGGATGGTTACCGCAGAGACCCCAAGCTCTTCACTGAGCCTGGTCACCGGGTACTCCTTGCCACTACGAAGCAGTTCAAGGATTTTAGCTTCTCTGGGAGAAATTCCCACCATAGCATCACTCCTCTTTCAAATCTCTTTCATATCACTTTCGATTGTATTACTAATCGGCAACAATATCAAGGGTAGATGAAAGATACTTTTCAATCCATATGGAAGACTTCCTCCAAAGGAGTGGAGACCGGACTGTTGTCCTCGTGCGTCTCCATAAGGGGGGCCATATAGGCCCACCACCTCTGTACGATGGGGTTGCTCCCCAGGTCCTGGGACCCGCCTTCTCCCCTTGTCCTTTGGAAGGCAAAGAGGCTATTGGTGCTCTCATCAAGGTAGATTGAGTAGTCATAGACTCCGCTCTCTGAGAGCAAAGCCTTCAGCTCAGGCCATATTTCGGCATGACGCTTCTTATACTCCTCCTTGCACCCCTCTTTCAGCTTCATGACAAAAGCATCTCTACCATCCATATCAGAGCCCTCCTTGCTGCATCTTGAGCTTTCGGTTCGCCTTGTAGATATCCAGCAGCCTGGGAAGCAGGACTGCGGTAATCAGAAGCGACCCAATGACAATGGTCATCACAGTGCCGGAGAACTTGAGCAGCCCCATGCCGAACTTCAGGTACCCAACAAGGAGAGAGCCGATAAAGACTCCAAAGACACTGCCCCGCCCTCCGGTGATGGCGACGCCCCCAAGCACAACCAGCGTTATGATCTCCAAGTCCCACCCTGTGGCGATGTTGGACCTGACCGAAAGGATGCGGCTGGCAAGCAGAACAGCTGCTATGCCGCAAAACATGCCTGTAAGGGTGTAGTTGATGATACGCGTCCTTTGCACATTGATGCCGCTGAACCTCGCTGTCTCTGCACTGTTGCCTATCGCGTAGAGCCGCCTTCCATAGGCTGTCTTGTGCAGCACGAAGAAGAAGAGCAGCATCAGCACCAGATAGAGCACGAATGCAAAGGGGATGATGGTGCCGGGGATGAACTCCTGGCCGAAGAAGCTGAAGCCGGGGGGGAACTTGGTACAGGCGTGCTCACCGAGCATGCCCGTGGCGATACCGCGGTAGATGCTCTGAGTCGCGAGCGTCACTGCGATGGCTGGCATGTTCAGCCCTGTTATCAGAAGCCCGTTTATCAGACCCGCTATGGTGCCGACTAGCATTGAAAGAAGGATAAGGGAGGGAATGCCCATCCCAGCCTCGGCTGAGATGCCGATCACGTAGGCACACAAGGCGATGATGGAGGCGATAGAGATGTCTATATCCCCGCACATTATGATGAAAATCATGGGAAGGGCCATGATCGCCTTCTCCGAGAACTGGAAGGTTGCGTTCATCAGGTTGAACCAGTCCAGGAAGTAAGGGGTCATGTTGGAGAAGAATACGAAGATCACCACAAGGAGGAAGGACAGGATAACCTCCCATTTGGTGACGAGCTCCACCAGGCGGTTCTTCAGGGACATCTCGTCGATCAGGCGGCTCTGAGCCACAAACTGTTTACTTTCACCCATAGCCTTAAGCCCTCCTCTGTGCTAGCAGTTTCTTGGTTTTTCTCTGGTCACTGATGGTGTTCAAGGCGAGGGCTATCAGCACGATCAGCCCCTGCACAAAAGTCTGCCAGAAAACCGAAAGGTAGATGACCGGAAGGGCATTGGTGACCACGCCCAAAAAGAGCGTACCCAAAGCCACCCCGATGATACCCCCGGCCCCACCGGAGAAGTTCACCCCGCCAAGCACACAGGCAGCCACTGCCTGCATCTCAAAGCCGGTGGCCATCTCGTTGACAGCGGAGGCGTAGCGGGCTGTCCACAAGGAGCCAGCAAGCCCGCATAGGGTGCCTGAGATCAGAAAGACCACCAGGCGCGTCCTGTTCTCATTGACCCCGACGAACTTTGCAGCTGTGGGGTTTCCCCCGATGGCGTAGATCTCTCTACCTGTGCGGGTATAGCGGCTGAAGTAGTAGAAGATGGCGATGACAAACAGCGCTATCCACAGCAGGTAGGAGATTCCCAGGAAGGTGGTACGGGGAAGGGCTATGTAGGAGTCGGTCATCTCGTGGGCGGTAACCCACGTCCCCTTGCTCAGCAGGAAGGTCATACCCCTGAAGATACTCATAGTCCCCAGCGTAGTTATGATCGGAGGAATCTTGCCATAGGCGACCAGCATGCCGTTGACCAGGCCCAGAAAAGCCCCGATCCCCATACCGACGAGCAAGAGCAGTCCGACAGGGACCTGAGGAAAGCTCTCGTTGATCATGCCGCAGGCCATGCCGGTGAAGGCGATGACCGAACCGACAGAGAGGTCGATGCCTCCTGAGAGAATCACATAAAACTGACCGATGGCCACGATGACCAGGATCGCCATGTCATTGAGGATGGTATTGATGTTCTTCGGCGAGAGAAACTGAGGCGAGCGTATGCTGATGGGAACCAGAAGGACCACAAGCAGGAGCATGAGAGTAGCTTCCCGGCGGGCCAGCGTTCTTCGTATGAATTGGGAAAAGCTGTTGTCAGGCATGGGGTTTCTCCTCTATTTCTTTGATGGCGTACCGCATCACCAGGTCCGCACTGAGGTCCTTGCGGTCGATGAACCCTGTCTGGATGCCCTCGTGCATCACCATGACTCGGTCTGCCATACCCATCACTTCGGGCAGTTCGGACGATATGAGGATCACAGCAACCCCACGGTCGGCCATTTCTGCCACAAAATCATGCACAGCTGCCTTGGTAGCAACATCGATGCCCTTGGTAGGCTCATCCAGGATGAGGATCTTAGGATCGGTGCCTATCCACTTGGCCAGGACCACCTTCTGCTGGTTTCCTCCCGACAAGGTCTCGGCATCGACATGGTAGCCTGCTGCCTTGATCTCCATCTCGTTGCCCTGTTTCTCGACATAGGTCTTCTCACACCGGTTTTTGGTCACCAGACCCTTCCAACAGAGCGTGGTAAGCATGGGAAGGGAGATGTTGTGGGTAAGGGACATGCGCAGGACCAGGCCCTGCTTCTGACGGTCCTCAGGGACCAGGGCAAGACCCCTTTGCATGGCATCCTGGGGGCTTCTTGGCTTGTAGGGCTTGCCATCGATGCTCATAGAGCCGCTGGAGGCCTTGTCGATGCCAAATATGGTTCGCACCACTTCGGTCCTCCCCGCCCCCACCAGGCCGAACAGGCCCAGGATCTCACCGCGGTGCAGGTCGAAGCTGACATCCTTGAAGGCCCCTAGCTGGGAAAGGCCGCGAACCTCAAGGATCTTCTCACCCATCTGGGTCTTGTGGTCCGGATACATCTGGTCGATGCTGCGCCCGATCATCATCTGGATGATGGCATCCTCATTGGTTTCGGCGACCTTGCCTTCCCCTATGTACTGACCATCACGGAGCACCGTGAAGTAGTCGCAAATTTCAAATATTTCAGCAAACTTGTGTGAGATGAACAGGATGGCCTTGCCGCTGTCACGCAGCTCCCTGACAATCCTGAACAGGTCCTCAACCTCCCGTCCGGTCAACGCTGAGGTAGGCTCGTCCATGATGACCAGCTTTGCATCCAGGGAGAGGGCCTTGCTGATCTCAACCATATGCCGCTGTGCAACGCTGAGGTTCTTTACCAGGGTATCAGGGTCGATATCAAGCTGCATCTGGGCAAGCAGCACCCGGGTGTGCTCTGTCATCGCCTTCCAGTCGATCTTGCGTGTCCTCTTGCTACGAAGGTGGTGGCCCATGTAGATGTTCTCAGTGACACTGAGTTCGGGAAACATCGAGGCTTCCTGGTGGATGGCGACGATGCCGGCCGCCTGGGCTTCGATCGCACTTTTGAAAGCAATGGGTTTGCCCTCCAGCTCGATGACGCCGCTGGTCGGGATATAGACCCCGGTGAGAATCTTGACGAGAGTCGATTTGCCTGCACCATTCTCACCGATGAGTGCATGCACCTCTCCACTAAGGATCGACAGATGGACATCGTCAAGTGCACGGATGCCAGGGAATATCTTTGTCAGGTTGTGTACTTCCAACAATGCCTTTTGCATTGAGCCTCCTTCAGCCGATACGCTTGTTCACAAAGAAACAGCTCCCGCCCAGACAGAGGCGGGAGCAAGACAGGACAGTTTTCTAGAAAATTGCAGCGTACTGCTCGATGTTGCCCTTGTTGAACACATAGGGGGTGCTCATGTAGATCAGGCCGTTGTCCACAACCTTGACACTCTTCATGCGCCCGGCAGGAATCACATCACCGACATTGGCTTTGGTGGTCCCTTCAATGAGTGCATTGAGGATGTAGGTGGAGGTGTATCCAAGATCGATCGGATTCCACAGAGCCATCTGACGGCAGGTGTCGTCAAGGATGTAGCCCTTCATCTCTGAGGGAAGACCAAGACCGGTAACTTCAACTACACCGACCTTTCCGGCATCCTTCACAGCCTGGGCAGTTGCGAGCAGACCAACGGTGGTCGGGCAAATGATGGCTTTGAGCTTGGGATACTTCTTCATCAGGGAGACAGCCTCACGGTAGCTCTTGTCTGGGGCGTCATCGCCGTAGACCACTTCCACAAGCTTCATCTTTGAGTACTTGGCATCGGTGATCTCTTTCTTCATCCAGTCGATCCAGAGGTTCTGGTTGGTGGCCTGGGCAGAAGCGGAGAGAACAGCGACCTCGCCGGTGTAGTTGGTAAGCTCTGCTGCAAGCTGGATCTGCTGGCGCCCGATAAGCTCAGCATTACTGGGCAGAAGGTCGACCATACGTCCGCCAGCGTTGATGCCGGAGTCAAAGGAAATCACCTTGATGCCGGCAGCCATTGCTTTCTTGGCAACGGAGATAAGGGCATCCGCATCGTTGGCGGAGATGGCAATGCCATCGACACGCTGCGCGATCAGGGTCTCGATGATCTCAATCTGGCCTTCAGCAGTTGCCTGCGGAGGTGCCATATAGGTGGTCTTTATTCCGCCAATCTCGGCTGCTGCCTCTTCACTTCCCTTGAAACAAGCATCAAAGAATCCATTTCCCATGCTCTTTCCAAGAATGACAATCTCTTTTCCCTTTGCAGAGGCATCTTCCTTGGTGCCCTGTGCAAACACGGTTCCCATTGCCATGGCAATGATCAGAACGATCAACAGTGTCTTCTTCATCTCAACTCTCCTTTTTCTCTTTCTTTTCGGAAAAATCCGAACTCTATGTCTCCCCGGTCTCCCGGATCAAATAGCCTAGTTTTGTGGCAGGGAAGCGCGATACTTCTCCACTTCCCAGTTCCGTATGAAATCAATCATATCCTCATCCATGAAACGCGGACCTCCGAAGCTCTCCGTGTAGACGCTGACCCTGACGGTATCAAGGAAGAGAGGAAGCGGTTTCGCCCCTACCGAGAAGACGCCGGTCTTCTGCACACAGACAATCTTCGGTGCATTGCCATTGTGTCTCTCATACTCGCCGAATGCGTCCTCTACAGAGTCGCCCTCACCCACCCAAAGCGGCTTGAAGCCGCTATAGACGATGTGGTCGGGGGTAAAGGAGGAGGCTACAGGGGCAAAAGAAGAGCTGGAGGCAAGGTAGCGTGACAACTCGCGGTTCATCACTGAGAATATCTTCTCCCCCGTGAGCTGCTGTAGCCTGGCGACAACCCCAGCTTTCCTCGCCTCGTCCATGACAAGGGGGGTGAAGTCAGGCTTGCGCACAAGGGCGGCCTCGATGGTCCCCAGGATATGGTCATACACACCGGAGATCTCCTCCAAGGTCGGGCCGCCAACAAACACCCCGTGGTTCTGCAGGAATATCACCGAGGAACTCGTGCCGGTCCTCTCTTTCTGCAGGGCCAGACGTTCGCGCACTATCTTTGCAAGGATAAAGCCCGGCTTGACCAGCTCGATCCACAGGGCATCGGGAAAGAGCCGTCCAATGGCCTGCGGCCCTTCTACCGAACAGGTTATCCCGTTGACCAGGGCAGGGTGGAGATGCACCACGTAGGTGTAGGGAAGCAGGGCATGCAGGAGTGCCTCCACCGAAGGACGGGAGCTCTCCCCCTCCAGCCGGCAGGCCATCATGTCCTTGAGCACCTCGTCCTCACGCTCATCATCATCGGAGCTGTAGATGTTCCCCCATATGGCATCCATCTTTGCAAGGTCCATCCTGACAAACCCCTTGGCCCCGATGGTTGCCAGCTCACTGCCGGAAGCCTTCACATAGAGCACCCCATCCTCCTTCATGGAGGTATTCCCCCCTCCAAGGAGGACATAGCGGTCAGAACTGCCATAGCGTCGGGACTCTGAGAAGAGCTGTTCAATGCTCATTGGCGATCTCCCAGCACAGAGGCTTCATACTCGCCAATGACCCTGATGAGATCCCCATCGGGGGCAAAGCCATTCCTTGTGCAGAACTCTTCCCAGACAAAGCCGAAGGGCATGACGCTCTGCTGCTCAAGAAGAGCCATCTTGGCGTACCCGTTGTCTGTCTCCTCGTAACGGACCAGAAGGTCCAGGGGCTGCAGCATCGCAAAGAGCAGGGCCTTCCTCATCGAACGTGCCCCGGTGACCCAGGCACCGACGCGGTTGATGGAGGCGTCGAAGAAATCGAGGCCGATATGGGTGGTGGCAAGCTTGCCGCTGCGCACCAGCTCCTCAGCTACGGCCCTGACCTTGTCGTTGAACAGGACAACGTGGTCACTGTCCCACCTCATGGGCCGACTGATATGCAGCAGGATCTCATCATCAAAGAGCAGGATGGCGGACAGCTTGTCGGAGATGTCCTCCTCAGGATGGAAGTGCCCCATGTCGATGCAGAGCATCTTCTTGTTCCTGATGGCATAGTTCATATAGAACTCATGGGAACCCACGACAAAGGCCTCGCTGCCTATGCCAAAGAGCTTGGTCTCCAGGGCGTCGACCATCTCGCTTGCGGGATACTCGGTGGCGAAGATCTCGTCAAGGGACTCCTTGAGGATGGCGCGATAGCCGAATTTATCAACTGTCAGGTTCTTTGCCCCGTCAGGAATCCAGGTGTTCAGCACACATGGGCTGTTCTGCTCGCGCCCTATCCAGGCGGCTATTCTTCTGCAGCGCTTCTCATGCTCTAGCCAGAACCTGCGTATCGTCTCATCCTTGCTGGAGAGGGTGTAGCCGTCCTCGGTAAGAGGATGACTGAAAAAGGTTCCGTTGAAATCAATGTGGACGTTGTGCTTCCTTGCCCAGGTCACCCATCCCTGAAAATGCTCTTCCTCAATCTGGTCGCGGTCGACAAAGGTCGGACCAAACTCGCCATAGCTGGCATGGAGGTTCAGACGGTGTTTTCCCGGTATCAGGGAGAAGACCTTCTCAAGGTCCGCCCTGAGCTCGGCGATGTCTCTAGCTTTGCCCGGGTGGTTGCCTGTGGTCTGGATCCCTCCGCCTCCCAAGGTGGCGTCAGGTCTTTCAAAACCGCCGACATCATCACCCTGCCAACAGTGGATGGCAATAGGGACAGAGGCCAACTCTTGTAAAACAGTTTCCGTATCGACGCCATACTTGGCGTAAGCTTCTTGTGCAATCTCATAGGTAGTCATGATAATTTCTCCTATGCATAAGTCTGACACCTTTTGGAAAATTCGCCTTGACAGAATAATCAAATTATAGCACGATTTTACCATGTCGAGACAAATTCTCCAAGAAGGATTATTTTTCAAGGAAAACAGCCTCAAAGTAAAGGTGATGCTCCGTGACCCCGAGATACCCTATTCCTTACACAGCCATGATTTTTATGAGCTTGTGGTAGTGGTTTCAGGCAAAGGAGAGCACCTCAGCAGAGGGCCGGGACGCCCTTTGGGTGAGGGCTCGGTCCTGTTTGTCACCCCCGGGGTTGAACACGGGTATGACAAGATAGATAACCTCAAGTTATATAACATCTTAATTGGAAGGGAGGTCTTTTCAAAAGAGATATCAGACCTCTCTGAAATGCCGGGTTTCAAAACTTTTTTCATGCAAGGGGAAGAGAATATTCCCATATACAAGCTGAATAGCTATCAACTGACGGAAACAGTATTCCTGCTCAAGGAAATAAAGGCAGAGAGCGAGCGATCGGGCTTCGGCAAGGGCTCTGCCGCCATGGCATATGCCAAAATCTTGCAGCTGGTCATCAAGATCGCCCGAATCCACAATCCCAAGGCCCAGGGTACGGTGCGGACAACCGCACAGAGGCTGCAGCCTGTCATGCACTTCATCGAGCAGAACCTGGACAGGGCGCTTACCTTGGAGGAGCTGGTCGCTGTGGCAAACATGAGTGCAAGCACCTTGAACCGGCAGTTCAAGGCGTATACGGGGTGGGCTCCTGTGGCTTTTCACATCCACAGGAGAATCGCCTATGCGTGCTCGCTCATCCTCAAGCATGAGATGAGCGTGGAGCAGCTCTCAGAGGCTACGGGTTTTTCCGACGGGAACTACTTCTCGCGTCAGTTTCGCGCCCATATGCATATGAGTCCGCAACAGTACAAGCGCCTTTGGACCACGCCGATACCCTAGACCACAACCCCTTTCTTCAACAGGACATTGGCATAGAGTGCCTTCTCGCCGGTCGCCACAACTGCATAGGCTTTCTGTGCCCTATCATAGAATGCATAGCGGTCGATGAAGGTGAAGGCCTTGAAGGCTGCGTCCCCTTTCTTGGCAATCTTGTCGTACTCGGCCCAGATGGGTGTCTCAACGCTGTCCCCGGGTACCTTTTCCATCAGCACGGCGTTGTCGGCATAGGTATCCAGGGGGAAAAGTTGAAGGATTGCCTCAAGGATCGAGGGCACATCATGGCCGTCGAGGCGGATGACACGATCATTCATGGATGCTGCGGGAAAGTTGCCGTCCCCGATGACCAGTTCATCACCATGGCCCATTTCCATAAGGACCTTCAAAAGCTCCGGACTCAGGATTGAGGGAATGTTCTTTAGCATGTCAGACTCCTTGTATGAGAAAAATTCATTGCAATAAAGCGGATCTCGTGCGATACTGCAAGAGATGTAAACGATTACATTACACATGATATACCAAGGGGGACCATATGGCAAATGTTTCTGATAACAAAATGATCAAAGCGGAAAGACGCTACGCTGGAGCGCTTCCTAAAATAGGGATCAGGCCTACCATCGATGGAAGGCAGAGAGGAGTCAGGGAGTCGCTCGAAGAGCAGACCATGAACATGGCAAAGTCAGCGGCCAAGCTCATCAGCGACAATATCAGGCACAGTACCGGTGAGCGCGTAGAGTGCGTCATCGCCGATTCCACCATCGGCGGGGTCCGTGAAAGTGCCGATTGTGCAGAAAAGTTTGCCCGTGAGGGTGTGGCCATCACCCTGACTGTCACACCCTGCTGGTGCTACGGCACCGAGACCTTTGACTTTGACCCCCTCACCGTAAAGGCTGTCTGGGGCTTCAACGGCACCGAAAGACCCGGGGCCGTATACCTTGCAGCGGTGCTTGCCGCCCATACACAGAAGGGCCTTCCCGCCTTCGGCATCTACGGACGGGATGTCCAGGACAGTAGCGACACATCCATCCCCAGCGATGTCGCTGAAAAGATCCTCCGCTTTGCACGGGCGGCCCTGGTTGTGGCGACCATCCGCGGCAAGAGCTACCTCTCCATCGGCGGCTGTTCGATGGGCATCGCAGGCTCCATCGTTGACCAGGACTTCCTCCAGGACTTCCTTGGCATGAGGACCGAAGCCATCGACATGTGCGAGATCGAAAGGAGGATCGCCGAGGGCATCTACGACAAGGAAGAATATGAGCTGGCCATCAAGTGGGTACGCGAAAACTGTATCCAGGCTGAAGATACCGTCAATGCACCTGAAAACCGCAAGAGCAAGGAACAGCTGGACAAGGACTGGGAGTACTGCACCAAGATGGTCATGATCGGTCGTGACCTGATGATCGGAAACCCAAAACTCGCAGAGGCAGGCTTCGGTGAGGAGGCCCTGGGACACAATGCCATCGCATCAGGGTTCCAAGGCCAGAGACAGTGGACTGACCACTGGCCAAACGGGGACTTCATGGAGACCATGCTCACCACCTCCTTTGACTGGAACGGCATACGCGAGCCCTACATCATGGCAACCGAGAATGACTACCTCAACGGCCTGGGGATGCTTTTCAGCAAGCACCTGACCAACCGCGCCTCCATCTTCAGCGATGTGAGGACCTACTGGAGTCCGGACTCCATCGAGCGCGTCACCGGGTGGAAGCCCGAGGGCCTTGCCAAGGATGGCTTCATCCACCTCATCAACAGTGGAGCCACCACCCTCGATGCCAACGGCCAGATGAAGGACAAGGATGGCAAGAGCGAGATGAAGCAGTTCTGGGACATCACCGACGAAGATGTGAAGAACGTCCTGGACAACACCCGCTTCAGCGTAGCCAACTTCGGCTATTTCCGCGGCGGTGGCTTCAGCTCCACCTTCCTCAGTGAAGGGGACATGCCCCTGACCATGGTAAGGCTCAATATGGTGAAGGGCGTTGGCCCTGTCATGCAGATCGCTGAGGGCTGGACGTGTGAAGTGCCTGAGAAGGTCTTTGACATCATCAACAAGAGAACCGACCAGACCTGGCCAACCACGTGGTTTGTCCCGAGGACTGACGGCAAGGACGGTCCTTTCAAGGATGTCTACTCGGTAATGGCAAACTGGGGAGCCAACCATGGAGCGCTGGGCTATGGTCACTTCGGCTCTGACATGATGGCCCTGTGCTCAATGCTGCGCATCCCTGTGTGCATGCACAACGTACCGGACGAGCAGATCTTCCGTCCTAGTGCCTGGTCAATGCTGGGTATGGACAAGGAAGGGGCTGACTTCAGAGCTTGTCAGAACTTCGGACCTCTGTACGGTAAGTACTGAGCAAACAGGTATCTGAGCGAACAAGTAGAAATACAACAGAGTACTTAGAATGTGAATTACAAGAGGAGCTGATCATACTGGTCAGCTCCTCTTCTTATTGAATCAGTGTATTAAATTACAAGCTACAGATCAAAAGAGTATAAGATATATAAAATAACCCTATAAGTGATAATTCATGGTATTATGTCATACATATTAAAGAAAGAAGGAAATGATATGAAGAAAGTGCTCATTTGTTTGGCTATAATTTTCATTTGTGGTTTTTCACTGTTTGCTGAACCTGCAATGTATAATCCAAACGGTAGAATGGAGTATATCTTTGCTGACTTAGATTCAGAATATGGTTATTTAGCCTTTGAAGCATTTAACTCTTTATCCGAATCAAAAGGTTTTAATCATATTAAATTACCAGTAAAAGACTACAGATTCAAAAAAGTTTATATTGAATCAACTTTAGAAGTGGATAGCAATTATTCATATTATGCAATTGTAATTGAAACAGGTGAAAAGTATGTTTACAAGTGTTACAAATCAATTGAAAAAACACCAATCCCTGGGTTCAGGAAATATAGTGACTACCTTCTTTTTCAAACCAGAATTAATACTAATGAAGCAATGTTTCTTGGATCAAATGCTATTGTAACTGGTGGAAAATTTGGTGCTTATGGGGATGAATATAGTTTTAATAATGGGATAACATTATCAGCAACGTTATGGGGAAAAATACTCTCAATTATTGATTACTTGAAAGCAGATACTCAAAAAAATGAAATTATAGCTAACTTATTAACTAAAAAGGGTTTAGCTATACAAGTAGATAATTTTGATGAGATTGCATTCATTAAAGTAGCAAGTATCATGGAAGGGGATCTCATGAACACCAAGTTCATCTATCCTCCATTACAGTTGTATATTGGCATCCAAAACGGAAAAGTCTGGGGACGTTTGAAAGCTGAATATCAAAGCCGTGATTGGCTTTTTTCCAATTCACTGACTATAGGAGCAGATGGCAAAAAATGGGACTCTGGAACAGTCACTTTCGAAAGAGAAACTACTAAAAATGGTATTACAGAGATAATGGATATTCCCGCGACTGATTCAATGATTTCATTTATGAAAGAGTTTTGTGATTCCACAGATAGAAGAATTCGTTTCAGAGGAGAATCAAAATATGCAGACAAAATACCAGAGGAGCAATTTATAATTGCTCAAAGCACTATACTTGATTTGTATCATACAATGACAAAATAGGTATGCTGCATTCAAATATTCGAACCTCTGCACGGTAAGTACTGAGCAAACGAGTAGCTGAGCAAACAGGTAGAAATACTACAGAGTAAAAGAAAGTATAATTACAAGAGGAGCTGATCAAATGGTCAGCTCCTCTTATTGGTTTGCCCAGCATGGGCAATAACTAGGTGGTGAAAGTCCACTGTGGGTGCGGTACTGCCAAGGGCAGAACCACTAGCTTAAGGCAAGTGCAAACATGCG
>JAVERP010000070.1:0-16046 GCA_034007055.1 Sphaerochaeta sp.
CCCCGACTCCTATCTCACGACAAGCGGGGAGATAACGAAGAAGGCCCTGACCGTATCAACATCTGTCGATACTCAGATAGTACCGTCGAAAACCTACGACGGGACTCCCTCAGCTAGGGTAACCCGCGATGGGAATCCAGCAGGTGTCGTAGGCAGTGAGCAGGTAGCCCTTGTTGCTACAGCCGTCTATAACAGCCAAACAGTGGGGACAGGCAAGACCATCAGCGTCACGTATGCTCTCACAGGAGACCATGCAGGGAACTACACGGCCCCTGCCGGATATGCCCTAAGCACAACAGGAGTTGCGATTACCACAAAGCAGCTAAGTGTTGCCGCTGGAACCACTCAGATTACAGCTGAAAAGCTCTTTGATGAGACGAATGTTGCTGAAGTTATAGAGCCTGGCACCTTGGATGGAGTAGTTGGCAATGATCTGGTTATTTTAGGAGCAACGGCTTTCTATAACAATGAAACGATAGGGACCGGCAAAGCTATAACTGTAGTGTATTCTTTGACTGGTGCGGACTCTGGCAACTATGCCGCTCCTGATCGGAATGGAACGTCCTTTACTGGTAGTATTTCTAGAGGACAGCTCACCATTTCTGATCCTTCCCTTGTAAAAACCAAGATATACAACAGTGCAGATGATTGTATCGTATTTCCCAGCAACTCGGTGCAGGGTATCGTCGGTTCTGATGTGGTGCAGGTAGAAGCCAAGGCCACATTTGCTGATAAGCATGTCGGAGCCAATAAGAAGATTACAGTTGTGTACTCCCTTAGTGGTAAGGATGCGCTCAAATACACAAAACCTGTTGACTATGTCACCCATGATGGAGAGATCCAGCACAAGGAACTCATCATTAGTGCCCCTACAGGATTCACTACCAGTAAACCCTATGATGGTAATGCCAGTGTTGCATTTACTCCAGGGACTGTTTCAGGAAGGTATGATGGTGATTCTGTAAACGTTGTAGCTAACGGGTTCTACCTGAGTCCTACTGTAGCCAATGATAAGAGAATATTCTTCACCTATACTTTGAGTGGGCCTGATGCTGCTAACTATATCCGCCCTAGCTATGATGTGATTGAAAATGCAGAGATAACAAAGAAGGTCCTTACGGTACAAGCTGGAACTACCGTGATAGTATCAGAGAAGACCTACAACAAGACAGCTGACGCTGTAGTTACGAGACCTGGAATGCTTGACGGCCTTGTTGTTGGATCAGAGGATGTGAGCTTGTCTGCTACGGCGTCTTATCTGAATGCCAATGCTGGGGAAGTCAAAGATATTGTCGTGACGTATTCGATCAGTGGAAGGGATGCGGTGAAATACACTGCCCCTGCTCCCCTTACTATCAGGGATGGCACGATAAACCGATTGTTGTTGACAATAGCAGATCCAAGTTTCCCTGCTGGAAAAGATAGGGCATATAACGGAAGTACAACCCTGGATGTCACGGCAGGGGACCTGATAGGGTTGCTTGATGAAGGCATCACAGTAAGTGCAGCTGCAAACTATGGGGGCAAGGATGCTTCCCCAACACCCTGGACCATTACTGTGGCATACACACTCGGTGGCACTGGTTCGGATAACTATCTGAAACCAGTTGATACTACAGTTCTAGGTACAATCGATAAGAAGCAGCTCGCCATTTACAGTCAGAACCTCACTACAAGCAAGGCCTATGACGGTAATGCAACAGCCGTGATCTCACATGTTGCTCTTGCTGGGATTGTATCCAATGAAGATGTCTCGATACTTAGTTCCACAGCAACTTACGATACAGAGGGAGTTGGTACGGGCAAGACCATCACTGTCAGCTATGTGTTGGGCGGATCCCATGCTGGCAACTATCTGGAGCCTCTTGACACTACCGCTGTTGGTGCCATCGATAGGAAGCAGCTGACCATTTACAGTCAGAACCTCACTACAAACAGGGATTATGACGGTACTGCTGCAGCAGCTATTTCAGGTGTTACTCTCTCTGGAATTGTGCTCTCTGAAAACGTGGTTGTGAATCCGACGGCAACCTACGATACCAAGGATCAAGGTACAGGCAAGAACATTACTGTCAGCTATGCATTAAGTGGTACTCATGCAGGCAACTATCTGAAGCCAATAGACAATATGTTTGTAGGAACGGTCAATAGGAAGCAGCTCACCGTTGCCAGTCAGAACCTCAGTACAAACAGGGATTATGACGGTACTGCTGCAGCAGCTATTTCAGGTGTTACTCTCTCTGGAATTATGCTCTCTGAAAACGTGGTTGTGAATCCGACGGCAACCTATGATACCAAGAATCAAGGTGCAGGTAAGACCATTACTCTTACCTACCCTTTGAGTGGGACTGATATTGGTAACTACCTACAGCCTAATACTACTACAATTGGAGGTACTATCAATAGGAAACAGCTCACCGTTTCCAGTCAGAACCTCACTATAAACAAGGTGTATGACGGTACTGCAACAGCGGCGATCTCAGGCGTTGTTCTCTCTGGATTTGTGCATTCCGAAAATGTGGTTGTGAATCCTACGGCAACCTACAATAGCAAGGATGTCTCTACAGCAAATAAGATTACTGTTATCTATCCTATAAGTGGGACTGATATTGGTAACTACCTACAGCCTGGTAACACTGCAGTTGAAGGAGCCATCAGCCAAAAGCAGCTCGCCATTGCCAGTCAGAACCTCACTACAAGCAAGGCCTATAACGGTAATGCTAACGCCGCGATCTCAGGTGTTACCCTTGATGGGGTTATATCAGGTGATCGTGTCACTGTTAGTGCAACAGCAACCTACGATAGTATGGAAATAGGTACAGGTAAGACCATTACTGTCAGCTATGCGTTGGGAGATTCCCATGCCGGTAACTATCTTAAGCCTGCCGATACAACATTTACAGGAGCCATAAGTCAACGCATGGTAGCTGTAAGTGGTACAATAACTGACTCTAGCACAGGATATGGGTTAGGTGGGGTAGTGGTTAGTGCTTCAGGTTTGCCAGATACGACGACAACTAATACTAGTGGATACTTCTCTATGACGATCCCCTCAGGAGCAAGGACTCTTCATTTTTCACATGCTGACTACAATTTAGCGAGTATCAACATACCTGATAATGGTGGTACTAGTTTCCAAATCCCTCAAAATGCGATTATAGGCAATAAACTTCTTCCAGAAGGACAACTCAGAATGGTCCTTACTTGGGGATCAAGTCCGAGTGATCTTGATTTCTACCTAAGAACACCTAGTTCGGGAACTGTATATTACGGAACTAAAACAGTTGAAGGTGCTAATCTTGATGTAGATGACACAAGTAGCTATGGGCCGGAGACGATAACCATCACTTCGATACAAAACGGCACGTACTCATGTTACGTACATAACTATTCAGGGGGGTCTTTCTCTTATTCTGAAGCAACGGTTCGGCTATATGATCGAACAGGTCTGATACGCACATTTACTGTTCCAACAAGCGGGCCAGGTCTCTATTGGAATGTGTTTACGTATACAAATGGGACCATCACTACAGTTAATCAGGTAAGTTCATCTCCTATATAAGTACAGGAAGATCATACCCCCAAGGGGATTGAAATAGGGTAGATGGGTGTCAAAGAAAGGTTTGACACCCATCCTTGTGAAAGGATCTTATGAATATTCTTGTTTTAGAAGTAGTCAAATCCAGGGCTTGATAGTTGTCTCTCTTGGGGATAGAGATGTCTAGAATAGTTCATTCAGTGTTGTGCATCGTGTTGGTATTAGCGTCAACAGCATCTGCGTTTGCATCGGAAAGACCGGTGGACATCCAGATGCGACCCGCTTCAGAGACTATCCGGGCGATTCGCTACCTGAACGGGACCATGCCGGAATCACCTACAGGTCAGGGCCCCCCAAGAGCGTCTGGGTCAGGAGTCAGCAGGCCGTAGGGCTCTTTGTCGGCATGGCCGACTCCCTGCAAGTGTCAAAAAGGTTGAGATCATCCCGGAGCTGGACTATGGGGTGGTCTTCCATTTTCTTGAGATGGACTTCGATAAGGACGGAATCTACTCCTTCGAGTTCTTTGTGGACCAGCAGCTCAGGTTCTCCCTCTATCTCACGTATGCACTCAATGAGAAGTACAGGCTCTTCATCGCCCCAATGGGCATTGCCTTCTTCGAGAAGAATAATTCCGGATTCTTGTACGGATGCCAGGGTGGCATGCGCGTCTCCTTTGAGGACCTGAGGACCGGTGAGGATGTGCTCATCCCCAAGATCGCCGCCGGTACGTGGACCTTTACCGTTCATATAAGAATGGGGATAGGGTCCTGGTCTTTATGACCAACTCCTTATCCCCTATATCTCTTTCTCCTTCGTGTATTTGTCTAGGAAGTTATCTGATGGTAAGATCTACAATCTCTTCCCAAGGAGCGCCCTCTTTGCCAAAGTGACCATAGTTGACCGTCTCTTGGTAGATAGGACGGAGAAGATTGAAGGTGTGTATGATGCCTGCCGGTGAAAGGTCGAACTTCTGCCTGACCAGGTCTTCCAGCTTGCTGTCCTCCATAGTGCCGGTACCAAAGGTATCGACAAAGATGGAGATGGGGTAGGGAACTCCTATCGCATAGGAAAACTGCACCTCACAACGCTGACACAGCTTGTTGGCAACCAGATTCTTTGCAACAAAGCGTGCCATGTACGCAGCAGACCTATCGACCTTGGAAGGGTCCTTGCCACTGAAGGCTCCACCACCGTGACGGCCCATGCCCCCATAGGTATCAACGATGATCTTCCTTCCAGTTAGGCCGGTGTCCCCTGCAGGACCACCGATGACAAACCTTCCTGTTGGATTGATGTAATACTTTGTTGTATTGGTAAGCATTCCTGTATCTTGGAGTACTGGTTTGATTACTTCATGTGTAATGAACTCTACAATCTCTTCACGTGAAGCACTCGCCTTGTGCTGGTGGCTGATAACCACTGAATCAATATGGATGGGTTTGCCATCCTTGTAGACAACAGAGACCTGGCTTTTGGAGTCCGGAAGCAGGAAATTGGCTTTGCCTCTTTTTCTCAGTTCGCTCGCCTTTTGCAGCAGAGCATGGGCAAACATGACCGGAGCCGGCATCAATTCAGGTGTCTCATCACAAGCATAGCCGAACATCATCCCCTGGTCCCCTGCACCCTGCTGTCCATAGAGGTTGGAGCCAGCCGATACACCCAGACAGATGTCCGCTGACTGGGTCTTGGTGAGGTTTGTCACCTCTAGGCTCTTGTAGTCAAAGCCACAACCAGGCTCGGTATACCCGATCTCCTTGACTGTTGCTCTCACTATCGCTTCAATGTCAAGTTCTGCATTAGTGGTGATCTCACCACCTACAATGACCCTGTCTGTAGTTGCAAACACCTCACAGGCTACCCTGCTATGTTTGTCCTGCCTGAGGCATGCATCGAGCACTGCATCTGAGATCTGGTCGCAGACCTTGTCAGGATGACCTTCGCTCACTGATTCTGAGGTGAAGATGTGTGTACCGTTTTCTAACATAAAACCCTTCCTTTAGAAGCTGCGGAAGGGGGAACCAAAATACAACAAATCGTTGTGCTCCCCTTTTAGCAAGTTTCTTTATTGACGTCTGCAAGCCGGGAGGCTATCAAATCGACGTCATCGAGGGACATAGTAGCAATATTTAGAAAAATGTACAAGGAATATGCTAGGAGTCTCAGTGAAGTTTGTCCTGCTACAGGCTACGCCACGTACCGGTCTCCAGCAGAGCCCGTAGGCCTGCGGCCTGCTCCTTGCTGAACTGTGCACCCCTTTGGGTGATGATCTGGCCTGCCAGGATGGAGGCGATGATTCCTGAATCAGGGATGGAAAACCCCTTGCACTGGCCATAGAGAAAGCCAGCGGCATAGACATCCCCAGCCCCTGTAGTATCGACAGGAACGACAGGCCCCTTTACCGGCACGCTGAAAATCTCTTGCTTGTGTGAGATGAAGGAGCCTTTTTTCCCGTTCTTTACAATTGCGGTCTCGCAGAGCTTGCCCATCGAGCGACAGCATTCGTAGGGGTCGTAGTTGTCAAAGAGGATGCGCGCCTCCTCCCTGTTTGCAAATACGATGTCGCACTTCTCCTGGATAATCCTCAGGAAGGTGTCGCGGTAGCGTCCTACTGCAAAAGGGTCTGCTACATCAAAGGATATGGTTGTGTTGTTCCCTTTTGCAATGTTCAGGGCCTTTGTTATCGCATCCTGCTGGTTTTTGGTATCCCACATATACCCGGTGAAGTGGAAGAAATCAGCGTCACAGAGGCTCGTTTCGTTGATATCACCAGCTTCATAGAGGCGGTTTGCCCCAAGGAAGGTGTTCATGCTGCGTTCGCTGTCGGGAGTCACCAGGATTACGGTAGAGCCTGTGGGCTCCTTGTCTGTGATGGCCAGATTGTTGTGCACGTTGAGGGTTTTGAGAGTCTCGGCATATCTCTTTCCGTTCTCATCGTCGCCCACCTTGCCTGCAAGGGTGGTTTCGATACCCAAGGCTGCCAGGGCGATGATGGTGTTGGGGCATGACCCTCCACAGGAGAAGGAGGTCTCTCGGGTCTTGCTGAAGAGAAGAAGTTCCTCCATCCTCTCCTTGTGTATGAGGGCCATGGTCCCCTTATGGATGCCCAAGGAGAGGATATCATTCTCCTCGACAGAGACAATGATGTCTATAAGAGGATTTCCTATTCCCAATACTTTTTTTTCACGCTGTTTCATCTCTGTCCATTCTACCACTGATAGACAGCACAATTCAACAACGACTTGCTAAATAGGGGCCGGGGCAGTACGATGTTTTTGGAGGGTACCATGGCTTCATACAGGATAGAGGGAGGCTTTCCAGCCTCAGGCGAAGTAAAGGTCAGCGGCAACAAGAATGCCGCCCTTCCCTGCCTTGCGGCAACCCTGCTGACAGACGATACCGTACTGCTCAAGAATGTCCCCGACATAGAGGACGTGCGCGTCATGTGCAAGCTTCTGGAAAACCTGGGCTCCACCATCAAAAAGGTCGATAACCAGACACTGGAGATTACCAGCGGAAACAGGACAGGCCTGCTTGCCAAGGACCTTGTGGAGGCAGTGAGGGGCTCCATCCTGCTTCTTGGCCCCCTTCTGGCCATCCATGGTGAGGTGATCCTCGACCCTCCCGGTGGGGATGTCATCGGCTTACGCCGTTTAGATACCCACTTCCTGGGCCTATCCTCCCTCGGTGCCTCCTGCCAGTTGCAAAGCGATGGGCGCCTGCACCTGAAGGCTACCCATCTGCGCCTTAGGGGAGGGGATATATTCCTGGACGAAGCATCGGTCACTGCAACAGAGAACGTCATCATGGCAGCTTCCCTAGCAGAGGGGGAGAGCATCCTCAGCAATGCAGCGTGTGAACCACATGTGCAGAATCTGTGCACCATGCTTGTCCGTATGGGGTGCAAGATAGAGGGAATAGGATCGAACAGGCTTTCCATACGGGGGAGCAAGAAGTTGCACGGCTGTGAGTTCACCCTCGGCAGCGACTACATGGAGGCGGGCTCCTTCATAGGCCTTGCCGGGGCAACAGGTGGGCAGCTGCTGATCAAGGACGTCGAGATTGAACACCTCAGGATGATCCGTCTGGGCTTTTCCCGCATAGGGCTCGAGTACGTCATTGACGGACCCTCATCCATACTGGTCCCCCGCAAGCAGAAGAGAAAGCTCTATAAGGAGGTCGGCGGACATACCGGCAAAGTCGACGACGCCCCATGGCCGGGGTTTCCTGCCGACCTGCTGAGCATCATCACCGTCTGTGCAACCCAGATGGATGGCTCCATCCTCATCCATGAGAAGATGTACGAATCGAGGATGTATTTTGTAGACTGGCTGATCCGCATGGGGGCGGACATCATCCTGTGCGACCCCCATAGGGCCGTGGTCAACGGACCCTCCCAACTCTACGGTTCGGTGGTGACAAGTCCCGATGTACGTGCCGGAATGGCCCTGGTAATCGCCGCCGCCTGTGCTGAAGGGGTCTCCACCATAGAGAACATCTATCAGGTGGAACGGGGGTATGAGCGTCTTTCTGAGAAGCTTTTCGCCCTTGGGCTTGCCATTGAGCGGATCGTGTAACTCCATATTTTCCCTAGAATTCACCCCCCTGTCCACAAGCTTGTCCCATAGTTGTCCACAGGTTATCCACAAGCAATTAAAACCTTAGTTATGAGCTATACAATACATGCACTTCGAGGCTCTGTTTGTTGTGTTTATTGGTAATGCCTACCAATGAGGTCAACTAACTCCTTTGCAACAAATTGCTTACAATGTAATGGCATGGTTCCAATCTAATTCCTATATAAGAAAAGTAGTGTTTCTATGAGTCGGTTTATACCTGTTTATTATAGATATTTAGCAAGTTGTCAACAGGTTATCCACAGGCTGTACAATATGTTTGCATCTTTGATAACTCCCGTCACAACGTGAGTTACTCAGCCCTTTCTGCACCCATGCCTCCACTGGTGAGAAAAACAGGGTCGGCCTATCTTTTTGGCAAGGGCCCTTTGAGCCAAGTGTGGCGACATCCTTTTTTTGAAGGTATTCCGGAAAGCCAGGAAAGGCGTGTATATGCAGTGGTATTGGCTCCCCGTCAGATGATTTATGAAAATAGTGGTTGACAGCAAATGAGAAAGCATAGTATACATGGGTAATAGTTAGATAAGACTAACACGGAGGACAACCATGCCACTATCCATGCTTCAGGTCGGAGAGAAAAAGACTATTGTTTCCCTACATGGAGAAGACTCCATGAAACAGCATCTGCTCGACTTGGGGTTTGTCTTCGGGCAACAGGTGGAAATTATCGGTAAGAGTTCCAGTGGCCTCATTCTCTCGCTGAAAGGCGTCAGGCTCGCCCTCAATCAAGGGCTTGCCCATAGAATTAACGTAGCATAAGAATTGTTTCACAGATCAATTTGCATAGATATATGTTCGAGGAGTTCATGATGACACTAGGCGAGTTACGTCCTGGCGAGAAGGCCAAGGTGGTCTCCATCGGCACCACCGGGGCCATGAGACAGAGGATTTTGGATATGGGGGTGACACCAAATGTGGAGGTGCAGCTCATCAAGGTCGCACCATTGGGAGATCCTGTAGAGATTACAGTTCGGGGGTATCAGTTGAGCCTTCGCAAGAGTGAAGCGGCCCTGATACAGGTCCAGAAGTAATTTTTTTTAGGCAAACAGTTAGTTTGTCCTAACATATAGGAGACTTTGATGTCGTACACCATAGCACTTGCCGGAAATCCAAACTCCGGCAAAACAACAGTATTCAATACCCTCACCGGTTCTCGCCAGCATGTGGGGAACTGGCCTGGGGTGACCGTTGACAAGAAGGAAGGCCTCTACCGTAAGAACCGGGAGATGAAGATCCTTGACCTGCCGGGGACCTACTCCCTCTCCCCCTACAGTGCAGAGGAGGTCATAGCCAGGGATTTCATCGTCAATGAAAGGCCAGACTGCGTCATCGACATCCTCGACGGTACATCGCTTGAGCGCAACCTCTACCTCGCCTTGCAGATCATGGAGACAGGCATTCCCACGGTGCTGGGAATAAACATGATGGATGAGGTCGCCCTGCGTAAGGATGTCATTGACTTCAAGCGCCTCGAAGCGGAGTTCGGTGTTTTTGTAGTCCCCCTTGAGGCCAGGTCCGGCAAGGGCATCGATGCCCTGATGGACGCGGTAAGCCGCACCATAGAGGAAAAGCGGGTACCCAAGCGCCTCCCTGTCTACGAACTGAGCAAGAAGGTGGATGAGGATACGCTTGCCGACAAGCGTTACTCCTTCATTACAGAGGTAGTCGGGGCCAGTGTAAAGCGTGGGACAAGGGAAGGTGAGCAGAAAAAGAGCCGTACCGATACGATCGACAAAGTCCTTACCCATAAGATCTGGGCCCTTCCTGCCTTTGCCCTGATCATGTACCTCATGTTTGCCGCGACCTTCAGCGAAAACTTCCTGTTTATCCCGGGGCTGCCCTCCCCCGGCATTGCCCTTGCCACCTTGGTGGAGAACCTTTGGGGATCCTTCACTGATGTGGTCTCTTCAGCCCTGCTGGGCGCAGGGGCTGCCACATGGGCCTACAGCCTGGTGATATTTGGCATCATGGAGGGCCTGGGGGCCGTCCTGGGCTTCTTGCCCCTTATTCTGGTGCTTTACATCCTGATGAGCTTCCTGGAGGACAGCGGGTATATGGCGCGTGTGGCTTTTGTGATGGACCGCCTGTTTCGCAAGTTCGGCCTTTCCGGCCGCTCCTTCATCCCGCTGCTGATGGGATTCGGCTGTTCGGTTCCTGCCATCATGGCAACCAGGACCTTGGACAGTGAGAAGGATCGCAAGATTACGACACTGCTGTGTGGCTTCATGCCCTGTGGTGCAAAGCTTCCCATCTTCATCATGTTCGTCTCGACCTTCTTCAGCGATGGGAACAAGACGCTGGTCCTTTTCTTTACCTACATGCTGAGCCTTGCTGTCTCTGTTGTGGTCTCCCTGATCATCAACAGGGTCGCCTACAAGGGTGAGACATCGAACTTCCTTATGGAACTTCCCCAATACAGGCTTCCTACCCTCAAGAGTGTGGGGATCCATGGCTACGAGAAGGTGAAGGGATTTGTCCAGAAGGCCGGTACCATCATACTGGCGGCGACCATCCTTATCTGGGCCCTTTCCAACTTTAACCTCGCCTCCTTCAATGGGGGGAACCAGCAGGAGTACGGAACGCCCTTGGCCCCTATCGAATCCTCGTTCCTGGCCTCCACTGGCAAGGCTATCGCCCCCATCTTCAAACCTGCAGGCTTCGGGGCGTGGAGACCGACTGTCGGTGTGGCCACCGGCTGGATCGCCAAGGAGATGGTCGTGGTGACCCTTGCGCAGCTCTATGCTGATGATATCAGCGAAGAGTACCTCACCGAGTTCTTCAGCACCGCTTCGGAGGATGAGCTTCTTGAGTTCGGCTTTGAGGAGGGGGTGTACGACAGTGAGGCAGCTGGTGACATCTATACGGATGTGGTCCTGATGGAAGGTGGTGACGCCCAGGCCTTGCCGACTCTCAAGGAAGATATCAAGACCAAGCAGGCCGCCCTAGCCTATATGGCCTTCAACCTGCTCTGCATGCCCTGTTTTGCTGCAGTCGGGGCGATGAAGAGGGAGCTGAAGACCTGGAGGGTCACCCTCGGACAGGTTGGCATCCAGATGCTGACAGCGTATATCGTGGCGGTATTCATCAACGTAGTGGGCAATTTGCTCTTCTAGGAGGCTCTATGATCAATTATCTCATAGCTTTGGCTGTGCTTGTATTCTTAGGTTCGTTTACGGTAAAGAAAGTTCGTCTGGCAAGATTGAGGAGCCAGCATAAGGAGGGGCTCTCCTGTACGGGAAGCTGCTCCGGCTGTAGCGGTTCCTGCCACTAGAGCAAGGCTTTGATCAGTTCTGAAGAGAGGGGTTTGTTTTCGTCCCCTCTCTTCCTTTTTGTCCTCATCACACAATATCTTCCGGCAGGATACGGACCTGTGCCTCTTCTCCTGAACGGATGCACGACCTTTTGAGCGCCGAGAAGAGCTGCCGTACATTTCCCGGCCACGCATAGAGCTTGAGGAGCATCAGGTCCTGCTCAGCTATCCGCTTACCTGGAAAGTGCTGTTTGATGAAATGCTGGCAGAGAAGGGGTATGTCCTCAAGATGATCCCTGAGAGGGGGAAGGCAGATGGTGGTATCGGTGATCCTGTAGTAGAAATCCTTGCGGATGTGGTTCTGCTCAACCAGATGCATCAGCTTCATATTCGAAGCTGATACCAGGTTGAACTTTGAGACCCTCACCTTGGTATCCCCAAGTTGTCTGTAGCATCCGTTTTCAAGGAGCCTGAGCATATTCGCCTGGGAGCTCAAGGTGAGGTTCTCCACCTCATCAAGAAAGAGCGTCGATAGGTTCGCTTCATGGACCAGACCGGGCAGTTCATACTTTCCGTCGGTGAAGGCACCCTTGGCATGTCCGTAGAACATAGAGTCCCCGATCGGACCGTGCAGCAGCGAACAGTTTACGCTGACCATGTTTCGGAAGGGAGTCCTGATCTTGTGGATGATCTGGGCAGCTATCTCCTTGCCTGTGCCCGTCTCCCCATACAGATGGATGGAACACTCCCCCTTGGCATAGAGGGCGAGGGCGTGGCGTACTTCCTGCATCTTCTTGCTGTTGCCAATGAGGCTTTCAGTGGAGTAGGTGGTTGTCTCTCCCACACTCACCCCCTCGCTGAACCGCAAAAAAAACTTGGTGTAGTCCAAGGACTCCTTCTGGACGAACTCAACGGGAAAGGAGAGCTCAGGCAGAGCGAAGGGGAGGTTCCCCCGGTCTAGGAAGAGGATTACCTTAATCGGTTTCGAAGTTTTTTCCAGTTCTTCCAGAAGACGGAGCTGTGTACTCGTCCCCAGCTTCTGATCGGCGAGGACCCAAAGCTCCTTATCTGGTTTTGCCTGTAGGACAGCATTGAGCAGCTTTGTGGTCATGCTGAACTCGTGCAGGAACTCGTAGGAGAAATGGTGCTTGAAACGGTCTTTGAAACGCCAGTCTGAAGAAACTACAAAAAGGGACATCTGCACACTCCTTCTTCAAGATGATAAAGAAAGAAAAAACTGATTTATTGCTAGAAGTGTAGATTCTCAATTAGTATGGCGCTACTCCAACTCTGAGAGGTGTACCGGTTTATTTTTGGCGTTCCATCAAAAGGACCTGGATGGTGGATAGGGCATAGATGGCCGCGGTCTCTGAGCGAAGGATATTGCCCTTCAGCATGACTGGGTGGAAGCCTGCGTCTTCCAGAAGGGCGCACTCATCATCAGAGAGGCCCCCCTCTGACCCTATGAGCACGGCAATTGGAGCATCGCAAGGAAGAGTGGCGAGCAGCTGCGGCAGGCTCTGCTGCTCGCCCCTGCCGCTTTGGTGGAAGAAGATGAACGGGCCCCTGTCTCCCCAGTGGGCGGGAATGTCCGCAAGGGAGATGACCTCTTCATCCAAGGAGGTGGGAACCGGCGATCCGCTTTGCTGGATCGCCTCCTTGATCTGCCCATCAAGACGGTCCAATTGGGATCCGAGGGAGGTGTCCTTCTTGGAGGAGAAGTCCCTCACACAGAATGTGCTCTGCACGAAGGTTATCCCTTCAACCCCTATCTCTGTTGCCTGGCGGACTATCGTCTCGTTCTTTTTGCCTTTGCACAGGCATTGGTAGAGAAAGATCCTGGGGTAGCTTCCCCTATAGGATGGCAGGGCGTCGGTAGCTACAGCCACCTCAGCCTCCCCGGGGGGGGAGACTGAGAGGATGCAGCTGTTCTTGCCGATATGCTCGAGCTTCAATAGCCAGGCATTGCCCTTTCTGTCCCGTCCGAGCAGATGCTCACCCACCTTCAGGCGCAGGACCTTGGTAAGGTACTGGCTCTCCTTGTCGGCGAGGACGAGCGTCTCCTGCTCTCCGGTGAAGGAGCTGTCCAACAGGTACTGCCTCATTTGCCCTGACGGATGAACTCGACTGCACGCTTGAGCTGCTTGTCAAAGACAAGGTCGCCTACAGGCCGTTCGTCATAGGGTATCCTTCCGAGATATTCGTTTCTCATAAGGATGTTCAGGATGTCCCTGTTTATGCCGCGATCTGCATACTCTTCGGAAAAGAGGAGTATGTTCTCGGTCGTAGGCTCGGGATGCTTGTCCGCAAAGGTTGCAAGAGCCTTTTCGGTCATCAGCTTTTCGTAGGCAGGTATCTCCTCGTCCTGGAGCTTGATGTCCTCGACCATGATGTCCGGCTCGATGCCCTTCTTATGGATGTTCTCCCCGGTGGGGGTGTAGTAGTGGGCGGTGGTAACCTGGGCATACCCCTCCCCAAACTTGAAGACATCCTGCACAACACCCTTGCCGAAGGTCTTGGTGCCGATGAGCGTCGCACGGTTGTTGTCCTTCATCGCGGCGGCAAGAATCTCTGATGAGGATGCCGTTCCCCCGTTGGTAAGCAGCACGATGGGCAGATCCTTGGGGAACACGGTCGAGCCGGTGGAGATGTAGCGCTGGTCACGGTTGGAGCCCTTCTTTCCCTGGATGGTTACCAGCGTCTTGTTGGCTGGCAGGAAGATGTTTGCAACCTGCATGGCCCCATCGACAGCCCCGCCTGAGTTGTTGCGTTCGTCGATGATCAAGCCCTTGATCCCCTGCTTTACCAGGTCTTTGACACTGGTGAGCATCTGATCTCCTGTCTGGGGGGTGAACTCGGAAAGCACTATATACCCGATATCCCCATCGATGACGTTGCCTTCGACAGTCGGGGTGCTGATCTTCTCCCTGACCAGACTCAGGTCAAACGATGTGCCTGCCCTGAAGACGGTTATGGTCACCTCGGTCTTTGGCTCGCCACGCAGAAGCATGCTCGCCTCATAGCTGGAAAGGTCGTCGACCTTTTCCCCGTTTATGTGGCTGATGAGGTCCCCTGCCATGAGGCCCGCACGTTGGGCAGGAGAGCCTGGGAAGGGGGAGATGATGGTAACCATGTACGATGAGGGGTCGGAGGGGTCCTTGCGCTCCGGTGAGGGTTTGTTCAGGTAGGTGCCGATCCCCCCATAGACCCCTGTTGTCCCTTCCATGTAGTCATTTGCCTCTGAAGGGGGGACGTAGAAGGAGTAGGGATCTTCCAAGGAAGCGACAAGAGCCGATGCCAGGTCGTTGAATACCTTGCCCTTGTCCACATCCTCGATGTAGATGCTGTCCACATAGCGGTAGAGCCTGCCAAGAGCCTCCATATCGGTTGAGATCTTGTCCCCTTGCTTGGGCATGACCAGGGTGTTGTTGGTAGGGGCGGCTAGAATTTCCTCTAAGGACCCTGAGGAGAAAAGAGGAATGACGATAAGCAGCACTATCAGTGAAAGGCTAAGCCTTGCTATATTTTTTCTTTTCATAGGGTAAATATACATAATATTATAAAAATAGGCTACTCTTTGCAGTATTGACCTCTGCACTATATGCACATTACACTTGGAGCATGACTCAATTCCTCCAATTTCCCGGTTGGATAACACCAGAAATTATCCCCGGTCTACCCCTCAGATGGTATGGACTTATGTATGTGATAGCCTTTGCCATCGGCTATGCAATGATACGGGTGCAGGCAAGGAAAGGGGAGGTCTCCCTAGATGCTGACCAGAGCCTGAACCTGTTGCTCGGCTGTATCATCGGCCTTGTGGTGGGTGCCCGCCTCTTCTCCGTCCTTTTTTATGACGGGACCTCCTACTACTGGACACATCCTTGGATGATATTCTGGCCCTTCCGGGGAGGAAGGTTTGTCGGGCTTCCCGGCATGAGCTACCATGGAGGTCTTGTCGGTGCGGTCCTAGGCGCTTACCTCTACAGCCGAAGGAACAAGAGGCACTTCTTTGAGCTAGCGGACACCGTCGTCTATGCCGTCCCCCTTGGCTATACCTTCGGCAGGCTTGGCAACTTCATCAATGGCGAGCTATTCGGGCGGGTCTCCACCAGGAGCTGGGCCATAGTCTTCCCTGACGCCCCCCGCTTCTCCACAAACTACGAGTGGGTTCGCTCCCTCGCTGAGAAGCTGGACATCCCCTATGTCGCAGGCTCGCTGATCAATTTGCCGCGCCACCCCTCCCAGCTCTATGAAGCCCTATTCGAAGGCATTGTGCTCTTCTTGATCATGTGGTTTGTCATACGCCCAAGACGGGAGAGGCACCCGTATGGCTTCGCCCTCTCCTCCTACCTGGTGCTCTATGGTGCCATCAGGTTTGTCATCGAGTATTTTAGGGCTCCGGATGAGAATCTGGGGTATGTCCTCGCCTGGGGAGCCGAGAGCGACAACATCGCACTGTTTCAATCCTTTTTCAACATATCGATGGGACAGCTGTTCTGTCTTGCCATGATAGCTGCCGGACTAGCCCTCTACCTGGTGGTGCGAAAGACCGACAAGAGGGCATAGGAGTACGTAGATGTCATCTTTTGATCAACGAATAGCGGCCCTTAGGGCGATCCTT
>JAVERP010000071.1:0-15812 GCA_034007055.1 Sphaerochaeta sp.
TGCCGCTCGACTTGCATGCTTAAAACGCGCCGCCAGCGTTCGTTCTGAGCCAGGATCAAACTCTCCGTCATAGGAATGCGGGCCCGAAGGCCCACAGTTGCTATTCTGAAATAGTCCACCCTGTCATCTCTCGCAAACGAACGTAGCTTATCTCATCTACTGTTCATCACTCGGTAATTGACTGGGAAGCCCCTTGCGGTCACTTCCTCTTCTTTTCCGTTCTCTTTCCCTTCCCTAACGCTTGTCATGTCATAAATCGCGGGTGCCCAGTCTCCTGTGCTTCCCATGCCCCTTCTCTGAGGCGCCCGGTTAACTTACCAGATTTACTCCCTCTCAGTCAAGGCCCTGCGGCCCTTTCTTTCAAGCTTCCAACCCGGCGTCTGCTTGCCGAACAAGATGGGATACTACCCGCATACCAGGATTCTGTCCAGTGGTTTCAAGAATAAAAGTGAGAATTGTCTAAATAAGCAAAATCCCCTTGTCCAATGAAAGGCGCTTCGCTACGATGCCGGAAGGAGAAGATGCCATGGAACATGATATGAGCAGGGGTAGCCCAACACGCCTCATCCTCTTGTTTTTACTACCCCTCATCGGGGGGAACCTATTCCAGCAGTTCTACAGTATGGTGGACACCATCATTGTAGGGAGGTTCCTTGGGGTCAAAGCCCTTGCAGCTGTAGGTTCAACCGCAGGAGTGACCTTTTTTGTCCTTGGGTTCATGGTCGGGCTGACCGCTGGCTTCTCGGCCATCATCAGCCAGAAATTCGGAGCCAAGGATGACAGGAGCATGAAGAAGGCCGTTGCCATGAGCATCCTCACCGCAGGGTTTGCCTCTGTTGTGGTTTCGGTCTTTGCTGTGCTGCTGTGCAAGCCGTTGCTCCTTCTTCTGAACACCCCTTACGATATTATCGAGGATGCCGCCTCCTATCTGACAATACTCTTTGTCGGCATAGTTGCCACCATCTACTATAACCTGCTTGCATCCATCCTCAGGGCACTCGGGGACAGCAAGTCCCCCCTATATTTCCTGCTGATCGCCTCTATCCTCAATATATTGGGGGACCTCATCGCTGTGCTGCTTCTGGGCATGGGTGTTGAAGGGGTGGCCCTTGCTACAGTGGTGAGCCAAAGTGTCTCAGCTTTGCTGTGTCTGCTCTATATAGTGAAGCGCTACCCTTCGCTGCATCTGAGCAGATCGGATTGGTCCTTAGAATGGCCTATGATCGGGAACCTCCTGCGCATAGGCATCCCCAGCGCCCTACAGCTCTCGGTATGTGCCCTTGGGGTGATGTTCGTGCAGGCCTTCATCAACAAGATGGGCAGCGAGACGGTGGGCGCCTTCTCGGTCGGCATCAGAATCGAACAGCTGGCCACCCTTCCCTTGGGAACCCTTGGTGTCGCCATGATCACGTTTGCCGCACAAAACTTTGGTGCCGGAAGGCTTGACCGGGTGCGACAGGGCACCAGGAGCGCAATCATGCTGGTCGTACTGTTCAGTGCGATCGCCTTGCCCCTGTTGCTCGCCTTTGGCGATGACCTTGCCCGCCTCTTTATCGATAGGAACAATATTCCTGTCATTGAGAAAGTGCAGCTCTATCTGAACCTGACATCCCCTTTCTATGTCCCTCTCGGAATGATCTTTGTCCTGCGAAGTGCCTGCCAAGGGATGGGCTCAGGAGTGATTCCCATGCTCTCCAGCATGCAGGAGCTGCTCTTCAGGGTCCTTGTCGCCCTCACCCTTCCCACCTATCTGGGGTACAGGGGCATCTGCCTGGCCAGTCCCATAGCCTGGGTGGCGGCGGCGGTCCTGCTCATCTTTGCCTACAGGATGCAGATACAAAAGCTTGGGTTGCTTCTTGGAGTGAAGCAATAGGGCACAGTGGGCCTCTTTGGAGGCATGAACATCCATGCATACCATACATTGGGATATCTGGGGGAGAAGGTCAGGATAGAGCTTACCCCCACACCCCGGAACCTCTCGGTCCTGGGCATTTCACCGGCACAGCAGAAATCCTTCAAGCTCAAGGCCAATGCCCTGTTCGCCCTTCTGGGCCGGGGCCAACCAGCCGCCCTGATCCAAGTCCCTCCAACGAAGGAGTGTGCAAGCCTGGAACTTGCCATGCTGCTCACCCTGCTGTTGGCAGGGGACCAGCTGCTGCAGACCCTCTGCCCCGACATCCTTGTCCTGGGAAAGGTCAACCTCGACGGATCCATCACATCCATGCCTACGCTCCTGGATGCACCTGAAGTTGCCCTCAGAACTGGGTGCAAGCTGCTCATCGCCCCACCGACACCAAGGTCCTACAGCTGCGAAGGTTTGGAGATAGTCCAGTGTGAGGACCTCGCCACCATGGTGCACCGGTGCAGGCGCTTCATCCTCTACCATGAAGGGGAGAGGGCACTTCCCTTCTCCGAGCCCCCACCTTTGCCAGAAGCTCACCCCTTCAGTGCGATCATAGGGTTGGAAAAGGCAAAGAAGGCCCTGGCCCTCAGCGCAGCCGGGGGCTTGAACATCCTCCTCTATGGACCTCCCGGAGGGGGCAAGACACTGCTGCTCAATACCCTTGAAAAACTCCTGCCCCCCCTCTCCCAAGCCGAAGGCGAGGAGATAGCGCGCATCAGAGGGGTAGTTCCCCCAAGGCGCCCGGTCCTGGAGATCCTGCCCCACATGGGGGAGAAGGAGCTCCACAAGGGGGGAGAGTCTTTCCTGCATCTCGCTCATAGGGGAGTGCTCATCGTCGATGAGCTGACCAACCAAAAGGAGAAAACCCTCAAGACCATCTCCTTTTTTCTGGAAAAACAAAACTCGGGGCACTACCCGGTCAGCTTTGCTCTGGCTTCTGCGATGAATGGCTGCCCCTGTGGGAATATGGGAAGGGAGGAAGAGCGGTGCATATGCAGTGAAAGACAGAGGGAACGGCACTGGAGCCGCGTGGGATCTGCATTGCTGGACAGGTTCGACATCTGCCTGGCGGTACTACCGGAAAACCTTATGACAGTGCCACTTGCGCAGGAAGACCCGAATCTGCTGACAACCATCAAGGAGGTTTGGATACACCAGCAGCTAAGAAGCGAACAGACATACCTCAAGCTCCTGCCCCTGCTGATCACCAGCTTGCAGGGAAGAGCCTTAAGCATGAGGGGGAGCCTCTCGGTATGTAAGATGGCGACCCTCATAGCAGATTTCAAGAAAAGTGAGGTTGTCACCAAGGAAGATATGATCGAAGCATTATCATATAAGACATATGGAGTTGACCGACATTGGCGATAAGGTAAAAAGGGTATGAAATTTTCCTGTAAGTAGTTGACACCAGTTCTTCCTTCCTGCTATAGTCCAATACGTTGCAGGGGCCGCTAGCTCAGTTGGTAGAGCAACGCCCTTTTAAGGCGTGGGTCACAGGTCCGAATCCTGTGCGGCTCAATAGTGCCTGTTACATGTAACATGCAAGACCATGTCTCCTTCGTCTAGTGGTTAGGACAACGGGTTTTCATCCCGTCAACAGGGGTTCAATTCCCCTAGGAGATGTAGCAACACTGAGGCTGTCGTTTTACGACAGCCTCTTTCATGTCTGCCCAGCATGTCAGGAATTTGGGGCAATCCCATCCCTTAGCCATTGTGCAGTCAACGTCCCAGAGCTCAGCATCTCCTTTGGCCTTCCTTCAAAGATGATTGTCCCGCCATGCCTTCCCCCACCCGGGCCCAGTTCGATTATCCAGTCGCTTGCCGCTATGAAGTCCAGATTGTGTTCGATTATCACAACTGAGTTGCCCTTGTCCACCAGGTTTTGGAAAACATCCAGGAGTTTTGCATTGTCCTGCATGTGCAGCCCTATGGAGGGTTCGTCCAACAGATAGATGTTCCCCTCTTTCTTCAAGTGGCTTGCAAGCTTGAGGCGCTGAAGCTCCCCTCCGCTTAGGGAGCTTGTGCTCTGCCCCAAGGTCAGGTACCCCAGACCAACATCAGACAGTGAAGCAACCTTTCGCTTGATGGCCGGCCATGCAAAATGCATAGCCTCCTCTACGGTCAAGGCCAGGATATCCACAATATCTCTATCCTCATAGCGATACGAGCGTGCTTCATCTGAATATCTGCTGCCATTGCAGGCTTCACAGCGAATGGTCACAGGATCGGCAAAGGCCACATCAGGACTTGTAACCCCCTTTCCCTTGCACACAGGACAGGCTCCAAGTGAGTTGAAGCTGAACAAGCCTGCAGGCTGTCCGGTCTCCTGTGAGAATATGGAGCGGATCTCATCCATGATGCCCATATATGTGGCCAAGTTTGAACGGCTGGAAATCCCTATACCATCCTGGCTCACCACAATGCACTGAGGATACTTCTGGGTAAAGGCCTGCAGCATAAGGGAGCTCTTGCCCGAGCCCGACACGCCACAGACCGACACAAGGACATCCTTGGGAATGGTCAGATTGATATGCTTCAGATTGTTTACATGCACATCCTCAAGGGTGAAATGGCCAAGGATCGGCCTTGGGTGCTCCTGAATCACCAGACGGTGGTCCAGGTCGGTTGAAGCCGACAGACAAGCCTTGAGCTCTTCCTGGCTTCCCTGGAAGACAACGCTCCCCCCTTGCGAACCAGCCCCTGGACCCATCTCTACTATCTGATCCGCTGATCGTATGATCGACAGGTCATGTTCGATCACAATGACGGTGTTGTGCTGGTTTTTTATTTTCTGCATCATCTCTATGAGCATGCCCACCTCCTGCGGATGGAGACCTGAACTGGGCTCATCAAAGATATAGGTCATATTGTTCAGGCTGCTGCCCAGGTGTCGGGCGATCTTCACCCTTTGTGCCTCGCCTCCGGAGAGGGTATGCATGGTTCTGGAAAGGTCCAGATACCCCAAGCCCATCTCAATGAGGTGGTGCAGGGAGGGAAGAATCTGGTGTGCTATCGATTTCCCAAGGGGATCGCCTACCTTCGCCAGCTCTTCCCCTATTTCTGTAATTTCCAAGTGCATGTATTCCAGAATGGACAAACCGCCTATCTTTGACCGCAGCACCTCAGGGTTCAGACCGGACCCCCAACAGAGGGGGCACAGTGCATGGGAGGAGACGGCAAGGACGTCCTGCTCGGATACGTGCTTCAGCCTTGTGATGTCCCGATTGATGTAGAGGCGGGTGAATCTAGGGAGCAATCCATCCCACTGTGCATTCTGCGGTCCGTCTTTTGTATGGAACGGGGCGTCGACAGTCCCCCCTCCAGGAGGGCCGTATAGCAGCAGGCTGCGTTTTTCTTCCGAGTACTCCCTGATGGGGGTGTCGGGCTCGAACAGGCCGCACGTCATCATCCATTGGCCTTGCCACCCTGCAGGGGATAACGGGCCGAACCGCACTGCATACTCTCGAAGCGAACGATCAAAATCAACAAGCTTGGACACGTCCGGGGCGACCACCTCTCCAAACCCATCACATTCGGGACATCTTCCAAAGGTGCTTTGTCGTGAGAAGTCGCTTGCAGAACCTATCAGGGGAGTGCCTATCCGTGAGAACAGAAGCCTGACCAGGGCTTCGATATCCATATAGGTACCCACTGTCGAACGGGTGTTGCCCCCTACAGAGCGCTGCTCCACGACGACAACCGGACTGAGGTTTTGCATAAGGGTGGCATGGGGCCGTTCATACCTCGGCATATGGTTCCTGACATACAGTGGGTAGTTCAAGGTCATCTGCCTTCTGCTCTCGGTTGCCAGGGTATCAAAGGCGACCGAGCTCTTGCCTGAACCGGAGATGCCGGTGAAGACGGTGATCTTCCCCTTCGCTAAATTCAGGTCGATATGCTTCAGGTTGTTCTCTGCAAGGCCGCGCAATATGATCTCATCGTGTATTTCTGCCATGGTACTATCCTTTCTTCTTTACTGGCATATAGTACTCATGGTTGCCTTACAAGGCAAAACACCTTGCGATTCATTTCTCACACTGTCTGTTGGTACAGCTTTGCTTAATAAACTCGCTCTTTGACAAAGGTAAGAATCTTGACATATGCTACTTTGTGTAATAAACATTAGAGACAGGGTGAGTATCTTATACGTCATATCTCCCAAACAGACTTGATATCCACCCTGCAATTACCCTTCTTCCGGGCTGCAGTCTGTCGGTCTTGTATCCACACCCACAAGAGCACAGGTTGCAGCTCACCTATGTGCCAGGATCATAGCCTTCATCTCCTTACTTCTGGTTCCTGAACCAGCAGGACCCTTCCACCCCACTTGATGGCCATCGCCCCCAACGGCGCAGTAACGAGAATACTCATCACTGCCATGGCAAGGATGAGCTCTCCCGGACGGGTAGGCATCCCCCCTGCCTGCATGACCAACAGGGGCCCTGCCCCTATCGCCGCCTGCACCGTCGCCTTGGGGATGTAGGAGAGCACGACAAAAAGCCTCTCCTTCCGGCTCAGGTTGGTCCCCACAATGCAGAGGCAGGTCCCCACCGACCTTGCAAGCAGGGCGATGAATATCAGGGCGAGCCCTTTCAGGCCTGCATCGAGGGCGGCACCTATCTGCACCTGCGACCCCACAAGGGCAAACAGGAGCATCTGTGCAAAGATCCAGATCTTCCCAAGCTTGGAGGATATCTCGCTGGCCATCCTCTCACGCTTCTCCAGGATGACAAAGCCTATGCTCATCACCGCTATCAGGGCGGCAAAGGGTATGTTCCATCCCTGCAGGACCGTTCCCAAGCTGACCAGCAAGATCGAAAGCCCTACAACAATGAGGGTCCGTTTGGTTGCCCGAGGATTGAAGCGTTCAAACAAAGTGACCAGAAGAAGGCCCACAACCAACCCGACTCCAACCCCAGAGAGAATCGAAAGGGGGATGCTCGCTATCTGCCAAGCGACGTTGACCTGCTTCCCACTATATATGCCGATGAGGATGCTATAGGCGACAATGACCGTCACATCATCAAGGGAGGCGCCGGCGAGCACCATGGTGGGGATGCTTTTCTTCTCTCCCCTTCTCTCTTCGATGAACCTTATCATGGGAGGCACCACCACAGCGGGCGATACGGCTGCAAGGATGGAGCCGAGGATCGCCGCCTCCATAGCGCTTATGCCAAGCAAGGAGGGGGCAAGGGCGAAGATCATCAGAGCTTCGCAGGTGGCCGGAAGGAAGCCCAGCAGGAGGGCATGGATGCCCACCTGGTGCAAACTTTTCTTTGATAGGCTGAAACCCGATCGCAAGAGGATGACTATGAGCGCTATGAGGCGCAGGTCGGCACTCGCTGCCATGATGGTCGGGTCCAGTATATTGAGGGCCACCGGCCCAAGCACCACGCCGACTGCAATCATCCCGACCAAGGGGGGCAGAGCTATGCGGGTACAGAGCTTTCCAGCAAGCAGGGAGAACAGAATAATAAGGGCAAGACTTAAGGCCATACCTAACTCCTAGTGCCAGCGATGCTGCCAATGTTTTGTCAGGAGTTATCAGCTTCGTCTTGAACGGGCGGTTTTCATCCTCGCAGAGGAACTGAAGGCGAACCCCATCGCCGAGTCTCATTGTATGAAGCAAAAGCTCTTCGGTCAACGCATGCCACCTGTACAAGGGTGGTTTTGTATGGATAATACTAGAGAGTAAGGAGTCATACCAATGAACACTATTTCCAGAATACAACGCATTTGTGATGCCAACGGCATCTCAGGTTTTGAGGATGAGGTCCTGCTGGCCATCCGTGATGAGGCCTCCACGCTGGGGACCTTTACCGAAGACAGCATGAGGAACCTCTACCTCTCCTATACAGGAAACAAGGGAGGACGCCCTGTCGTACAGCTCGATGCCCATACCGACGAGGTCGGCTTCATGGTAAAATGCATCCGTGACGACGGCATGCTGGAATTCATCCCCATCGGAGGGTGGGTCACCAGCAACATCCCAGCCCATCGTGTCAGGGTGCGCAACAGTGACGGCGTGTATATTCCCGGCCTGGTCGGAAGCAAGCCCCCACACTACATGAGTGAGGCCGAACGAAAGCAAGCTCCTGAAATAACGAGCATGATCATAGACATCGGCTCTTTCAGCTATGAAGAGACGGTAAGCAAGTACAAGATACAGATCGCCGCCCCGGTCGTCCCTGAAGCCAATGTAACCCTCAACGAACAGAACGGCCTCCTTATGGGCAAGGCGTTCGACTGTCGCCTGGGTTGTACCTCCATCATCGACACCCTGGAGGCCTTGCAAGGCAAGGAGCTCAAGGTGGACCTGGTGGCAGGCTTTGCCAGCCAGGAGGAGGTAGGATGCCGAGGCGCAATCATTACTTCCAGGACCATTGACCCCGATGTGGCCATCTGCTTTGAGGGTGTCCCAGCCGACGACACCTTCCTGCCCGCCTACCAGAGGCAGACCGCTGTAGGAAAGGGCCCCATGCTGCGCCACATCGACAGCAAGACCATCATCAACCCACGCTTCCAGCGTTTTGCCCTTGATATTGCAAAGAAGTTCAACATTCCCACCCAAGAGGCAGTACGTACCGGCGGCTCGACCAATGCCAGCCAGATACACCTCTCCCATAGGGGCATCCCCACCATCGTCATAGGAGTGCCCGTCAGGTATGCCCATACACACTGGGGGATAAGCAGCCTTGAGGATGTCAGGAATGCGGTAAAGCTGGGAGTGGAGATCATCAAGGCCTTGGATGCACCTACTATAGCAGGTTTCTGATCTCCTGCAGGAGCCTTATGGGCCTTCGTTCTTTCCTCCTATCTGAAAGGACGAAGGCTCTTTGCATTTCACTCTAACCATCCGCCAAAATGCCAAACCGACATTGTTCAATTGTATTGAAATAGTGTCATTCAATCCGGATGATATGGCGCTCAAAACAGAGAAAACTACAGGTATCTCCATTGTTTCAAGTGTTGTTTTCGCATTCAGCCCGGGCTTTTTTATCGTAAGATATTTCTGCAAAGAACAGGTTTTTTGCAGTGAGATTTGACCACAGTGTTATGCAGTAAAGAGAGTTTGCTCTACAAAATGTACAGAACCTACTACCTTTTCCCTCAAAGCCTTTGGATGCGACTACCATACGGGTTTCTGATATTATTTTGACAAAGGCCCTCTGTACTGTCATACTGAGTTTTATAGGGAGGCTCGTATGAAAGAGATTCAGCTCTGCATGAGCGAAATGCGTGATTTTTTCCAGACAGGGGGTACATTGGGTGTCTCATGGAGGAAAAAACAGCTCAAAGCACTGAGGCTCAGCATCTCTGAGCATGAAAGTGCCATCCTCAAAGCCCTCTCCGACGACCTGGGCAAGTCCGACTTCGAAGGCTATGCCACCGAGATCGGCATTGTCTACAGCGAGATAGACCAGCACCTGAAGCACCTTGATGCCTGGAGCAGACCCAAAAGGGTGCGCTCAACGCTCCTCTCCTTTCCTTCACGCTCGTTCATCGTCACCCAACCCCTTGGAGTGGTCCTGATCATGAGCCCGTGGAACTACCCGTTCCAACTGGCCATGGCACCCTTGGTTGCGGCCCTTGCTGCAGGCAACTGTGCCGTGGTCAAACCCTCGCGCTACAGCAGCCACACCTCATCTGTCATCGTCAAGGTACTGGCCAAGGTGTTCCCCTCCGACTACGTGACCACCTTCGAAGGGGGCAGTGAGATGAACACCGCCCTGCTCAACTACCGCTTTGACCATATCTTCTTCACAGGCAGTCCCACGGTGGGCAAGATCGTCATGCAGAAGGCGGCCCGTTTCCTCACCCCGGTGACCCTGGAGCTCGGAGGAAAAAGCCCTGCCATCATCGATGAGGGGACAAACCTCAAGCTGGCGGCAAAAAGCATCGCCTGGGGCAAGTTCCTCAATGCCGGTCAGACCTGCATTGCCCCGGACTACGTCCTGGTCAAACGAGAACTCAAGGAACGCTTTATTGAAGAGCTGAAAGAGGCTATCCAAGGAATGTATGGCATCGATCCCCTGAACAACAACGAGTTCCCCAATATCATAAACCAGAAGCACTTCTCCCGCCTTACCGAGCTGCTCGGTGATGGAACGCTCGCCTATGGGGGACAGCTCGACCCCAAGCTGATGAAGATAGCACCGACCATCCTTACCGAACCCAAGCTTGATTCCTCTTTGATGACCGATGAGATCTTCGGCCCCATCCTGCCCATCATTGCCTTCGACCAGTTTGATGAGGCCTACTCCTTTATCGAAAACCGTGATCATCCGCTGGCCCTCTACTACTTTGGAAAGGACAAGCACAACGAGAAGCGCGTGGTGGGCTCACTGCTGTATGGAGGGGGTTGCATCAACGACACCGTCCTGCACCTCTCCAACCCACACCTCCCCTTTGGAGGGGTCGGGGCGAGCGGAATGGGCAGCTACCATGCAAAGGATGGGTTCAGGACCTTCAGCCATAGAAAAAGCATCCTGAAGAAATACACCTTTTTGGATGTCCCCCTCAGGTACGCCCCCTTCAAGGGGAAGTTCTCCCTTCTCAAACGTTTTATGCACTAGAGTAACAAGGAGCCTCTTATGAAACGAACTGTTTTCACGCTCACGCTGTTGTTGTTTTTCTTCGGTACCGCCACCCTGGTTGCCGCCCCTGACTTCACACAAGCAGACCTCCTGCAAGACCAGGAGGAGTATGCACGCTGTGAAACTGAGCTGATGAGGCTAAAGGAGCTCGCCACCACCGACGCTGAGCACGCAGAGGTGCTGTGGCGCCTCGCGCGCCTGCAGGTCTCCATCGGCGACGAGCTCCCTGATGGGGACAAGGATGGCAAGTACCGCGAGTATGAGAAGGGTGAGGCATATGCCCTCGCTTCCATCGAGAAGCATCCCAATGCGCTTGCCTACCTGTGGAAAGCTTCCAACAGCGGGCGATGGGGCCAGACCAAGGGGCCTTTGAACGCCCTGGGCAAGGCCAAGGGGATGGTTGAGGACCTTACCATGGTGGTCAATGAGTTCAACACCCTGGACTCCACCGAGACGTGGTATGTGCTTTCCAGCCTCTATGACGAACTTCCCGGGGGAATCATCTCGTTTGGAAACAGCGTGTGGGCCGTCAGCTACATGCGCAAGGCGATGGAGACACTGCATATGCACCTGCTCTACCCCGGCCACTACAAGAAGTTTGCCCAGGAGCTCTACAGCCGAAACTGGAGCGCCTCCAAGCGGACAAAGGAGTTCAAGAAGATGGAGAGCGACTGGAACAAGCAATCCACCAATGTCGAGCGATACCGCTACTATGAGGGCAAGGATGGGGGGGCGGTGCAACCGTTCTACTCCTCAGTCCCCCTTACCAAGATGAGTGACCGCCAGGAAGCACAGATGGTGCTCGCCTACGTCAGGGCCAAGTTCAAGGTATTCAGGAACCTGCAGCCCAGTGATGCTCAGGAGATGGCTGAAATTGAGAAGCTCTATAACGAGTGGACCTAGGGTGCATGGAGAATACTGAAAGAGCACAATAGGATAGGATTGCATTGAACAGGAAGACCAAAGCCTAAGCTTTGGTCTTCCTGCCTTTGAATGGGGAGGGAGACAAAGCAGGTCTTTCCGATCTGTCAGTCGCACAAGGGGTGTTCACGAGTGCTGCCACCTATATCTGGGCCTGCCCGTAATAGGCATCCTTGCCATGCTTGCGCAAAAAATGCTTGTCCAGCAGGACCTTCTGCATATCCTCCTGGCTTTGGTTGTTGAGCATCATCGTATGCCAAGCCATCATGGCGATCTCTTCCAGGACTACGGCATTGTGTACCGCTTCAGAGGCATCCTTGCCCCAGGAGAAGGGTCCGTGGCTGTGTACCAATACAGAAGGGACCGCTACGGGATTGAGCGTGGCGAAGCGCTCAATGATGACGTTGCCTGTTTCCTCTTCATAGGAGCCGGCTATCTCCTTTTCACTCATCTTCCTGGTACAGGGGATCTCCCCGTAGAAGTAGTCGGCATGGGTGGTGCCAAGCGGTGGGATGGATTTTCCCGCCTGGCTGAAGATCGTCGCCCAGCGGGAGTGGGTATGGACAATGCCTCCAATGTCGGCAAAGGCGCGATAGAGGGCCAGGTGTGTGGGGGTGTCGGAGGAGGGCTTGTACCTACCTTCCACCTTTTCGCCGGTTTCCAGGTCGATCACCACCATATCCTCAGCCTTCATCACATCATAGGTGACACCGGAGGGCTTTATCACCATCAGATGGGTATCCCTGTCGACCGCTGAGACATTGCCCCAGGTGAAGGTCACCAGTTTGTACTGGGGAAGTTGCAGGTTAGCTTCGTATACTTGTTGTTTCAGTTGTTCCAACATCGGTTATAGTATCTCCTTTTTAGGTGGTCACAGCATCTTTTACTGAGCACATTCTACGCTTGTCCATAGAACTATACAACAACCTTTTTTCCGTATCCAGACCTATGACAGTAGCTATGTTCGTAACAGCTCCGTCAGACAAGGGTGGTTGCACTAGAGTCTACTGCAAAATTCATAGCTAAAAGATTCTCGGTAAAAAACATTTTAGGGGAATTGATGCATCATTGTTCACTACAATTTCCTTTGGTCTCTTGTACCATACAAAAATGTTTGTATCATCCCATATTGCATGATAATATTGTAAATATTGGCTACTAGACCGGTATTGCTTGGCTTGTGAGGACACTTTGCATGAACAAGAAGTAAAGTCCAAACAACTACGAGAGCAACGCTCCAGCACTGTTCAGATACTACGCAGCATAGGTTGGATGAATCGTCCTTTGATGCTGAGGGCCTATTTTTCCTGAAAAATACTGCTACGTATTGTAGTTTTGATAGAACATTATTTTTTGAAAAGGGTAAATGATGATGAAAAAACACGTCTTTACAGCAATGGGATTTACTCTTGTATTGATCACACTCCTAGGGTGTTCGATGCCCCATACAGGTATTACTATCGATATGCCAGATTATACTCTCCACATTGACCTGCAGGAAAGCACTGTTGTCACTAATCTAGCTTCAGTCTCTAGTGATCCTCCTGCTGGTTTTTCAGGTCTGTATGTATCTCGAGTCCTATATGAGACAGACAGGGCTGTGGCCAAGGCTTCTTTTTCAAAATTGTCTAGCAAAGATGTTTCGAGAGATTTGCCGACTACTCTCTATGACATCTCGGAGAATGTACAGCTATGGTTGATGACCACACGAAGGGATGGTGATGAGCCTATAGCATCAGAGAATACTCGTACCATAAAAAAATATACCACAAATGAGAATGGAGAGTTCCTTATCCCGGGCCGGGACCTCCCAGAATATACCTTTGTCATATTTGTTATGAACCTTCCAGAAGAAGGAAATCCCGAAGTCATTGGGTTCTTGGCTCTTGAGGCAGCAGAAGGCGATCCTATAATCGAATTCCCTCCTGCTAGCGCTATTTCAGGAACGGTCAAGTTCGGCTATGTATCTTTAGAGGATTCTTCCTATTACAGTAAAGCCCAGTGGGATCTTTCTGAAAATCAGGAAGCCTTCACTGCCGACATCTTCGAAGCGATGACCCAGGACGTGATCATCCATAATGCGGCCTTGATGGCTTTGAATGTTCTCGCCAACACCCAAGGGGGAACTCGCTATACCCCTAGTATTGGAATCTCCTATTTCTACGATGATGATACACATCCTGCATCATCATCAGACATTTGCTGGGGAAATGCAGAGATCCGTGTGTATAGCCATGATACGACTTCAACTGTAGGGCTCTTTAGACCTGATGGCGTACAGGTCGGGAAATATGTCGCTTCCTATGGGAGTAATAGTAGTGCCAAATGGTCTTTCACCCTCAGTTTGAGCGATCTTAAGCAATTTGCCAATCCCAGGGAGATATGGCTATTGCGTAAGGAGGATGGGACGATTATTGCTCAGTTCGATCTCTCTATCGCGATTCTTACCGATTCCCTAGGGAACCCCATCATTCCTCTGATTGCACCTACTACAGTAATTTCAGCTTCTGACCAAGAATCTATCGAGACCCTAGAAATGAACTGGTATTACTTCGAACCAGATGGAGTTACAAAACATCCCCTTACCAATCTCAGTCAGATCAATCGCTTTGTTGACAAGAATACTTTTTGGTTCCAAGGGAAGAGTAAAGCCGATAATAATCATTTTGAAAGTTACCTGTTCAGGAAGGCAGGAACAGGGGGTTTTGGAGGGATGCAGGGGGATTTGATGCATATTACTGATATTTCACCCTTGCTCACAGAAGATTGCTTTTTTGTCAACATGGGGTATGATTTCAGCCTCTACACTATCGAGGTCTGGAATAAATACCAACAATAGTAGCATAAGGTGGTCTGTTCGTTAAGTTTCGTCAGAATCCAAGCCAGACGGTATGGTCAGGGCCCTTGTTTGGGGCTAGATTCTCATGCAGGCGGAAGAAGTGGACCCATCTTGATGGATGCATTTCCGAAAAACACCCTTTAGCTGGGATACCAAAAGAATAGCCCTTTCGTAGCTGGAATGAGCATTCAAGAACTATGTACGCAGCCCCTTTACATACAATCCGTCCATCGCAGACTTCTAAAGGGGTGCTCAGTACATTCCGGTTTTTCTAACAGAGGTGAGGTGCTTGAGTTGTTGGAGAAACTGCAAGGTTAGCCTCGTATACTTGTTGTTTCAGTTGTTCCAACATCGTTATGCTCTCTCCTGTATCATCTAGGACGTCCGTCGCTTGTCCATAGAACTATAAATCAGTCTCTTCACCGTGACCAATCCCACGACATCCTCTTTGTCAAGGACAATGAGGATGTCCCCCTTGACCTCCTGCATCACCTCAAGGGCGTCATAGAGGTCGGCATTGATGGGGATGGTGATGTTCTTCCTGTTGACCAGGGGCTCGATACATTCGCTTTGCCCGGGCTTTGCCGTATAGAGCTCCTTGTAGCTGATGGTCCCAAGGACCTCATTGCCGTCGATGACGGGAAGGACTCCGAGGTTGTGCTCATGCATACGGGCAAGGGTCTCCCCTACCGTGGAGGAGGAGCTGCACGAGACGACGTTCTTCTGCATGACCTCTCCTACGCTCAGCATCTTGAACGTTGAGATACGCTTGTCAAACTGTATGTTTATCCCCCTTCGGGTAAGCTTTTTGGTGTACATCGTCTCCTTGTACAGCAGCTTTGCCACAAAATGGGAGAGCACAGCGGCCAACATCAGAGGCAGCATGATCTCGTAGTTGCGCGTCATCTCAAAGATCATGATGATGGAGGTGAGCACCCCGCCTGTCACCCCGGAGACCACCGCCGCCATCCCCACGATCGCATAGGCGGCCACAGGACCGACAGACCCAGGCAGGATCATGTTCGCAACAATGCCGATGGAGCCCCCAAGGGCGGCACCCAGGAAGAGGGAGGGGGCGAAGATACCCCCCGACCCGCCGGACCCCAGGGTAAGGGTGTTGGCAAGGAGCTTCAAGGCTATGAGGGAGAGCAGCACCCCTATGGAGCGCATCTCGTTTGCCAGGATCTTGTTGAGGAAATCATAGCCCACACCGTAGACATAGTAGGAACCGAATGCCTCCAGGCAGAGCAATCCGATCGCCCCGACAAGCGTTCCGCCCACCAGGGCCTTGACAACTGAAGGGACCTTGATCTTGTGGAAGAAGTCCTCCACAAAATAGACCAGGTGGATAAAGGCGACAGAGAGCAGACCTGCGGCCAAGCCCAGCAGGGCGTAGAGCAACAGCTCATAGGAGGAGATCATCATGTACTGGGGGATGACAAAAGCAGGATGGGTGCCCAGGATCAGGGTGGATATGTAGGTGGAGACTATGGAGGAGACGACCAGCGGCATGATGGTCATGATGCTGTACTCAGGCAGGATCAGCTCCAAG
>JAVERP010000072.1:0-15570 GCA_034007055.1 Sphaerochaeta sp.
AGGCCCTGCGGCCCTTTCTTTCAAGCTTCCAACCCGGCGTCTGCTTGCCGAACAAGATGGGATACTACCCGCATACCAGGATTCTGTCCAGTGGTTTCAGCAATTATTCTGTATTATTCTGTAATCTTTCTATATTTCATTCTTTAGCACTGTTTTTCTTCATATACGATAGGCAATTATCCTTTTGGCTCTATTTTCCTGCTTGATGTGCCACCCTGTTAGAGAGTATTGTAAAGGCGAGTGGAGGGAACTCACCATGGAACATATAAGACAAGCAAGGGAACAGGATCTGCCCTATCTATATGAGATAAGCCTGCGTACGGCACTTTCGGGCCTAGACGGTACGGAGTATTATCATGACCCCTTCTGCGTGGGACAGTATTATGCCGCCTCCTACTTTTTCTTCGAGCCCTCCCTCTGTTTCATTGCAGTCGATGAGTACAACAGGCCGTCAGGCTATATAACGGGAACAAGCGATACCGTCTCCTTCAACAGCTGGATGAACAGCCACTGGCTACCCTCGCTCAGAGAGCACTATGAACATGTAACCCTCTTCAAGAGTGAAAACGAGCAGAACATGATCCGACTCATCAACAAGGGCCCGGGAGAGGGAGTATGGGAGCATGTCGGCTATCCTGCACACCTGCATATAAACTTGCTTGACTCCCTCCAGGGCAAGGGCCTTGGAAAGGCCCTGATGCTCACCTTCATGGAAGAGGTTAGGAAAAAGGGTGTTGGTGGCATCCACCTTGGGGTGGATGGGCGCAACACCCGTGCATTCGGATTCTACGAGAAGATGGGGTTCACCAAGCTGAAGCAGCCCGCATGGGGGGCTGTCTTCGGCCTGAAGTTCTAGTCCGAATCACCACCCCACTTTATCTGCAGGTACTCAAGATCACTGGCAAGGCGGGTTATCGCATTGGTAAGGCGAATTGCGCGCTTCTGCTCAATGTCGGACTCCTTGCCTGCCTGAACCAGACGGCTGACCACCGACAAGAGTGTTGACTCCTCCTTCTTGAGCAGGGCGACAGCCTCGGAAAGTTCACGAAGATACGGAAGCACTGAGTCGTCGACCATCACCGCTGCCGGTAGGGAAGCCTCATCCAGGAGATTGAAACGTTGCATCACCTCAGGGGCGTACGCCCTGATGCCCAAGGTCTTTGAGACAAACGAGGCAAACCAGGGGGCAACCTCCTTATCCCCATGATTGATGAAGGCAAGCCTTGGTTCCTTTGTGAATGAGGTAAGCCACTTTATCAGGCCGCTCTGGTCCGCATGGCCGCTTATGCCGTGCAGTTCGGCGACCTCGCACTTCACATCGATGAGTTCCCCAAAGAGCGTCACATGCCGCGTCCCGTCCAGTATCGACCGTCCCAGGGTACCAGCGGCTTGGAACCCGGTGAAAAGCACCGTGCTTTCCGGTCTCCAGAGATTATGCTTCAGGTGGTGCTTGATCCTTCCCGCCTCACACATGCCGCTGCTGCTGATGATGACACTGCTGCCCTTGCGCCGGTTCAGCGCCTTCGACCCTTCAACAGCGGTGATAGTGGTCAGCGAGGGGAAGATGATAGGATTGATACCCTTATTGACCAGGGCCATGGTCTCCTCATCCATATAGCCGAAGATGTTCCCTGCAAACACATTGGTAGCCTTCACAGAGAGAGGGCTGTCGACGAACACAGGGATTTTTGGAAACGAGGGGCAGAGCTTGTTCTCTATGACCACCCTCAAGAGGTAGAGCATCTCCTGGGTCCTCCCTACAGCAAAGGCGGGGATGATCACGTTGCCGCCCCGCAAGAAGGTGCGCTCCACAATGTCAGCCAACTCCTGGGCACGTACGCTGGTAGGAACAGCCTGCCCTACAGCATTCTCAGGCAGCCTGTGCAGGCGGTTGCCATAGGTCGACTCCATAATGACAAAATCTGCACTGTCAATATACTCAGGATCCTTGATAAGCGGCTGGTCGAAATTTCCGATGTCCCCTGAGAAGACCAGCTTGCGCGTCTCCTTGCCCTCCTTGAGCCAGAGCTCTATGGAAGAGGAGCCCAACAGGTGCCCTGCATCAACAAACCGAGCCTTCATCCCACCTTCCAGATCTATGATGGTGTCATACTCGCAGGGTTCGAAATACTGCATCGCCTCCTGGGCGTCCTCCACCGTATAGAGAGGCTCGACACCTCGCCTGCCGGCACGCCGGGCCTTGCGGCTCTTCCACTCAGCCTCCATCTCCTGGATATGCCCGCTATCTGCCAGCATGATCTCACACAGGTCGATGGTTGCAGGCGTTGTAAGTATCTTCCCCTTGAACCCATCCTTTATCAGCAGGGGAATCCTGCCGCTGTGGTCAATGTGGGCATGGGTAAGCAAGAGATAATCAATGGAGGAGGCATCAAAAGGAAGCGCGATGCCAGACTCCTGTTCGTCATTTCCCTGAGGTAGCCCACAATCGACCAATATCTGTTTGCCTGCACACTCCACAAGCGTACAGCTTCCTGTTACCTGTTGTGCCGCACCAATAAAAGTAATGTTCATAGTTGCTCCTTACCTATAAGATACGATTGAATGGCTCAGGATGCAACTTATATAAGAAATCCCAGTACTGAAGGGGTGATTAGACATATGGCTGGCTCCATTCTTGTTCTCCAAGAATCTATAGTTCTTCAAAGCCAGTAAGAATTTTGGATATCTGTTCCTGCAGCTTCTTTGCCCGTTGTTCCTCTACCATACAGGGAGGAACCCGCCCTCTATAACCGGCATCACACTGGATCCTGAATTCTCCATAGAGATCCAGGATCTTTTCAAACAATTGCTCATACCCCTTATCATTCTCGCTTGTAGGTATCTCCCCGTAACCCTCCTTCCTTGGATAGGATGTGCTACACTCCCTACCTCACCCATGCATCCCAGATAGGCAGATAATTCTGCTTGCAGCGAAAGAGCCATTTCAGATGCTTTTGTCTGGGAAATATGGCACTGAATCCTCCGTTTTAGAGAGTTGTTTACAGATGCCGCAAGGAGAGGTTCCCATCAACCATGTCTTGTGTTCAGTATCATATGTTGCATTACTTTTATCGATATATATATGATTTTATTTCATAAGAAGTCCTAGTATTGAAGGGAGGAATCCATTCTTGCAGAGACCTCTTGATTTGGGGTATCCTATGGGCATAAGGGAGAACCACTATGGATACGAACAAACTGAAGAACCGGGAACTGCAAGTTGAAAGGACGATCAAGGCCCTTGAGAAGAACAATATGGAAGCCATCTTCATTCCTTCTATGGACGGAGTCCTTCCCGCTGTACGTTCCCTGCTGAAAACAGGGGAGAAGGTTGCCGTAGGAGGCTCGGTCAGCCTAGCGGAGACAGGGGTGCTGGAGCTCCTGCGCTGTGGTGACTACACCTTCCTCGACCGACATGCCAAAGGCCTCACCCCAAGTGACGTCGCCCAGGTCCTCCTGGACAGCTTCACGGTGGACACCTATCTCGCCAGCGCCAACGCAGTGACCGAGCATGGGGAGCTGTACTGTGTGGACGGCAACTCAAACAGGGTCGCAGCGATGCTCTATGGCCCCAAGCAGGTCATCCTGGTAGTATCGTGGGATAAGATAGTGCCCGATCTCAAGGCAGCTGTGGTGAGGGTAAAACAGGTGGCAGCACCAACAAATGCGGCACGGCTTGGCTGTGACACCCATTGTGCCACCCATGGAAGGTGCCTCAACCCTACCTGCAGCGATGACCACCTGATGGCCCTTGGTGCGGGCGCATGCGAGCACACCATATGCTCCAACTATGTAGTTTTTTCACGCCAGAAATTCCCCAAGAGGATCAAGGTCCTGTTGGTCGGCGAAAGTTTCGGATATTAATCGGAGGAAGAGATGACAACAGACTTTACATTCCATACCCCTACAAAAGTGGTGTTCGGCAGAGAGGCCGAGACCCAGGTGGGCTCTCTTATACAGGAGCAGAACTGCAGGAAGGTTCTGGTTCACTACGGCTCCGCCAGCGCAAAACGCTCGGGCCTGCTTGACAGGATCGTCGCGTCCCTCAAGGAGGCCGACATCGATCATGTCCTGTTGGGAGGGGTAGTCCCCAACCCGAGGCTCTCCCTGGTGCATGAAGGCATAGCGCTCGGCAAGAAGGAGGGGGTCGACTTCATCCTAGCCGTAGGAGGAGGATCGGTGATCGACTCGGCAAAGGCCATAGGGTACGGACTCTACCATGGAGGGGAGGTGTGGGACTTCTACAGCCAGAAAAGGGCTGTCACCGGGTGCCTGCCCATAGGGGCTGTACTGACCATAGCTGCAGCAGGAAGCGAGATGAGCAACTCATCGGTCATAACCAACGAGGATGGGGATCTGAAGCGAGGGGCGAACGCCGAGTATGCACGACCCAAGTTTGCCATCCTCAATCCCCTGCTTACCTACACCCTGCCCACCTACCAGAGCATGAGCGGGGCGGTGGACATCATGATGCATACCATCGAGAGGTACTTCCAGGATGGGCCTACCATGTACCTCACCGATGAGATAGCGGAGGGCCTGCTCCGAACTGTGGTTCACTTCGCCCTCGTGTTGAAGGAGAACAGTGAAGACTATGAGGCAAGGGCCAACCTTATGTGGGCAAGCAGCCTCTCCCATAACGGCCTCACAGGTGCTGGAAACAGCTCCAGAGGGGACTGGGCGCCTCATCAGCTGGAGCATGAGCTGGGGGGTATGTTTGATGTTGCTCACGGGGCAGGCATCTCAGCGATCTGGGGCACCTGGGCAAGATATGTCTACAGGAACAAGAGCGAACGGTTTGCCAGGTTCGGGGAGAAGGTATTTGCAGTCAAGCAGACCGGCGATGCGAACGTGGATGCCCTTGCAGCAATAGAGGCCGCCGAAGAGTTCTTCAGAAGCATCGACATGCCCACCTCGCTCAAGGAGTTGGGCATTGAGCCTACAAAGGATCAGATCGATGAGATGACTGAGAAATGCACCTTCTTTGGAAAGCGCACCTTGGGAAGTGTCATGGTTCTCGGCAAGAAGGAGATCCACGACATCTTTACCAAGGCAAGATAGAACAGAACCCTTTCTGTTTTTTTACCTATTTGCTTCTTCTCTTTCCTCGGCTTCCCAAAGATAGATCAGAAAATACTCTTCAAGGCTCCTGTGGGGGCCTTTGCTCCCTGTAAGGCGCCTGCCCTTGGCAAGGGTCTGGCGTTGGAGGAAAGAGCGATAGAGCTGTATGGCCGAGGAGCCCTCCCCTTTTTCAAAGACGGACTCGCCGCACGCAACAAGCAGCTCGTGGGCCTGGCTGCGGCTGATGGCCGCCACCCCCTGGTCGCGCATATACCCTCTGAGCAAGCCTATCTGCTCATAGCTGAGGGAGAAGAGGTACTCTTCCAGTGCATGGGTCATCCCCTCTTTCTTTGCCTCTGAGATGATGAAGGAGTGCCAAACGGATGAGAGCCCAAAAGAGAGGCGCATCAGTTCAACAGTCCCCATCAGTGTCCCCAGTACAGGGACGATGGTGTGACGTGCCGCCCAGAGTTTCCTCAGGTTCGGTGCGAACTCACTTTTGTTTACGCTGGTGCGATAATCCCACATCCTGATCAATTCCTCGGTAGCACGGTGCAGCCACTGCTCCTCCCCCTTGCTTTCAGAGATGACCGAGACATACAGATCCTCAGCCATCAGGTCAAAGAGAGTGTTGTGGTAGCTGTCCTCTATGGAAGGAAGCAAGGATGCAAGGCCGTGTTGTGTGTGGGATATCTTTTCCAGAAAGCCAAAAAGGTGGAGCTTGCTTACCAGAAACGAACGGCCCACCACTGCCTTGACAGGGAGATTCACCACAGCATCGATACCCTGGTTCTTGAGCTTTTCAGCCAAGGTCCTCCAAGACCTGCCATCAATCGCCCCATCGAAGTCCTGGTTGGGGGATGGCGATCGGTTTGCAATTTCAGAAAGCAGGCGAACATCGCTTCGCAAGGCCTGGAGATGAGTATATAGGTTTACCGAAGATTCGCGTAGAACAGCTTCACAGCGATCAAGCAAATCCGATTCGGTTTGTGTAAAGGTGGAGATTTGCCGCATACTGCACGTACCTCAAAGGTTGATACGATCACCATAGAAGGGAAAAACAAAAATGTCCATATGGATAGCTGGCTGACCCCTCTCAATCCCCGGGACAACGGAGTTTTGCATGTCCCCGCTTTCTACGTATGCCTCAAAAAATTAATAATTTTATTTCCCCCAAGGGACGAGCAATGATACCCTCTTCCATCTTGAGCTGCATGGCATGAAATATGAGGAATAAGTGATGCATGTTGGTACTATACCGAAACCAAAAGATAGATTGTTTCCACCCCATATGGAAGACTTATCACACAATGCAGAAACATGGGGTGGAAACAATTCATACTGTTAAAAAACATTTTCTAAAAACAGCTCTGCTTTTTCGGGCTGTTCCGAGGAAAATCCCTTGAAACAGCCTCCAAAAAACTAAGCATAAGCTTTCAGCTCGCTCTAATGCATCATTGTGCACTCACCTGCATGCCCGTTGGTACCATCATAGCGATCATCCTTCATGGAAAGGTGGACGGCTCCGGTCTTGAAGGTAAGCGGCAAGGCAAGAATATTTGGGTTTTCAGGAAGGTACTTGCGCTGTGCATCAGCCAAGGCTTCCTCAAAAGTGGCCCTTGTCTTCAGTCCCATGCCTCTGGCTATGCCAGGCTCACGTGCTCCAACAATATAGATAGCAGATGTGTTCATCTCCGCAATATGGCCGCAGCTCATCATAGAGAAACCATGGAATGGATGGAATGCATTGCAATAGCGATACTTGCGTATAAACTCCTCGTTAGTTGCAAAATACTCGCCATAGCGGTTCATGTCCGGTAGCACGTTCATATAGTCGTGTTGGAACATGTTGTATATCTCACGAAGGTACGGCCAGCGCTCATCATGGAAGTAACCATCACAGATGGATGAAACAATGAACACACAGCGGTCGCTCATGATTCGCTTATGGCGTATCACTTGAGCAGAAAGGGCCTGCATCATCTGGATCGGGTTGGTTCCCATCCCATTGCCATAGTGGAAATTCGTCGGCATGCCGAAGACAATGCAATCATATTTTTTCTCTGCGAATGGTACATAGGTCCTCTCATCAGCTATCTTCCAGCTGACAGGCTGCATTTCTTTGGTATAACCACTTACGATCGCCAGCTGTCGGGAGGCTGAATCAAGCACACCATCACAGCAGAAAAACTTCTTTCCCATTTTCTCTTCCATGAACATACCCTGCTCATTGAACTTGTTTCTCATTTCGCTGGTTTCCGAAACAGGAGTGAAGTCGACACGGTGCATGACCGTCGGCACATGGTGAGCAGCGATGCTCTTCCAGTGTGTGAGACCGCAGGTGCAGTGCTTGTACCCTCCGGAATATCCTCCATACGGGTTTCCTTGGCAGTGGCCGATCATGATGGCTACATCAGCATCATAGACATACTTGTTCATGATGACATGGTCACCTTGAGGCGTGTGTCCAAGGTCAATAAGATGATCCCAATCCTCTGAATCATGGCTGGTGACCTGTCCATACGGGTAAAAATCATTGAAAAGCTCTTCGCCTAGGATCTGTCGTATCTCAGCTACCGTAGCACGGGGATGCAGACCATTGGAGATCATCAGAAGAATGTCCTTCTTCTCAGTGCCGGCCTTATACAGTTCCTCAAGGCAAGCAGTGATGGCTACCTTTCTGTGACTGGTCGGATGACAACCACCCTTGACGATATCAGGGATGATGAATACCACCTTGCTGCCTTTTTTGGCAAGTTCTGTAAGAGGCGGCATACCAATTGGATTGCGGATGCTCTTCAGAGTCTCTGCATAGAGGGTATCCCAATCCTGTGGAAGGGCTTGTGGATCTTTGACAGTAACTCCAGGTACGAATACATCAGTTGTGTCAGGCAGATTCGCCGATAGTGTCCCTTCACCGTACTCAAATTCTAGTTTCATTCTATTTGCACTCCTTGTTGAATTGCTTTGCGAACACCTTGTATAGTGCGCTGGTATCCTCATTTCCGTGACCGTTTGCATGAGCCATCTCATTATAAATCTGGGCAATGCCGGCTATTACACTCGGTGCATCAGAATCCTTTGCCATCTGCAGGGCAAGTTTCGTGTCCTTGATCAGAAGATCAACGGTAAAGGCAGGATCGTAGAAATCATCATTGAGGATGCACTTTCCCACTTCACGGAACAGTCCGCTGACCGTTGCGGCACTCGATGAGGCGACAGTGTCATAGAACACCTTCGGATCAACACCGACATGCTCGGCAACAGCCATTACTTCGCTGGAGATGGCGTTGATACAGGTGAACATCATCTGGTTCAACAGTTTCAACGCGTTTCCAGCACCATGGTCACCAACTGAGACTGCATTGGCAGCAAAGGTAAGCAATACAGGCTTTGCATACTCCAGTGCATCCTTGTTCCCACCTGTAGGCAGCATCCATTTCCCAGTAGCAGAGGGCCTTCCCAGTATTGGGCAGTCAAGGTAAGCAGACCCGGTGGCATCCTCCAGTCGCTGGGCATTTGATCGTGTGGTGTTGGGATCAACGGTGCTGGTGTCTACCACTACCTTACCCTTACCCAGACCCCTGGCAATCCCGTCCTCAGCAAAGAGCACCTCTTCGATCTGCACCGGCCCTGGCAGTGACAAGAGAACCATGTCAACTTCTTCCGCCAGGTCCGCCAGGCCATTCGCAGCCACAGCACCCATCGACACCGCTCGCTGCGTTGCCGCAGGGAACTTATCGTAGGCGACGACCTTGAACCCGCCTTTGAGCATTACCTCTAGCATACAAAGACCCATGCGGCCGCAACCAACGAGACCTACGGTCCCTATCTTACTTTTCGATCCTGTCCAAGACATCATATAGAATTCCTCCTTCGGCATCCTTAGGTACATCAATATTCAAAAGCTTTGAAAGCGTTGGGCACACATCGATAATTCGGGCAGGATATCTTCTCTCATAGTGGGATACCCCAGGACCGGCCATGATCATGCAGGCATGCATATCATGCAAAGTCGGCTCCGCTAGATGGACACCAGTGAAGTTTCCGCAAACGGCACTGTGATCCCCACCATTCACCTCCACAATTTCCTGTATCATCTCAGGAAAATTCTTACAAAGGATGGCTTGCTCATAGAGCTCGGGGTTAGCCCTGACCCTCTCCGATCCATCGCGATACTTGATCGCAGTACGATAGATGAAGGGATGAGACATGTACCCGGGATTCCAGGCATACAGGACATCTCCTACCCTGTCGAAACCAGGGCCTTCGTAGATCCCCAGCCGGGCCGCTTCCTTCTTCTTGAGGGCATAAGAGACAACATTGCTACCATTTTCTGGATTCCTCATCCCCATTAGACAATTGATGATCTCTTCCTGCACCTTTTCATAATCTTCAGACTCGACGATCCCTTGGGGATCGCGTCCCTTGAGATTTATGAAGATGTGGGCATGGCATGGTTCAAGTGGATGACACTTGGTACGTGTCCAATCTATAGACAGATTGGAGGGATCATCGGTTGAAAGGTCAAGGTTGTACTTCAAAAGTCCAGCCCTTTGCAGATGCTCCTTCACAAACGGATTCCAATCAAGATGGGTCATGCCATGGTCGGAGATAAGAACGACGTAGGTCTCGTCGAGGTCAACGGCTTCTAGAATCTTTCCGATATTATCATCAACCTGCCTGTAGGTCTCACGAATCATATGCCAGCAAAGCGGGGCGACCTTCTCACTGTAGACACGGGAAGTCGGTTCGATTCCTGAATACAGAACATGTTCGACGTGGTCGATTGTTCCAACCCAGGAGAACGCCATATCCCATGGTTGAGTCTCAAGCACATGCTTGGTGGCATTTCCCCACCAGTTCGCATGAAGACCTAGTTGCTCAAGATACAGATCTGAGGTCATCCATCCGTCCATAAAAGCCCATGGATCATCGACTTCCATGAACATTCCTGCCACATCTTCGACCTCTTTGCTCAGCGAGGCAGGCACCGAGTATGAATCGGCCATGTTGATGGAGCTCTGATACAGCTTGAAATCCTTGCCATCCTTGCTCAGCTCAAGAATCTGGAATCGGAAACGTCCATTTCGCTTATAGTCCCTGGCTTCAAAACTACGGGTGATCCAAGGTCCGTAATCACCCATCCTGATATCTGTGACGGCAGTTTCAGCATCCTTGGTATCAGAAACCAGCATCCTGTCATACCCTTCATCGGAGGAAGCATAGATGAGGACCTGCATCTTGTACCCCTCTACATAGGTAGGGGGAACGGTTATCTCGAATTCAAGGCATGGTTTCTTGCTCTCTGGCAGATTCGTCCAGCCTTGTGCTGGTTTGGTCTGAATCTTAACCGCACGACCTGGGATCTGGTTGCAGTGCAACGCCTTGTTCGAGAAACAGGAGCTTGAAGCAACGTCCCAAAGCGGCATGAAGAAATAGCGGAATGGAGGGTTCAGTGCACCAGCTAGCTGGCATCCGTTTTCCTCTGAAATCCCTCCCATCGGAAACGTCACAGGCCAGTTGACCAAGGCAACCTTCTTGCCCTTCTTAACACCAACGTCCCACATTGTCTCACAGAGAACCTGGTTACGGTCAAAGGATGTATGCCAATCGTCAAGTTCCTCGCCGGGATGCTTGACCATCAAGCTGGGAACCCCGTTGGTTCCACTTCCGGCTCCACTGACAATCGCTGTCCAAGCAGCGGCTGTCAGAGGAGGAAATATTGTTTCAAGCCTTGAAAACACCCCTTGCTCCATAAGTTTAGCAGTATTGGGCATTGCGCCTTCAGCAACAAACTTCTTCACAAGGTCAGGCATTGCTGCATCCAGACCTAAAAAAAGAATTTTCTTGTCTTTAGTCATAGTATTCATCTCCTTTAAAGAAATCAAAATGAAAATCAAACCATCTTTTTGTCTGATCACTACCTAACACCATTCAAAACCAAAATAAAGGCCATCACGGGAAGCAAGGTATATACAAAGATCGAAATGATATTCCGGTTGAGCTTTTTGAAAACCTTGAGTCCAAGCAAGCCTGCAGACAATGCAGCTGCCACCGCCGCTCCGATATGGGGAGCAACAGCTGCATTGATATTTCCATAAGCAAACAGGTGCATGGCCGAAGTATAAAGACCCGCTGTCAAAAAACTGAACTCAAGGCTCGCCTTCATATGAAGGGTGTCATCACAAACATTGATATAATACAAGATCAAGAAAGGCCCTATCACATTGAACATTCCTGCAGACAGGCCGGTAAGCAGTCCTGCTGCAACTGCAAAGTACCACTTCCCTGAAATTCCAATGCTTACCTTGCGCATCAAAAGGGAAAGAGCAGTAACCACTAGGAGCAACGAAGCCAAGATTATCCTCAAGGCCATCTCATCAAACATGCTCAACAGCAGCAGGCCGACATTGATGGTTCCAAGGCAACAGAGCACAGGCAGTGCAATAGTGGAAAGCTTCAGATTCTCCCTTAGCTTCCATGACATCTGCAATCCTATTGCAACGATTGTCACCGCTGATATGGCAGAACAGGTAGCCATAGGAAGGAACAATGCCATCAGAGGCATCGCAACCAGAGCATAGCCGAAGCCCGTACTAGCCTGTACAAGAGCTGATAGAAAGTTCACACCAGCAACAAGCGCCACCTGGGCAACTAAAACCGTCGGCATATCACCACCACTTGATCTGTTCAGTGATGTGATTCCTAATCTTGATGAATTCAGGGTCGGAAACCTTCCTCGGCCTTGGAAGGTCTACCTTTACCTCCTCACGAATCGTAGCGGGCTTGTTGGTGAGGATGAGCACCCTCTCCGCTAGGTATACCGCCTCCTCAATGTTGTGGGTAATGAAGACAACTGTTGTCCCCATCTCCTTCCACAGACGGATCACCTCGTCCTCAAGATAGAAGCGAAGCTTGATATCCATCTGCCCATAAGGCTCATCCATCAAAAGCAAATCAGGCTGCATGGCAAAGGCCCGCCCGATGATGATTCTCTGTGCAGTCGATACGGAAAGCTGGTGAGGATACCTATCGCGAAAATCTTCAAGACCCAACAACTTGATCATGTTCTCCACACGCCTGTTAATCTCATCTTTGGGTAGTTTCTTAATCTCCATCCCAAAACGAAGGTTCTGCTCAACAGTGAGCCAAGGCATGGCCGACGGCTCCTGAAAAACAACCGAAAGATTATGCTTCTTTGGATCCGCAGGTTCGCCATCAATATAGAGTTCGCCCTTTGTCGGCATGTAAATCCTTGTCAAAAGATTAAGAAACGTTGTCTTTCCACATCCGGTCGGGCCCACTACACAAAGGAACTCTCCCTTCCTAATATCAAAGGAGACATCATCCAGCACATGGAGGTCACCGAAGTATTTGGTTAAGTTCTCTACCTTAACCTTGTGTTCATCACTCATAATCTACCTCCCTATTACAGCGCAAGATCTGTATTATCTGAAATCTCGGTTCGGAAGCGAAGGAACTCAGGATCCATCAAATCCCTTGGGCGTACAAGCGGAGACAAGTCATAAACTTGCTTGACTTTAGCAGGGAAGTTACTCAAAAGAATTACCCTGTCGGCAAGGAAAACCGCTTCCTCGATATTATTGGTAACGAAGATGACGGTTCGCTTCTCCTCCTTCCAAATCCTCAAGACCTCCTCTTCCATAGCGTAGCGGGTTTGTGCATCCAAGGCCCCGAATGGCTCATCCATAATCAGAATCTCAGGATTGTTCGTATAGGCACGGGCGATTCCGACACGCTGCTTCATCCCACCTGACAGTTCATGCGGATAGGAGTTCTCAAACCCTGAAAGCTTGACCAAATCAATGTACTTCTGTGCAATGGCACGACGCTTCTTCTTGCCCATACCTGCCAATTCGAGGCCGAACTCGACATTTTCCATTACAGTACGCCAAGGCATCAGGTTGAGGGACTGAAATACCATGCCGATACGTGGGTCACTTCCAAGGATCTCCTCCCCTTTGAGGAAAATCTTTCCTTCAATGGGCTTTTCTATCCCTGCAATGATGTTCATAAGCACGGTTTTTCCACAGTGGCCCGGTCCGAGGACAACGAGGAATTCATTATCATATACATCAAGAGATACGTCTTCGACTGCAGGCTTGACCTCATTTTGTATAACGTAACTCTGACTAATATTTCTTAAACTTAGTATTACTTGCTTTTTCTTGTCCATGGACATATCAACCTTTCAGCGAGCTGAGTCAGGATTGCCAGGATTGCTCCGACAATTCCAATTGCGATCATACCTGTTAGTACCAAAGGCATATCAATCGAGTCCATGCCACGGGAAATGAGGAATCCAACACCAGAATCGGCTCCTAGCATTTCTGCAGCAAGAACCACCATCCAAGCGGCACTTGTGGATGTTCTTACTCCAGCGAAGATAGCATCAAGGGAAGAAGGAATCGCTATCTTGATGAGAGTCTGCATGGGAGTAGCGTTGAAAACTGACCCTACATTTAGGTACATGACATCAACAGTGCTAAGCCCAGCCCTCACATTCACAACAATGGATGCCAGAGACCCGAAGATGACAATCAGGATTTTAGGAAACTCGCCGATTCCAAACCACAGAGTTATGAGTGGGATCCAAGCCAAAGGTGGAACTGCCCGGAAAGCATCAAACATCGGGGAAAAGAAAGCTTTGGGCTTTGCATACCATCCGATCAGGATTCCAAATGCGATTCCAAAAGTCCAGTTAAATGCCAAGGCAAAGCCTATTCTCCTGAGACTTATCAGAGCATGCATAATCAGATTCATTTTCTTAACAGGTCGGGTAAAGAGCTTCACCGCCCTCTCCCAGGTAGCTGCAGGTGTAGGAAATCCGGATCCAATTTTTGGGTTATAATCTTTTGATGCAAACAACCAAAGGCTGATGAGAAGAAGCACGGATATAACGGGGAGAATCTTGTATAATATCTCCAGACGTTGTTGCTTTTTCTCCGCCTGACTTAGGTGTGATACAGTATTACTACTCATAACTTTTTCCATCCCATTAAAAGATCTTCGAATTTGGTGATTATTGCCGAAATGAGAACACCAAGAACTCCAATTACAACAATACCTAGAATAACAAGATCAACACGCCCATAGGACCTTCCCATGAGGATCATGTAACCAAGTCCACTGGAAGCTGCCAGCATCTCAGCGGCTACCAAAGTAGCCCATGCATTACCGATGGCTACTTTTATTCCAGCAAAAGTCATCGTTAATGAAGATGGAATTCCGACTTTCCAGAAGACTGTAAAATTCGATGCTCCGAAAGTCTTCCCAACGTTTTTCAGCACTTCCTTTGTCTGCCTGATTCCAGTGTAGGAATTGATGAGGCAGGGGACAAAAGCAGCAAAGAAAACAATGAATGATTTAGCCTTGAGTCCGATTCCCATCCAGACTATTGAAAGAGGAATCCAAGAGACAGGGGGAATAGGACGGATGATCTCGAAGATCGGGCGCATGAAGGCGTCAAATCCTTTATACCAACCCATCAACCAGCCAAGAGGAATTCCGATGGCTATAGCCAGTCCGAATCCAGAAAGGGCGATCAACAAGCTGGACCAAACGTTGACCAGCAGCACCGCTCCGTCAGGATTTGGATCAGTAAATTTCAGGATGAACAACTTGAAGACCTCAAGCACGCTGCAAAGCTTTTTGCTGTCGACCCACCCAGTAAGCACAATTGCTTCCCAAAGCAAGAAAAAGAACACAATACCGCTGACAGCAAGCATTGAATCCCGAAATTGAGTTTGCTTTCTCTTTATCTGTACATAGGCAACACGCTCTTCGTTTGTCATCACGTTAGGTGACTCACTCATACCGCATACCTCCTTTTCTAATTTCATGATAAGCTACTGACATTCGCCAAAAAAAAGTGAATGCCAAAAGATTCACCCTTTGCTTGGTTTGAATGCAACATGTGAGTAGACAGAGGTTGCAACAACCCCATTCTCTCACCACACCCACCTTATGCTCCAGTCGAGGGTGGTATAAACAAAAGTCATTGCCATTTCACACCCCCCACAGCCATCCATCAGTAACCTATTGCGCTTTGCCTGCTAGAAACATCAAAATTCCAGTTCAGCTCCTGCATCTTCTGTATCTCTGGCGATACCTTGCAGACGCCTTAAGGGTCCAGCTAATACAATTATTCAGTGACCATAAGAAAACCATAACAAAAGCTCCGATTCCACTTGGTCGGTTCCTGGACCTTGTCCTCAAGCCTCCGGAGCATTTTGTCCTTAGGCTTGCACATCCTATGCACACTTACAGATGGGGTGCATGCTACTTTGGAAAGGAAGCGTCCATAGCCTTCCTTGCCCTCGGACCTTCATCCACTTTTCATTACGTATGCAACGTGCAATCGGGTAGGCAGGGGCCTCACGGCCCCAACCTCCCACACCACCAACGGCATACCGTTCGGTACCGGGCGGTTCAATCAAACGACATTACCAATTGCTACATGGATATGCATCAATCAGTAACCTT
>JAVERP010000015.1:0-74850 GCA_034007055.1 Sphaerochaeta sp.
TGCTCAACCTGCTCAGCAGGATGGTTATCCTGATGAACAACCAGAGCAAGGCGGACATAGGGGCAATCCTCAACGAGGACGGGTCCTCTCTCACGCTCTTTGTCCAGAACTATGACGCCAAGGACAAGGACCTCATGACCGTAGCCAGTGCGGCACGCGTCGAGAAGGTCCTGGAGGCAAAGCTTCCCCTTCTGCCCAACGGGACCAAGATCACCATCAGGGGGGAGCCCCATGCATCGCTGCGCTTCTCCACGCTCCTGCTCTCCGACCAGAAGAAAAGTACCTACCTTAGCTTCTTCCTGGTGTTCCTGGTCGTACTGGTGGCATTCCTGTCGCTATCGCAGGCACTGTTCGCCCTTATCCCCATCCTTACAGGGGTAATGGCCAACTACATCTTCATGTACCTGCTGGGAATCCCCTTTGATATGATTACCGTCACCTTTGCCTCAGTGGCAGTGGGGGCGGGCATCGATGATGCCATACACTTCCTGCTCAGATACAAGAACAACCTTCGCATCTCAGACCTTCCGATAGAGCAGGTTGTGGGAATAACCATCAAGGAGACGGGAAGGCCCATCATCCTGACCACCCTCTCCATCATTGCAGGGATGCTCATGTTCCTTTTCGCCTCCTATACCCCGGTGCGGTACTTTGGCAGCCTCATGAGCATTGCGCTGCTGAACTGCATGCTCGCTACCATCTTTGTCATGCCCTCCTACATCATCCTCACCTCAAGGATTCGAAGCAAATTCAGACACAAGCGGTTGGTCAGTATTTGAGCCATAAGGAAGCTACCTATTGCTAGGCTTGCAAGACAAGGGTAGTATGGGGACAAAACTTCTAAGGAATACGCTATGCTAGGTTCGTTCTTATATGTCGATGCAGGCAAGGGCCACTATGTCCCTGCCCTGGCTTTGGCCGAAAAGCTGGAAAAACAGGGGCACAAAGCCTTGGTTGAAGATATGTTCTTGGTATGCAACGCCCCTTTCTGGTCTTCGTTCTGTAAAAGGGAGTGGCGCTTCATGCTCAGGCATCCCCGCCTTGAAGGCGCCTTTCACCGTATGCACGACACCAAGGCCACGGCAGCCATCTTCCGCCTCCTCGTGATGCTCCTGCGCCTGGATAGGGGTTTCCTTGCATGGTATGCACGAACAAGACCGGACTTCATCATCTGCACCAACTTTCTCGGTGCAAATGTCATCACACCCATAGTACAGAAACATCAGCTACCTATCCCTGTATTCGTCTACGCTGCTGATGTCTTCAACAACCCAACAGCCGGGTTCAACAAAAAGCTAGACCTCATGTATATCGCCACCTTTATAGGACGGGACCTGCTCGTGGCAAAGGGCCATCCTCCCCAAAGGGTCAAGGTCTGTCCGTTTCCCCTGAAAAGCTCCATTGAGGACCTCCCGAAAATGACAAGGCAGGAGGCGAGAGCTCTCCTTGGCCTCGAGGACAAGTTCACCGTCCTTCAGAACTTCGGAGGGGAAGGCATTGGCAATACGGAGTTTGTCTATGAAGTTGCCAAGCGGGGCCTCCCGTGGCAGGTGGTCATAGTGGGAAAGCTCACCTCCTTTACAAAAAGGAGGTTCGCCAACTTCCAAGACCAGTACCCGGCCTTTTCGTTGTACACCCCTGGCTACATAAACAATATAGGGGAGTACATCTATGCCTGTGATGTGCAGCTCGGAAAAGCCGGGGCGAATGCCCTGATGGAGAGCATGGCCCTGGCAAGGCCCTTCCTCATATCGGACCTGCTCTTTGCAGCAAGGGACACCCCTACATTCCTGAGCAAGTACCGGGTGGGATGGAGTGAAAACAAGACAAGAAAGCAGCTAGACATCCTACAGGCATACTATCAGGACACAGAGGAGCAGACAGAGATGGAGCAACGCTTTGCCTCGCTTCCCCTCTCCTTCAGCAGCGAGGCGTTTGTCCTTGATATACTTGAGGAAGTGGCGAAGTGGAAGATAGGGCATACCAACAAGAATTGAGCGGAAGCACGAGGAACGCTTGCCGTTGCATCTCTTTTCGCCTATGCTGAAAAGCATGAAAATAGCTCTCTTGTATGTCGATGCAGGCAAAGGTCACATCACCCCTGCCAAGGCACTCTCAGACGCCTTTGTAGACCTGGGACACACCACCGTCGTCGCCAACCTCCTGCTGGAGGTGTGCAACGCACCCGTGGTCAATTGGATCAGCAAACACAACTGGAGGATGCTCCTCCATTTCCCCCGTCTAGAGAAATTCGTCAACCCCAGAGCCGATTCTCAGGCAAATGCCTCCCTGATGAGGTTTCTTGCAACCCACTCCCACGGACCAAAAAGCTTCAAGCTCTGGTACGATGCAACCAGGCCCGACTGCATTGTCGTTGCACACTTCAGTGCAGCCCACCTGATCAAGCCAATAGTCGACCACCTGCATCTGCCCATCCCCGTATTCGAGTATGCCACCGATGTGTTCTTTACCCCGAACATCAGCATCAGCGGCGACCTGGACAAGCTCTACATCTGTACTAAACTGGGTAAGGAGCTGGCCATCAAGCAGGGACAGCCCAAAGATACGATAACAATTTGCCCATTTCCCCTCAAAAAAGAAATGAGAGACCTCAAGCCTCTGACCCGGCAGGAAGCCAGGAAAAAACTACATCTGGATGACAAGTTCACCGTCCTGCTCAACCTGGGGGGAGAAGGCATCGGCAAGACTGATTTCCTTGAAGAGCTGATCAAACAACAATTTGACTGGCAGGTCATAGCAGTGGGGACCCTGAGCAAGAGCACGACCATCCGCTACAACAGGTTCAAGGAACAAAACCCTGGCTTCTCGCTGCATACCCCTGGCTTTGTAAAGAATATCTCTGACTATATCTTTGCAAGCGATGTGCAGGCCGGCAAGGCCGGGGCAAATGCCCTGATGGAGTCCCTCTATCTGAAGCGCCCCTTTCTGGTATCCAACCTCCTGTATGCAGCCTTGCCTACACAAGAGTTCATGCAGAGGCACAAGGTAGGCTGGACAGAGGACTCTGTTCCAAAACAGGTGGCAATCCTCCAAGCCTACGAGCAGGACAAACAGGAGCAGAAGGCGATGCAGCAGCGCTTTGACCGGCTGCCCCTCTCCTTTGACACCCTTGCCTTCGCTGCCATGATCATAGAGGATACCCATGCCTTCTATGCAAAACAGAAGAAAGCTGAAAAGAAACATATAGTATAGGTCGAAAGGGGCATCTCGTTCTCACCTGAACATACAGAAAGAGAACCAAAGCCATTGGTAATGGATGGATGCAACTTTAGGGCGTGTACTGCATCCCCAGATAGAGTTGCCCGTCATAGGTAGGTTTCCAAGAAGCTATCTTGCACAGCAGATCAAGGCCTGCATACCCTTGCAAGGCAGGGCTGATGTTCCATGTTCCAGAAATACCAGCATCAACAAACGCCTTGGCATCGCCTGTAGGGGTGCGGCGAAGATCACCGAGTGTCCAAGGGGTGTTCATATCCACCCCACCATGGAGCATGCAGAACAGGTGACCCGATAGCGACCAGGAACCATACCTCTTGTACCCTATCTCAAGGTTTCCCACCAGGGCATCACCGCCATGGCGATAACCAAGAAAGGCCTGGTCATAGATGAGCTTGTCGGGAAACCATCTCCTGAGGGCTACGACAAAATTCAGCGTGTCACGCGATGCATTCAGACCCGTTGTGCCCTGGGTCGCATCACCGTGGATGCTTCTCAGATAGAGATATGGATCGGTATAGACCCCTTCCAAGGAACCGAAGAGTACTCCCTTTGCCTTGGGTTTGGCATATGCAAGGCCCAGCATATATGCCATCCCCTCAGGGTGACGGCGAAAAATGGGCAGGGCCATTTCATCAGGACCAAAGGAGAGCTCATCAATGGCGAGCTGGGCGTAGAGGTTCCAGTGGGCTGCGAGGGCAACATCAAGCTCCATGGAAGCTAGCGAGTTGGCATCACTGCGAATAAAATAGTTGTGGTAGAACATCATGGGATTGAGGATGCGCAGATCAACAGACCCATCGCCGGATTGGTACATCAGAGCTTCATTGAGTGACAAGCCCACCCTACCGCCAAGGAGCCTCCACTCAAACCTGTGGGCCATGAACATCTTCAGGCCCACCAGAGGCCTGGCCTGTGAGTATCCCGGCTCAGGAGAGCCGGTGTTATCGAGTGTATTGTCTTGGTCTGCATCCCAGATCTCATCAGGATGGGGAAAGAATGAGGTGACAAAGGTATATTTGAAGGTGTTACCGTACGCGGTAAACCGTCCTTGGTTATGGTACTGCACGTGGTCGCCAAGCATGAAGTTCCCACTCCTGCCCGGTCCCCAGGAGAGTTTGTCCCGCCCCACCTGCAGGAGCCACCCCTGCCCTCCCCAGGCACCGAAGCCACGGTAGGGAACGTTGGCATCTATCTGGCCTGCGAGCTGCACGTTGGTGGTCAGGCTAGATGAGCCATACAAGGCCGAACTCCCATCAAGGGGAAAGGTGACGCCATCATACTTGCCAAGGCGGAGGTCAAGGTCGGCAAAGGCGTAGAAGTGATCGGCTAGGGCCATTTCCATAGGAAGGGAAAGAAGGGCTTTTCGCCGATCATGGTTGTAGAACCAGTCCTCATTGGCAGTGAAATCGGTGGTGTTGGTATGCAGGTACCCTTCAAGGGCAACGGTTGCCCCTAAGGAGAAGGAGGAGTGTTTTGGTGAGAGTTTGCCAAGCACATACTCGTACGTAGCGAGGGCATCAGGAGAGAGGCTCAGCCCATCCAGCCGTCCGACCATCAGGAGCAGCTCATCCTGACTCCAAGGTCCTGCGGTAGAGGGCAAGGAGAGAGCCTGTGCTACGTAGAGCTGGCCGATTGCCTCGTACACCTCCGAGTCCACCGGATAGACCCTGGCCTGATTGGCGTGCAAGGGTGAAACCAGGGAGAACAGAAGAAGCGAGAGTATCAGGGCATTAGAAGAACAGCCCCATGCCAATATAGAGCTCCCACTCAATTTCGGTAAAACCAATCTCTTTTTCAAGTGCTTTCCTCACATCCGATAGGTTGAAACCCAGTGATCCCCTGATTGGGTAGCTGGGGAACTTGTTCAAGATACCCCATCCGTCAAGTCCTGCACTGGCGATGACTATCGGGTTGTCAGGGTCCGTTCCATTGGGGAAGACTCCAATATCAAGGAACGGGCTTGCATAGGACTTGGCAAAGCCAAAGTCAATGAACGTAGTGGTCAGGTTCAGGTTCATGATGGCCCCAAACTCCTGAAATCCACCCAAGTCCATATCAGTGATGGTCTTGGTGAGATACCCGCGCATATATTCTGCTATAGCATCATTGGTGAAGTGATCCTTCTTGACAACCGCATCCGCCTTGAAGGCTCGCAGTTGTATCGAGGGGTTGAACCAGCTGTTGGCAAAGGGGAACCAGGAGATGGCGCTGGACACCGACCAGGAGGTTTTGGAGTCCCAATACTCAACCTGGGGATAGAGGTCGGTGGTAACATTGAGGCTGAATTCCAGGCCCTTGCGGAAATTGCCCCTCCAGTTGATATTCGACTTGCTGAAGGTGTTGGAGACCAGCAATGAGTAGGGAAGCAGAACATATGAGGGGGTATAGTGAAGGATGGCCCCCAAGGAGGAAGACCACTTCATCCCAAGGGGAAGGGAGAATCTTGTTCCCAGGGTCAGGCCGACATCCATGAAGGAGAGGATGCCGCTGCCAATGACGCCATTGGACTCTGATGAGATCCTAAAGCTGATGGGGTGGGTGAAAAAGGAGAGCTCAAGTTGGTCAAGATGGGTCAGGGTGTAGAGCTCAGTCAGGTTCTCATGTACTTTTATCTTGTTATACAAGGAATAATAGCTTTCATTCTGTTTGAACGGACCAAGATTCCAGGAGAGCCCATACTCCACGGGGTTCCAGTTTGAGAAGTCTGAAGAGGGGTTGAACTTGCCCCAAGGGGCGATGTTGAGCTTCGAACCATAGATGGTCAGATTCTTCCAATCAAAGGCAAAGTTGAACTTGCCTGCATCGCTGCTGCCCCTTTTCCGTTCATAATCAAAGGAAAAATCAAGGAAGGTCTTGCCGATAGGATAGGATTCAAGCTCCACAACCAACACATCCTCACGATAATGCCACCCGGTGGTCCCCCCGTTTCCTTGGGAGATGCTCCCCCCTACATAGAGGTCGCTGAAGGTCCCCAACAGGTTCGGGGCATACATCTTCACCCCCAGACGGAATCCGACCTTGTCATTGTCAAACTTTGGGAATGGGATGATAAGGAACGTAGAGGCATCCTCGACAAAGAATGTGGCCGTATAGTATGCAGTCCCCTTGCTATAGGAATCCAGGGCATACTCGTACTCTACACTGGTGAATATCCTTTTGTTGACAAGCAGCTGCCTCTTGGCGGCAAGGGCTTCCACCATAGCCTCCTCTGTCAGGAAGACTGGGTCGCCACCGGAGGGGGATACCACACTGCGAAGGGCGAACTCCTTGGTCTTTCCTTTAACGGAAAAAGCATAATCTTGAATCACATAAGCACTCACCTGATCGGATGTGACCAAGGGCACTGATGCGAAAAGAGCAGAAACCAGTATGGATAAGAGGATGGTTGCCATCGCCCTGTGTACGTAAAACCTATTCATGTGACCTCAACTGCCAGACTTCTCTACGAACTGGACATATATGAAAACCATACGGAGATAAGCACACCATGTCAATGAACAGCACCGATATAGTTACTTATAGCATAATAAAGTGTGCTATAAGTAACTATTGTGTGAAGCTTCACAAAAAAGCCCAACACAACCTGATGCTTGTCATGGAGAGAAGTCCTTTACCTGTACAACAGGGAACCATTGTAAAGATTACAATCGAATGGGGATATGCGCCCTACTTCCTCAAGGAGCGGTACTTTTTGAATCCATGCAGGGCATAGACGACAAAATAGGCACAGGAGAGGCAGATATTCATCTGAAGAAACCTTCGGTAGACTATCCAACGGTCCTTTGCCGCCTTTTTCTTGTTTCCTGACCGGTTCTGGTCATACAAACGATACCTGACCAATACTTCAGGGTCCCCTACAGCCAGAGCCCCCCCCTGAAAGAGCGTAAGCCAGTAGACCATATCCTCATGGGAGTAGGAGCCGTCCATCCTGTACTGTTTCCCCAAGGACCCCTTCATCATCACCGAGGAGCAGAGTATGAAGTTCTCCTTGAGGATATCCTTCAGGGTGCACGTGGGGGGGACAATCTTTGGCTTGCCCATCGGGCGGGAGTCCTTGTCCATGAAGGAGTAGCTTGCATAGGTGAAGTCAGCGCCGGATGTTTCCAACAGGGTTATCTGCTTTGCAACCTTGGCAGGCTCCCAGATGTCATCAGCATCCAAGAAGGCAATGTAATCACCCTTGGCCTCTGTGAGCAGACGGTTTCTGGCCTCTGCCACTCCCCCGTTCTTCTCCAGCAGGAATAGCCTGATACGGCTATCCTCTGAGGCCAGGGCCTTGAGGACAGAGCCGGTATTGTCAGTGGAGGCGTCATCAGCGATGAGCAGTTCCAACCTGGAGTGGGTCTGACGCAGGGCAGACTCTACACTCAAGCGAATGGTACGCTCGCAATTGTAAGCAGGAATCACCACAGAACAGAGCTTCTTATGATCAGGCATGTAAGCAGTCCTCCAACCCTAGAAATATATCTTCGCCCCTATGCTCAGCACATGGTCATAGGCAGCACCCTTCCATGCCGAGTATACCGTATTCCTGCCATCAAAGGTTGTATTGGTGGTATCAATACCCCTTTCCCAGATGGTGGTAAACCGGTATTTTGCATTGAGTTCGATAGGCATATCAACAAACTTCTTCGCTCCATGCAGCTCAAGGGTGAGGGCATGTTCAAAGGTATTTGCCCAGAACGCCTTAAGGGGATAATTGTCTGCATCTCCGTAGTGCATGAACTGTTCTATGCTGTAGCCGTACTGTCCGCTGCGCACCTGGTACTTGGCGACTGCCTGGCCTGTCCAGCCCTGGGCAAAGCCCAGGTCCAGCTGCAGGAGAAACTCCTGGGAGTTGGGATTCAGCGGATAGCCGAGGTTCTCACCCTTGTTCACATAGGCGGTCTCGTTGTAGGTTTCATAGATAAGGAAGCCGGTGGTTCCCTCCTTATCTATCTTGATGCGACCATCTTTGGATACCCACCTCGAATCTGATCCAATTGTAAATGTTTCAGAGGTTTTACCATTATTATATCTGATGGTTAGTTCGTCTTCAGAATAATCATACGTATATGTATTGCCACGCTTTGATGTAAAAACGGTATCAGCCGGATCGGCAGGAATAGCTGGAGGACTATCATCAAATGCAAGGGTCCCCACCTGCTCCAACAGCGGATAGTGCGAGTAGAAGAAGGGAGCGAGGTAGGTCCACTGGAAGGTAAGTGAGGAGAAGCTTCCGATGGGAAGGGGCAGCGTCACCCCTGCCTGGAAGGCAAGGATGTTCCTGGGGGCTGTGATCATGGTCTTCAGGCTTCCGATCTTGTTCACCTCTGTGGTGGCGATGCTTCCGTAGAAGCGCACCTTGTTGCCAAGGGTGTAGTTGAAGTCAAGGCCGGCGAGCATGTTGTCGATGTCACCGAGGTTGTTCTGCTCAAACATATAGATGGTCAGGGGGTTCAGGTAGCCAAGCTCAAAGCGCTTTCCCCAGACCACAGACTCGAAGATTGCAAGGGTAAGGTTTGGTGTTGCATCAAGCTCCACCCTGTGTGCACTGAGGTTGTTGTCAAATCGGTAGTAAGGCTTGTCCGTTTGGAAATCATCTGAGAAGAAGAGTTCCCCTCCAAGCCTTGCCAAGGAGACCTTTCCCATGGAACCGGTGAGCACCGTGTAGCGAAGCCAGGAGGTGAGGTCGAGTGAGAGCTCGATCCCATCGATGGACCTCGCCGATCCTGAAACCATCAGGTTGTTCAGAGCCGGGCCCCAGTCACGCTTGATGGAGCCCCATCGAAGCCTTACATCCCCACCGAAGAACGAGGCGCCAAGCTCAGGGGCAAGGACAAGACCGGTGTTAAAGCCGGCTGAAGGGATCTCCCTGAGCTGGCTGCCTCCCTTTGCCAGATTCATGTAGAATCCCTCCCCTGGTATGGTGAACTCGGTAGGAAGGAACACGCGGTTGTCCAACTTGTCCATGTTGAGGCCGAAGTTCATGTTGAAGGATATATGCTCTCCAAGGTCGCCCTTGATGAAGGCCTGAAGGGTGTTCCTGGAATCATACTCCCCTGTTTTCAGGCTGGCTGTCTGCTCGGTTGCCAGGTTGGCCCCAATGGAAGCACCCAGCTTCTTCTCAGGATTGTAGGTGCGGTAGAATCCCGTGGAAAAGAGATCAGCCATCGTCGAGTCCGCATATCCGTAGGATAGCTCAAACTCCTTGAGAAGGGAGGCGATCTCATCCTTCTCGGAGATGGTGAGCTCTGCACCCCTGGTCTGCACCTCTTCTAGAAGAGTCATGACCGTATCGGCACTAAAAGGCCTTGCACCGGTCTGACGACCAATGAGACCACGGATTTCAGCGACGTCAAGAATCCGATAGGCGCGGTGCCCTATAGGGACAGAGGTATGGAGAGCTGCGCCCAAGGAGGCGAGCGCCACCATAGCGAAGACGACAACCAGAGCCAGTGATTTTTTCCAAGCCTTATTCATTGACAACCCACCTATTCTGTTTCAATTGTTGCCAGTTGCGCAACAAACCAGTTCTGCAAAGCGGTGATCCTTCTGGTGAATGCAGAGGGAAGATCGACCTTGTACCCAAAGATCGATACCTCAGGATCACGCCCCTCAATGGAGATGAGGGCGGTGAGCAACACCCCCTCATCAAGGAGATAGGTCCCCATGTTTATGGAGAGGCTCTCCTTGGGAACCGCGGTGAAGATACCGAAGACCTTCATGGAGCTGATGTTCTTTATCGCAACAAATATCTCCTTGTCACTGTTGGTGTACCTATGGTCATACCGGTTCCCTCCAAAGGAAGTATCCCTTTGGAAGACATAGCTGTGCTCGGTCAGGGGGAAGGTAGTGGCTATGGGATCGGGCAGCAACCTGTTGAGATCCGTATCATCCTCCATGTAGGAGGACTTCTCTATGAGCACCTTGGGCTTGTTTCCAGCACGCCAGGAAATGTATGTAAGACCCTCCTGGGTTGAGATGGCCCGAATCTTATTGAATATGGCAAGCTGGCGCTCACTGTCTTCCATCGCCAGCAGCTTGGACCCGTAGGGGATGTAGCTGACAGCGGCAATGGAGAATCCATCCTCTATGTCCTGGGCGCTTTGAGCCCGCTGTTCGGCTTCGCTGCCGGCGACAAAGAACTGAGTGAGTCTTTCTCCGTCGACAGAACGTCCAGCTACGATCGAACCAGCTTCCAATTTCTTATATTGACCGTCACTTAAGGCAGGCAAAGCCTGCTTCACTTCAGCAAAAGAAAAAAGAGAGCACAGCGACCATGCTCCCACCAGAAGAAAAACAGATATCTTTTTTACCATCTATAACTCCAAATCCTAATAGGCATTCTCATTTATGAAACCCCTGAAGAACGTGAATAGTACAATTTTCATATCAAAAAGGAAACTCCAGTTACGGATATAGTAGAGATCAAACTCAATACGTCGTTCCAAGGAGGTATTTCCCCTCCATCCGTTCACCTGCGCCCATCCGGAAACCCCAGCCTTCGCACGATGGCGCATCCTGTATCCTGGGATCTCATCGTTAAACTTCTTCACCAGGTCAGGACGTTCGGGTCTGGGTCCTATAAGGCTCATGGAGCCCCCGATCACGTTGAACAGCTGGGGCAGCTCATCGACACTGGTCTTTCTGATGATGCGCCCGATCCTGGTTACCCGAGGATCATTTTCTTCTGTCCAGTGCTCGGTATCCTCAAGGATGTCATTTCTCATGCTTCTGAACTTGTACATGGTGAAGACCTTGGCATCCTTGGTCACCCTCTCCTGGGTGTAGATGACAGGCCCAGGAGAGGTGACCTTGATCAGAATGCTAATGAGCAGCAAGAGCGGGGAGAGTAGTACCAGGCCAATGAGAGAGGCTACGATGTCAAACAGGCGCTTGACCACACGCTGGAAGAACCCGATATCGGCAGCATTCAGATGCAGCATGGGGATCCAGCGGAAGTCGGAGATCTGCGTGCCGATATAGGACTCGGGCAAGGAGGGCAGCATCACCACCTTTTCGTTCAGCAGGTTCAGGCCCTGCGCTATCATGCCCTCCTGCCTCTCAAACTCCTGGCCGGGGTACCCAATTACCACAAGGTCGGGCTTTGTAGCCTCCACCGCCTTGGCAAGGGTTTCATGATCAAGCTGTCTGCACTCTGCTAGCGGCATGCCGTTGCCATCATACTGGCCTACAACATGTATGCCTTGGGTCCGGCTGCCATGCAAGGCCAGCTCATATTCAGCAAGCTTGTCCCCAAACCCTACAAGCAGGATTCTTCGGGTATACTTCCCATTCCTGTAAGCCTTCTTGATATAGCTTGATACAAGGGTGCGTTCAGCCACCAGGAATATGACGGCAAAGACAAAATGCATGGCGATGGCTATGCGGCTCACCTTATCGGAAAACAAGAAATACAGCATGATGACCAGAAGAAGAAAAGCCTGGATTATGCTGACAAATATCTTGGAGGTCTCTTTTCTCCAGGAGTGCTCAAGCTCCTCCACATACAAATTGTTTCTACTGAGGAAGAATATGTACATTGCCAGCACAATCCCTGACAACTGGACAAACAACCCAAATGAGGCGACCCTTGCCTCGGGCAGCACAAAGAAGCGCAGATACCCTGCAAGAAACCAGGAGGAGAGGATCGCTAGGACATCTCCTGCCACTTTCATCACCAAAGGTGAATATTTTCTACCCATCATATATCATAACCCTTCACATTGAGAATCCATATTTCCAGCAACAGAGCGTTGAACACACCAACTCCTAGGAGCATCAAGTCCGTGAAATCCAGTAGAACATCTTTTTCGCCATCACCCTACGCCGGGTCCCCCGGGGAAAAAACCGCTGGGCAATGGGGAGGTCCCTTTTCTTCTCATCCTGCCGGCCAACGCGCATGGAAAGGACCCTGTCAGAAAATGTCGAGCGACTGGCAACATCCCAAAAGAGGTAGGCAAAGTCTGAAAAGGGAGCATCCCACGGTTTTTCAAATCCCGCATAATGCACCAGCTTGGGATTTTTCCGTGCCTCCAGATAGGCCTCCAACATAGGATGAGGCCCCCTCTCTATGATCGGGAGCCTGCGGTTGTTGCAGTTTACTACAGTATTCCAGCTGAGGGGGAGCAGGTGGAGCCTTCCCTTACACTCTTTGTTGAGAATATCCTGGTCATTATAGCGGTATCGTCGCTCCCCTGCCAAATGGATCCACTGATCGACACTATGCAGCTTGTTCATAGCCTCCAGGTTCAGCACAAGCACCCCCGCCTGCAGATAGGGATCGGAGTCCTCCATCAGCAAAACCTCACGCAGGTAGGTCACCAGCGAAGGGTCATCATTTCTTTGTCCGGGTATTTCAGGGTCGGGTGCGGCACCCAGGACGCAGGAGCCCAGGTCAGTGGCGAACAACTCAGCCACATCAGAGAGGATGACGGTATCACAATCAAGATAGAGGGCCTTGCTGTACTCTGGAAGGATGTCCCCGATGAGGAACCTATAGTAGGTCTCCATGCTGATGTGGTCGGCAGTGTTCTTCTGCAGCTTCCTGCCCGAGAGCATGGCTGTGGGGTTGAAGAACCTCAGCGAGACATTCTCCTTGCGGGAGGTCATCAGCAACAGACGGTTCTTGGAATCCTCCGAAAGATTCGACTCCAACACCACAATGTCATAGAGATTCGAAGGGCTTGTATGTTCCAGCATTGATTGGATGCAGACTCCCAAAAAAGGTGCAAAATGTTCATTGGAAGCGAACACAACAGGAACGGCGTCCTGGCTGACAGCCTTGAGACAGAAGGGGGTCCCCCTCTCTTTGAACCTCACCGTCGGCATGCTCACCACCTTCTTGGAAGCGTCGCCTTGGGTATGCATGACAAAAAGCTGGGTAACCAGATTGCCGAGCCCTTCCAGGGCAACCAGCTCTTCCTTGGCATATCCCTGCATATCCCTGTCAGCCAGAAACAGGTCGAACAAACCGAACAACAGGGTGCAGTACTCCTCAAAGAGGGGGCGCTTCATGACAAACAGCGAGTCCTGGCGAAACTGCGAACCCTTGCCATAAGCATTGGCAAGGGTTTCGTACTGGGGATGGGTTTTGGCAATAAGGGCGAGAAAATCCTGCAGGTCCCTTTTTCTCAGGCCAGGGATGCTCCTAAGCCGTTCGTTCACACTGGAAAAGGAGGGGCTCGCTCTTTTACCATCCAACGCTGATGATACCACCAGATCAAAGCCGGTGACCGCTTGGGCAATCACACGTGCATCATCGAGGCCATACCTGGCTAGCGTTGCCTTGCTCAGATGGGGTTCTTCACTCATAGCAGAGAGGTTTCCGGGGTGCCCATCAGAGGAGAAGTTGAGATACTCCTGAGAGGTACAGAACCCGATATGCCCAGAGCCACCCTTTTTCCAGTTCGAGTGCAGAGCTGAAAAAATCCCATACCGGACAAAAATTCCTTGCTCCTGCAGTGCAGGAATAAAAATCTGTTCGGGTGGAAATACATCATGAGCCGTTCCGACTACTATTATCTCTACTGGTGGCATAATAATCTCTACCTTATAATGAAATGTACAATTATCACCCCTATAGTAGCATCAATTGCAAGGTTTCGAAACCATTAGCGCAAATAAAGCGTGCATTGGCCACACAGTCATGATGCAGGTTATTGTTTTTACATTACCTATTAGATACGCAGATGGTCGTCGTAGCGGTCGCTGAGGATCCTTCTGCAATAGGAGTCCTTCTGCTTGAGAATCTTTGAGCCCCGGGTAATCTTGCACAGCGATATCCCATGGTTGGCCGCTATCTCGCGCTGGGGTATCCCACGGTATAGGTCTTTCATCAAATTCCAGCGCAAGGCAAAATCCTTCAGCTCGCTGGGGGTGAACACCTCCTCAAAAAGCTTCCTCATCTGGTCCTCATCTGTTGTCTTGGAAAAGATTTTCATCAGGTCTTCCAAATCATTGTCCATCGTTGTTGTCCTCCTGTGAGTTCTCTGGTAATACTACAGAGAGTAACGCCTGCGGTCAAGCAAACTTTGTATGGGCAAGAGAACTGCCTTTGTGTGAGCATAGGAAAAGGAAGGGCAGGGCGTGTCATCAATACATACCCCTTCATCTGGCAGAGCATGCATATGGCTCTGTGCGATGCACCTTCACATCCTTATCCCCTGAGCGTACATCTGCTTGCCATAGTAGCCAAAAAGAGTCTATTCGCATATCATAGGGGAACAACGGCGGATCCTGACACCAGAGGGGATCCTCCCATCCCCATAGTCAAAGAGGACAAATCCTATGAAATACACCCCTTTCTTTGAGACAAACCTTGCCCAGATAGCCTTGGGTTGCGACCACTACGGTGCAGCCATTCCCGAAAAGACAGCACTGGCCCAGCTTGACATCTACGCCTCGCAGGGGGGAAACCTCCTGGACACTGCCCATATCTATGGACAGGATAAGGAAGGAGGCCCCTCCACCAGCGAGCAGGTGCTCGGGCGTTGGATGCGTTCCAACAACAATCGCAACCAGATGGTCGTCGCTACAAAAGGGTGCCACCCCTACAAGGATGACATGAGCCGAAGCAGGATCAACGAAAAGGACATGGCCGGTGATATCCAGCGCAGTCTTGACCAGTTGCAGACCGACAGCGTGGACATCTGGTTCTTCCATCGTGACGATCTGAAACAGGGAGCCGATGAGATCATCGACATGGCTTCGCAGCTTGTACAGAAGGGGCTGGTCAAGCACCTAGGGGCATCCAACTGGACCACTTCCCGGATAGAAGAGGCCAACCTCTGGGCAAAAAGGCATAACAAAAGCCAGTTCGTCATCAGTGAGATCCAGTGGAGCCTCGCCCACTGCACCCCTGAGAGCTGGGGAGACCCGAGCCTTGTCTGCATGACCGAGGAGCAGCGCCTGTGGTACGAGAAGCACAACATGCCTGTGATGGCCTTTGCATCCCAGGCCAAGGGCCTCTTTTCCAAGCTGATCGAAGGCAAGGGGGACTCCTTGTCAGCCCGGGCGCGTGAGCGCTTCCTCACCGAGGAGAACCTTGCCATACTGCCGAGGTGCAAAACCCTTTCCGAAGAGCTTGGGGTCACCCCTGCAGCGCTGTGCATGGCCTACCTCACCAGCCAGAAGAACCCCACCATCGCCATAGCCGGCTCGAGCAAGATCGCCCAGATAACCGAGACACTCGGAGGGGCCGACCTGAGCCTTGATGCCTCCCAGATAGCCTATCTGCGATGATAGGCTACAGGACCGGCGTAGCCCTGACACTACTCTCATCGAGCTTCTTCGGCCTTATGGGGCTGTTCAACAAGCTGGCAAGGGAGGGGGGTCTCGGGCTGTACGAACGCATCACCCTCAGGTTCCTTGTCGCCGCCCTCACCCTTTGGGTAGTGCTGAAGCTCAGGGGGAAAAGCACCGCTCTTCCCCGGCACCTCAGAGGGCGCCTGTTCATAGCCTCGTCCCTCTTTTTCGGAGGTACGAGCTACCTGCTGTTCCTCTCCTACGCCTATATCCCCACCTCGCTGACGACGACGCTGCACTTCATCTACCCGCTGCTGGTGCTCATCCTTGCCATCGGTTTTGACGGCTACAGGCCTTCGACCATGCAAAAATGGGGTACGCTTTTCTCCCTGGCCGGGCTCTACCTGGCTGTCAGGCCTACGGGGGGAAGCAGCGCCAACCAGGGGTGGGGCATAGCCCTCGCCCTTGTGAGCGCCCTGACCTTCTGCCTCTATGTGCGCTTTCTCAACCAGAAGGAGATAAAGGCCCTGGACAACACCACCCTCATGCTGCACATCCTTTGCAGTGCGGCCTTCGCATGGGCGATCCCCACTGTCGTGGTCCTGCTGAAAGGGGGCCATGCTCCGATCATATGGGCAAAGGCCGTGGCAGGCATCGCAGGCCTTAGCCTGCTCTCTACTGTACTGGGGTGTACGTTCTTCTCGCTGGGCATACGTGCCATAGGCAGTGAACGGGCCTCAATTCTCAGCGTATTCGAACCGGTGACAGCTATCCTGGCGGGGGTGATCCTCCTTGGGGAGAGCCTGCCGCCTACCTTCGCCTTGGGATCGATGCTGATCATCGGCGGCTCCTACCTTGTCTCCAGAAACAGAAAACAGAACGCTGTCGTACCCATCCGACTAGACCAAAAGGAAACCCAAGCATGACAAGCACCCTCTCAAAACCACTGCTCTTTCTTTTTATCATACTGCTGGCAAACCTGTTCAAACGGGCAGGGTTGTTTTCAGAAAAGGATGGGAAGGTACTCTCTCAGATAACCATCAACATAACGCTTCCGGCAGCCATCATAGCCGGTTTCGGCTCATTTGAACTCACCCCTTCATTCCTATTGCTGATCATCTTGAGCATTGCATCCAATGCCACCCTCATGCTGCTCGCCTTCCTGGCGATGCGCAAGCAGTCCAAGGGGATGCAAGGCTATGCCCTCTTCAACACCCCCACCTACAATATCGGCAACTTCACCTTTCCCTTCGTACAGGCCCTCTATGGGGCTCCCGGGTTGGTGGTCGCCTCCCTATTTGATCTGGGCAACGCCGTGATGACCACAGGCCTTGTCTACTCGGTGGGCAGTTCTGTAGCGACCGACCAGAGACCGAGCATACGGGACATCCTGAAGAAGCTGTTCAGCTCCGCTCCCTTTCTCGCCTATCTGATGATGATCATGCTTTCGTTGGCAGGACTCAAGCTGCCCTCGTTCTTTACCAGCTGGATGGCTTCGATAGGGGCTGCAAACCCCATCGTGGCGATGCTGATGATAGGCATCATGCTTGACGTGCATTTTGAGAAGGGGTGGATGAAGCAGGCAATGAAGGTGATCGGCATACGCTATTTGGTGGCCATCGTCTTCTCTGCTTTGGTATGGAACCTCACCAGCTGGTCCCCCATGGTCAAGGTCACCCTTGTCCTGCTCTTCTTCGCCCCTGTTGCCACCGTCTCCACCGCCTATACACAACAGTGCACCGACAAGGGGAAGTTGTCATCCTTCACCTCGTCGGTCACTGTAGTGATCAGCACCATCTGCTATATCGTGATGGTCCCCCTTTTGGGAGCCTAGCCCAGGATATAGGAGTTCAACAGGTTCACCAGCTGCTCCTGCTTCCCGCTTTTCATCACGATGGAGCAAGAGCGCCCATACTCGGCAAGCGCGGAGAGGTCCATTGCACCCTGGGCAAACTTCGCCCCGGGTCCTCCATCAAAGGAGGAGTAGCGCTCCTTGACAAAACCGGCAAGCAATCCATCCTTGATGATCTTTGAGGCGACCTCAAAGCCAAAGGCAAAGCTGTCCATCCCCCCGATGTGGGCGATGAAAAGGTCCTCATTGTCAATCGATCCCCTTCTGCGCTTGGCATCAAAGTTCAATCCGCCATGACCGAGCCCCCCTGACCGCAGGATGACCAGCATGGCAAGGGTGGTCTCATAGACATTGGAGGGGAACTCATCGGTATCCCACCCATTCTGGGCATCACCCTGGTTGGCATCGACACTGCCAAGCATCCCGCTGTCGGCGCAGACCTGCAGGTCATGCTCGAAGGTGTGCCCGGCAAGGGTTGCGTGGTTGGCTTCAATATTGCACTTGAAGTCACCTTCAAGGCCAAACTCCCTGATGAATGCTATGGTTGTTGCCGCATCATAGTCGTACTGGTGCTTGGTAGGCTCCATCGGCTTGGGCTCGATGAGGAAGGTCCCCTTAAAGCCGATGCTGCGCCCGTAATCCCTGGCCATGGTGAGAAATCTTGCAAGATGCTCGCGTTCGCGCTTCATGTTCGTATTGAGCAGCGTCATGTACCCTTCGCGCCCACCCCAGAAGACATAGTTCTCCCCACCAAGCTTGACGTTGGCATCGAGGGAGGCCTTCACCTGAACAGCAGCCCTCGCCACGACGGCGAAGTCGGGATTGGTCGCCGCCCCATGCATGTACCTGGGGTGGGTGAAGACGTTGGCGGTATTCCACAGGAGTTTTACCCCGGTCTCCTTCTGCCTTGCCAACAGGGCGTCTGTTACCTTTTGGAAGTTTGACTCATACTCGCCGACACTCTCACCCTCAGGGGATGCGTCAATGTCATGGAAGCAGTAGTAGGGGGTGCCCATCTTGGTGAAGAATTCAAAGGCCGCATCGGCCTTTGCGATCGCCCCTGTCATGGGATCGGGATGGGCGAAAGGATGCACCATGGTGGAACTGCCGAAGGGGTCACCCCCGTCTGCACAGAAGCTGTGCCAATACGCGGTGGCAAACCTCAGGTGCTCGGCCATAGTCTTGCCATCAATCTTCTTCTTTGCATCATAGAACTTAAAAGCGAGGGGGTTCTTACTCTCCTTGCCCTCGAACTTGATTGTTCCTATGCCCTTGAAATACTCTTTATCACCTACAAAATAGTCCATAGTGTTCCTCCTACTTGAACAGGGGGGTCATGGCCCCTACATATCCCTGATAGCGTTCATACGCTTTTTCATACGCTTCGCGACTCTCTTCACTGGGTGCACACCCCTTCTCCTCGTCAAACTGCACGTGCGATGCGCTAACCTCCTCGATGCTCCCCCCCTCTAGGGTCCAAAGCGCCTGAAGCGCTGCACCAAATGCGGCACTCTCGACATTGCTGGGGACAGAGATGGGTAGCTGCATCACATCCGAGGCGATCTGGCGCCAGATGGCGCTCTTTGAGCCACCTCCGGTCAAGACAAGGCTCCTTGGCTCAAAGCCAAGCTCACCAAAGGCCTCAAGACCACCCTTCATCGCATAGATGGAGCTTTCCAAGGCTGCACGCGCGATATTCTCCACCTTCATGTTGGAGAGGTCAAACCCGGCTAGGACCCCCTTGCCACGGGGAAGATTCGGCACGCGCTCGCCATTGAAGAAGGGAAGCATCGTAACCCCCTCACACCCTATAGGGGCACGGAAGGCAAGCTCATCGAGCTTCTTCACATCATAGCCAAAGAGGGCGCGGATGCTCTCTGTGGTGATGGTACAGTTCATGGTACACAACAGGGGAAGATAGCCGCCACTAGAGGAGCAGAATGCAGCCAGACGCCCCTTCCTGTCTGAAACGATGGTATCGCTATACCCAAACAGGGTTCCGCTGGTTCCCATGCTCATCGTCAGGGAGCCAGGCTTCACACACCCGGTTCCCAACGCTGCTGCCATGTTGTCTCCACACCCTGAGGAGACAGGGATTCCCTCAGGAATACCTAGCTCCCTTGCAGAGGCGGCGGTAACCCTGCCACAGGCATCCCCCGCCTCTACCAAGGGGGGAAGCATATCCAAGAGCGAGCGCTTGTCATCGATGGCATGCAGGACCTCTTCACTCCATCGCTTGCTCTTCACATCAAAGAAAGCGGTTCCGGAGGCATCCCCTGCCTCTGCGGAGTAGACTCCCGTCAGATAGAAGTTGATGTAGTCATGGGGAAGCAGGATATGTGCAAGCTTGTCATAGGCCTGGGGGTTATGCCTCTTGAGATGGAGCACCTTGGGTGCGGTATAGCCGACAAGTATCTGATTGTCTATCAGGGAGAATACACGATCTTCCCCACCTAGACGTTCGGTGAGGATGTCACACTCCTCACTAGTTGCAGTATCGTTCCACAGCTTTACAGGACCAAGGACTTCACCGTTGGCACCGACGGGCACAAAGCCGTGCTGCTGGGCGGAAACTCCGACAGAGACAATCGCCTTGCGGATTTTGGGATCGATCTGGGCGAAGCATGAGCGTATGGCATCGAGGTACCATATGGCTTCTTGCTCACGGGTACCATCATCGCCACTGACCATCGCGTGGGGGGCGCTCGTGCTGGCTACCACCCTCTTCTGCACAACATCATAGCAGAGCACTTTGGTACTCTGGGTTCCAGTATCTATTCCGGCAACAATTTGCATAAGAGTCCTCCTTACTATATATAGCATCCCTCACAACTGGGTGGATAACCATAGACAAGATTGGCATTCCATATGTATTATTGACTTATGGAAATTCTTGATGCGGTCTTTGTCTACCAAATGCATGAAAAACAGGAACTCCTATGGCATCAGAGAAAGCACAGCCATGAGGAGGGTTCGTTCGAAGTCCACTACTTTGTCAGTGGAAGCGGGACCTTCACCAATGGAAAAAACTCGTATACCATCACCGCCGGTTCGCTGTTTGTCACCACTGACGAAAGGGAGCACAGCATCAGGACAGACGAGGGGGCGAACCTCACCTACTACGCCACCCTGATAGCATGCCCACAGCAGAGGGAGCTCTTCACCAAGCTTGAGAGTACTCATCCCCTGCACATAGGGACGAACTGGAGGTTCTTCTTTGAGGAGGTGCGGGACAAGGCCCTCAGCTCCAAGGAGGAGCTTCGCCTCAGCGCCTGCCACCAACTGCTGGGCTTCCTATACACACTGCTTGCAGGAAACGTCACGGAACGGACCACAGTCGAGCATGTGCGCCTGGAGAAGGCCATCAGGCATATGCAGCGCCATGTGTTTGACAACCTCTGCCTCACCCAGATAGCAGGCCATGTCGGGCTGGAAAACTCCTACTTTGTCCGACTTTTCAGAAAACGGATGAACACCACCCCGATGAAGTACTACTCAAGCCTTCAGCTCGAGGCAGCAAGGGCAATGCTGACCAGCGGTGACCTTTCCATCAAGGAGATAGCGGCCAAACTGCAGTTCTGCTCCGAATTCCACTTCTCCAAGCAGTTCAAGGCCTCCACCGGCTCCTCCCCTTCGCTCTACCGCAAGACTCACCTGCAAGTACTTGGCTCCTGAAGCCTCAGGCAAATACCTCAGAGGCAAAGGGAATCGAATCCATCGCCCCAAGGCGGGAGACTGCAAGCCCTGAGGCCTTGCATGCATGGCGCAGCGCTTGCTGATTGTCATGGCCGAGCGAACGTGAGGTAAGGAAATACCCGATGAAGGTATCGCCGGCAGCGGTGGTATCGACTACAGGCAGATCATGGATGGGCTCATGCAGACGAACCTCCTGAAAGCCGTAGTACGCCCCTCCCTTTCCTACCGTCAAGACGATCTCACTGGACGGATACCCCTTGACCAGGGCATCGAGGACCTCGGTAAAGGAGGCCCCCCGGGCCGTCTTTGCCAGGGCAGCGCCCTCAATCTCATTGACGACCAGGATATCTACGAGCTCAAGTGGCAGGGCAAGGATCTTTTCATCAAAGGGTGCGGTGTTGAGGCAGACCTTCATCCCACGCTTCTTGGCCTCTTGGATGAGATAGGCTGTATGGACGATCTCGTTTTGCAGGACAAGCATATCCCCAGGGCCGAACAGGGCGAGGCTCTGGCCTATCTCCTCCTCTGTGATCTGCAGGTTCCCCCCACCATAGAGGACGATGGCGTTCTGCTTGTGCTTGTCCAGCTGTATCAGAGCCTGGCCGGTCGCCCCCTCATAGAGACGGATCAGGGAGGTGTCCACCCCATAGCCTGTCAGCAGGTCCACGAGGAACTGCCCATCAAGGCCGATCTTCCCAGCATGCGTCACCTGAGCCCCCGCCTTGGCCAAGGCTGCACTCTGGTTGGCCCCCTTGCCTCCGGCGCTCCTGAAAAAGGAGGAGCTGGAGATGGTCTCTCCGGGGCCCACCATATGGTCTACTGTGAAGACCAGGTCTATATTTACCGATCCATAATTCAAAAACTTCATACAATCCTCCTAAAGTAGCGGGGAAGCCAGCCGTATCAAGGTTCCCACGATTTTTTTATACCATGGTCGCTTGGCAAGGACAGCTGAGGTTATCCTCTGACTGACTTCCATTATTTTCTCCATATCCTTTGAGACTGACTCGACGACCGAAGAGCCATAAAACAAGACGGCATTTTCAAAGTGCAGATAAAAGGAGCGGTAGTCAAGGTTGATGGTCCCTATGATGGCTACCTTGTCGTCGGCCACACACATCTTTGCATGGATAAAGCCGGGGGTGTACTCAAATATCTTCACCCCACCCTCGAGCAGCGAGTAGTAGTTGTCCCGCGTGACTTCAAACACGTACCACTTGTCAGGCATGCTTGGGGTTATGATGCGCACATCCACTCCGCTTTGGGCTGCTATCTTGAGGACAGTTATCATCTCGTTGTCCAGCACGAGGTAGGGCGAGGTTATCCAGACATATCTCTTCGCCATGCTGATGATCTGGATATAGGCATTCTCACCCACATTGTGGTTATCCATGGGGGTGTCCCCGAAGGGCTGGACAAACCCGTCGGTCCTATACTGGATGGTAGGTCTGAAAGGGGCAAAATCAACAGGCGTTTTGGTGGAAAAGCACCAGAGCTGGAGGAACATCAGGGTAAGGTTCCACACCGCATCCCCTTTCATCTTTACCCCTGTGTCCTTCCAGTGGCCGAAGCGTATCTGCCGGTTGGCATACTCATCGGCGATGTTGATGCCCCCGGTATACCCTATGTTCCCGTCTATGACCACGACCTTGCGGTGGTCACGGCTGTTCAGACGCGTGTTGATGTGTGCCCTGAGGGGGTTGAAGGCGACGACCTCCAAGCCAAGGCCCCTGAGATAGCGCTGATGATGGGCAGGAATTGTGGAGATGGACCCCACATCATCGAACATCAGGCGCACAAGGACACCTTGCTGTACCTTGGCGACCAGCTCGGTGATCAGGGCAGAGAAGACCTCCCCCTCAGCAATGATGAAGAACTCAAGAAAGATGAAGGACTTCGCCCCCCTTATCTCCTTCAGGACATCAAGCAGCCAATCCTCTCCATGGGCGAAATACTCCACCTCGGTGTTGCTCCAGACAGGAAAGCCGCTGATGCGGCTGATGTACCTAGCTTGCCGGGAGAGCGTCACATCATAGGACTCGAGCGCTTGCTTGGGAAGGTCGGTGGAGAGCGAGACGTTCTCCATCCCCTTCTCATGGAAGGCGTTGTAGGCAGTGAGCTGCCTCTTGAGCTTCGGACTCAGCTTCCTCGTACCCAAAAAGATGTAGAGCAGCCCCCCATACAGTGGCAGGAGCATGAAGATCAGCATCCACCCTATCTTGTAGGCTGGGTTCAGGTGGTCACGCGCACTGACAAAGAGGGCCATGACAATGGAGATGGTGGAGAATATCTGAATCCAGAGGGTATCGTTCTTGGCAAACCCGAAGATGTTGATCAGGACTGCTATCTGTAGGAGGATAAGGACCATGGAGAGAAAAAGTCTTCCAGTCAAAAACTTCAGTAACTTCCTCATGTTCCCCCCCATTTCAAAACTGAGTATAGCACACTACAATTGGAGAATCACAAAAACTTAGGAAGGCGGACGGGAGAACTCGCATCCGCAGTAGTGCTGACGGTAGAGCCCGAGCTCACGGGTGAGTACGACACTGCGGTCAAAGCCACCCTTCTTCTTGAAATCAAGCTGTTCAAAGAGCGGGAACTGCTCCCCAACACTGAAGATGGTCTTGCTGTTCTTGAACCTGCTGACAGTCAGGGTTGTGCAGAAATGAGAGAAGCCCAGCGCCTCAGCCTTGAGGGATGCCTGGCGAAGGTTGTAGGCAAAGCAAGCTTCACAGCGCCTGCCCCCCTCCCTCTCCTCGTGTAGGCCCTCAACAGCCTCAAGCCAGGGGCCATGGTCCCACCTTTCGCGTAACACCGGCAGGTTGTAGGCTTGGGCTACGACCTGCAGCGCATCATAGCGACGGTCCGCCTCTTCCTGCGGAAAGATGTTACTGTTTGAGAAGAATAGGGTGGGTTTCCACCCTTCTGAGAGCATTCGCTCTATACTTGCAGTGCTGCATGGTCCACAGCATGCGTGAACCAGAATATCCTTGTCATCCATGGCTGGATTGTACATTGTGCAAAGCTCTCTTGCAACCACCAACCATTCACGGTACATTATTCGTTGTGCACACAGGAGGCATCATGAAAAACAAGAAGAACATAGGACTATGGATCTCCCTTTTCGTTATTCTGGGCATCATCGCCCTACCCATCTCAGCTTTGCCCAAGATAGTCATCATCCTCATCCTCGCCGGTGGTTTTCTCTTCTGGAAGAGGAGCATCTTCTTCTATATCCAGGCAAACAGACACCTTGTCAACAAAAATACAGAGCAGTGGCATAAGGCATGGCCACTCTACCAGAAGGCCATCAACAGCGGCCTGGTTGCGCCCTATAGGATCACAGCAGCGAGCATGTACATCCAACGTGGGGATGCAGGCGTCGGCAAGGCCATCATTGAGGAGTACCTTGCAGAAGAGAAAAAGAGTGAGGACATGGTCTTGACCAATGTGGCCAAGACCATGGTCTCGATGGTCTACTGGATGGAAGGGGACCTTGCCAAGGCAACGGAGACGGCCAAGGCTGTCTTTGACAGCGGCTACCGCGACAAGAACCTGCTCATCAACTACGGAACCTACGCCCTGGAGGAAGGGGATCTGAAAACAGCGGCGATGCTTGTTGAGCTGGGCAGGCAGTATGAGAAGGAGAGTCCGGGCATCCATGACAACCACGGATGGCTCTGTCTGCTCGAGGGCAGGTGGGATGAGGCGAACGAGCTCTATGCCACCCTGGTCAGCCGGGGCCCCTCCTTTCCCGAACCGTACCTTCATGCGGCCCAGGTCAAGATACACTACGGCAAGATCGGTGAGGCGATAGAGTTGTTGGACAAGGCGCTCCTGGCACGGTACTCCAACACCACAAGCATGAGCAAAGAGAAGATCACGGCCTTGAAAGGGAGGCTGGAGAATCCGAAGACCAGACGAGCCGGTGCCCTGGAGATTGAACAGAATACAGCCCTTGTCGCGCTGGGCAAACTTCCCCCTCCCCTTACGGAAACTCTTGAAGAGGAGACAGAGCTCACCCTTTCCGGCTTTGCCCAGGAAAAGGTGAGTGAAAAGCCGAAAAACAAGAAACAGGCAAAAAAGCTGGAACTCGAGGATGATGACTACACCCCCAACACCGACCTCACCGAGGCCGATCTGGAGTATGCAAGAACTCATGGGGGTGAGTGACTAGTACCTGATAGTGAACCACAACCCCCAGACAAAGCCGTTCACACTCTGATCCCACCCACCGTAGAAGGTGATCGGCAGCGTCCTGATTCCCAACAGGGAGAACTCTGTGTGCAGCTCGACACCCAAGGAGAGGGAGGGCTTCCATGAGGACTTCTCATGCCACAAAAGGTCCAAATAGGCAGCGAGGCTGCTCTTTTCAAAGATGAACAGCTCGGCGACCGTGGGCTTGAAGTCCAGGGGAGCAACTCCCAGGGAGAGTGAGGTGACCACCAGGTGGTTTGCCGGATTGCCGCCGACAGGCAGCGACAGGTCATGGCCCTGGGCGTTGAGAAGCGCATTGTTGGTCCGAAACCCATCAGAGAGGAAGAGCGGCACCTCTCCGTTGCCATCGAGGGCAAACCTTGCCGTTGCCGATATGTCGCCAAAAAGCCAGGTAGGCCTGTGCAACACCCTGGCATTCAAGCTTCCAGAGAGAAAGCCACGGCTTTGGCTATAGTCTCCAAGCAACTGATAGGAAAAGGATGCCATGCCTTTCTCAAGGCCAAGGCCCCTTTTCTGCGGAAGAGTCAGCAAGGCCTCCAACGTGGTTGAAAGAAGGAAGGTATTCTCCCTCCAGAATGGGGCAAGGTTGCCCAATCCCGGATTTGAAAGGTGTTCCAGCCCCCCCAGAAACCTGAGTCGGAGTGCGTTGTCCACCAAGGAGATTCTGCCATCGAGCTGCAAGCCTGCAGAGAACAGATGGCTTTTGGTCACCGTGTCCCAAGCGAGGGAGCTGTCAAGCGTACCCTTGAAATGCTTGAGGAAGTAGTAGTCCAGCTGACCACGTATGGAGGGGGCAGCACTCATGTTCATGTTTGTGTAGGTCTGAAAGGCCATGCCTGTATTGATTAGGAGATCGAGGTCCCCGCTACGAAGGGTGTACTTGATCCCCAGGGTATTTGCATCTTTGAGGAAGGGGTCGTCATTCCCTCCCCGATCGCTATCAAAGCCCAAGCCCAACAGGTGGGAAGGGTCTCTCAGTCTGCTGTGTGAGAAGGTATTGTGCCGGTCCAGGGCAAGCTCTATCCTTTCGGTCAGGCGAGCGCGGTGTTCAAGCAAAGCCTCATCCACATAGGTCTTGGGCAGGCTCTGCAAGGCCTCCTTGTGCAGGAGTGCCGAGAGGTATCCCTTCGCGGCCAACTCATTAACTGCGGAGAACTCCATAAACGAGACATCCTCAACAGCACACCTGATCCAGATGGCGTCTGTGAGGTGCTCCTTGAGCTCCTCCACCCCTTTTCTGCGCTTTGCAATGTCTATGGAGACATTGAGTATTGTCAGGGGGTTGCGCAGGTTGAGCGTATCCACATCATAGAATGTGGTGGATACGATGACCGAGTCGGCATACTCATAGGCAAGGTTCACCGGCACGAGGTTGGTGATGCCTCCATCAAGGAGGAGGTGCCCCTTGTACTCCACCGGGGGAAAATAGAAAGGAAGAGCATAGGATGCCTGCAGGACCGTATAGAAATCCCCCTCTGCCATGTATACCTGACGCCGTGTCACCAGGTCCTCAGAGATGACGACTATCGGTATGGGCAGGTCCTCGACCTTAAGGTCGAAGCCTAGGATGGAGGCCAATACGGCATTGAAGCGCGAGGACTCCAGCAGGCCTCCTCCAATGGGGAAGGTCAGGTCAAAAAGGGATTGCAAGGAGACACTCGAGATGCTCTGGAGGATCTGGTCTGCAGACATGCCCGCAGCATACATCAGGCCGATGATGCTTCCCATGGAGTTGCTGATGATGAAGTCAGGGACAATGCCCTCGTTTTCCAACATCCTGAGCACCCCTATATGAGCAAAGGCACGGGCAGAGCCCCCGGACAGGACAAGCCCTACAGGGGAGCGCTCCCCTCCGGTCTTCTGTGCTATGCGGGCCCTGAAGGCCTCGTCCCCATACATGATGGGGATATCAGCGGTGAGGATGCCTGCACTTGCATTGGTAACCTGCTCGCTGGCAAGAATAGGGGTGAGACAGAAGATGAGCAGCATCAGTAGAAACAGTGATTTGGTAAGAGTTTTCACTATACCCTCCAGCTCTTCATACTGTAGACCAAAAAAGGTGAAAAAACAATCTTTGAGACAATGAAGCATTTTTCATGAAACTCTGTTGCTTTTACCCAAGGGATTTGTTAGGATGACAAGCGCAAATGCCGGCGTGGTGAAATTGGTAGACACGTTAGACTCAAAATCTAATGGATGAATAATCCGTATCGGTTCGATTCCGATCGCCGGTAAAGTATAAAATTCTTATTCTTTATCTAGAAAAGAAATAATAATGTACACTTAGTCTGATTAGGATACAGTGTACATTTTTTATACTTATACATACATGTTTTTTATATTAATGGTAAGTTTACTACGTATATCAGCACCATAATTCTGAGCCTAAAAGCTTTTTTCCGCTAAAAGCAACTCTTCATGAAACCTCTCATTATAGCGGAATCCACAGGAGATAGGACCCTCCCTCCGAAATCCTAATTTCTCATAGAGTTTGATCGAGTAGTACTATTTTCAGCCCCATCTGGCTGAATCCTGTTTATTAAATAAAGATCACACCCTAGCTATATAATATATACCCTTATATTTATCAATCTTATTGATTTTTTTACCCTTACTTTTGTCATATTGCATGCTATAATAGAGCAATGAAAAGAGAAGCTGAAACATATCTTGAGCAATGGTACAAGAGTTCTCACCGTAAACCCCTTATCATCCGTGGTGCTAGGCAGGTGGGAAAATCAACGCTGGTAAGGATGTTTTGTCAAAACAACAACCTCCAGCTGATTGAGGTCAACTTCGAACAAACCCATACCCTGAAAAGTCTCTTCTCATCTAACGACCCAAAAAAAATTATCCAATCCTTGGAAATTTTATACAATGTTAGGATAGACTTGGAGAAATCGATACTCTTCCTTGATGAGATCCAAGCCAATCCTGCGGCAATCCTATCACTCCGTTACTTTTTCGAGCAAGTCCCTCAGCTTGCAGTAATCGCCGCAGGGTCCTTGCTTGAATTCGCACTCGAACAATACGAGCTATCAATGCCCGTTGGGAGAATCGAATACTTTTTCATGGGCCCCATGACCTTCGAGGAATTCCTTAAGGCGATGGGGGCCGATCAACTGCTTGCGTATATACAAGCCTATATATTGGGTGATGAAATCCCCAAAGCAATCCATGAAAAGGCATTGGAATACCTTCGTACCTACCATATTTTAGGAGGAATGCCACAAGTACTCAAAGTATTCAGGGATACTGGATCATTGCTAGAAGCCGACAAAGTGAAATACTCCATTCTCAACACCTTTCGTGATGATTTTTCAAAGTATAAAACCAGGGTAGACCTCAGCAAGATGCAGGAAGTGTTTGACAAACTGGGAACCACCGTCGGAAAAAAAATCAAATACGTTGACTTACTCCCTCAAGAACGTAGCGCTGTCACCGACAAGATATTGAACTTGTTTGTACAAGCTAGGATTCTGTACAGGACGTACCATTCCAACTCTAACAATCTGCCATTGAAAGCGGAGATCAATCGAAAAATCTCAAAAGGGATCGTTCTGGATATTGGTATCTATCTCGCACTTCAAGGATTATCGATTGCAGATATTTCCCAAAACAACGAACTGTTCTTCTCGAACAAAGGAGAACTGGCTGAACAGTTCATCGGACAACACCTGCTCTTTAGTCAACCAAGCTACATGCATCCTGAGCTCTACTATTGGTGCAGGGAGAAAGCCCAATCCAACGCTGAGGTTGATTTTATAATCCAGCAAGGAAATTCCATACTCCCTGTCGAGGTGAAATCAGGAAAAATAGGAACCCTGAAATCCTTGCATCTGTTCATGGAATTAAAACAACTCGCCGTAGCTTTGCGGTTCTCGATCAATACCCCTGTGGTAGAGACTATCACCTCCACCCTACCAAAATCCGATTACTGTTACACCCTGATCACCTTGCCGCTCTATCTGGTAGGCCAGACCAAGCGGTTGATGAAATCGTTTTAAGCCAATTGTTCATGCTGTAATGTAGAATTCACCTCGAATTTCAAATCATTCGACAGCAATCTTATCATCAGCGCAAAATACATAGAGCTAATCCTCTATTTTTTTGAGATAATTGAGATGCTTTTACAATATTACGGTTACCACTTCTGATATTACTGTTACCACTTTTCTCAATAATAGTTGTTTCTTGTTCTATATCTTTCTTTTGTTCTCTTTTGTAACCTGACGAACCAAGAAAGGCACAGCCCATCTTCTGGTTACATAGTGGTGACAGCTATGCGCTGTATGCCAAGTTGTTTTCGCCCTCATTTTCATTTTGACTAACTTAAAACAATAAACAAACACTAATTGCAACATTCTCTATCAGAATGTATAATTGGCAAGTTCTATCCAAAAAGGAGTAGCACAGGGTGATTGCTGAACAGAAGTATGAATTAGTTGTTTTTTCTCTTGAATCTACCTTCTATGCCATAGAGAGCAGGTTTGTTACTGCCATCAGGGCCCATATCAAAATTACCTATGTTCCCGGTTGTCCAGCATTTGTGCTTGGGGTTATCAACCTCAACGGCAGCATCGAATCAGTCCTTGACCTCAAGCAACTGCTTACTCTGAATCCATCAAAGGTAACTCAGCAACAGAAAATCCTGCTGATCAGCATTGGCAATCTTCAGACTGGATTTCTTATTGATACCATCGAAGATATCATCACCATAGATCAACAAACAGTCAAACCGCCACTAACTTCATTATCAGAAACTGTAAAAGAGTTTATCGATGGATCATATGTACAGGATAAAAGACATATCATTATCCTGAATATGAAAAAACTACACCAACATATTCTGGAGAGTTCATGAGTAGATCATTTCTCGTTTTTGAAAAAGCACAGCATGAACTGGCAATTGACACCGTTCATGTTCTCCGCATTTTAGAGGATAGACCGGAATTATCAATATCTTTGGATCCCTTGTTTGCATCAAGCAGCCTTGTTTCAAGTCATCGTCATTATTATCTGCTGCTTGCCAACGGCAGTGTCCTCTGTATCGATGAACCCAAGAAGATCATCAATGCAGATGGTGCGGATATCTTAAGAATACCTGACACATTGCAGAAAATTATGTATACCAAATCCATCAGCCAAGTGTTGTGCACTTCAGATAGCATTATAATAATTCTAAATCCAAGCATATACTTGGAGGAGGCCATATGAAAATTTCATTAAAGAAAAGTCTGATGACCAGATTGCTGACTGTCTTTTTTCTGATTAGTTTTCTACCAGCACTAACTATCGGTTTGGCAAATATGGCCTATGTAAGGATCCATGATAGGACTTCAATATTTTCTGAACTGGAGGGGATCAACAAATCAAAGTCGACCCAGATACGGCAGTTTTTGGATACATCAGTCCAAAAGGCCCTCAGCCTCGGACATCAAACTGAGGTTGAATCCCTCAGTTCTGCAGTTCATGATTTAATCAGACAACATCCGCTGGACAGTAAAGAGTTTGCTGAAAAGTATGCAAAATATCAAAAAGACTTTGAACCAATCATTCATAATGCACATGTCATTGCCGGCTTTATTGAGATCAACATCATCACCAATGAGGGGGTAATGGTCTTCTCTGAGCATACTGATGAGATTTTGCTAGACAAATCCCAATCAGAAGAGGCTCGAAAACTCCATCAAATCTGGACCGATATTCGAAAAAGCGGAAAGCCGGCTTTTTATGATTTTGAGTTTGATGATGATATCGGTGATATGGTGATGCATATGGGCGTCCCACTCTATGATTCAGCTGGAAAATTATCCGATATTATGATTCTGGGATTGTCGAGAGATCAGATTAATATGATTACCACGTTTGAGTTCGGGCAGTACGAAACCCGTGAATCTTTCCTGCTTTCATCCGAAGATAGAATAATTAGTGACCCACTTTATCCAGAGAGATCAAAAACCTTTGGTTCAGTCTATGACAATGCTATCCTTCCAAAGGCAAAACAAGCTGAACAATTCATCGATATCATAGACGCGGTTATTGAAAATAAAAAAATTATCTTTGCATCTGAAACCATTCATCTGGATAAGATTGAGGATTTTTCTGCAGATTTCAATTGGACAATTATTACGCAGATGGATAACCGCGAATTTGTAGACCCTATCAACCAGCAGCGGTTATTCCTGTTTCTGTTTCTCATCGGTGTCTTAGCAGTTGTAATGATAATCGGTTATCGTATGATTCGAAATATTGTAAATCCGCTGATACTGCTCAACCGTGAGGTCAATCGCCTCTCTTCCGGTTCCCTCGATATTACATTGTCATCGGATCGTAAGGATGAAATCGGTTCGCTGATCAACAACACCGATTTTATGATCAAACGGATCTCTGAAATCATCAAGGCTATCAAGGACATAGCCGCTGATACCGGTAATGTAGCCTCCTCAGTTGCTGTTAGTGCTGAAGAGCAATCAGCAATATCTGTGGAACAGGCAGGCTCTATCACAGAGATCTCTTCCACTATGGATGAATTTACCACCTCTATGATACAGGTTGCTGATAATGCTAAAGCAGTATCAGAAACGTTCAGCGGAATGTTCCAACATGTTAGGGAAAGCTCTTCTCTCATCGATTCCACCGCTGAAAACATCAGTTTCATCAGTGATGATAACGAACGTAACATTGATAACATCATGAATCTCAAACAACGTTCTCAAGATATATCCAAGGTGATGGAGATAATCAGCAATATATCCGATCAGACAAAAATTATTGCATTCAACGCTGCTTTAGAGGCCTCCAGTGCCGGCGAATATGGTAAGCGTTTTGGGGTGGTGGCAGCCGAAATCAGACGTCTGGCTGAAAATGTTATTAGTTCAACATCTAGTATTGATACCATCATCAATGACATTCAGAAGCTGGCAGACCAGATGGTAGTTGCCTCCGAGAAGACTACCAAAAATATTAATCAGGGACTGAGGAATTCTAAAGAGTCGGTAGAGACTATGAATACTGTCGTAGAAAGCATCGAAAATTCCCATGAATCTACCAAGCAGATAGCTTTTTCTGTGCAGCAGCAGCAAAGTGCAGCAGCACAAATACAATCTGGCCTAAAAGAGATATCCCTTGGAGCTCAACAGAATAGTGAGGCCATACAGGGACTCAATGAAACTGGCAGGAAGTTTGCAAAGTTAGGGCAGCAACTTTCAAGGATGACCCGTCGCTTTACGCTGCCTGAAGAGGTTTCTCCAGCACTAAAACCTACTGAAGAAGAGGATGTTTAGGTTGCAGCATGAATAAGCTGAAGGTGTTGATAGTTGATGACAGCCCTATTGTCTGTGAACTCCTGCGGTCAATCATTGAAAATGATACGTCTCTTACCGTTATCGGTGAAGCTGAAAATGGTAGGGAAGCCTGCATCATGACCGCTAGGCTGAGACCAGATATCATAACCATGGACATTAATATGCCGGTTATGGATGGATTGCATGCTATTGAGGAGATCATGGCTGAAAATCCCACCCCTATACTCGTGCTGACATCCTCTAAGGATGCCGCTACAGCTTATCATGCAATTATGAAGGGAGCAGTGGATGTTTCAGAAAAACCTACTCTTGATAGTGCTTCGATCAAGATTTTCCATAGAAAACTCCATACTATAGCAGCCCTGAAGGTTATCAGACATATGCGAAGCAATAAAACAAGAGTATCTGCTGAGCTCAATCCACAAACAAAAACAATTGGCTATCCTGAGTTGTTCCCTATCATTGGAATAGCCTCTTCAACTGGAGGCCCAAAAGCTCTTGTAGAGATATTCAAACGACTTCCAGCCCATTTCCCGGCTGCCATAGTAGTGGCCCAGCATATTGGTAATGGATTTACCGATGGCCTGATAAGCTGGTTGAATGACGTATCACCGCTAAAGGCCCAGTTGGCGGAAGAACAGCAGCTAATTGTCCCAGGAACTATCTATATTCCACCCGACAACCACCATATCGAGGTACGGAACAACCGGACTTTGCATACTCCCCACAAAATGTCGGGTGATGTGTATACTCCATCGGCAGACCGTTTGTTTTACAGTATTGGCAAACTGAATGGCAGTGGAATCGGTATTGTGCTCTCCGGCATGGGACGTGACGGTGCCGATGGCATTATCTCTGTTAAGCATTCTGGAGGGGTAACAATAGCCCAGGATGAAGAGAGTTCCGTTATCTATGGAATGCCTAAAGCTGCTGTGGAAACAGGATGCATTGACCATATACTACCTTTATCCGGTATCGCTGACAAACTGATTAAGGTGACTGCTGAGAGGCACCGGTTATGAATACAGCCCGTTATCCTAAGATCCATTCCTATATTGAACATATTTCAGGAATTTCAACGGGACGAGGTTCGCTGGCAATAACAGATAAGACTATTGCAACACTCATGGTGGGCTGGCGATGTGAAAAAGAATCGGATTTCCTGCATTTACTGGAGACTGACCGCGCAAAGTATGATGAATTTATTCATCATATAACCGTGAATGAAACCTACTTTTTTCGGGAAAACGGACATTACACCCTACTGAAAAGTAAGATTATACCTGAAGTTTTGAATACACAAGATCAAGTTACCATTCTAAGTGCTGGATGCTCCAACGGTGCAGAGATTTACAGTGCTTATATATGCCTTACAGAGATACTTACGCCATCTGAAATGAAAAAAATCAATTTCATCGGAATCGACATTGATCAACGTTCTTTGGATAAGGCAAAAAAAGGGTTGTTTTCCCGGAACCAGCTACGAGAAATCCCTGAAGATCAGATCAATAGCCTGTTTACCAAAATTAGGCCACTGGAGTATCAATTGAACGAGGTCTATCGTAGTAAAGTCTCATTTCAAAGAGTAAATCTGATAGCAATCGAGGAAATATCAGCTCTGCCAAAATGTGATATTATATTCTATAGAAATGTTGCTATCTATTTCTCAGAGGAGAAAGGTTCCCAGGTGCTGAACAATCTGGCATCAATTCTATCTGAATCGGGAGTTTTATTTACCAGTTCTACAGAAATATTTCCTTCCAAGTTTAATGCCAATCTGAGTCTGCACATAAGTTCGGGTATATATTATTTCAGCAAGAAACCCTCCGATACGATGCATGGATTCTCTGTTCCTCATACCTGCGTGAAGAGTACAACGGTGCAACCCAAAAAGGCCAACATAATCCTGAACACTAGTAGAAGGAAAGAGAAAACAGAAACACCTCCGGTCTCGGTATCACAGATTATTACCTTGGCGCTACAGGGAAACACTCATACGGCAAATCTTCTCTTGGATCGATATGAGCAGTTCAATACGGTGAGTATTGATAGCCGAATTTTACGGGCGGGAATCTATCTGGAGGGTGATGATAAAGAGGCTGCAGATGCTCTCTGTCATGCAATCATGCGAGACCAACCCGCACGTGTTGAGCCGTATATTTTACTGAGCATAACACAACGACAGAACAAAGATTTTCACTCAGCATTGAAATATCTACGCTCAGCAACGTATATTGATAAGGATTGCTGGATAGCTCATTTTTATGCTGCTGAAATTCTTCGATCGCTGCATGATCAGAATCGGGCAAGGAAGCGCTACCAGTTGGCCCATCGTGCTTTAGAGCTACATGCAGACAAGGAGTATCTGCTGCTTACTCTGTATAATGATCATATCAGAAGAGAGATTAAACGGCTCTGCGAGCTACATCAGAAAACAATGTAATACCTGAGAAAGAGGAGGGCCTGTGGCATTTGATAAGAAAAAATTCTTGAACAGATTCATTGAAGAGGCGCGTAAGCATCTTACTTCTCTTTCCAATGGTTTGGTTGCGCTGGAACACCAGCCGGATGATACAGAGTTGATTAACACCCTGTTTCGTGGAGCCCATACGATTAAGGGCTCTTCCAATATGCTTAATCTCACCGAAGTATCCAATTTTGCCCATCAGATTGAGAACAAGCTTTCAGGCATTCGCGATGGTTCAACTGCTGTAACAAAGCCCATCATTGATGTGCTGCTGCAGGCCGTTGATCACCTCACGCTACTGATAGATGCTGCAGAACAGGAGAAGCAAGGACCGGCAGCTGATGAAGCTCTTACTACTGCCTTGGCAGCTGAAGATGCACAAGAGGGCTCGATCATGCTGAAGGAAACCGGAGAGACAACGGCACAAGATCGGCGCATAAGTTTTCGTCAGGAAAAAGATATTATTGTGATAAAGGCTGAGAAGCTGGATGCTCTGATTCAGTTGGTAACAGGACTGTACTCAATGAACCAATCACTTGAGACCTGTTATAAGGAGACGGGTATTATTGCTAATCTGATTGAACAACTGCAAATATCAGGAAGAGAATCAGTTCTGCCCTATAAAACTCAGCAGTTAATCAATTCCTTGGGTATACAATCTGAAAAACTGAAGGAAATACTTTCACGGGACCGTCATACAGTATCAACTCTCAATGCTGAACTTCGGGATTTGCTCTTTGAGCTACGCCTGGTGCCTATCAGTCTGGTTTTTGATAAACTTCCAAGAGTAGTACGCGAGCTCTCCGACAACTTTAAGAAAAGGATCAACTTCACCATGTCAGGTGAGGAGACAGAACTGGATAAAAAGATTGTTGATATGCTGGACGAATCACTTATTCAGATTGTTCGAAATGCAATTGACCATGGCATAGAGAGCATTGATGAACGGGGAAAAAACGGAAAATCCAGTGAAGGGAATATCTCCTTATCAGCGAGCTATGAGCATGGGATGTGTGTAATCACCATTACCGATGACGGAGCAGGGATCGATGTGGAGAAGCTGCTCGAAAAGGCTGTATCACGTGGTAAGATGACAATAAGCGCAGCAGAGGAGATTCGCAGGAATCCGACGTCTGAAGATCTTTGCGACCTTATCTTTACTCCCGGTCTCTCCTCTCGTGATATTATTACCGATGTTTCCGGTAGAGGCGTGGGAATGGATATTGTCAGGGAAAATATCATCAACCACCTCAAAGGTTCGGTATCCATACTAACTCAAGCGCACGTAGGCACAATTTTTACGATAACGCTTCCCATCAATACTGCAATAATGAATACCACAATGATTAAAACAGGTTTATTAACTATTGCATTGCCTTCTCATGCTCTGTATGAGGTCGTTCAGATGGAGGCTGCAGAAATTATTCAAGTGGTGAACCGTACAGCCATCAGGTTACGTGAGCAGATAATCCCCATCATACATCTAGATGAGATTATGAAACAGGGAACCCTTGTTGATAGCAGTAAAAAACCCTTTTTCTTGATCGTAAGGTCAGGAAGTGGTTTTGTTGCTATCCTCGCCGATGATGTGTTAAGTCAGGAAAACAGCCTGATCTATTCATTACCAGCTCATATCCAGAAAACCCCTTGGGTAGCAGGTTGTATCATAACCGGCACCTATTCTATTATCCATCTGCTGAATACCCGTCAGTTGGTGCGTTTGGCACAGCAGGATCATACTATCCAGCCTGCAGAACAGAAGATGCACAAAGAAGCGATCAGAATTCTGGTAGTTGATGATTCGATCAGTACCAGAGATATCGAGAAGAGTATTCTTGAATCCCATGGGTATGATGTTGATGTTGCCGCTGATGGGGCAATTGCTCTGAAAATGGCAAGGGAGGTTGTCTATGGTGCTGTTGTTACAGATATTGAGATGCCCAATATGGATGGATTTACCTTAACGAAGAATCTGCGGAAAGAGGAAAAATATCATCAGACTCCAATAATCCTCGTTTCCTCACTCGATAGTGAAGCTGATAAAATGAAGGGTATTTCGTCCGGAGCCGATGCCTATATTATTAAGGCGGCCTTCAATCAGGACAAATTGGTTGAAACAATACATTCTCTAATTAATTGAAAGGTATAATATTATGAGTACTAGAAAGATTCTGGTGGTAGATGATGATACTTTTGTTCGGGAGATGATAACGGATGTGATTACATCTCTGGGTTATGAGGTAGTGCAGGCTGAGAATGGCAGAGAAGCCCTAAACAAACTGTTTGTTCTGAATCACATTGATCTGGTGATTACTGACATACATATGCCTGAACTTGATGGGCTGGGTCTTATTGATGAAATAAGAGCTGTGGATACTGATACCCCTATCATTATATTAACAGTAAATTCCGAGATGGCGACTGCAATTGAGGCAATCCGCAAGGGTGCAGACGACTATATCCTCAAAGGATCTTCAATTAATGAGACGCTACCGCTCTCAATAGCCAAGGTATTTGAAATTGCTGATTTACGGGAAGATAATCGTCTGCTGCTGAAGGATCTTACCAGCAAAAATGCCGAGCTGGAAAAACTAACTTTTTTGGATGGACTTACCGGTCTCTTCAATCGCCGTTACTATGATCTCACGCTGCTGGAAAAGTGTGCAAAAGCGGCTGAGCAAAATGAGTATATTTCAATGATCATGACAGATATAGATCATTTTAAACTGCTCAATGATTCCCTTGGCCACCCATATGGGGATCTGTGCCTACAGCAGGTAGCCAAAGTGATAAGTCGTATTGTAATGGATTGTCAGGGGATTGTGGCCCGTTTCGGAGGTGATGAGTTTGTGGCTATCCTACCGGAATATACACCTGAAAAGAGTGCTGCGGTAGCCGAACGAATTCGTCAAAAGATAATGAGTACTGTTGTGATCGATCCAGAAAGCGGTCAATCCAAAACAATTACCATGAGCTTCGGTGTATTTGGCATACAGCCTGGAAAAGGCATCGGTAGCGAACAGCTCCTGGAAGGGGCAGACAAAGCCCTCTATGAAGCCAAGAAGCAAGGGCGTAACCGGGTACATTTGATTCCATACAAGGATATCGCCCTATCTTTGTAGGATTTGCAGTACACTTCCCAATGCAGTGATTGATACATTGCTAGAGCTTAAATTACCCGCCATCAGTTACTACCCAACACGGGCGCAGGCATACATTTTGCCATTTGCATTGCCTTAGCTCAGATCCTATTGTAAAGTCTACTGAATATGTTGATTGAAGAGAAAGATAGAGGACCTTTATTCCTGAAGGTTATGGGATGATAATCTTGAGAAAGGTGGTAAAAGTCCGGTTTTTCAGGTGAACATAACGAGTGGTCGGAATGCCCTCGTTGCGAGGTTCAGTACAAATGAGGATGGGAAGAATACAAGTGTCCTCACATCCCCCTGGGTGTGAGCTTTGCCATCTGACCAAGGAGTACTTGTGAAACGTTTGGCAATTATCCTGTTGTTTGTGAGTATGACGATACCACTGCTTGCTGCCTCAGAGGGGCAGAGAGTGATACCCCTCTCTGATCCCCTCTATCAGGAGATGGATCTTCTGTACCTGATTACAGGAGTGGGGACCCCCTCCGCTTCCCGGCCTTGGACGAAGGCCGAAGCCCAGGGAATCCTTTCGTATGCCCATGCAGGAGAAGAAGGAACTGCACAATATGCGCTGTATGCATCCATCCATCAAAAGGTGTATGCACCCTTGCGTTGGACCTTCCCCGATGGATTCTCCCTTTCAGCCAATATCGATCTCTCCTTGGAGGGGTATGCCCACTCTACGCCCTCTTTTGACTCTATAGGGAGGTGGGCCTACTCCTTTCCTAACCGAAAGCCCTTGGCCAGGCTCCGCCTGGATATGGTTGTTTCTGATTTCTTCTACACCCATTGTGACCTGCAATATGGGTACGGCCTCTTTACCCATGATGATGTGATCCCCCACCTGCTCGATAACGGACATCTCGGGGTGGGATCTCTCATCCCTGATGCCAGCACGAACAACATCCTGTATGTGGATGATGCAATACCGCTCATGCAGTACCAGAAACGCTTTGCAAACAACCTCATCCCAGCGAGCAAGCACTTTGACTTCCAATGGCCAAAGCGAGCGGTATTCTCCCTTGGTTCCCAGAACTGGAACCTCTCCTTCAGCCGGGACAGGATCTCCTGGGGAAACTCCCACATAGGGAACTTCATCCTCGATGACCATGTGGACTTCCATGAGTACCTACGGTTCACCACCTTTACCAAATATTTCAAGTATGAGTCGACGACCGTCTTCTTCGATACCTACTATGCCAATGACGATCATATCCGCATGCTGCTTGCCCACCGCATCGAGTTCCGTCCTTGGGGGAAACTCACTGTCGCCCTCAGTGAAAACGTCATGTACAAGGATGATTCCCTGGATGTGCGATTCCTCAACCCTGCATTCATATACCACAACCTTCACCAATCAGGCAAGTTCAATGCCATAGCCTCTGCGGAACTGGCCTATGTCCCCACTGCAGGGCTCCGCCTCTTCGGCCAGTTTGCCTTGGACCAGGCAGTCGCCCCCAATGAGGATCCTGACTGGGAGGATACTGCCTGGGCACTCTCCTTGGGGCTTGAAATGGCAATGCCGTTGGAAAAGGGCATACTCTCTTCACTATTCGAAGCCTCGATGGCCCTGCCCAGCATGTACCGTAGGGACAAGGTTGATTTCTTGATGATCAGGCGGTATGCCGGCCTTGACCGTACAGTTCACAAGCTTGATTATATCGGCTCACGGTACGGGGGGGATGCACTGGTCTTCCTATCAAAAACCCAATATCATATCCCCGAGACCGGCACCCTCTATCTAAGGCTTTCAGCAGCCCTGAATGGTGAGATAGATATGTACACCCCAAGCACCAGTGGAAGCACCGGTTATGGGACTGAGATGTTCTCCCAGGACAAGATCTCAACCATGTTCCAGGCGACCCTCGGAGGGGAGCTAAAGCTTCCCATCAAAGCCTCTTGGTTTGAGACCTGGAATGCGTACGCTTCTATCTCATATATCGGTCAAGGCGAGTATCTACAATCAAGCAAAGCGTTTGCAACGTATGGGTCGGACATACAGTTTGTTTTGGGGACAACGATGACCATCTGAACTGTACTGCTGGCAAGCAATCGGCACATATGAAGCTATTGCCATGTTCACAAGAGGGATGCGATGCGCCCTATCTCTGACTCCACCCTTCCGAAGCGGACAAGCTCCTGCTCCAGGCGGATGTTCTCCTGGACCCTGCCTGATGCGATTTCCTCATAGAGAGCCGCTTCCTCAGGGTGCAGATGGTGCAGGCCACCGGTGAAAGGCTTGGGTTCCCAAACCCAAGAATCCCTATGCTCCATAAGGGTAGCCCTATCCATCAGGAAGGATGAGGTGTGGGGAAAGAGAGAGCGGAACTGGTCGAGGATGGCAAACCCATGGGTGTCGATATCACCCCAGTACCAAAGAGCGACCCTGGATAGCCATGCACAATCCCTAAGATGGTCGAAGTTATACCCTCTGCCAAAGATGACCAGGCTCTTCTGTGCAGACGGGAGTGTGAGGGCGCAGATATCATTTTCGATGACGAAGACCCGTTCTATGGGAAGGGCCTCCCCTACTGTGAACAGCTCGCAAAACTCCTTTGCAGAGAGTGAAATGTCGGTACACCCTCTGTAGGCCAAACTGGGGTCCAGAAGTCTGAATCTGACAAGTTCGGGCTTACCCAGGAATCCATATCGCTTTTCGAACTGTGAGATACCCCTGTAACGATCATCTATAAGAGCCTCTTCCAAAGTGAGGTCAAGCCACTGGGAGAGAAGGCCCATATGCTTTTCGGTGAACTTGGTATCGATGCCAGGCAGGTCTATCTGGCGCAGGTATATCCCAGGTCTCGGATGAGACAGCATCCACTGCCACAAGAGCAGGAGCCTGTCGAGGTCAGGGGCGACCTCAAGGAGCTTGGTCGGGTAGCGCATTGCCCATGAAAAAAGGCTCTCATCGCGCTTCTCCAGAAGGTGCACAAGCGTGATGAAGGTATTCCATTCATCACGCTTGCCAAGCAGGGTGGCAAGCTCCTGAGGGCTCTCAAAGACCAATGAAGCAGGGATGTTGTGCCTGCCCAACAGACGATGGTTGACCTCCTTAAACTTCAGAAAAGGGGAGAGCTTGGCATGGCCAGAAAAACTCCTGATCCAACCATCGACGGCACCGAACTGTTCGGCCATCTGTTTGGAGGAGATGGGAGAGAGCCTGAACTCATAGGGGAAGCAGCTAGCATGCTGGCGGTAAAAGAAGCCGCGTTCCCAGTCATTTATGAGTTTCTTGTACACTTCCTTTGGTGAGGTCATCGGCTATGATTCTCCTTCTCCTGCATATACTCCTCAATGGAGAAGGTACGCAGCACCGACTCCTTTCCGGCGGGGTTGTGGACGAAACCCACTGAAGATACATACGGCTCAATTATGTGGATCTTCTGAAGCGGGGTGACTATCAGCAGCTGCAGGTTGAGTCGCTTGAAAAGGTTAAGCCCATAGTGCGCCGATTCATCAGAGCCCCTTCCAAAGGCCTCATCAATGACCACAAAGCGGAAGGAACGGGAACGAACCTCCCCCCACTCAAGACCGAACTGGTAGGCCAGCGAAGCGCCAAGTACGGTATAGGCCAGCTTCTCCTTCTGTCCTCCTGACTTGCCCCCTGAATCGGTATAGTGCTCATACTCGGCATCATCCTCGCGCCACCTCTCAGAGGCGGCGAAGGCGAACCAGTTGCGCACATCGGTCACCTTCTCCTTCCAACGCTTGTCAATGTCAGAGTAGCCTTCCCTTCCCTTGAAGCGATGTATCAGGTCCTTGACCTGCAGGAACTTTGCTTCGCTATACTGCTGGTCAAGCTTCCCCCCCAACGAGCCTTCGATGCAGGACTTGAGGTCCTGCTTGAAGGTTCTGATCTCCATATCGTTGGTGTTCATCGCCTCAAGCAGTATATAGCGGTCCTTGTTGTAGTCGATCCCATGGAGGGACTTGTTGATCTGGTCCACCCGCTCCTTGATCTGCTGGTACTCCTTGTTGAGCTGAGCCTGGAAACCAGCGATCTCTCGGATTGTATTCTCATTGAGCAGGACCTTGAACTGTTCTTCGAACTTTGGGAGGTTCTCACTGACCAGAACCGCCAAGATCCTGCGATACTCCCTGCCCGACTCTATGGATGGGTCCATCTCACGCGTCTCGGTGGGGTATTCCCGGTTGAAGTCTCCCATCGCCGCTATGAGGGTATCACGCAGCCGATCAAGCTTTCTCTTGGCATTATCTATCTCAGACTGTACTTTCTCCCGGAAAGAGCGCTCTAGTGCCTCACTGTTCTCAACGGTTATTTTTTTGTTCCCAATGTAGAGGGGGATCAGAGGCCCAATGGTGGCACACAGCCTCTCCAGCGGCTTGGCTCTTGTCAGAAGAATCTGTTCCATACCGGCCAACTGCTCAGCAAGTTGCTCTATCCTGCTCTCTATCTTGCCTATCGTGATCAGGAGGTCAGAATGTTTTTGCCCTTCAGATGCAAGCTTGACATTGACCTGGGCAAGCCTTTGCTGAAGGTTGTCCAGGATATCGGCACGGCTGTCAAGCAACTGCTTCTCTGTCTCTATTTCAGAGCTCACCTCCTCTATGGCTTGTGCAGAGGTCTTCCAGTCGAGCTCCTCGTAGAGGGTATAGTTCATGAGGCTTTTCAGATCATGAATCTGCGCTTCAAGCTGGTCTTGCCCTTCTTTGATCCCAGAGAGGGTGGATTCCAACTCCTGTATCACAAGATCCTTCTGCTGCTTCAGGCGTTCCAACTCAGCTATCTTGGAGGTATTGATCCAGCCCAGCACATAGCGCCTTCTGTCCGAAATGGAAAAGCGGTCATCCTTTTCATGGTGTATGGAGCTGCCCTTGATCTGCCCTGACCGGGTAAGGCCCCTGCTCACCCGTCTGAACTGCTCTAGGTCGTCACAGCAGATGAGGTCCCAATACCTGGCATGTAGTTCCTGATCGAGCCAAGGGGAGTAGGTGCTCTCCCCCTGTATGGTGAGCTTCTCAATGATCGAGCCGGAAAGAACCTTTCCAGGCTTTTGATCCCTATCAGTCACCCTATAATAGACAAGCCTTCCCTTCAGGTGGGTCGCTTCCACCCATTGGGTAACCTTTTTATAGAGATGGTCAGGGATGAGCAGTGTCAGGGCGAAGGACCTCATCACGCGCTCTATCGCCCCTTCCCACTCGGCCTGCTCATCTCTGACGGCCAGGAGCTCACCGATGAAAGGAAGAGAGGACTCTTCTATGGAGAGGGCTGAACAGAGCTGGCCCCTGATCTCAATCTGCTGCCCGTCGATGTTGCTTCTCCTGCCCTTGAGGGAGGTGATCTCATCAACAATTGCCCCTTGCTCCTCCCTTTGGTTGCGAAGCCTGTAATCGAGTTCTGATTTGGTGCCTTCAAGCTCGTTGCGCTCATCAACCACTGCTACAATGCGCTTCCGAGCAGCCCCCTGGTTGTCTATGTACTGCTCAATGCCCACAAGGGATGGGAGACCAAGCCTTAGAGCGACGGCTTCATACTCTTCAGATCGCCGTAGGCGGGAGTCTCTCTCTTTTTCCAAAGCTGTTTTCTTGCTGTGAAGGATCTCAAGGCGGACGCCGGCCGTTGCGGTGATAGCCTGGTTGATCTCATCCCGACCAAGGCGTAGGGATGCAAGGAGGGAGTCGGAGCTCTCCAGCCTCTGATTCTGTCTGTGCTGTGTCTCACGCTCCTTATCGAGCAGCCCTGTAAGCAGGCCTCTCTTATACTCTGCGAAGTAGTACTTCAGGTCATCGCGCACCTCAACCTTTTCATGCACTTCCTGCTCGACCGCCTGGTGTTGATCGAGGTTTCCAACCAGTGGAGAGAGGGCCTGTATCTGTTTTTTAGCTCGCAAGATTGCATTGTGCGACCTGTCCAGATCCTCAAAGTGATGTATCAGGTTTCCGATTGGCGTGATGGCGTCAAAGCTCTCCAGCATATGGTCCTGGACGAAGGAGGTGAGGTTTCCTACCGTCTTCAAAGATACAGTCTGATGAAAGAGATCCAGGGCCTGTTCGTTCTTCAGCCCGAATCGCCTGCGAAAGGCATGCCCATATTCAGGGAAGCTGGAATAGATTTCTATGGCATCCTCTTTCTTGAGACGCCTTTTGAGGGCTGAGAGGTCCTTGCCAAAATCAGAAAAATCCTTCTGGATGGAGAGAAGCCTATCAGCGACAATGAAGAACCTGTCCGGCTGACCGGTGGACTCCTTCTGCAGGAAGACCTGGGCCAGGGAGACTGTCAGGGAGAGCACTTCGTTATAAAAGATTCCAAGGATGACAGAGTGTGAGGTTCCTGCCTCCCTGAGGGGGACAGGCTTGGTGGCATATCCACCATCGCTGCGTTCTGACTTGTAGTAGCCCATCACGTAGGAGCGCAGGGAGCGCTCCTTGTAATCCGCTCCAGCGGCTTTGTTATAGGCTACTCGCTGGGAGGGGACAAGCAAGGTGGTGATGGCATCGACCAGGGTCGATTTCCCCGAGCCGATATCACCGGTGAGGAGGCTGTTCTTCCCCCCGAGGGTCAAGGTGACCACCTTGTTGTGAAATGTTCCCCAATTATATACCTGGATCTCCGCCAGCCTGAAGCCTGCAGAGCTATCATCATCGCCAAACTCAAAAAACCCGTCAGACATCACCATCTCCTTCATCAGATTCTGAACCGTGGGCAAGATACTCCTCCAGTTTTTCATTGAAACCACTCAACCACTGGGCATCAATATAGGCCTTGAGAATCCTCTTGACTTCAAATTTCTGCTTCTTGGCATCCATGAATCTGATGAATCCAAGATCATGGATACGCTGTAGGTGTGCATCCATCCGCTTGAGGACCTTGACCTCGTTGTTGGAGGTTGGAAAGAAGGCCGCTACCGTCTCGTTGAACTCATCGACTCCGATGATCAGGCGAGGTTCACTTGAGTAGGTATCATGCTCTGTCAGTTTTCTTCGCAGTATGGCCAGCATCAGGCTGACAGGATAGGAAAGGGGCCTTCGTGCCATAATGCGTGGCAGGCAGGGATCACCCTCCTGCTGTTCCTTGCTCTTCAGATAGGCAAACCCATCACTGTCATATATTTCAAGGTCGAGGTTCATGATAGCGAGGTGATCCCTCACAGGGCCATCAAACTGTTCCATGACCTGCCAGATTCTAGGTTTTTCTTCCTTATAGAGGATTCCCCGCATCAAGTGGATAACCACTTCGGAGATGTTCTCACTGTCATGATGCTCCATGTCTGCTCCCTTGTGTGAAGATTACCCTCGGAAACCATGCTTTGCGGAACGTATCTGCTGTACCACACCACTTCACATGGTCCTTTACATCCTCTGATACCGAGGCAAAGGGTTCCACTTCAGCAATATGGAGATAGGTTAGGAGTTCTGCAAGGCCCTGTTCGAGAGGATGCTTCTCCAACAGCTCATCAAGTCGAATCTGTCCCCTACCCTCAAGGGCATGTGCGATGTTCCTGTGCAGCCTCTCCCTGTCCACATATACGAGGTTGAAGAGCCCTGAGGTGTCAATGTCCTGTTCGTCTTCGATTTCTATCATCGAAACCAACTCCTGGACCGGTGGGGGTGAGTACAGAGGTTGTTCCATCGGCAGGTTGATGGTGACTTTTGATTCCTCCACCTCCATCCAGTCCATGGAGTGGGTATGGTCCTTTAGCTTGAAGGCATGTTTTTCAATGCTATCCAATATCTCAGTGATCCGGCGGTTCTCAAGGACGACGCGGTCATCCAGAAAGCGGCGCAGTTGTCCGGAGAGGCGGGCAACGGTACGCTGGGTTTTCTCTCCAGCATCAATCCAGTCGAAGTGGATCCTTCGTAGGGTGCTGTCACCTCTCAGGTCTCCAAGCTCTTCCAGGCCAAAGACCGTATCAAGCTGCCTTGAGAGTTCTTCCTGGCTGTCCGGAGACATGATGAAGTCCCAGAAGGCACGGAAGCTCTGTCCCTCATCAGATCTGCTGATCCTGTCATGGTCTCCGAAGAACTGCTCCAGAAGTTCGCCCTTCTTACCACCAAAGAGGGCGATCTCCTCCCTGATCTCCCGGTCAAGCTCGCGGAAGTTCCCCTCCACGGCAGTGAAGTCACTGCGCAAGTCCCGGGCTATCTGCTTGAATTGCATAAACCGTTCCCTGATCTGCCGCTGGTCCATCACAGGGATATCCCCGCCGGCTATGCGTTCGATCTCCCTCTCTATCTGGCGTTTTCTCTCCTGAAGTTCAGCGATCCTTACCTCTGCGTCAGTCTCCACCCCCTGGACGATCTGCCGAAGCAGGTCAAAGCAGGTCTGCAGCCTGCTTTCGGTGCCTATGAAACGGCGGGATGCAAGAGAATCAACCCACTGCAGGACCTTTTCGCTGCCAGGGGTCAACTCATAATGGGGGATATCACTGCCTGCGGGATAGAACTTCCTGAGCCACCCTTTTTCAGCGTTGGTCCAGTCATCCAGGTAGTCGCCTGCAGACCGTGGGAAAGGGGTATCCTCGCTGCCATCGGTAAGCGCATAGAGGTAGTCATCAAGCTTGAGCACCAGTTCATATTCACCAAGCTGTCGCACTCCCCCATCACGAAACACGCTGTCAAAGAACGCAATCACCAAAGGTCCATTATCAGAGGTCATCAACCTCCAGGAGGGGTGTGTCTTCTTCTTTTTTACAAGGTCATCGTAGTCAAACGGCATGCCCTACCCTATCACCAAACCCTGCAGAGTACAACTGCTGTGATGGTGAAAGTGTAGGGATCTGAATCTCTCTTTGAATTCTATTTGCCAGAGTCAGATGCTATAAAACCGCCTGTGGAGCCGTTATGCCCCTATGCCTGTAATAGCCCACCTCATGCTCGCGCCACCTTGGATCGGCTTTGGCCATGAGGGTTCTGTATGGGTCGTTAGTCTCCTTGAGGTACTGTTCAAACAACCGCCTATGGCCCTTGAGCTCTTGCTCATACTGTGGGTTTTTGGCCACATTGGTCATCTCGTAGGGATCGCTGTCCAGATCAAAGAACTCCTCAAAATCATCTTCCAGATAGTGCAGGTACTTGAAGCTGTTGGTACGTATCATCCTGCAAGGCTCGACGGTATACCCCCATTCGGTGTGCCACTGGCTTACAGCATACTCACGCTCTGGAAAAATTCCTGTTTCCAAGGATGGGAGCAGGGAAGTGCCGTCGAAGGATGCAGGGATAGCTATTCCAGCCAATTCACACAAGGTCGGAGCCAAGTCCAGACTCTGGGCAAGACCACCGACCATCTCTTCTCTGGGGACAATGGTGCCACCGCAGAAGACCAGGGGAACCTGGACCAGTTCTTGGTACATCGCTGTATGCTTGGTCACAGTTCCTCTCGCAGCAAGGCCATCACCATGGTCGGAAAAGAACACGATGATGGTATCATCATGGGTCCCTCTCTGTTTTAGAGCATCAAGGACACGTCCGACCTGTCGGTCTACCAAGGAGAGATAGTGGTTGTAAGCAGCAAGGTAGTGACGGAAGTTCTCTTCATCCCACAGGGAGGCCTGAGCCTGCCTGATATGTGCGCAGCAGATATACTGGATGCTCTTGGACCTGTTGCCGATATCATCAAAAACAAAATTAGGAGGCAGGCTCGGAAGGCTGTCCACTGCCACATCCGTATGTACGCCCTCATTCTTTCCCACCCACCCGCAGATGTTGTGGGGATTTATCAGGTCCACTACAGCAAGCAGTGGCTTTTCTTCTGCATAGGAAGAGAAAAACTCCACTGCCCTGTCTGTAGTGTATTGATCATTATAGGTATCGAAGTTATACGGCCAGGCAGGATGCTCGTCAGGGACAAAGGTCTCCTCTTCCTCGACAAGTTCAAAGCCCCTCAAGGCCCCGCTATCATGGCGCTTGCCAAAGTGTATCGCCTTGTATCCCCCTTCGGTGAAGACCTCACCTAAGGTAGGAAGATCCTCAGTAAAAATAGGGCATGGCCAAGTCCTTCCATTGGAGAGGACCTCAGTCCTATGGGGATAGATTCCACTCCAAAGGCTCGCCCTGGAGGGCTGGCAAAGGGGGCACTGCACCGTATTGCTCGAAAAAGCCACCCCGCGCTCAAACAGCGAGTCAATGTTGGGAGTGTCAGAACTGCCGCCGTAGGCCCTGAGGGCACGGCTTGGCAGCTGGTCAACCTGAATCAACAGGATATCAGCTCTCGTATCGTTCATGGCGTCCTCCTAGAACAGGAAAAAGTCCTTCTGGCTTTCGCAAAAACCCCTAAGGATGGGGTCGAGCTTCCTGCACTGATGGGAATCCCTATCAAGGATCTCAGGGTGCAGCTGGAAAGGATCGCCCACGTTGTCATAGAGATACCTCACCTGGGGGCTACCCGGGACCGTCCCGTTGTCAATGACGTAGGTGTGCGTCTTGCTCCTCAAGGCTCTCCAGCCATAGCACATCGAATCTAAGCCAAGCCTTTTGAAGGGCTCTATCAGTTCAGGCATGCCAGGCAGCATGCAAAGGAATGCATATTCCTTCTCTTTCAGTATTTCGCTGTGTTTTTCTTTGTCCTTCAGGTGTTCCTTTCCTACTGCTTCACCCTTATTTTCCAGCATGGGCTTGAAGCTCTTTCCTTCTACAGTGGTAGGAATCTCAACATCCAGGATGTCAAGCAAGGTAGGCATCTGGTCACAGCTCTCTATGAGGCAGTCGATTGTTTTTGCTTCTTGTTTCGTATCACGGATATACAGGGGAATGCGTATTGATTCCTCATGCCAGACATTCTTGCCATACAACCCATGAGAGCCCATGCAGTCACCATGGTCGGCACTCAAGACAACAATGGTGTCGTCAAGCAGGTCATGCCCTTTCAAGTAGTCCATGATAAGACCAAACTGCTCATCAATACCGGTTACCGCACCAAAGTACTCCTTGAAGTGCTCAATGAATGCAGGGTCGTTCCTCATTGATTGGGGTACGTTATCCCTAAACTTGAGGTCACCTTCATACATAGCCTTCAATTCTTGAGGTACCTGGTCATAGGGAGGATGGGGAGGATTCCAGCTCAGGACAGCGCAAAAAGGCTTGTCCTTGTCCCGTCTGTTTTCCAGATAGTCCAAAAGCACTTCCCTCTCATGCAGGGGTGACCACTTCTTGATATCAATCCTTTCAGGAGAGTCTTCCCAGTAGTGGGGAGCGAGGTGGTCATCCATGGCACCATAGGAGTGCCAAAAGTCAAAGCCGTGCCTTCTTGGCCCTGGAGGGGTGTAGGCATCCCAATGCTCGCTGCCAGCTTCCGGCCTTTCATAATAGTTCATATCACTGGAGTCCAAATGCCATTTTCCAATATAGGCAGTGTCGTAGCCCTCTTTCTTCAGGACATCACCAAAGGTGATCTCCTGGGTGGCAAGAGAGGGACTAACTGCAAGGCCTTTCTTGCAGTTAGTCCAAAGACCACAGGAAAGGGGATATTTCCCTGTCAATAAGGCACCTCGATGTGGAGAGCAGAGGGGATAGCTGCTGATGGCCTGGCTGCAGGCGACACTCTCCTTGGCAAACCTATCCATATGGGGAGTCCAAACATGATCTTCACCCACATGGCCAATGGCATGATAGCGCCATTGGTCAGCAAATATGTACAAGAGATTCTTTTTCTTTTTCACAACAAGCGCTCCTTTTCCTACCAGTACGAATCCCAATCCTTGGCGAACCTCATCAGGGCCTCCAGGTAGAAGAAGTCTCCCCAGGTGTTGCACTCATCGACTCCCCTATTGTTGCAGGGGTTGTACTCACTCTTGCGTGCATATGTGCCATGAAGCAAAAGCCCATTGCTCTTCTTCGGGTCAGTAGCCGCACATGTATCTATAAGAACATGCAACAGTTTTTCAGCCTCAGAGCGATAGAAGATGGCCTTATCCTCATCGAGGTACTTTGCCATCTCGTGCATGCCGCAGATGGCAATGGCACTTGCTGAGGAGTCCTTGGGCTCATCACTGCCGTCGGTGAAATCAAAATCCCAGTAGGGAACCTTGTCTGAGGGAAGATGCTCAAGGAAGAAGCGGGTCATCCTCTCGAACAGGTCAAAATACTTGGGATTCTTGGTGTAGCGGTAGGCAAGGGCCGCACCATAGATGCCCCAAGCCTGCCCACGCGCCCAAGCACTACCATCACGATACCCCTGGCGTGTAACGCCCTTGGTAGGCTCGCCTGTCTCAGTATCGAAGTAGTAGGTATGGTAGGTCGAGTCGTCATCGCGGATGATGACGCGCATCGCTGTATCGATATGTTTCAATGCGATGTCCCGATAGTGTTCGTCCCCACTCTCCTCAGTTGCCCAGAACAGCAGAGGCAGGTTCAACAGGCAGTCGATGATGAGGCGGTAGTTGTCCTCCGCCCCCAACTCTCCCCATGCCTGGAGGAACTGGCCAATGGGCTGGAAACGCGCGACAAGGTTGTCGGCAGCAAGCAAGGCGGCCTCTCTTCCCTCCAGACTACCGGTCAGCTTGAAAGCTGCAACACAGGAGGGGGAATAGAGGAAACCCATGTCATGATGGTTGACATCTATGCGTTTGAGAATTCTATCCTTGAAGGAGGTTACCTGCTTGAGGGCTGCATCCTTATATTTGGAGGAGTGGGTATGTTCGTAGGCAAGCCACAGCTGCCCTGTCCAGAACCCTGTCGTCCATTCGACATTCTCACTAGCCTCATAAAAATTTCCCTCACTGTGGGAAAAAGGGAATTTTTCAATAAAAGCGGGCAAGCAAGAGTCTATCTGCCTGATCGCATGATCGATCGCCTGTAGAATATCACTCATAGAACACTCCTTCAATATTGTATAAGAAAAGCAGTCAGTTCACTACTTGATCGCTTTTCTCTTGTGAGGTTGCTGTACATATAGGGAAGAACTCACAGTTTTTCACAAGCCTATATGTATAGCTGCCTTACGTAGGAAGTATGTTCAGGGCGGGGAATTTCCCCACCCTGAACACTGCAAAATCCTTACTACTTCATGTAGGTCTCATACGCTTTCTGGTTGATCTCTATCGCACGATCGATACCGCGACTCTTGAGCTCCTTTACGAATCCATCATATGCCTTGTCATCGAAAGCAACGGTCCCGAGCATCCAAGTCTGGAACTTCTCATTGACGTAGGGTCGGATATTTCCCATGATCTTCTGATATTCAGACTCGTTCTCAGGGGTATATCGGAGACTGAGCACGCCATCGGCATAAGGAGCCTGGTCAAGACGGAACCAATCGAGGTTGTCGTTGTATAACTTGGTGGCTACCTTTCCTGCCTCGGTCATGAATGCGTACTCATAGTTCTGATCCTGCTTCATACCGATCCTATACTGCACGCCTTTGCCTCTCAAATAGCCAAGGGGGCTCATGTCGCTCTTCATGACAGCATCAGTGAAGGACTTGGTCCCATCGGCATTACGGACAAAGGTCTCGCCTTCAATGCCCCAGTTCATCAGTTCAGATCCTTCAGGTGAGAAACAGAAGTCAAAGAAACGCATGATGGTCACAGGGTCCTTGGCAGTGGAAGAAATACTCCAGCCAACGCCTGGGAACCGACTGGTCCTTTCAACCCTATTCCCATTCTGGTCCATCGGGGGGGCAAACGCCACCATCTCAAACCCTGGGATGGAATCTGCCAAGGTATCATTGTAGTTACCGGCGGAAACCCAGTCATGGGTCAGACCGCCCTGGTTGGCACTGAGCAATACGTCACGGCTCTTAGGTCCGCGGGTAAAGATTTCTGGATCGATCAGGCCTTCCTTATACCACTTGACGATATTCTTCACGCCAACCTTGAAATCCTTTTCGAGAGGCTCGAATACGATCTTGCCGTCACGAACATAGAACTCAGTGGAGGTGTCCCAGAGGTAGAGATACTCATCGGGCATCTTCCAACCAGCACGGTCGAACAAAGGAACTTCATCTTTGAGGCCGTTGCCATTGGGGTCGTTGTTCCTGAAAGCGGTGAGCACGTTGTACAGGTCATCAACAGTTGAAGGAATCTCCAGATTGAGCTTCTGAAGCCAGTCGTTACGGATCCACCAGTACTCTGCACTGAAGAGTTCCTGATTTTTAGGGATGATGTAGATATTTCCGTCGAGGGAGTAACAAGCGTTACGGAATACCACATCCTTTTCCATCGTGGCCTTGATATTGGGCGCATACTTGTCGATCAGGTCGTTCAGGGGAATAAGGCCACCATCACGTCCAAGCTCTTCAAGCACAGAGATGCTCTTGAAGCCTATCACATCAGCAAGATCACCGGAGGAGAGCATCAGGTTGAAAGCCTCTTCCTCGTTAGAGTTGCTCTTGGGGATGATGCCGGTGAAGGAGACGTTGGTCATCTCTGCAGCCTTCTTCCACACAGGCCAATCCTTATCGAAAGGCATGTTGTTGAAGTTAAGGAATATGGTGAATTCCTTAGGGGTTGCACTGGCAAGGGTGCCCGTCAGTACCTGGTCTTCTGCTTTCGAAGCAGTTCCTTTTTCCGAATCTCCTTTTGCAAATGCACTGAAGGCCACAAGCAAAACGAGCAATACGATTAACAATCTCTTTTTCATGCTATCTCCTTTGGTGGTAGTACCACTAAAAACACACAATACACATCCCAATCTACGATTGGACAGTCGATCAACCCTTCACAGCCCCGATGGTCAATCCGGTCTTGAAATACTTCTGCACAAACGGGTATGCCACCATCATGGGGATGATCGCAAGCACGATGATCGCATAGATGACAGTGGTCGGGGACGAGAGCGACTGGGCTGTCACGATGGCAGCTTCGGTCTCATTGGCAACACGGTCGACGATCAGTTTCTTCAAGAGAACCTGCAAGGGCATCTTGTTGTCATCACGCAGGAGGTTCATTGCCCAGAAGTAGCTGTTCCACCTGTTTACCGCATAGAACATGCCCACTGTCGCCAAGGCAGGCTTGGAAAGGGGAAGGTATATGGTAGTGAGGATGCGGATATTGCTAGCCCCATCCATGAAGGCAGCCTCTTCCAAGGAGTCGGGAACCTGCTCAAAGAAACTCTTGAGAATGATCATGTTGTAGGTATTTATTGCAAACCCGAACAAAATCCCTGATCTGGTATTCAGCAGTCCAAAATCCTTAAAGGTGATGAACAAGGGGATGATGCCAGCACTGAACCACATCGTAAAAACGGTGAACAGCGTGAAGAACTTCCGAAATCCCAATCTTTTCTTTGAAAGGGCATAGGCCATCGTAGTGGAGAAAGCCATATTCACCAGCACGCCAAAGACGGTATAGAACATGGTATTTGCATACGCCATCCAAAACCCGTCCTTCTTTGCCGCCTGCACATAGCTGTCGAAGGAGATTCCTTTGGGAAGCAATACTACCGCCCCGCTCTCAACAAGCAGGGGTTTGCTTACCGAAGCGATGAGGGTATACCAAAGGGGGTACAGGGTTACCACTGTGATGAGCAGTCCCAAGACTATCATTATGACATTGAAGATCTTTTCGCCCCTACTCTCAAGAAGATGGTTAGATAGTTCATTTTTCTTGAAACTATTTGCTTTATTTTTTTTCAATTTCTCTATTATGGTTGTTTTCACATTCAAAATTTCTATTTTTCTCATACTTTACCTACCAGATAGTCGATTCGGTGACGCGCTTGCTGAGCCTGTTGGCACCGACGACCATGATCAGGGCGATGATAGCCTCAAACAGACCTACTGCCGTAGCAAGGCCATAGTTGCGGTTACCGATACCAACCCGATAGGCATAGGTTGCAATGACATCAGCTGTTGCATAGGTGGTGGGCTTGTACAGCAGTAGGATGGATTCGTAACCGACCTTGACCATCTTTCCGACCTGCAGGACAAACATCGTCACCACAGTAGGCATGATGGAAGGGATAGTGATGTGGACAATTCTCTTCCACTTGCCAGCACCATCGACGATGGCAGCTTCATAGAGCTGGGGATCGATGCCCATCAAGGCGGCGATATACACGATTGCATTGAAGCCGGAATTCTGCCAAAGGGTCATTGAGGTATACACCCCGCGGAAATATTCAGGCTTTACCATGAAGTACTTGGACTCGATGCCTAGCTTGTTCAACAGGAGGTTGATGATGCCTGTGGAGGGGGAGAGGAAGTTCACAACCAAGCCGCAGACAACCACTACTGATATGAAGTGAGGCAGGAAGGTTGCAGTCTGGGTAAGTTTGCTTACGAACTTGTTTCTCATCTCTGTGATTGCAATTGCAAGGACAATCGGAGCTGGGAAGCAGATGAGTATCTGCCACAGCGAGATCATGAAGGTATTCTTTATGGTCCTGAAAAAGTCAGGCCCACTCATAAATTCCTGGAAGTTGGCAAGTCCTACAAAGGTACTGCCCTTCATCCCCTTGAATACGTTGTAGTCATAGAATGCCATTCTCAGGCCATACATGGGCTTGTAGCAGAACATCAAGAACCAGATGATGCCTGGTATCAGCAGCAGATACAGATCCCAATCCCTTACCATCGTCCTTTGCAGGCGGCGCTTAAAAGGCTGTCTGGACAGATCGATTTCCCTGTGTACATTTTTTCTCATAAGCAACTCCTCACAAATATCCCTTGTGTGTAGTTGTATTCTGCTATATCAAAATTGTTCTGTATATATCCATTTTTCTCTAAGAATTACGATTATTACAGAATGGAGGAAAATATGAACATCTACAAAATTCCCTTCATCTACAAAATTCTCGAAGATGTGGGGAATTTCAACACTAAAACAAGATGAACATGAAACACAGAGAACATAGTCCCAAACACCCAAATTCACACCCACAAGATATTTTCAGGATACTGCGTAGAAATCCTCAAAAAGAATCCTTCTTTGTTTGTAGGTAAATATCGTATATACTCATCCCTATGAGACAGCCTTTACAAACCCGGGGAACGTACCAGGCAAAACTACAACGCACCTTCACTGCCATCGCAATAGCCATCATCCTCATCCTAGGTGGGTTCTTCTCCTTTGTGATGATCCAGACCAATACCACAACCTACCGCACGGCCTTACGGACTACAATGCAGGCAAAAAGCGACGCCGCCCGAGCCGCGATGGGAATCATAGAGAATACCTTCAACATCCTGCACAATGAGGAGCATGTTCGACGCTGGATCGAATCTGATTCTGACGAGGAGTATTTTTTCTATGCCAGGAAGGTGTATGAGGATCTGGGCAAGGCGACTACCAACCTGAGTGGTCTTGAATATGACATCGGAATTACAAGTGATGAAGAAGGCTCTTTTGTCATCACACGGGACGGGACAGTGCGCAAGGAGGACTTCTTCAGTCAGAAGGGGTCAGGCATTGGCCTTGAAGGCTGGAAAGAGTTCTTGCTCTCCCCCAAACAGGAGATGTTCTTACCTATGTATGCCGACGCTACCTTGCGATCTCTCTACCTTCTGAAAAAGTATGCCTTTGGGAAAAGGAATCTCTGCTACCTTATCCACATCCCTATGAAAACCTTGCTCGGAGGCGAGGAGTTTTCCTTTATCTATGGCAATAATTTTTTCTTTCCCATGCAACAAGGAGAAGAAAATGAGGAGAAGCTCTCCTTTTTGCTCGCCCATCCAACCAGTGGAAGTCTTACCGAACATATCTATAAGGGAAAACCCATCTTTGTACTGCACCCCTCAGCCCAAGCTTGGTTCATCGCCCTGGAGTATACAGTTGCCCCGATCAGAGCACTTCATGCCATCCTAGTCTTCTTCCTGCCTCTTATGGCTGTCTCTGTCGCCCTGCTCCTGCTCTCGCTCCACTGGGCATCAAGGCTCTACTCACCCATACGACGCACGCTCATTAGGGTGCCCAACCTGAAAAAGGATGGCTCGACTATCGACGAATTCAAGCTGCTTGAGGAGAATCTCAACACCTTGCAACAGTTGAACCAAAAGCTTGCACAGGCCATCGAGGAAACCAACAACCTCACAGTCCAACGCTACTACCGCGAGCTCATCTTCGGCGTTCCCACATCAACTGCTTGCCCTCTCAAACCCGCCCAGATGCACGCAAAGTATCTGGTTGCCCTCATAGAGATGCATGCCATCAATGAGGATTTTGAAAAGAACGACTGGTTCCTCCAGCTGCAGAAGAACCATATTCATCTCTACATACAAACGCTCCAATCAGTATACAACCTCTACTACGTCAACATCTCCTACAGTTCCTTTGCCATCATCCTACAATCTGATAGTGAAAAAGAGGCTAAAGAGTTGCTTGGGGGACTCTCTACACTGAAAGAACTTGCTGTACACCTGTCCATCTTCCTCAGTGCATGTAGAGCTGGCATCTCCTCCATCGCCATCTCTTACAAGGAGACGCTACTCATCGCAGAGTACAAATATGCTACCAAAGAGAACTTGTTCATAACATCTAGTGATATTCCCAAGGACAAGGGCAACAGCTTCTTCTACCCACTTTCGTTGGAAAACAAGTTTGTGCAGGCTATTGTTGCAGGACAGGAAGAGGCTCTTGCCATCTTCGACACCATCATTGAGGAGAACTTCCAAATGACGACCCTGTCAAATGAGGCCCATAGGAACCTGATGTACTCGCTCATAGGCACCCTGTTGCGGGTCATGCAGGAGCTGAAGATAACTGCAATGGAACTGTTGGGGAAAAACTTCGACTTTCCCTGGCTGTATGAGAACTGGGCAAGTGAGAAGATGGTCGAAAGGCTGCGCAAGAATTTTTCCTTGATCAGAGTGGCCATACACGAACGGAAGAAGTCCACTGACGACATCCTCTTGAAGACCATGCAGGACTACATATTTGCCAATTACGATGACGATATCATGCTCAATGACATCGCCGACCACTGCAACATCTCGGCAAAGTACTGCAGCACCCTGTTCAAGAAACTGAGCAATGAGAACTTCAAGACCTTCCTCAATGAGTATAGGATCGAGCGAGCGTGTGAAATGATCAAAAACAATCCCCTCATCAAGGTAGTGGACCTCAGCCGCTCAGTCGGGTTCAACAGCTCAAGCAGTTTCATCAGGGTGTTCAAGACCAAGACCAACATGACACCAAAAGCCTATGCCGAGATGGTGAGGTCCTGACCGATGCTTTGCAAGTAATTTGTTGTGAACGGTATACAATAAAGGGGTACTACAAAATGGATACGGAAATACAGCGAGCCTTGATAACAGGCGGCTCACGGGGCATTGGCTTCAACATAGCCCAGATACTCACCGAACATGGCATTGATGTGTGTATTGCCGGCAAGAGCAGCGAAAACTTGGCAAGGGCTCAAGAACTGCTGCTTCAAACTCCCATCAGTGGGAAAGTGCATACCCTCCAGATAGATCTGCAAGAGCGCGATGCCCCTGAAAAACTAATCAGCGAAACAGCTGAAAAACTGGGAGGTCTTGATCTCCTGGTAAACAATGCAGGAGTTTCACTCAACGCAACGCTGGAACATACCAGCATGGAAGATTGGGACAGGATTATGCATATCAATGCAAGGGCCCCCTACTTTCTCTGCCAGAAGGCCCTGCCATGGCTGAGGAAGTCTAAGGCTCCTACCATAATTCAGATTGCGTCGGTGGTAGCCCATGCAGGATATGCAGACCAAAGTGCCTATACAGCCTCCAAGCACGCCCTCTTGGGAATGACCAAGGCTTTTTCCAAAGAGGTGCAACAGGAGGGGATTCGTGTGTACACGCTCTCCCCTGGTGGGGTTGCTACCGATATGATACGTTCTGTAAGGCCGGATATAGATGAGGATGACCTAATCGATCCCACTGAGATCGCAGACCTTGTCTGGTTTCTCCTCACCCACCGAGAAAGTGCAATGATAGATCATCTGGATATCAGAAGAGCTACCAAGACAGCATGGTCCTAAAAAACCCATACAATCCAACGGACACAACCTTGCCCGATAGAGGGTATGGGGCACTGCCTATGCAGATATTTCCTACAGCGAGCCAGTATGTTGTAAAAACTCACTACCGTACCGTATGTTTGGTGCCAGCAGTCCCTGTGAGCATGAGATCAGAACCACCCTCACCAAGCCCGACAACGACAAGCTGCTTCTCGAAACCTAGTACTACTTCAAGTTTTGTTATCGTGCCATTCTCAAAGGAAAATGAGACAATATGGCCACCTTTGGTCCGTAGCGGTCCGATCGTTCCTTTCGTCCAACTTTTCGGTCTCGCCGGCAGCAAATAGAGAGAACCATCCCGATACTGCATCAGAGCCTCTATGAATGCTGCAGTCCCACCAAGGTTTCCATCAATTTGGAAAATCATGGGGGGATCCTCCACCGGCTTACCGAACAATAAGGGTTCATCCTTTGGTTGGGTAGGGCGCTTCTTCTGGGGATGATAGTCAGGATGGAGATCAAGCAAAGTCGTTGAAGAAAGCTCCCCCACCAGTGTCCTAAAGCATGAGTCAACCATTTCAGGATCCTTGAACCTGGCGAATAGGCATGCACCCCAAGCCCGGCTCCATCCCGTATGACCGCTATCATGAGAGAGCCTGTACTCCAAAGATTTTCTAGACGCTTCAAACTGTGGGACATTGCTGTCAGGTGAAAACAGCTCTGCAGGAAAAGAACCAAACAGATGAGAGAAATGGCGATGACCCTTTTCCACCTCAATCTTATCCTCGCTGTCCCATTCGAGAAGTCTTCCATCACTACCAATCCTGAACGGTGGAAGCGTATCCAGTATCTTCCGCCAAGGAGCATACATAGCGGCATCCTTATCAAGAAGTTTTGCTGTCTTGACAGCAATATCTAGGGCCATATGGGCGACTTGGACATCCATCGCAGAAGAGATACACATGCTTACAGGAAAGTAGCCTCCACCTCTATATCGGTTTTCAGGAGATTGGCTGGGCATGATCTGGGCCTGCCCATCATCATCAAACTGCACATAGTCTTCATAGAACTCTGCAACCTCCTTGAAAAACGGAAATGCATAGTCCCTGAGGTATTCCAAGTCACCGGTATGCTGATACCTATTCCAAAAATGCAGCATCAGCCAACCAGCACCGGAGATCCAAACCGCATAATTATACGCTTCAGGAGTAACGTTCCTCCAAATATCGGAGTTCAAAGGGAAAACCACTCCCCTACAGCCGTACAGACGTCTTGCAGCTTCACGAGCCTTGGGTAAGAGAGATAGTATGTAGTCAGTCATCTGGCGGGTATAAGAATCAAGACCGAGGACGTCGGTAAACCAATAGTTCATCTGCAAATTGATATTCAGATGATAATCACTGTTCCATTTGGGGAAGGTGCTATGATTCCATTTGCCCTGAAGATGCAAAGGCAAGGTAGCCAACATGGAACCGCTTACCATAAGATAGGCACCGAAGCGGGCGTATAAAGCTATCAAATGAGCATCATCTGCCCCATCCTTGAGAAGCTTTTGGCGTTTGTTCACTGAAATACGGGCAAGTTCAGAGGAACGGGAATCCTCCAGATCAAAAGCCCACCGGCTCATGATGCTGGAAAATCCAGCAATTTGGCTTTCCTTCAACTGCGTAAAGTCTTGTGAAAAATCATGTTTGGAAAGTTCCGCTTCAATACCACGTAGTTCAGAGCCAATATCAGCCATAATAGTCACATACGTAGCATTCTGGATGCTAAACCCTACATCCCTAGCCTCCAGCTGGCCATCAGTCACGACTTTGCACTTCACTGCATAGCTGACCCCCAAGCCGGCATCTACATTCAGCAAGACCATTCCCGTCTCAGAGTGTATAGCATATCGGCTTTGTACACCCTCCTGCTCTTCACGCACAAGTGACAGGGTTGCATCGAATAGGTTTGTTGATAGCCATCTTGCGGTGATGATATCCTCTGTGCAGTGGCATAAAGCAGTGACGGACAGCTGCTCCTTCTGACTGGCTACAATGCCATCCTTCAGAGAGAGATCACGACGGACCAGATCTTGATCATCATGGGTAAGGATGATATCACAAACTGGTTGAAAGGAGTCCATTCTCCGAAGCAAGGGGGAGATCCCTCCATTTCCTCCAAAGGCAATAGCAGCCAATGCTGTAGCCTTGAAATTCTCTCCGCGTTTCAGATAATCACGCACATAGGGCAGGAAATGGGCCCCAGGCTCACATTCACGATGCTTGAAATCACCAGTCCATATATCCTCATGATTGAGGCTGACAATATCCTTCGTCCTATCGCCCCAGAGCATTCCAGCCAGCCGTCCATTTCCAAAAGGAAGTCCATCCTCCCACTTTTCAGGAAGATTATCAAACCATAGTATATCCATTCGTATAATCCTTTTCATCTTCACGAAACAATGATCGCCTCAAAGAAACAGTATACCGTAGAGTATAGCTAGTTCAAGGTGTACAGATTACTAGTACAATAACCCGATAGGACAACAACTTGACCTGTATAGGATTTGCCAGTAGTATCTATTTAGATAGATTTCTAAATAGTGAGGTATTATGGGCTTTTCACAAACAATGAAAGCGGTGGCTGACCCCGTACGGCGGGAAATCCTGGACATGCTCAAGGAAGGACGCCTCACAGTTGGGGACATCGCATCAAAGGTAGAGAACCTCACCTCGGCAACAGTCTCCTACCACCTCTCCCAACTGAAGAAAGCCTCCCTCATCACAGAGACCAAATATAAGAACTTCATCTATTACGAGTTGAATGCCTCAGTCTTTGAGGAAATAATGCTCTGGTGTGCCCAATTTACAGGAGAGAAGAACCATGAAAGCCAAGATTGACAAGACGATGCTTATCACCACCCTCGTATGCCTGGTGCCCCTCACTCTTTCGGCCTTCCTGTATGGACGGCTTCCCGACCAGGTTCCCATCCATTTCAATTTGGCGGGGGAAGCTGACAACTACGCTCCAAAAGCCTTTGGAGCCTTCATCCTCCCCCTCTCACTTGCATTGGGGAATGTACTGCTGCAGTTAGTCCTGAACAACGACCCCAAGCGTGATCACGGCCAACCCTTGCGAGAGATGTCCAAATGGATCATCCCTATCCTCTCCTTGTTCATAACTCCCCTGACCCTGTTCAAGGCCCTGGGGTCTGACATCAGGCTGGAGAGGGTGTTACCGGTCCTTGTTGCACTGCTCTTCTTGGTCATTGGCAACTACCTGCCGAAGTGCAAGCAAAACTATACGGTGGGGATAAAGATTCCCTGGACCTTGGCCAGCGAAGAGAACTGGAACAGGACCCACCGATTTGCAGGATGGGTCTGGAGCATAGCCTCCCTTGTGCTGTTGGTCTCTGCACTTACCGGGTTGCTTGTCTCCCTTGTTTTACCGGTCACTATCACTGCTATGGTACTCTTGCCTGTCATCTACTCCTTCCTGTTCTATAAGAGGTCTAAGGGAAATGACACGAAGGACTCTACCGATACACCTTGATGTTCTCCTTATGCTCGTCATAGGTAACAGCGGGATAGAGGCGCTTGTCCAGGCCATGCAGGTAGTAGAAGTACGGGCTATCCAGGGGGAACAGGGCCGCTTCGAGTGCAGCCTTTGAAGGGCAGCAGATGCCCGAAGGCGGCAGACCTACCTTTCGCCGTGTATTGTACGGAGTCTTGGTCTCCAAGGCCTTCTTGGGTATCGGATTCTCCCAGTCATCCAGTTCGTAGCGGGTGGTGGCATCGATGCCCAAAGGCTGTCCAGCCCGGAGGCGGTTGTAGATCACCGAGGCGATGAGGGGCATCTCCTCGGCGTTCTGTGTTTCCGCCTGAATCATGGAGGCAACTATCAGCGTCTGCTCAAGCCCCCACAAGGTGACCTGCTCGGAGTGCAGATGGGGTTGCACAGCCTCCAGCATGGCAAGGAACATCGCCTCCGCCAAAGAGGATGCAACTTCTTCCTTGGCAAGCAGGTACTCACCACTGAGCAGCCACCCTTCAGCAAAGGAGAGGGAATATTCACTCTCAAGATTTTTTGCTGCCTTGAGAAACTCACCCTTGTCGGCATACCCGCGGTTTGCCAGATAGCGGTCAATGGCAGCGAGGGTAAAGGAGGGGCTCACCCCAATGACAACCTCCCCTGCCTTTGCCGTCAGCAGAGTGCCTATCGCCTCATGATCCATACCCCGCTCCATCACAAGGGTGCCGCTACGCAAGGATGTGGTAAGGTTGTTCTTGATGAAATACTGCAGCAGTGCCTGATCATCATCGACCACTCCCCGTTCGGAGAGCAGAAGACTCACCGAAGAGGCACTCATCCCCGCCTCAATGGTCAGTTCGACAGGACCTGGGGCCAAGGCGGAGGCAACATACCTACCCACAGGTCCCACCTCCTTGCGAAAGGAGAACAGCAGGGCAAAGGCACACACCACACAAGCGACAAGAAAGACAGGGACCTGCAAGCGAAGGGCCAAGGTGGGGCGATAGCCCCTCCTTGATCCAATTTTAGGAGGCACCACCTTAGGGCGGGGAATCGGCTTCTTCTTTGCAGGGGGCTTGGGTTTCTTTGCCTGAGCAGGTTTGGCAGGAGAGCTCTCCGGTTGGGAGGCTGGTTTGCCAACTTCTTTTGGCTTGTCGTCTTTCTTGGGTGTCGGACTCTGCTTTTTGGCAGGTGGATCGGGTTTCTTTTCTTCTCTTTCTGCCTTGAGCTCTCCGGGGATATCCACCCGTGCTTTGGCGCTTGAGACAGAGGGTTTGCTTCTTTTGGCAAGAGGCTTCTCCTCGGGCTTGCCACCGTCAAGAAGTACCTTCATGCGACTGACATCACCCTTCTTGGCAGTCGGTCTTTCTCCCTGTGTCGGTTTCTTGGTCTGCTCACTCATATTCGCCCAACGCCTTCTTCGGGGTGAGAGCGAGAATCTTCTCCCTCTTGCGTGCAATGGAGAGCTCAACGAGGGATATCTGCTTGTTGCTCTGCTCTATCTGGGTGCGCAAGTGACTGATCTTCTGGGCCTCCAACTCGATCTGGGCCTCCAGCTCCTCAACCTTCATCTGGTTTTGCAACTCCCGGATCTCATGCTCAAGCCTGCTGATCCGGTTCAGGTGCAAGGTTATCTGTTCCATCAGGGCTACCGATGCAGATCCTGCCAGGTGGGAATGGCGGGTGCCTCTGAGCTTTTCATACAGGGCCTTGCCATAGAGGAAGCTAACCTTGGCCCGCTGTTTTTCCATCTCCCTAAACTGGACCCGGCTTGACTCCAGCTGGCTCCTCGGGCTTTCCTCTTCCTGGGATCGCAGCTTGGCTACGGCGCTATGGTGTATATCCAGCTCCTGCGTCAAGGCCTGTTCCTTCTTCCTGAACTGTGCAATCTGCGCAACAAGACTTCCCCTGTCCGCACCAGGGAGGTCAGTTTCAAAGCCGAGGCTGGACAAGAGCGAACCGGCCTGTATCATCAGGGGGAGAGCCTGTTTGCGCCTGCGCTGCAAACGCATATTCAACAGCGTGCATTTCGCCCTTGAGAGCGCACCCTTCCTAGTCGTGCAATCCTGTAGGGCATCCTGCATCCTGCTGATGGCATTGTGGTGGTCTGAAAACAGGGGGGAGCACCTCTCTTGCAGATGGTCGGGCAGCGAGCCTGAGCCAAACGCTTCGTATGCTATGGCGCCAAGGCGGGCATACAGGCTTTTCCCCGGTCCTTCCAAGGCCCTTATATCCGCTTCGATCTGCTCTATCTTGCGCGAGCGGTCCTCAACCTGGCTAATGAAGCCCTTGATCCTCTCATAGGTTTGCCTAGCCTCCTCATAGAGGGCGTCCACCTCCACAAACCGGTTGAACTCTTCTGTTGCAAACCCAAGTGGCGTCATCTGCTCGATCAGGGCGGTGCTGAAGCCCAGTTCGGCATAGAGGGTATGCAGATCACTGTGATGGCTCTCTATTTCCTTCTGCTTTTGCTGTATATCAGCTTGAAACGTTCCCATAGGTCGATAGTATCACAAACAAAGCTCCCTAGGCAAAGAAAGATACAGGGCAAAAATGCTAAATCCTTTCATTTCCTTGACAAGGGTATGAAGGGTTGGGTATTCTGAGACATACTGCTCAGGGATGGGAAGAACACATGACCCTACCCCGAACAGCCTAGGAAGGAGTTTGTTTTGCACGTGCCAGCGTGTGCCTCTTCCTTGCAAAGTGCGACCGTACAAAGCGGTATCCACTTGATTGTCCATGGCGTTTTCCTTGCTATGGACACTGAGGCAGGCTCACCAAGAGCTCTCCTGCTCCTCATCCCGCGGCCGGGAAAGGAGCAGGACTGCCACACATTAGGAAACACAAAGCTCAAGCTACCTGCTGGCAAGGGTCACTGGAGCAATCGATTATCTAAGGAGAAATGCTCATGGCAAATGACAACAAGAGCAACGCAAGTGAAGAGGACCTGCTCATAGGGACCATCCAAGTACTTGCAGGAAAAACCAAGGCCGACCCCAATCCAGAAGAACTGGAACAGCTCAAGCGCCTCATCAAGAAAAACGTTCCCTTCACTTTGCGCAGCTATTTCATGGCCTACCTGCTTCGCGAAATGCTGAACGCAAACAGTCCCAAGACAAGAACGGCAGCACCAGCTGCACAAAGGACACCAAGCCCAAAACAGGCGGCGAAGACCCCTCAGGCTGAAGCCAAGAAACAAGAGAGGCCTGCCCCGAAGAAACGCGAGGAGAAACCCCTGCCAGAAGGGGCGAAGACGCTCTATCTCAACATCGGTAAGATGAAGCGCCTTTATGCAAAGGAACTCTCACTCCTGCTCCAGAAAGAGCTTGAGATTACCCGAGAGGACATTTTCAGCCTTCGTATCCATGACAAGTACTCATTCATCTCAATGACTGAAGAGAACTGTGAAAAGGCCATTGCCAAACTCAACGGCATGGACATCAAAGGCCGCACCGCTGCCGTCAGTTATTCCAACAAGGAGTAGATAGTGTTCGTAGATAGGATCGTTGTGGGACCATACCAGACCAACTGCTACATCATGGGCAATGAGGAGAACTCCAGCGCCTGGATCATCGATCCGGGCAATGAGGGGGACCGCATCATCAGCGCCATTGAAAGCCACAACGTCAACCCTGTTGCAGTCCTGCTTACCCACACCCACTGGGACCACATTACAGCATTGGGTGAACTGAAAGAGCGGTGGCCACACCTGGAGGTTCTTGTATCCGAAGAGGACTCGCACTACCTGGGCTCCCAAGCCTATGAGCGATTCTCAAAAATTTGCTTTGACAAGAGTTTTCTTCAAAGGTATGAAAAGGCACTGAAGGCTATGAGTGAAGCGACAGGGTTTCTTCAAGACAACCAGTTTCTTCAAGACAGTCATCTTTTGGTCATGCATACACCAGGACACACAAAGGGAGGCATCTGCCTCTACCACGAACAGGGTCAGTTCTTGTTTTCAGGCGATACACTGTTCGCCGGAAGCATCGGCCGCACTGACCTTGAGGGTGGTTCATATGAAGAGATCGTCAAGAGTTGCAAGCGCCTGCTCACGCTCCCAAAGGAAGTGCAGGTACTTCCAGGGCACGGGCCGGCAACCACTATTGGCGACGAGATCAACAACCCCTACCTTTGACAGAAAGGCTTGAATTACGATCAGGCCATCAGACAGCAACCCCAAGGATCCTGCCAGGCAAGATCCTTGGGGTTTTTTTAGTCCAAACATGATCATAGGGGAAATGCCCCGGTCCCAACCACCCTATTGCTTGGTCCCAAAAGAAAAAAAGGACCGCTAAACAAGAATAAGTTTGGGTGGGTTGCTATCGTGTTCCAAAGAAAAAGATGCTATTGTTACCTATTACACTGTTTCTCATCCGGAAAACCATGCTCACAGCGAAGAGAGCAACTGCGCTCCCTACTCTGAGGGAACAGGGACCTTGCATAGGATGGATAGAAGAAATCCCGGGGAGAACCAGAGCCGAATCCCTTGAAATCGCAAAGAAGGAGAAGCAATGCAGAAAAGAGTCCTGGCGAGAGGTTGGATTATCCTCTCCATGGTTCTCACCCTCATAGCGGTAGGCACCATAGGGTACATGACACTGACCGATTCATCGGTGATTGATGGCCTCTACATGACCATCATCACGATTTCGACTGTGGGAAACCGAGAGATAGTGGACCTCTCCCCTGCAGGCGAGGTATTCACCATCTGCCTGATCCTCAGCGGATTGGGAATTGTCTCCTACGCGTTGCTGGAAGCGGTTTCGTTTCTCATCGATGGTGGGGTCAATCGGATTTTTAGGAGAAGAGCCATGGAAAAGAAGATAGCCATGATGGTCGACCATATCGTAGTGTGCGGCGCCGGTCAGACAGGATCGAGCGTCATCGAGCAATTTATCCTCTCAAAGACGCAATTCATCGTGGTTGAGCACCTTGAAGCGAGGACAATTGAGCTCGAGGAGGCGGGTATCCCCTGTATTTGTGGTGATGCCACCAACGAGGACGTACTCATCCAAGCCGGTATTGCACAGGCAAAGGGCTTGGTCAGCTGCCTCGAGAATGATGCTCAGAACGTCTATACGATCCTCACCGCACGGGGGTTGAACCCCAAGCTCTACATTGTCTCGCGATCGATCGAGAAGGGATCAGCGCAAAAGCTGAAACGTGCCGGGGCGGACAAGACCATCTCCCCCAATGAGATCGGGGGCATCAGGATGGCTTATCTCATGCTCAAGCCGCATGTGGTTTCGTTTTTGGATATCGTCACCCGTTTCGATGACGAACTGCTGGAGCTTGGGGAGGTCACCGTCGAGGTGGGTTCGGAGATAGCGGACTTCATGATCAAGGATGCCGGCATTCCTCAGCGCACAGGCCTGATCATCATCGCCATCCGCAATCCAGGCGGGAAGCTACGCTTCAATCCAGGGCCCAATGAACAGCTTCCCCCTGAGAGCAGCATGCTGGTCCTGGGAAAACCGGATAGGATTGAAATGCTCAGGGTCATTGCCTCCAACAGGAATGCATGAACCAGATTGGCTGCCAGTCGTTGAAAATTCGAGCTCTTCCTGCTAAAAAACTGATGCTGCCATCGAGGGATGAGCAGCATCTTGAATGAACATAGGGAGCCTAGCGTCTTCCCGGGGCTTCCTCAGCACTCTTGCAATCTATACAGAGCACCGCGTAAGGAATGGCGCGAAGCCGCTCCTCGGGAATCTTCTTCGTACATTTCAGACAGTGACCATAGCGTCCGTTATGAATACGGGCCAGGGCATTCTCTATCGATCGTAGGCGTGTAGCCTCGTGCTTATTAATGGCTTCCATTTTCTTGAATGCAATATCGTCAGCAGCAACATCAATGCTATCCTTGATACCCATGGCATTTACCATTTCCCTGAAGTCACTATTATCCTCAGTCAGCTTGTCGAGCAACTCTTTTCGCATAACGATCAGCAGCTCTTCCATCTCCTGAACAAACATATCGGACACAGTTTGCCTCCTAAAATTCGCCTTGGCGTCCCTTTGGATTTAATGCAACATAAGATGGGGATTCCGGGCATAAGAGTCAAGACCCTTACCACACTTTCAGCGTTATTACTCCGTTTTCCCCCTCTAAACAACTCCCTCCCCAACATAGAAGGGAAACCAGAACATCACACCCTTGCCAAATCTCAGGTAGAGGCTAAGGGAAATCCAGCATAGCATGAGAACCAGGACAAGTACATCAGAAATTTTCATAGGGGCGGCAAGATACCAGCTTCGCCTCGGGTGTTTGCCAAATCCCCTGAGGACCATCGCATTGGTTACCACATCGATACGGTCAAGGGAGGAGAGCACCAGGGGGGCCAGGATCTTGCCCACAGAGGCGATCCTCTGCTTGAGGGGGACGGCCTTGGAGATGTCCACCCCCCGTGCCATCTGGGCATGCAGGATGTGGGTATAGGATGAGGTGACCTCAGGCAGATACCTCATGGCCAGACCCACGGCATAGCTTGTCTTGTAACGCACCCCAATCCTGTTCAGAGACGAAGAGAACTGGGAGGGATGGGTGGCTGTGACAAACAACAGGGCCATGGGGAAGATGGCAAAATACTTCAGGCATACCACCAGGAGGTAGAAGAGCGTCTCAAAGGTCAGGGCGTACCGAGCTGTGGTGGAGCCGAGCAGTACGTGGCTCGTTCCAAGATACCGCTGGCCCTGGTCGGGGGAGAAGAGGTAGATGAAGATTGCATTGATGAGGATCACGTACGTCATTGCAATGATGTAGGGACGGAACTTCCTCATGGGGACCTTGCAGGAAGCAAGGGCTGCCTGGGCGAGAAACATGGAGGGGATGAGGATGCGCAGGTCAAACGTGGTAAGACAGAGCAAGATCCACAGCATGAAGAAGATCATTTTGGTCACCCCGTTCAGAGAATGGACAAACGAGGGGGTCTCTTCATAGCTCAGGGCAAAACCGAACTTCTTTCCGCTCTCCTTGGAGCGCACCACCTTTTTCCTCTTTTGGACCCGGGTCTTGGGCTTTGGCCTCTCTACCGGCTCAAGGGGGACCACCTCAACCCCCTCAGGGCGACGGCTCTTCTCCCCTTGGACAAAGCAGTCGATGAATGAGGGGATATCCTCAATCCCACAGCGCTGAGCAAGGGTGTACAGGCTTGTCACCGTCAGGTTGGCCTTGGAGAGCAAGGCCTTGTCGCTGAAGACCTCACTGATGCGCTCATCAGCGAGCAAAATCCCGTCGGAAAGCACCAGGGCTCGGTCGGTATACTCCAAGGCAAGATGCATGTCGTGCGTGATGAACAGAATGGTCAGCCCTGTCCTCCTGTTCAGCGTGCTGAGGAACTCCATCAAAAGCGAATAGCGCACATAGTCCTGCCCTGCAGTCGGCTCGTCAAGGATGAGCACTTTGGGGTCGGTGACCAGAATCGATGCGATGGTGACGCGCTTCTTCTGCCCGAAGCTCAAGGCGGATATAGGCCAGGCGTGGTAGGCGCGCAGGCCGCACAGCTGTAGGACATCCATTACCCGCGCTCGTATGGCCTCTTCGGCATACCCCCTCTGGCGCAAGGCAAAGGCCACCTCATCGTAAATCATGGAGTGGCTGATCATATGGTTGGGGTTCTGCATCACAAAGCCGATCAGGGCGGAGCGGTCGGATACTGACAAGGACGAGATGTCCTCCCCCTCGAAGATGATCGTTCCGCTGTCCTGGCGGTTTATCCCCATGAGGATCTGCGCCAGGGTCGATTTGCCTGCTCCGTTCTTTCCCAGGATGCTGATCATCTCCCCTGCAAAGATCTCGGCCGAGATGTCAGAAAGCACCTCCTTGATGCCGTCATACGAAAAGCTGAGGCCCGAGATGCAGAGCTGGCTTGTCCTCTTTGCATCTGCTGCTTTCTGGGGCCTGCCCTGATACCAGGAGCGCACCAAGGGAATGAAGGGATCAAGGTCGATCGTATCGATGGAGGCGATGCCCTCAGCAAGGGTGAGGTCCGCCCCACTTTGCCTGAGGGCGGAAAGGTAGAGGGGGTCGCGAATCCCCTTCTCTTGCAGAAGGGTCCCCGAAAGGAGCTCTTCAGCGGTGGTATCGCAGACGAGCAACCCCTCTTCAAGCAGGAGGATGCGGTCGACCGGGGCCGAAAGCACATCCTCAAGACGGTGCTCTATGATGATGATGGTCTTGCCCGTGCTCCTGTGCAGCTCGTCGATGAGGGCGATGGCACGCCTGCCTGTCTCGGGGTCTAGGTTTGCAAGCGGCTCGTCAAAGAGAAGGATATCCACATCATCGACCAGCACGCCGGCAAGGCTTACCCTCTGCTTCTGCCCCCCTGAGATCTCCTGAGGACTTTGCTTGAGGAAATCCTGCATCCCCACCAAGGTAGCCATGGAGGTGACCAGGGGCTTCATCTCGCCTTGGGCCATGCACTGGTTTTCCAGGGAGAAGGCGATGTCCTCCTCCACCGTAAGACCTACAAACTGGGCGTCACTGTCCTGCAGGACCGTCCCAACATGGTGGTTCACCTCGTATATGTCGGCCTTGGACACATCAAGGGAGGCAACCAGGACCGACCCTTCGATTTTTCCACCGAAGGCGTTGGGAATGAGGCCGTTGAGGCAGTGGCCCAAGGTACTCTTCCCACTGCCAGAGGGCCCTACGAGCAAGATTTTCTCCCCTTTGTGAATGTCGAGGGTGATGCCCCTGATCGTAGGGAACTGCTGGGCCTTGTAGGTGAACTGAAAATCCTTGAACGAGATTATCGGCTCTTGCATGCCTACTTGCTATGGTCGAGGGTGAGGTTGCTGTTGTCCTTATTGCGTTTGGCAACGAGCAGCATCAGAAGGGTCCCGAGAATGCCGATGACCACGGTGTTGGTGATGGCGATGATCAGCTGCTGGGTGATGACCTTGTCCAAGGGCTCTGCAAAGAGCAGGAAGTCAAGCACGGCACTGATGAGGTAGCCAAAGAAGTTGCCCAGAAAGGCAAGGCCGATATACAGGCCGATCTGCTTTCCTGTGAAGACGCCCTCTTCCAGAGCTTTTTTGGTCACGATGGGGAACAGGCCGATCACTACCCCTACAATGCCGCTGCCCAGCATCCACGTCGGCCATACACCCCAACCTGCAAACAGGTCGGTCAGCCAGTGGCCGAGGAAGCCGACCAGAAAGCCTACGATGGGTCCATACATCCCCGCGACAAGGGCAAGGATGGCCATAGCCGGCTTGATCGTGGTGTTGGCAAAGACCGGCACACTCAACAGACCGCCAACCCCGTAGAGGGCGGCCCCGATAGCAATGATCACAACCATCTTGACAGGTTGCATCCCTTTGGACTTTTCCATACGAATCCTCCTTATTGTAAACGCCTGTAGCGCCTATCAAACCACTGAGAAAGTAATCTTCCACCCTTCACCGGTGCCGATGCCGTATGTGGAGGCAAAGCTGCCCTGGTTGAGGGCAAGGCCAAGGTTGAGCAGGCTGTTCACATAGATCAGGGGCTCGCCCTTGCCTACCTCGGTGAAGCCCCTGCACAGCTTCACCGGGTAGCCGTAGACTATCCTGCCATCCTTGGAGATGGTCACGCGCATCATTGTTCCAAAGGATATGCCCATCGCCTCAAGAAACTCGTCACTAATGTTGGTCCATAGCGAGCCGTAGCGGGTATCGAGGATGTCGATGGCACCCACCAGCGTATGGCCGTCCTCAAGGCGGCCCTTCTCAAGCTTGAGCTCTACATGCTTGGAAAGGAGGGGCCCCAACTCCTCAAAGTTGACCAAAGAGGCACCCAGGCGTGCTCCGGTATAGGCATAGACATCACGGCCGTGGAAGGTGTAGCTCCTCTGGCTTCCTGCCAGGCGGTTGGCCCCCTCCGATATCTCGCGCACCTCCACGATGCCGACATGCTCGGCTATGTGGGTAAGGGTGCCGTTGTCGGGGGTGACCACCAAGTGACCGCTTGAGGTGAGGGCGACAACGCTCTTGCGGTTGCTGCCGACCCCCGGGTCGACCACACAGACAAACACCGTCCCTGCAGCCCAGTACGTCATCGCCTGCATCAGGCGATAGGAGGCCTCCCAGATGTTGAATTGCGGGATCTCATGGGTGAGGTCAGAGAGGCGAAGATGGTTTGAGACCGCGTTAGCCACCCCATGCATGGCACTTACCGCCCCATCGGAGGAGCCGAAGTCACTCATGAACACCACTGTCTTTCTCTCTTGCCAGGCGCGAGCCTTGACCAGGTCATCTCTTAGCTTTGTCTTCATCCTTGCCCTCTTTCTCTTTACCCGTATCTATCAATTTTCGCATCTTGAACAAGTACACCACCAAAAAACAGGAGACCAACAGCACCATAAGCCCGACCAAGGCGACAAGCAGGGGGTTTCCCTCATAGATCAGGGCAAGCAGGATATAGCCGGTGAGCATGGAAAGCAGCAGCACAACCATGGTCATCGCCAGGGAGAAGAACTCCTTGCCCGTCATCGGTGCAAAAACTCCTCTATGGCTGAGGAGAACTCCTCGTATGTGGTTGTCAGGGCCAAGTGGGGGTGGCTTGCCAGTATCCCCTCAGGGGCCCTGAAAAGACACCCTGCATCGGCCTCTTCGATCATGGAGAGGTCGTTGTAGGAGTCCCCTGCGGCAAAGGTGCGGAAGTTCAGGCCTTTCAGCGCCCTGATGGCGTGCAGCTTGCCATCGGGGATACGCAGTTTGTAATCTGCGATCATGCCCTCATCATCGATGACAAGGTTGTTGCACCAGAGCGTCGGCCAGGCGAGCTTTTTCATCAGAGGGGTGGCAAACTCGGTAAAGGTGTCGCTCAGGATGAGCACCTGTGTCCGGCTACGGAGGGCAGAGAGGAACTGGAGAGCTCCCTCAAGGGGCTCTATCGTAGCGATGACCGCCTGGATGTCAGCGAGCTTGAGCTTGTGCTCCTTGAGAATCTCCAGCCTGCCCTTCATCAGCAGGTCGTAGTCCGAGATGTCCCGGGTCGTCAGGCGCAACGCCTCAATGCCGGTCTTCTGGGCAACGTTGATCCAAATCTCGGGAACCAGCACCCCTTCCAAATCAAGGCAGACAATATCCATCATGTAGTACTCCTAAGCAGTTATAGAGAAGAAATTACCCTGTAAGACCCAACAGAATCAAGGCCCCAAGATATGCAGCGCTCTCAGAAAGGATTTCGATCGAGCCCAGAACATCACCGGTCACCCCTCCAAGGCGCCTTGAGCTCATGCGCAGGACAAAACCCATCATAAGCAGCGCAAAAAGAGAGGCCCCACATGCAGGGGCAAAGGAGGGTCTTGCAAGGAAGAACAACAAGGAAAGAAAACATGCCATTTGCAGAACTGGGCCCACCATATGGCGTTTACTGCTTTGACGCACCAAAGCGGAGGCTGTGCCCTCCCCCTGCCTCGCATACGAAGAGAGGGAGGTGGCAATGACCACCATCGTCCTGCCCAAGGCGGGGACGAACAACAGCAGTGGGAGATGCCCAAGGAGCTCCGCGATGGAAAAAACCTGGATCAGAAGGGTACAGACCAAGGTGATCAGGGCAAAGGCGCCCACACTGGAGTCGCGCATGATGCGCAGCGTCGCCTCCTTGGTCCACCCCCCTCCGAATCCATCGGCAACATCGCACAGGCCGTCGAGGTGGAACCCCCGCGTCAGGTACGCCCCTGTGGCGATGATCGCCGAGGCGCGTACAAACGAAGAGATGGGCAACAGCGCGATGGCATAGGAGAAGAGTCCCAGGACAAAGCCCACCAAGGGGAACCAGAACAGCGTGCTGCTCTTCTTGGACTCCTTCCCTTCTGGTAGGGGAAACCGGGTAAGGAGGCGAAAGGCACCTGCAAAAGCACTCACAGGATCTCGCCCTTGAGTGCCAGAGGAAGCCCTGCAACCAGGAGGATGACATTCTTGGAGATGGAGGCTATATCCTGGTTCATCCATCCCGCTATGTCACGAAAGGCGCGGCTCTCAGCATCGGCGGGGATGATGCCCAGGCCTGTCTCGTTGGTGACCAGCAGGATATCACAAGGGGGGGCCCTCAGGACGGCGATCAGGTCCTGTATCTCCTTGGCGGTGTCCTTCTTGTGGTAGAGAAGGTTCCCCAGCCAGACAGTAAGGCAATCTATGACACAGACCTCCACAGAGGAGGGAAGCTCCAACAGGGCCTGGGCAAGATAGAGCGGCTCCTCGATCGTTATGAATCGGTCGGCACGGTCCTTCTGATGGGCTGCAATGCGCTCCTTCATCTCACGGTCTATGGGCTCTGCCGTAGCGATGTACGCCCTGCTTGAAGTCCCTTCGGAGACGTTGAGGGCGTAGTCCTGGGCATAGGAGCTTTTGCCGCTGCGCCCACCGCCGATTATAAGGCTTGTCTGGCTTTTGAGCCGGGTACGGATTCGCACACCACTGGTTGTGGAGGAGACGGAACCTTTGGAGTCGCTCACAGGGGTAATATGGGTCTTTGCCCTCTTCAGATCTATTGTAGCCATAGCTTGCCCACCTCTCTTTTCCCCATCATAGCATGGCTTTGGCGCAAGAGGGAGAGGGATGTGAGAAAGTCATGCTGGTTGAATACCTCCAGCGTCAGCACCCTCTGCTTGCCATCGCGGTCCTGCTCCATAAGGGAGGAGAGAAACCTCTCGATAAGCTGGGGGTCCCCCTCGGTGAGGCTCTGATGGTCCTTAGAGGAGCTGTCAACACCATGAAGATGGCAGACCCGCGTATTTCCAAGCAGGGAGCAGCAGCTTTGCTGTGCATCATAGCCCATCATCCAGACATGGCCGATGTCCAGGGTGACGGCCAGGTTATGCTTGTCGACCAGGGGTTTTACCAGTCCAAAGGGGTAGCTCAGGGTCTCGGCGCAGAACATCTGACTGTCGATGTGCGAAGATTCCAACAGCCTCTCCAGGCTCTCATCCAAACAGGAGAGCCAGGCAGGGATGTCCTTGGAGGCTGTCGGCCCGTACTGGTCCGGCGTCAGGTGAAGGATATAGCCGAATGGGTTGAGGCTTTGTGTAAGGTCGATGACCCTTAGGTAGGTATCCAGCGTCCTCTGACGTACCTTCCTGTCCTGCGAACCCGGATAGACATCCAGTGGGAAATGGACGGTATAGGTAAGCCCGTGCTCCTGGGCCAGTTCGTTCAGGCCCCTGATGACGGCCTTGGTGGGAAGGTTGTCCTCCCCCTCGCTTTCAAACAGGACCAGTTCGATATCATCGACCAGGGGGGCGAGATAGCGCACGTTGGGCAGGATGTCATCAGCGAGTATGTAGCTGGTGGTCCCTATCCTCATGGCAGCAACCCCCTCTCCTTCAGCAAGGCGGTGCTGTCGGTCACACCACCGGTCTCGAA
>JAVERP010000073.1:0-15474 GCA_034007055.1 Sphaerochaeta sp.
TTTGTCAGTCAGAACCCCACCTCCAGCAAAAGCTATATATGATGGCCGACCTTTTCATCGATGACCTACCCGATTTGATGAAAAATCAACTGAAAAAATGCTCATGATACAAGTGCGAAGTTTGAGTCATTAACATCCGAAGAACTCCAATAGGTAGTTTCACTTAGCCCCCCTATCGCTACCCTATTGGTGTACATCAAGGCCAACTCATCCTTTGATGGAAGGAACCAATCATCATATCTAACCGAATTCTTTGTAAGGGAAAAAATTACTACACCAATACGCAGCACTGGTATCGTCAATAGCAATTGCAGTTGTATTAGCTTCTCCGGTACCAACAGCAGTATTTGTCACTCGATCGACATCAGCTCCCCATATTTCGGCACGAATAGCAATTGTAGGCGACATCTCTAGGTAATTCCAATCACTAGCATCATATATAGGTTTGATATGGAATATTTTTCCACCAGTAGGGCCGGTATCACCCACCACGTATGGACTCCATTTTGCATAAAGTGTCGAATCCAAATCCTGGTCCCAATTGGTCACGCTTCCCATCGAAGCATTATAATACTGTGTACCACCACCTAAGACTTCAGAATAATACCCACCAAAGGTATTGCCATATTTAGTCGGTGCTGTAGCAGTTGGCATCGCAGAACCATAGGTTGCAGTCGCCGATCCACTTCCGCCAGTCCCAAGCTGCCGATCAAGAGTAACTGCATAGGTCTTTCCAATCCAATTTGCATAGATCGGTGTATCAGCAGTCTTGTCCCAATTGGTCACGCTCCCCATCGTGGCATCATAGTACTGTGTACCACCACCTGATACTGCAGCATAATACCCGCCGAACTCATAACCAGTCCTAGTTGGCGCTAGAGCTGTTGGCATAGCAGCACCTACGGTTGCTGTCACCGAATCATTTCCTCCCGTTCCACTCTGTTTATCAAACGTAACAACAGAGGTTACAGGAGGATCAACGGCATCCTCACATGAAACGAACACAAGAGACAGAAGCGACAAAGCCAAAACCAATGCAACAGCGCATGAAAATTTCTTGTAATTGTCCCCTTTCCTAGTATTATTGCATAACTTGCAACTCGTATATGTAACAAGTTGAAATCTAGAAAAAGACACAATTAGTAATTATTTTTGATATCTATCAATCTTTTTTGACATATTTCTATATTTGTAGTACAGATTTTCTTTTTTTTCATTATTTTTTGAATAAAAAAACGCTAAGCATTGTACAAAGAATGAGAGAAGTTATGTAGGTCTAAAAATCAGTTCTTCATAGTTGCTTGGTAGGCTCCCTATTTGCAATGAAGTTTGTCTTACCTTTGATATTTGTATTCGTGTAGAATCAAATAGCCCCAGCACGGAATTCCGTGCTGGGGCCAATACATAAGAAACCACCGGAGGTCCGGCGGCTATATACTTAGTAACTTTTGGAAACGTGCAATTTCCTTACCTTTTTCATCTGCTTGCGTGCTGCAGCTTTCTTTTTCCGGTTAAGGATGGTGGAAGGCTTCTCGAAATATTCTCGTTTTTTCCACTCTCGTATGATTCCTTCTTTCTCCACCATGCGTTTAAAACGCTTGATTGACTTTTCCAAAGGTTCATTGTCATCAACTTTTACATATGCCATATATTACTACTCACCCCCTCTCCCGATTACTGGGTCTGAACTGCTACACCAGAATGCATCAAACATAGCTTGCATGTCAATGCATCCGGCTAAAACTCTCTTGACAAGAGAGATATATTTTCATCGTTTCACCTATTTCTTCAGATCCGCCTGCCTGTCCGCCTCTGTCTTGAGGTCAAGGATGGTAATCTGGAGCGTTGACTGGTTGCGGTAGTAGTTCCTTCCCAGGCGGAAGGCCACGTCCACCGACGAGCCCTTGTCAAAATCACGGCCCACACGTTCGGCGGCACTCCAGTAGAGCGCCGGCCACCTGTACTGGCCAAACGAGAGGGTAAGCTTGAGGTGGCGCGGTCCCCCCTTGTGGTTGTTCATGAACTGGATCTCCTCGATCACAGCCCCTTCCATCATCAGGACCAGAGGGGGATTCTTCTCGCCGAAGGGCTCGAAGAACTCAACCACCTTGATGATGTCGGGCGTCATGTAGGCCTCGGGGAGGGTGCAGTCGATCAGGATGGAGTCATCGTTTTCCTTAAGGCAATCCATATGGTCGATCTCTTCCATGACACGCTTCTTGAACACGGGAAGATGCTCCACATCCATGGAAAATCCTGCTGCACAGGCATGGCCGCCAAAATCAAGGAAGAGGTCCTCAAAGACGGAGAGAAACTCTCGCACATTGAACTCGACGGGGCTGCGCATCGAAGCTGAGACACGCGTCCCCCCGATGGTGGCCAGCACCATGGCAGGGGCGCTGAACTGCTTCATCAGACGGCTTGCCATGACCCCTGTTATCCCACGGCTCAAGGAGGCGTCCTCGACCATCACCAGCTTCGAGCCTGTCGCCTCAAAGCTCTCCTTTGCCTGGGGGGCAAGCCTCTCCCAGGCATCCTCGCCCATCCTCTGGCGCTCCTTGTTCAATGCCATCAGGTCTCCGGCCAGGCTTTCGGCCACAGCCAGGTCAGGGGCAAGGAGCATGTCCACTGCAAGCGAGGGCCTGCCCATCCGCCCAGAGGCGTTGATGACCGGAGATATCTGCCAGGAGATGTCGCTGGTTGAAAGGACCTTCCCGATAAGGTTCTGCATCGTGAAGAGGGGAAGCAGGGCCTCCCTCCCCCCAGAGGCGAGCACCTTGAGACCGCGCTTCACCAGCAGGCGGTTCTCATCCTCCATGGGCATGAGGTCTGCTATGGTGCCGATGGCCACCAGGTCAAGGATCGCATCGTAGCCGCTGTCCAGCAGGGGGTGCTTCTTAATGGAGTATGCACTGAAAAGGGAGAAGAGAACCTGCAGCTCGTCACGCCCATGCACACTGTACTTCAGAGCGCGGCTGATGGTAGAAAGGGCAAAGAGGCCCTTGCCCTTGATCACAGGCATGACGCTCTCCATCTCGGCCCTCATATCGACAAGATGTATCTCCACACCCTTGCCAAAGGCCTGCCGCAGCTGTGCGAGCTCGGCGGCGGCATCCAGGACCAGGATGGGAACACCGGCGGAGAGGAACTTGAGGACCTTGCTCTGCGAGGGCAGCAGCAGGCCGGGGTTTATCTCCTCGATGACCCGGTCTATGACCAGGAGGTTCTCAACGCGCATGGCCTGGATGATGACCGTATCATGGCCGGGCTGTGCATGCAGCAGGATGCACTCCTCGTGGTAGAAGCCAGTCTGGCTGAAACGCAACGCCCAGATCACCTTGGCAACCACCCCGCACCCGGCAAGGTGCTCAAAGGGGTAGCCACAGCCGCTTATCTTGGGGTCTATGATGGCCAGGGCGGGAGGCAGCTCCTCGCCGGCGAGATGGTGGTCCAGTATGATGGTGTCCATGCCCAGGGCCTTGGCATGTGCAATCTCGGCATTGTTGGATATGCCGCAGTCCACGGTGATGATCAGCGTCACATCCTGCTCATAGGCGAGGTTGACGCCCTCCATCGTCAGGCCGTAGGGCTCATCACCCTCTGGCACCTTGTAGGATACGCTGATGCCCATCCGCTGCAGCTCCTGGACCAGCAGGGCGGTGCTGGTGATGCCATCGACATCACGGTCGCCGAAGACACGCACCAACTCCCCTTCGGCGGCAGAGCCGTTGATGCGGTCGACAACCTCTTCCATGTCGTCAAACAGGAACGGGTTGTGCAGGTAGGTCAGCTCACTCTCAAGGTGAAACTTTACCTGGTCGGGGGAGGTCAGGCCACGGCGGACCATGATCGATGCACACAAGGGATCCAATCCATACTGCTCATGCAGACGCTTCACGTCCTGGGACGCTACTGGCTTTTTTTTCCATTCCATATGTATATAACAACCTTACAATAAATATTCTCAATCAAAACAGCCGCTCAAGCATCCCACCGGCGAGCGTCTTCAGCTCCTTGCCGCTTACCAGCGATGCGTAGCGCAGCATGTAAGCCTTCAGGCGAAGGGTCGCCCGTTCGCTGAGCTCCACGGAGACAGCGCGGTGGAAATCCATACCCTTGGTGAGGGTCAGATACCTTCTGGCCCCAGGGCCTAGCACCAGAGCCGAGTCCAAGGTGGCGCAAGATTCGCAACAGGGGCTTCCCATCTGTGAATTGAACCTCAGGATCTCTTCTGCTCCATAGGGACGCTCACAAAGGGGGCACCTGGCGAAGTCTGCCTGCAACCCACAGATGTCAAGGAGCCTCAGGACAAACTGGATAAGGATCCTGGCGACCAACTCCTGGTGGGAACAGAGCATGTCAAGGGCCTTGCTCAAAAGCCCATACTGGGAAGTGCTGTCCCCCCCATTGGTATTGATGATCAGCTCACAAAAGAACAAGGCGGCATAGTTCGCAGCCAAATCGGTGCGAATCTCATCATGGGTAGCGATGAGCTGGACATCCTTGAGCGTATAGTCCTGTTTTACGGGGTTGTAGTACAAGAAGAACTGCCCATCGGAGAAGACATCCCCCTTCACAGCCTTCAAGGACTTCCTCGCCCCATAGCTGACCACATCCACGACACCAAAATCGACAGTCAACAGCTTGAGCCTGCGGTTCATCTCTCCGTACCGTATGCTGTGCAGTACAATGGCCAAGGACGATACGTTTCGTTCCATGAACCCTCCAGGCCAAGAGTAGAGCAGTGAGGGCAAAAAATCAACTGGTTGGAAGATCGCCTTTCCTGTGATATGATTTCCGCCATGAAACGTCTAGCTCTCTCCATATTTCTCTTCTTTATGGCTCTCACCACCCTGCTGGGCTTCAGTGTGGGCGAAAGACGGGTGCAGGAACAGCCCTTTGACAGCGAAAAGGAGCTTGGGAAAGTTGACTTCTCCAAGGCCCTTGCACCCAACCAGCTCGAATGGGTAAACAGGGCGACCCTCTCGCTTTTGACAGTGGGAAGCGGCGACCCCCTCTACGCCTGGTTCGGGCACAGTGCCCTGATCATCGGCCAGCCCTCAGGGGGGGAGGTGATGTACGACTACGGGGTATTCGATACCGACCAGAAGAATTTCTATCTGAACTTCGCCCAGGGACGCATGTACTACTCGGTCTGGGAGAGCGCAGCGCCGTGGAGGATCGAGGAAGCCCTACAGCAGAAGCGCGATGTGAAGCTCATCGAGCTTGATCTGAGCCCCGAGGCAAAGCTGGCCACCATCAGGTTCCTGCAGAACAATGCCAAGGCTGAGAACAGCACCTACCTCTACCACTTCTACAACGACAACTGCGCAACCAGGATCAGGGACATCCTCAATGCCGCCACCGGCGGTGATTTCCGCCGTTGGGCCGAGGCCCAGCCCACCTCAACAAGCTTTCGCCAATTCGTCCAGCGCTACATGAGCCACTCCCCTGTTGTCTTCTGGGCCCTTGATTTTCTCCAGGGCAGGAACATAGACAGGCCCTTGAACCGCTATGAAGAGATGTTCCTGCCAGGGAGCCTGCACCAGGCGGTGCTGGACTACTCCCCTTCGCTTGTCGCACAGCAGAACATCCTCCTGGATACCAGCGGCAGCGGGGTGCGCTTCACAGCCCATGCCAAGAGTGTGAACCATGACTGGGCATATGCACTTTCAGGTATTGTACTGGCCTTGACCCTGTTCATGTTGGGAAAGCGCTACAGGCGGACAACCTCACTGCTATATGCACTGCTGCTGCTGGCCCTGGCAATCCTGGGCAGCGTCCTGCTGTTCATGATGAGTTTCTCGGATATGGACATGACGTGGTTCAACGAGAACATCGTGGTGGTCAACCCGCTGCTCTTCATAGGGATGGTATCGGCGTTCCGGTCAGCCTTCGCCAACAGGAAAAGAAGGACAATGGATGCAAAGCCCATGCAGGGGGGAGTTCTGGCAAGGAAGACCTTTCAGGCTATGTTCGCCCTCTGCATTGCGCTTGTGGTGGCAAAAGGCTTGCTGCCGTCGATCCTCATACAGGACAACCTGAAGGTCATCCTGCTGCTCATGCCCATCGCCCTGTCAGGGGCGGCCTTTCATGGCTGGGGTGACCGAAAAAAGCTCTAGGCCCTCCATCTCCAACCGCTTTGCAGCATAGGAGGCAAGAAAGCCCCCTATCTGGGCATTATAGAAGCGAGCCTTCTCATTGTACCCATCCAAAGGCTCTGCCAAAGCCTGCTCAGTCTCATAGATCTTCTCAAAGTAAGCCGCATAGAGGGGGTACTGCTCATGGATGAAGATCTTCTTCTGCAGCACGGCGAGCTCCTTGTCGAGGGCGACATAGAGCTCGCTCAAAGTCGAGGGCGAAAGATCCTTGCTGTAGGGTTCCAGCAGGGATCGCATCGGGGCGGTCAGAGCATCGTCTTCCAAAAGAGAAGCCAGGGTCAGGGCATAGGTGAAGCGCTCATCAATGCCCTCCATCACCGTTTCCAGGACGGCATCCGCCTCGAGCCTGTACCTCTTGAGGCGCGAGACGTTGTTCTGGTCGATGGCAAAGCCGGCAAACATGAGCAGGAAAGCCACCACCGCAATGCTGATGAGGGCACTGCGGCGGTTTGGAAACATTGGTTTGCCCTTATTTCTTGAGGACAATCTTGGTTCCCTTCCCTTCATACAAAGCGCCATATACATGGGCAGGGTCGGTGATGAGGCCGGTATTGCCCGTACTCCTCACAAAATCAACGATTGCCTGCACCTTGGGAAGCATGCTTCCCGGGGCGAAATGTCCCTCTGCCATGTACTTCTCCGCTTCCTCTACGGTGATGGTATCGAGGGTCTGCTGGTTGGGCTTGCCATAGTTCAGACAAACTTTTTCAACTGCGGTGGAGATGACAAAGAGGTCGGCCTTCAGTTCCTTGGCCATGAGGGCGGCAGCCAGATCCTTGTCGATGACAGCCTCCCTCCCGCTGAGGTTGCCCCCCTCGTCACGAACGACGGGGATGCCACCGCCGCCGGCTGCGATGACGATCACCTTATTGTCCAACAGGGTCTTGATGGTCTCGATCTCGACGATGGCCTGGGGTTTGGGGCTCGCCACCACTCGGCGGTAGCCGCGCCCGGCATCTTCGACACATACCCAACCGTCATGCTCCTCGCGCCTCTTTGCATCGTCGCTGGTCATGAAGGAACCGATCGGCTTGGAGGGGTTCTGGAAGGAGGGGTCCTTGTCGGAGACCTCCACCTGGGTGACGACGGTCGCCACGTTCGGTCGCAGGCCCACCTTGTTGAACTCATTGTTCAGGGCCATCTGCAACTGGTAGCCAATGGCACCCTGGGTGTCGGCGACGCAGCTGTCCAAGGGTACGGAGTGGAGAATTGAACGGGAAAATTCCGCCCGGAGCAGGACAAATCCAACCTGTGGGCCGTTGCCATGGGCAATGACCACCCTGTGGCCAGCCTCTACAAGCTTGACGATGTGAGCCGCTGTCTTGCGTGCCGCCTCATACTGGGCAACTACGGTAACGTGTTTTGCATCTTCGATCAGTGAGTTGCCGCCTATGGCGATCACTATAAGTTTACTATCCATCCAGGGTTCCTTCCTTGTCTAAAATATCTTTTCCATCATAGCACAAATGCAACACTTTGCAACATATTTACCACCAGTTCTATGGAGAATGGCCTCTCTCCGCCAAAGTTTTTTCCTGCCGTTTGACCGGACTCCCTCCTTTCTGGTAAACTCCGCTCCAACGAGGTGACTATGCAAGAAACAACTGATCTGGACAGGAAAGAGATGTTCCTGTTTGCCTTATACATAACCAGTATGGTCCTGGTCAACACCATAGGATCGAAGATCATCACGCTTTTCGGGGTGAGGGTCTCTGTGGGCATCTTCTTCATGCCGGTCCTGTTCCTGGTCACCGACATCGTGGGGGAGGTCAAGGGGCAAAAGCATGCCTCCCTCTTTGTCAGGATGTCGATTCTCATGCTTGGCTTGCTGTTTGTCATGACCGGCATAGCAGTGAAGATCACCCCACACCCCACGTGGGACCTGCAGGAGCAGTACATGCAGGTCTTCGGCATGAGCATGCGCATGAGCCTCGCCTCCCTGGCGAGCTTTTCCGTGAGCCAGACCATCGACATCAGGATATTCATGTTCTTCAAGCGGATAAGCGGAGGAAAGAACCTCTGGATACGCAACAACGTCAGCACGATGACCAGCCAGTTTGTCGATACGGTGATCTTCATGTTCATCGCCTTCTACCACATCAGCCCAAAATTCACCGTCGCCTACGTGTTCAGCCTGGTCATCCCCTACTGGATCTTCAAGGTGATCTTTGCCCTGATAGACACCCCCCTGTGCTATCTGGGGGTAAAATGCCTCTCCAAAAAGGAGTAGTCACTTTCCTTCTCAGTAAAGTTTGATTACCTTATAGACTGGACAGTGAGAGATCCTGTCCGAAGAATGTGCATATATGGAGGCGCCATGTCTGATAACGAACTTTTGCCAATTGAGCAATTGCTTCCCAATAATCTGTTTATCCTTCCGGTGACCGGTAATCCCGTGTTCCCCGGATTGTTCACCCCTCTGATGATAACCGACAGCCAGGATGTCGAGATAGTCAACCAGGCCATCAAGCACGGGGGTTTTCTCGGGCTCCTGCTGGTCAAGGAGGACCTCGACCAGGAAGAGTACTCCAAGGAGAACCTCTACACTGTCGGGACAGTCGCCAAGATCGTAAAGAAAATCAAGCTCCCCGACGGGGGGATCAGCATCTTCATCTCGACGCTCAAGCGTTTTACGACCAAGCAGTACTACCCCAGCGGCCCCTACCTGGTGGCCGAGGTCTCCTATCTCGAGGATATCGAGGATGAGCCGGAGGAGTTGCGTGCCTGGACGAGGCTCCTGCTTACCGAGATGAAATCCCTTACGAAGAACAACCAGCTCTTCAGTGAGGAGATGCGCCTGAACATGGTCAACATCGACCACCCGGGCAAGCTTGCCGACTTCATTGCAAGCATCCTGAATGTGGACCGCAAGGAGCAGCAGGGGATCCTGGAGACCCTTGTGGTGCGCAAGCGCATCGAAAAGGTGCTGGTGTTCATCAAGAACGAGCAGAACATCGCACAGGTCCAGGCCAAGATACAGGCTCGCGTCAACCAGAAGCTTGAGAAAAACCAGCGCGACTACTTCTTGCGCGAGGAGCTCAAGAGCATCCAGCAGGAGCTGGGGCTCTCGACCAACCCGAAGCTTGAGCTCATCAACCGCCTGAAGAAGAAGTTCAAGGACCTGCCCCTCACTGCCGAGGCCCAGGAGACGGTGGACCGTGAGATGTCTCGCCTTGAGGCGATCGATCCCAGCAGCCCTGAGTACACCATCACGCGCACCTATCTGGAGATCATCAGCGACCTTCCCTGGAAGGATCCAAAAAGTGAGAGCTTCAGCATAGAGAGCGCGCGCAAGATTCTGGAGCGCGACCATTACGGGCTCAAGGATGTCAAGGATAGGATCCTAGAGTTCCTTGCTGTGCGAAGAAAGAAAAAAGATACCAAAGGCTCGATCATCTGCCTTGTCGGCCCCCCGGGAGTCGGTAAGACCAGTGTAGGCATCTCTATCGCCCGTGCCCTGAAGAAGCAGTATTTCCGCTTCTCCGTCGGCGGCATGAATGATGAGAGCGAGATCAAGGGCCACAGAAGGACCTATATCGGGGCTATGCCTGGCAAGATAATCCAGGGCCTGAGAATCACCAAGACAAAGAACCCTGTCTTCCTCATCGATGAGATCGACAAGATGGGGATCTCCTACCAGGGCGACCCTGCCAGTGCCCTGCTTGAGGTCCTTGACCCCGAGCAGAACACCACCTTCAGGGACACCTATCTGGACATCCCCTTCGATGCCTCACAGATACTCTTCATCTGTACGGCGAACACCTTGGACACCATTCCCCGCCCGCTGCTGGACCGCATGGAGATCATCAACCTCTCCGGGTACACCAGTGAGGAGAAGCTCGCCATAGGCAAGAGGTACCTGGTGCCCAAGTCGCTTGAGAAGCACGGCCTCGCCAAGAGCGAGATCCGTTACACCCCTGCGATCCTGCTCAAGATAGCAGAGGAGTATGCAAGGGAAGCGGGAGTGCGTAACTTTGAGAAGTCCCTGCATAAGATCAACCGCAAGGTCGCCCTTATCCTGGAAGAGCACCCTGAGACGCCCCTGCCCATCAAGATCGATGAGGCAAAGCTCATCGAACTGCTTGGGCAGCCTGTATTCGTCGAGGACGAGATCCGCGTTGCAGACAAGCCGGGCATGGCCATCGGGCTTGCATGGACCAGCATGGGAGGGGACACCCTCATCATCGAGGCCCAGAACACTCCGGGCAAGGGTGAGATCAAGCTTACCGGCCAGCTCGGGGACGTGATGCAGGAGTCTGCAAACATAGCCTACACCTGGCTGAAGGCCCATGCCATCGAGCACAAGATCGACATGAGCTGGTTTGAGAACAATGCAATCCACGTGCACGTCCCGGAAGGGGCAACACCCAAGGATGGTCCGTCAGCGGGCATCACCATGACTGTAGCGCTCTTTTCGCTGGTCACCGGCCAGACGATCAGGAAGCATCTGGCGATGACCGGGGAGACCACCCTCAAGGGCAAGGTCATGCCCATCGGCGGCTTGAAGGAGAAGGTGCTTGCAGCAAGAAGGAATAAGATCGATACGATCCTCATCCCCTTCTTCAACAAGCGAGACCTGGACAAGCTCGATGAGACGGTGACCAAGGGCATAGAGTTCCACCTGGTCTCGACCATGGAGGAGGTGCTCGCCCATGCCTTCCCCGATGATGACAAGCGCAAGGCAATGGCGCCTGTGGTCCCCAAGGCTGCAGCCAAGGACACCACTGAGGTGGAGGCGATCGCAAAGGCGGTTGCCCTTGCGGTCCAGGAGGCTTTGCGTGGGCGTTGAGCTATTGAGCCCAGCGGGCAACATGGAGAAGCTGCGTGTGGCCCTGGCCTATGGAGCTGACGCCGCCTATATGGGCTTCACCGACTTTTCCCTTCGTGCGAATGCACAGAACTTCAGCGAGAGTGATCTCGCTGAAGTTCAGCTTTTGAAAGCCCAAACCGGAAAAAAAATCTACTGCACCATGAACATCCTCTTTGGCGAGCAGGAACTTGAAGAATTGAAAGGGCAACTTGATCAGATCAAGGCATGGCCCTTTGACGCCTTCATCATCAGCGACATAGGCCTGGTCCCCATCCTCAAGGAGGCTTTTGGTGAGCGTGTGGAGCTGCACCTCTCCACCCAGGCGAGCTGCATCAACAGCAGCAGCGCCGCCATGTACCAGAAGATGGGCTTCTCGCGCGTCATCGTGGGCAGGGAGACCTCGCTGCAGGACATCAAAAAGATAAAAGAAGCGGTCCCCACCCTTCAGCTTGAGACCTTTGTCCATGGAGCTATGTGCATGGCATACTCAGGGCGGTGCCTGCTGTCCAGCCACCTCAGTGGCCGCAGTGCGAACCAGGGGGATTGTGCCCACACCTGCAGGTGGAACTACCGCCTGAAGGAAAAACTTGCCAGCGGGGACCTCGCCTTGGAAGAGGAGCAGCGCGAAGGGGTCTACTACCCCATCGCCGAGCAGGACGGGTACACCACCATCCTCTCTTCAAAGGACCTGTGCATGATAGACCACATAGAGCAGCTCCTCGAAGCCGGCATCGATTCGCTGAAGATCGAAGGCAGGATGAAAAGCAGCTACTATGTGGCTGTGGTGACGCGTGCCTACCGCAAAGCCATTGATGCAGCCTTTACCGCCGATACGAGCTGGAAGGCTTATCGTGACGACCTGATGAACATCAGCCACCGCGAGTACTCAACCGGCTTCTTCTTTGGCCGTGACCCGATCGACCCCACCAAGGGGAGCACCTCCATAGACAAGAGCACCGAGGAGGGGTACCACCAGAGCTACCTTTTTTGTGGGTTTGTCGGAGATGAGGTCAACGGGAGAGAAGGGACATTTGTACTGGAATTGCGCAACCAGATAAGGGAGGAGCAGAGCCTGGAGTACATAGGATCTGACATACTCTTCCTTGAGGACTCCTCCTTCTCGCTGTTGGATGAGAACTTCGAGAAGGTTGCCCAAGCTGACCACGGCAAGACCCAGTACATCCAAAGCGACAAACCCCTGCGCAAGGGGTATATCATTCGTCGCCTTTCTATGGTTAAATAAGGGTCATGGTTAGGCGTATTGCTCTTATTCTGAGTATAAGCCTTGTAGCCCTACATGGGGTTGCAGGAGCAAAGATTGTCGATGGGTTCTCCTTTTTGGAGAAGGACCCCCTGTTCATCAGCTTCGTCTCCGCTGTCAGGGTCGATGGTGATAGGGAAGATGCCGAAGCCCTTCGGCATCTTCTCTATGCTCAGGATGAGGACGAGCCTGAGGCGACCATCAAAAGAATTCGCATCGACACCACCCTTGCAAGGCTCTATGTCGAAACGGAGAACTCCGATAAGGCGAGGGTGCAGGAGCTGCTGCAAGAGGCTGAACAGAAGCTGGAGAGCCTTGAAAGCAACTCATTCCATGCCCTGATCCTCGCCTCTGAAATCGACGGGATCTGGTACCTGGACAATCCCAGGAGTGTGGGCAAAGGCATGGCTAGCTCCAGGAAGATCAACAAGGCCTTCAAGGAGTTTCCCCAAGAGGCCTCATCCCGTCTGCTGAAGGCAAACAGCATGCTCTATGCCCCTTCCTTTGCCGGTGGTGACACCAGGGGGGCATTGAATATGTTTCTTGCCATTCAGAAAGATGCAGGATCGAACCTTTCGCCATGGGACCGCTCGTCGCTGTACAGCGGCATCGGGGTAGCATGTCTCAAGCTGAAGGATTACCAGAATGCAAAGGGGTACCTAGCGGCGGCAAAGGCCATCTACCCGTTTGATGCTGTCTTGGATGGCTATATCGCTGAAGTGGAGAAAGTGTTGTGAGTATACTGTATGCGTCTCTTGTCCTGGTCGTCGGCCTTTGGGCTTTTTTTCTTTCAACCTCCAACAGGCGTGAGATGCAGAAGCTGAAAAAGCCATCCTCCCTATCAGGGAACCCGCTTGTCTCCATAGCCATCCCGGCACGCAACGAAGAGGATTTTATCCAGAGGTGCGTCACCTCGCTCATCGCCCAGAGCTATGAGAATCTGGAGATCCTCATCCTGGACGACAACTCCACTGACAAGACCTCAGAAAAGGTCCGGCAGCTGCAGGAAAAGGATCCGCGGGTGCGCATCATCACGGGAAAACCGCTCAAGGATGGGTGGCGTGGCAAGCTCTACGCCATGCAGCAGCTGTTCCAGGAGAGCCGTGGAGAGTACATCCTCTTCACCGATGCAGACACACTGCACAGCCCCCACAGCGTGGAGTATGGATTGGGCATCCTCATCAATGAAAAGGCCGCCATGGTAAGCGGCTATCCCAAACAGGAGGGAAAGGGTCTCTGGACCCAGATGGTAGTCAGCGCCATGCTCTTCAACACGGTGCTCTACATGCCCTTGAAGTTGCAGAAAAAGGTGCAATGGTCACCGTTTGCCATGGCCATAGGGCAGTACCTCCTGCTCAAGCGAACAGTGCTGGAGGATATCGAGGGCTTCACCACGATGTCCTCGGTCATCTGTGATGATGTGATGTTGGCAAGGGCATGCACAAGGGCCGGGCACAAATATGTTTTTGCTGATATGAAGGATGCCCTCTCGTGCCAGATGTTCCCCTCCTTCAAAGAGGGGTTCAGGGGAATCGAAAGAAGCATTACCGGTGTCATTGACATCAAGGCATATATGGTTCCGCTGGTTGTGGTGGCGGCTGCAGTGCTGATAGCCTGTGCACTAGCCCCCCTGGCCACCGTGGCAATGGCCATGGCCCTTGTGCTCAACCCTGCCCTCTCCCCCCTCCCTTTTGTACTTATCCTAGCCGGTTCCCTGCTGCTTTTCGGCTCCTGGACAGCTACCGGCCTCTATCATGGTTTCCCCCTGAAGGTTGCACTGCAGGGCCCCATTGCCTTTGTCCTGGTGGTGGCCATGTATCTGCATGGGTACTACAGAAAGGCAAGTGGCAAGGGATTTATATGGAAAGGCCGTTTAATTTCGTGAAAAACCCACGTTTAAGGCCCTAGTTTGATGGTTTTCCCTTGCACATAGATGAAACCATGCTAGAATGAGGTAACCTAGACCAATGGAGGAGTCCATGACAATTCACGAGCAAATCGTTGCACAGTATGAGACCTACCTTGCAGAGAACCAGAAGTTTTCTGAAAAAGGCGTAAAAGTATCGGCAGCTAGAGCCCGCAAGGCTTTGGCCGAAATCGCTAAACTTAGCAAAGAACGCAGAAAAGAGATCCAAGAAGAAAAAGCAGAATAACTGTTGTAGTAGTAGATGAGGGCGTCCTTGCAAGAGGGCGTCTTTTTTCATCCCCTCGGATAGGTTCATTTTCGGTTTCAGAAGATTACCTTGTGGGTTTTCTTTCCCCCTATCTGATTCACCCCTGCATCTTATCCTCGTACAACGCAACTCACAAAAAAGTGATTGTTCCCACCTGCCGGAGTTTTTATACTTGGGCGGAAATGAATTCTGGAGGGTTACGGCATGGGTATGCTTGCACTTGTTTTTTTGGTCTCAGTGGAACTGTCTTTTCTCGTTTGGGCTGTCGGGACAGGGGATGACCATGGGCAGGAGAGGGCAATGGCAAGGATATCCACCCTGTCCCTCTTTGGGCTGCTTCTTGGTGCTGGGGTGTATGTCTTGAGCTTTCGGTACCTGTTGCTAGTGCCCATGCTGGGTATCCGGGCTTTGGTGGGAACAGTTGTCCTCATCAAAAAGAAACAAACACAGTACAGTACAAAAAGGACTATCCTCCGCTTTGTAAGGAACAGCCTCATCATAGTGCTGGCCCTGGTCCCAGCGGTTCTGTTCCCCCAGTGTGAACAGAGCGAACCGACAGGACCCCTTGCAATGGCAACAAAGAGAGACACTTGGGAGGACATCAGCAGGAGAGACCCTTTTTCTCTCTCTGATGAATTTAGGGTCCTGACCGTTGAGTTCTGGTATCCTGAAGCCAATGATCAGAAATATCCCCTTATCCTGTTCTCACACGGTGCCTTCGGGTTCAGTGGGAGCAACTACTCCACCTGTATGGAGCTTGCCTCCCATGGGTATATCGTTGGAAGCATTTCCCATACCCACCATGCCTTCTTTACGGTGGGTACAAACGGAAGGCTATCAGGCATATCAGCAATCGGGCCGACGAGCACGTCATCATTCTTAGCATTCATTTCCAAAATTCGTTAAATGCACAGACTTGAGGCTCAATCCCACGCGTGCGGGTTCGAGCCTTATTACAGAATTTTTGAAATAATGCGATTGAACTAATCCTAGCTGCTATGGGGAAATCAAAGCTCCCACTCTTCCTAAAAATGCGGTATTGGGTGCATTTCAGGTGCCGAAGAACCG
>JAVERP010000016.1:0-73684 GCA_034007055.1 Sphaerochaeta sp.
TCGGCGCTCATGAGATCGATGCTTGGCCTCAAGATGCAAACATAATACAGAAGCAAATCAGAACCGTAATAAGTAAGTCAAGCCTCTCATTTCAATGAGGCTGGCTACCCTATGACTGAACTGTTACCTTCGAAGAATTTTGCATTTTGCGATAGGAATTACCATGCAAGACTATATACAGAGAAAATCCATTTAGGAGGATTATATGAGAAAAGTATTTGTCGTATTGTGTTTGGCACTCGTCATTGCAACTCCTGTTTTTGCACAGGGGCAGGCAGAAGCTGGAACTGTAACTATCGGTAGTGCAATCTACAAGTTCGATGATACATTCATGACCGGTGTCAAGAATGCAATCATCGCCGCCGCTGGTGAGAAGAGTGACGTCAGAGTTGACGTTGTTGACTCAATGAACATCCAGGCAACCCAGAATGAGAAGGTTGACCTTTTCATCACCAAGGGTGTCCAGGCTATGCAGATCAACCCAGTTGACCGCTCTGCCGCTGGAGTCATCATCGACAAGGCCAAGAAGGCTGACATCCCCGTAGTATTCTTCAACCGCGAACCCTTTGCAGAAGATATGGCAAAGTGGAACAAGATCTACTATGTTGGTGCAAAGGCTGAAGAGTCCGGTACCATGAGTGGCCAGATCATTGCTGACTACTGGAAAGCAAACAAAGCCAAGATGGACAAGAATGGCGACGGCGTACTGCAGTATGTCATGCTCAAGGGTGAGCCCGGGCACCAGGATGCTGAACTTCGCACTGAGTACTCCATCAAGTGTCTGGCAGACAACGGGATCAAAGTCCAGAAAATTGCTGAAGATACCGGCATGTGGGATCGTGTTAAGGGTCAGGAAAAAATGGCCGCTTTCATTGCTAGCCAGGGCGACAAGATCGAAGCCGTATTCGCTAACAACGATGACATGGCCCTCGGCGCAATCGAAGCCCTCAAGGCTGCCGGCTATTTCAAAGATGGCAAGTTCATGCCCGTCGTAGGTGTTGATGCAACCGCTCCTGCCCTTCAGGCTCTTGAAGAAGGCACACTCCTTGGAACCGTCCTCAACGACGCAGTCAACCAGGGCCGTGCAACATTCATGCTCTCCTATGACCTTGCCAAGGGCAAGACTCCTACCAGCGCTTCTATCGGCTACACAATCACCGATGGCAAGTATGTATGGGTCCCCTACCAGAAGGTCACCAAAGACAACTACAAGCAGTTCAGATAAGAATAGCTAGGTTATCGAATACCCTCTGGATCAGAACTCTGACCAGAGGGTTTTTCAGACAAAAAGGGGCAATTCAGCCTCTTGAGGGAATACAATGTATATTCTAGAGATGAATAATGTCTCCAAGTCGTTTCCTGGTGTCAAGGCTTTGGATGACGTCACACTCAAGGTGAAACCGGGAACGGTGCACGCCCTGATGGGTGAAAACGGTGCGGGAAAGTCCACACTGATGAAGTGCCTGTTCGGCCTGTACACCATGGACGAGGGAGATATCTCCTTCAACGAACAGCCTGTTAAGATTGATAACGTAAAAGAGGCCTTGAAGCTGGGAATCTCCATGATTCACCAGGAGCTCCACCTTATCCCTTACCGTTCGGTCATGGAAAACATCTGGCTTGGCAGATTTCCCCGAAAAGGTGGTGAGAGAAGTCCTTTCGTTGACCATGCAACCATGTACGATATGACAGCGAAGCTGCTTGACGAACTCAACCTGACAACGATCAAGCCGACAGATCTTTTGAAGACACTCTCAGTCTCAAAGGCCCAGAGTGTTGAGATAGCCAAGGCTGTATCCTATGACTCAAAGATCATCATCATGGATGAGCCGAGCTCCTCGCTGACAGAGAATGAAGTAGACCACCTGTTTACCATCATCCGCTCGCTAAAGGCGCGTGGGGTGGCCATCATCTATATCTCCCATAAGATGGAGGAGATCCTCAAGATCTCCGATGAGGTCTCCATCATGCGTGATGGAAAGTATGTCGGGACTTGGGAAGCGAAAGAACTTACCACTGCAATGATCATCAAGCGCATGGTAGGGCGGGACCTGACCAACCGCTTCCCACCCAGAAAAAGCAATCCGGGAACAGAGCTGCTGAGAATTGATTCCTACACCTCTCCCAACCCACGAAGTTTCAAGGATGTCTCCTTTACCCTGCATAAGGGTGAGATCTTGGGAATCGGAGGGCTGGTGGGGGCCCAGCGCACAGAGGTCATGGAGGCTATTTTTGGCCTAAGATTGCATACTGGTGGAAAGCTCTTTATCAAAGGAGAGGAGAAAAGCTGTAACAACGCCTATGAGGCCAAGAAACTGGGAATGGCCCTCCTGACAGAAGAGCGACGTGCTACAGGAATATTCCCGGTCCTCTCTGTACAGGACAACCTCCTCATTGCAAACATCTCATCGTATCTGAACAAGACCGGGTTGCTCAATGCAGCCAGGATGGCCGTTGATACAAAGAAAAGTATCAAGGATCTGGATATTAAGACCCCTACTGCCAAGACCCTGATCAAGAGTCTGAGCGGAGGAAACCAGCAGAAGGTGCTTATAGCCCGCTGGCTGCTCACTACCCCTGACATCCTCATCCTCGATGAGCCTACCAGAGGAATTGACGTCGGTGCTAAATATGAAATCTACGTCATCATGAGTGAACTTGCCGCGCAGGGCAAGGGCGTTGTCATGATCAGCAGCGAGATGCCTGAGCTTATCGGTATGACCGACAGGATCATCGTTATGAGTGAAGGACGGGTCGCCGGTACGGTGGACAGCAAGAGTACAAACCAGGAAGAAATTATGGAACTGGCGACAAAGTATGTCGGCTAGGAGGGGAATGCAATGAGTACAAATAGTCTAGTATATACACTATTGGGTAAGAGAACGGTAAAGCAGTTTATTATGGAGAAGGCAATATTCCTTGTCCTCTTGTTGTTGGTTGTTGTCATAGCGATTATCAACCCAAGAATCTTGAGTGTCAGGGTCATGCGTGACGTCCTGATGATGAGCTCAACAAAGGTCATCATGGCTTTGGGTATGATGTTTGTCATTCTCACCGGTGGTGTTGACCTCGGTGGTGGACGAACAGTTGGTCTTGCTGCAGTAATCTCGGCATCGATGCTGCAGACACCTGACTATGTGAGGCGTTTCTACCCTGAGCTTGGGCAGATTCCCATCCTGTTTCCTATTCTAATCGCAGTATTGGTCGGTACCCTGTTTGGGATGATCAACGGCATGATCGTTGCCAAGTTCAAGGTTCCCGCCTTTATCGCAACCCTCAGTTCCATGCTTATCATCTACGGTGTGAACTCCATCTATTTCAACATGGCTCCAAACAACAGCCAGCCCATCGGGGGGCTTCGCGCTGACTTCACCTATTTGGGATCAGGGTCCATAGGGTTTATGCCGGTGATCATCATATTTGCTGCAATCGTCGCCTTCATTGTCTGGATAGTGCTCAACAAGACGGTCTTTGGCAAGAATGTGTACGCCGTAGGCGGCAACCCCGAAGCGGCTGCAGTCTCCGGTATCAACATCACCAAGACGCTGGTCGGCCTCTTTGGCCTCTGTGGATTCCTGATCGCCCTCTCCGGCGTCCTGGAAGCAGCTCGCACCGGTGGAGCAACCAACAACTACGGAAGCGGCTATGAGCTCGATGCCATTGCATCCTGTGTTGTCGGTGGCGTCTCAACAACGGGTGGTGTGGGAACCGTCAGCGGCGTCATCGCCGGTGTGGTCATCTTCTCCTTCATCAACTACGGCCTGACCTTTGTCGGAGTGAATCCCTACTGGCAGAACATCATCAAGGGTCTGATCATCGTTGCGGCAGTCTCCTTTGATATCCGCAAGTATGTAAAGAAAAACTAGTTCTTGGAATTATGGATGAGGGGCAGGAATTTCCTGCCCCTTCACTGTGCTTGCTGATCTATTCTATTTTTCTATCTGTTTTCCGGCTCTGTTTCCCAGCCATTCTCTCTGCACATTCATAGGATGGTCTGGAACAACAGCCTCTGATGCTGTTCGCTGAACATGGAGGCCTTGGTCACCAGGGCATGCTCGACCATCTTCTCTACAGGCTTGGCGTTCTTCAACAGGTCTATAGCAGCCTTTACCGAACGGTAGCCAAGGTTGAAGCTGTTGATGACCACCAGGGCATCGATTACCCCCTGTTCCAGCAGCTGCACCTCAAATTGTGTGGTGCCGAAGCTGATGAGCTTGAGCTCCCTCCCTTCAGGAAGGGCATTGACCACCCCATGGGCGGTGTTCTCCTCAAGGGCGAAGATCACGTTGACCTTCTCATCCTCGGCCAAGATGTTCTCAGTAATTTTCCTGGCTATCGCCTCGTCAGTGAAACTGTAGGTCGCATACGCTATCTCAGCTTCCGCCCTGGTATCGAAGGCCGATACCAGGGCGCTTACCACGCTGGTCATGGAGGTTGAATTGGGGAGCGACCCTATCACCAGAGCCCTGATGGGCTGCCCCTCTTCAAAGAGTGAGAAGGCATGCTCAGCCATCTCCACCCCCACCTTCAGGTAGTCGGCGGTGATGAAGAGGTCCCCCGTGCTTTTTTCAAGACGGGTATCGGCAAGCACCACCTTGATGCCCTTGCTTCTTGCCTTTTGAACCGCATCCTCAAGGCGGGTGGTGTGGCTTGGGGAGAGGATTATTGCATCAAAATGCTGGGCGATCGCCTCCTCGACATACGCTATCTGCCCATCATAATCCGATTCATTGATCGGAGCCATAAACTCCAACACGGCTCCTGTCTCGCTGCGGGCATTTCGGGCCCCATTCTTCAAAGCCCCCCAGAACTCCCCGCCTTGCATCATGGTGATGACCGCTATGCGGTAAGGGTCCTGTTTTTCGTCACGCTTTGAGCATCCCACCAGGATGCTTAGTATCAGCAGCGTGATAAGTAATGGGATACTATGCCGTCTGGTCATTTTAGTACCACCTTGATCGGGTGAATGCTCTCCCCTTCCGGAATCACGATACGAACCAGCGTCCCCTCATCGAGCTCGCTGGATATCTCCAGGCCATAGTCCGAGCCATAGTAGAGCTGGACCCTCTGGTGCACATTGCGTACCCCTATGCCGCTGCCCTTAGGGGAGTGTGTTCCGCTGAAGGAGAGTATTTTGGTAAGTTTCTCCTCATCCATGCCAACGCCATTGTCCCGGACCTCCAGCACAATGGCACCTGGCCTCCTTCGGTAGACCCTGATGGTTATGTAGCCCATCTCCTGGAGGTACTTGATGCCATGGTATATGCAGTTCTCCACTATGGGCTGCACGATGAGCTTGATGGTTGGGCACTCCTCCAGCCCCTCCTCCATCTCGATGGAGAACCCAAACTTGCCTTGGTAGCGAATCTGCTGGATGATGAGGTAGTTGCGCACATGCTCAAGCTCCTCGCCCAAGGTGATGATGTCATGGCCCTTGCTCAGGGAGACCCTGAAGAGCTTTGCCAGGGCTGAGATCATGCGGATGACCCCTTCGGTATCATTCTGCTCGGCCATCCAGACGACAGAGTCGAGCGTGTTGTAGAGGAAATGCGGGTTGATCTTAGCCTGCAGCGCATCAAGCTCGAACTTGCGCTTCAGCTCCTGGCTCTTGACGATGTCATCCATGAGCTCGCGGATGCGCAAGATCATCAGGGAAAATGATTGGGAGAGGGCCTCAACCTCCTGGTTGCCCTTCACTGTCGGAGGCTCTGAGAAGTCCCCACGCTCGACGGCCACCATCAGGCGCTCAAGCTCCTTGATGGGCCTGCTTATCCACCCTGATACATACCTGGCCAGGAAGATGGTGATGAAGATGCACAGGATGAGGATCAAAGCCATGACAGAGGCGAACTGGTTGAGCCCGCTCATCAGCTCGTCCATGAAGGCTACCCCTACGATCCTCCACCGTGCATTGTTGACCGTGTCGATGATGACCAGCCTCTCACGCCCTTCAAAGGTGTTGGTGAAGGTGCCGAAGATGTGCTCCCCAACTGAAGCTATGTCCTCGTTGAAGATGTTGGAGTTGATCAGCTGCTGCAGCGGATGGTAGACGATCTTGTTGTTGTTGTCGATGAAGTAGACGTAGCCGGTGGAGCCAAGCTTGGCGTTTTTGGCAAGGCTGCTTACCGCTGAGAAGTTCATGTCTATGAGCAGCAGACCCTGCGCACTCTCGTCGGGACCCACCGAGTAGCTGATCTGCTGGCTGTACGTGATGACCCACGGGTAGGCGCTGGTGGAGAGCTGCTGCACATGAGGGCCGGTAAAGTAGAAGTTCCCCTCGCTGCCGAGGGTTCGGGAGAACCACATTTGTGCCGTGATCTCCTCAGGCGTCCTGAAGGGGGCCTCGCTGGTAGAGAGCACGGCATTTCCCTCAAGGTCGAAAAGGACCAGGGCGACAATGTCCTGCCTGCTGGACAAGATGGTCGCGAGCTTGTCCTCGACTTCATCCTTGCCCAAGGTGGTGACTTGTTTTGCAAGATCCCTTGCATACCCTGATATGGAGACGATGTCATTGATGTAGTAGCTCAGGTTGGCATTTATCTGCCGAACGATCTCGCGCGTAGAGACGGTTGCGTTTTCCCTGACGGTGGAGGAGAACTCAGAAAAGAGGATTGCCGAGACAATGAGGGTGAAGGAGATCGAGACCACAGCAATGGCTATGGTCACGATCGTCTTGATGCTCCAGTCCTGTGTTTGTCTTCTCATGGCCTACCTGTTCGCCTGACGGTACTGAGAAGGGGAGACCCCTTCATGCCGCTTGAAGCAGAAGCTAAAGTAGTTGGGCTCGGTAAAGCCCACAGCCTGTGCAATCTCGTAGGTCTTCCCCTCTGATTTTATCAGGAGCTCCTTTGCCCGGTTCATGCGTATGGCGGTCAGGTACTGCACAAAGGAGGTGCCCATCTCCCGCTTGAAGGTCGAGCTGAAGTATGAAGGGCTTACCCCGATCAGCTCACACACCTGGTCAAGGCCAAATCCTGCTTCGGTGAAGTGCTTGGCGATCAGGGATTTCGCTTCCTGCACAAACTGTATATGGGAGTTCTCCCGCTGTCCGCTTATGGCTGTGCGGATGGAGAGGGCAAGCTTGGTAAGCCAGCGCCGGGCCTTTCCCAAAGTGTTCAAGCCCCCCAGTTCAGAGAAGAAGGCGCGCGGGTCACCGTCTCCGCTGAGCTGGAAGAGGGTGCAGTCATAGCTTTCGGCAAGGGTGTTGAGCGATGAGCTCAACTCAAGCAGGAATGCGTGCAACCCTTCCAGGGAGAGGGAGGCTGCCCTCTCTCCGAAGAGGTTGTTCACACTCTCGGTCACCTGCTCCTCGGTTCCGAGCTTCACCGATATGATGACGTCACTGAGCAGTTCCTGCAGGTGGCTCTTATCCTCCTGGGTATCGGGTTTTTCCAGGTCGCTGATGACCAGTATCGGCTGTTCCGGGTAGAAGGAGCTGTAGTTCAGCGCTTCCAAGGCTTGTCTGTAGGATTGGGCTATGGCTGAGGGCAGATGCACCAGGTTCCCGACCCCGATGACAATGGGGAAGGGGAAGTACTTTGTCAGGTAGACATAGAGCTGCTCTACTTTCCTGAACGTCTGTTTGCGGAAGAGCGAGTCGTACTGCCCCTGGCCATGGCTGTTGGCGGTGAAGATGATCACTATCTGGTTCTCAAACTGGAAGACGATCTCCTGGCCTTCCTTTTGAAACACCTCCAAGGTGACCTCCAGGAGGGCAATTGCCTCTAACGGGTCGTCCTGTTCATCGTGGTCGGTCTCAAAGGTTGCCACGATGAACTCATCCCCCTCAAGGTTGAATCCATAGTCCTTTGCCTTGGCGATGAGGCTTGCATTGGTGTTCTGATGCACAGGGGTAAGCAGGGAGACCAGGAACTTCTCCCTGATGAGGGGAAGGGCCTGGTTGTAGATGCTCTTGAGGCGGTTCTGGTCCTGCATCCTGATGATGTCCTCATCGAGGTGTTTTGCCGTCCGCTCAAGCAGGTTGCAGATATCCTCGACGGTGACCGGCTTGAGCACATACTCACTGACATCATAGCGGATGGCCTGCTGGGCATAGGTGAACTCATCATACCCGCTGATGATGATGATGGTCACAGGCGGGTGAGACCTGCGGATCTCCTTGATGAGCTCCATACCGTCGAGATAGGGCATCTTTATGTCGGTGATGACCACATCAGGGTGGAGCTCCTCGATCATTTCAAGGGCTTCGATGCCGTTTCCTGCTTCTCCCACCACCTTGAAGTTGTACCGCTCCCAAGGGGTACGGTTGCGTATCCCCTCCCTCACCGCACTCTCATCATCCACAAGCAATATTGTATAGGCCATGGATGATATGGTAGTACGAAATGGGGGAGGGTGCAAGCTTCTTATGGTTTGCTCCAATGATCGAACATGGCTTTTGTGGAGCGGTTCATCTCCTCCATAAAAGAGCTGGTATGCTTCTTGAAGTAATAGTGGTCAGCGATGCTTCCTGTATTGTTGAAGGGGAGGACCTTTAAATCTCTTCTTCCTTGCTCGTGTTCAGAAAAAGCATGCTCCAAATGCTCCAGCGTAGGCCTTTCATACCGGTTTTGCATGAAGACCGCCTCCTGGGGGCATCGTGGTGTCTGCTTTCCCTTTGGCTCGCTCTTTGGGTTGCCGAAGATCAGCATGCAGGCGGGCACGGTATAGTGATCGAGGGCCAGCAGGTCGCGCATCTCTTCGAAGTTTTCAATGACGTCTCCTATATAGCATGATCCTATCCCAAGGGACTCGGCGGCGACCACCGCATTTTGTGCTGCGATGATGGCATCCTGCAGGCACAGGTGCAGGTCTCCCAAGCCGGGGTCCCTCCAGGTTGCCAGGCCCTCTTTCTCCCCCTTTTCCCTGGAACCTCCCTCGGTAAAGTAGGTCACCCACTTCTGCATGTCTGCAAGGAATACCCAGACCAAGGGGGCCTTTGCTATCATGGGTTGGTTGTCACAGAGCTTGGCAAGCTGGTCCTTCTTCTGTTGGTCATGCACCTCAATCACTGAGTAGAGGGCCATGTTTCCTGCAGTGGGGGCTCTGAGGGTTGCCTCCTTGATGGCGGAGATCTGCTCTTCTGTCAGCGCCATATCGCTAAATGCACGTACAGAACGTCTTTTTTGGAGTAGTTGTAATGTTTCATTCATACCATGAGTATAGCAACAGACCCCTTGTAATGCAAAGAGGCAATATACAAATGGTGATTTTTGTTCTATCATCAAAGATATGAAAAGTGTAAAGGCATACCGCTTCCGATGGCTCATCCTGCTCGCCCTCATGGCCCTGATCCTTGCAGTGGAGTTGCAGTGGCTGAACATGGCCCCAATAGGACGGGTTGCCAACCTCTACTACCAGGGGCAGGTCTCCACGAGATTCTCCAATCCTGTGGAGCTGCTCTCCCTTGCCTATCTGATCATTTTCGTCATAGGGAGCATCCCCGCCTCCTACATGATACACCGCCTGGGGGTGAATCTGAGCATCCGCATAGCTGCAGGGATGATACTCTTCGGAGCCCTGGGCAAGTGGATCTACCTCCCGAATTTTCCCATAGTCCTCTTTTGCCAGATCATCCTTGCCCTGGCGCAGGCGGTGGTGCTCAACAGCATCACCGAGATAGTCTCGCGCTGGTTCCCCATACGCGAAAGGGGCATGGCCGTCGGCATGGCCTCAGCCGCCCAGTACCTTTCGCTGGGAATAGTGATGGTCCTCTCCCCCCTGATGGTGGTCACCCGAGCCGATGCACCCAACTATGGCGGCGGGTTTGAAAGGATGATGGGCGTCTACGCCCTCATCTGTTCGGTCCTGGCCATTGTTGCGGCTTTCCTTATCAGGGAGAACCCACCCACCCCCTCCTCGGTCTTGGCAAGGGGTGAGGACGTAAAGTTTCTCGCCTCCTTCAGGGCGATGAACAAGATTCCCTCCCTAAGAGGTCTTATGATCATATTCGCCATAGGGTGGGGGGTGCTGGCGACCCTTCTGGTGAAGATTGATGCCATCAGCGCCTTGCTGGGCTTCCCTGATTCCGATGGCAGGCTTGGCCTCGTGCTGCTTGGCGGTGGCATGATAGGGGCGGTTCTGCTGCCCTCCCTCTCCGACCGGTGGCGAAAGCGCAAGGCTTTCTTTGTCTTTTGCAACCTCTGCTCGATCCCCGGAGTCCTCCTGCTGGTATTCAGCAGTGAGCTGGGTGCCATCTTCCTTGGCAGCAACATGATTGCCCTGATAGGGGCTTTCATCATAGGGTTCTGCCTGCTCAGCTCCATTCCCATCGGAAGCCAATACGCAGCCGAGCTCGGCCATGGGATCTCCGAGGAGATCATCCAGGCCATGCTGTTGCTCTTCTCCCAGGCCAGTGCCGCCCTGTTGCTGATAATCACGCTGGCAAGCAAGGGCGAGTATGCAGGTCAGCTGCTATCCGGCCTTGCAGCGCTGCTGTTTGCCGCAATGATGGGCAGTACCTTCCTCAAGGAGAGTGAGGTCATCATCACCGAAGAGGAGCGGCTGCACGAAGTCATCGAAAAAGAGATAGTGCACCTACAGTGATGACCATACGACAGGCAAAGAGAGAAGAGCTGCCCCAGATACTCTCCTTCATCAAGGAGCTGGCCCAATACGAGAACCTTGAAACGGAGGTGGTCGCCACCATCGAAAGCATGGACAGGTGGCTGTTTGCCCAGCGGAAGGCTACTGTTCTCTTCTGTTGTGAAGACGGAAAGCCGGTGGGCTTCGCCCTCTACTTCTACAACTACTCAACCTGGGAGGGGTGTTGTGGCCTCTATATCGAGGATCTTTTCATCCAAAACCCTTATCGTGGCAAGGGGTACGGCAAAGCCCTGATAGAGCATATAAGCTCCCTTGCCGTACAAGAGGGCCTCACCAGGGTGGAGTGGGTCTGCCTTGACTGGAACAGGATGAGCATCGACTTCTACAAGAGCCTGGGAGCAGTGAGCATGGATGGGTGGTCCACCTATCGCCTCAGTGGTGAGGCTCTCGCCTTGGTGGGTAATGCTAAGGGCAACAAGAAGAAATAGCACTGCTAAAACAAGAAAACAAGCTTCATACCACTATCTAGGTTTCGCAGCAACAGAGAGAAAAAAGTAGTATCATGCCAAGTAGGATGACCACCTGTTCCTTGATAGGGAAAACCCTCTTGCAATTCCTTCCAGTCGTCCACGTAAGCCCCCCTATTCTGTTTCGTCCTCAAATTTCTTGAATTTATTGAATTCTGCCCCAAGGCTGCCATCTTCATCCCAAAGACAACACAGAATCCTGTGCTAGATTCTGTGTTGTCATCCGATGGATCAGCTTTGTCATCCCAGCAGGATTGGCCTGTTGGCCTATCCCTTTGCCGCCCCTATTTCTTTGGCTTGGGAACCAGGCGCTCATCCCAGAGGTCAAAGCAAGCCACCTCATCAAGGTTCTTTCTGCTCCTTGCGCTATGCTCGCTCTCCAGGTGCTTCTCGCTCAAACCTTCGGTCTCCCCGGGATAGCCCAGGATGACCAGGGTCTGCAGGGTATCCTCATCCCTGATGCCGAGGACCTCCTTGGCATCCTTGGCGCTGTAGCCCGCTATGGGGTGGACATACAGGCCCTCGGCAACTGCCTGGACCTGGTAGGCCATCGCCGCCATCCCCAACTCAAAGGGGGTGTAGGTCACCTCTCCAAGGGTAAGGCCCCAGGAGGGGTTGGTTACAAACGCGGTGATGGCAGGAGCCCTCTTTGCCCAGTAGTTGCCTGGGGCGAGCGTCTCCTTGAGCTTGGCTAGGACCTCAGGGTCCCTGACGGTGATCATGCGCCACGGCTGGCTGTTCAAGCTTGAGGGGGCCATGTGTGCCGCCTCTGCCAGACGAAGCAGGACTTCATCCTCTATTGCTGTGGTGGCAAGGGCCCTCTTGGCCCTTCTTGTCTCTATCTCTTTGAGTATAGGCATTGTTTTTTCTCCTTTGGGTTATGCATTACACTTGTTTGCGTATCTATCTATTCGTAGGATAATCTGTCTTTCTTACTCTATAGGTTGAAGGTGATGTGCTCTGCACCTTTCAGCTGGCGGTGGAGCACAAGCCCTTCCTGATGGCCCTTTTCTCCCTCAGGAGCCTTTACAGAGGCTGTTTCTTGGATAGGAAGAGAATTCTGTGGGCCTGTATCCTGGGTAAAGATATAGCAGATGAACTCCTCCCGTCTTTGGTCGAAGTGGGAAAAGCTCACCGAAAGCTCTATGGGTATCGTGGTGCCGCTCTTCTGCCTAGTCAGGAGGGTAAGGGAGAAGTCCTGCTTTGCCCCCATGGCAGTGATGAGCCTCTCCGCTCCCCCTTGCTGCAGCATGGAAAGGTAGTCTATCCCCAAGGCCTCGTACTCAGTTCGGGAATAGCCGAGTATGTCGTAGAAGATGGGGTTGTGGAATGTCGTCACTATCTCGCCCTCAGCGGTCAGGTATCCCATCACAACGCCCCATTGGGCGCTGGTTGTAAGGAAATCAATCTTCCTTCTGGAGGCCCGCAGCTGTTCGCTCATGCGCATCTTGGAGTCGACATCAAGGAGGGAGGCTATTATCCTTTTGGGCTCACCGCTTTCGGTGAGGGTCCTATGCATCTGTATGTTGAACCAGCGCAGAGACCCGTTGAGCAGCTTCAGACGAACGGTAGTCCCTCTCTGCTTGTGCGTAGCGAGCACCTTTGCAACACACTCCTCAAATGCGGAGAGGTCCTCTTCATGGATGAACGGGGTGCAGTAATCCCGCTCTATGAGGGCCTTGGGCCCTATCTTGCCCAGCTGGAGCAGGGCAAGGTTGGGGCTCCTGTAGAGGGTGTCCTGCTCAATGTCCCACTCCATCATCTTGATGTTGGCAAGCTGCTCTATCATGGCATACCTGCCCTTGTACTGGCACATCTCGCCCCCTGTCCTGCAGACAGCCTCCTCTGCATTCATGCAGCAGAGGACAAGGTTCTTCTTTGCCGGGTTGTCCAGCCCTATCATGGTCAGGCTTCCAGCTTTTTCATCCCCCTTCGTATCAACCCAGGAGAATCTCTGCTTGAGGACCTCATCACTGGTGGGGAGGTTTCCGGCACGGGTGAAGAGGGAGAAACTCTCCTTGTATTCGGGCAGTATCCTTGTCCGCCTGACACCTTCAAGAAAGGATGAGAGGCTCCCTTGGCTGGGGAACGAGGGAGAGGGGGTGCGGGGGTTGCTATAGAGTTGCTGGTAGCGGTCGTCAGTGTAGTTGAAGAGGTACATCTCATCAAACAGCGACTTGAGCACCCTGCCCTGCACCTCAGAGAGGGAGAAGGAGCCCAAGTGCTGGAAGAACTGGTCGGTGATGAATGCCGGTCGGTGATGGACCAAATCCAAGGTGAGGAACTGTTCCACAGGCAGAGGCCTGCTGAAATAGAACCCCTGGAGGGTGTTGCATCCCAGCAGCCTGTAGAAGTCAACCTGCTGCTGGGTCTCGATACCCTCGATTACAAGGGGAAGATCAAGCAGGGAAGCCATGTTTACGATGCTGCGGATGATCTTCTCAGCCCTCGGGGAAACACCTATCTCCCTGGAGAACATACTGTCGAGCTTGAGGATGTCGATCGGCACATCCTTGAGGATATTCAAGGAGGAGTAGCCCGAACCGAAATCATCCATGAGGATGAGGAACCCCTCATCCTGCAAGGTGCGCATCACCTTAAGCAACTCTTCAGGGTTTTCCGAATAGACGCTTTCGGTGACCTCAAACATCAAGAGGGAGTGGGGGATGTTGTAGCGGTCGGTCTTCTCCAGGATGTTTTTCGCCAGGTCCTGGTTATAGAAATCAGAGCGGGAGAGGTTCACGGCGATGGGTACGGTCGGCCTGCCCTCATCGAGGATCCTACGCTGCAGGATACAGACCTGCTCAATGATATGGTCATCAAGGGGGATGATGAAGCCGTTCTCCTCAAAGAGGGGCACAAAGGCATCCGGTCCTATGATGCCGCGCTCGGGATGAATCCATCGTACCAGGGCCTCAGCACCGGTGAAGCGATTCTCCGTGATGCTGTAAAAAGGCTGGAGGAAGATCTGGAACTGGCCAAGGTCGAGGGCCTTGCGCATTTCGTTGACTATCGCCTGCTCCTTGAGCAGCTTCTTCCTCAAGGGGTCCGTATAGTAGGCGAACGGCCTCTGGTAGTTCCCCTTTGCCGTATTGAGTGCCATGTTCGCACGGTCACTCATCAGCGATATGCCCATCGATGGGTCGATGATCTCGTAGATGCCAAAGACGGAGCGGACATAGGCCTTCAGGTTGTTCGCATTGAGCTGCTCTTCCACGCTCTTTGCAAAGAGCGTGGCATCGAAGCCCTCTTTGGGGATGCACAGGGCAAACTGGTCTGAGTAGAGCCTGCCGTAGGTGCCCTTCTTGCCGATGATTTTGGAAAAGGATTCCCCAAGGCTTTTGAGTATTGCGTTTCCTGCAGAGTTTCCAAAGAGGTCATTGACCGTCTTGAACCGTTCGATGTTCCAGCGTATGAAGAGGTAGGGGGTGTCGGGGTTGCCCTTCAAGAGGGCCTCCGTCTTGCGATAGAAGGTCTCCTGGTTGTAGATCCCGGTCAGGCTGTCCCGCTCGATGAGGGCGAAGAGTTCTCGCTGGTTCTCCACCAGTTGGGTGGAGTCAAGCACCATGACACTGAACACAGGATCGGGCAGGCTTGCATAAGGAATCCAGGAGGCATAGAAGAAGAGCTCAGAGCCATGGTTCTCGTTGGACTTCATCTCAATGGAGAAGGAGAAGGAGGAGTGGTCGTCCATCGCTTTTTGCACATTCTCGTTGAAGGCAGCAATATCCTGTTCTTTGATGAATGCGTCGACATCAGGATACTTCTCCTTGAAGGCCTGGAGGTCGGCAACCCTTCCTAAGGCGAGAAAGCCCTCATCGACATAAATGGGTTTGCTCTTGTTCTCCCTATAAGTGTAGAGGGCAAAGCCTTTCTGCAGCTCACAGGCGTTGATGCTCCACAAGGAGAGCTCCTCGACAGCGCTCTTTTTCAGAGGGGTCGCCCCTGCAGGACCGGAGCGCAACTGCCTGGCATGGACTATACTGCGAAGCCGCTCCTTCAGGACTTTCATGTCATAGGCCCGTGGGAAGAGGAAGGTGGGCCCATCATCTGTGAGCTTGAGCGGGTCCTGGTCGTCGGAAAAGAGGAAGGAGGGAATTGTTTTCCGCTGAAGCTGGAGTAGTTCATCAGTAGAGAAGCCAGGAAACGTATCATCATACAGGATGGCGCTGATATCCTCTGTATCCAGGAAGTGGAGTATCTGGGCGGTGTTCTCTGCCTCGAGGATGGTATATTCCTCAGAAAGATGCAGGCATAGCTCTGTACGACTCTGACTCTCTGCAACTGCGATAAGGATGGCCGGTTGTATCTGATATTGGTGCTTCACTATGGAAAGAGCATATCACGAATAGATAGCAATAAGCAAAGATAATCATTGGAGAATAGCTGATATACCAGAATGATGCAGAAGGGGTGGAGAGATAAAAAACGGGGTCGCCTAGGCAAACCCCGTTCTTCTGTACTCTAGAGCGATTAGCTGCGAGGTGAAAAATCCGACTTAGGTGCTCCACAGAGAGGGCATACCCAATCTTCTGGAATATCTTCAAAGGCTGTACCGGGCTTCACACCATTGTCGGGATCACCTACTGTGGGATCATACACATAACCGCAAAGGTCGCATTCATATTCTTGCATAGTTGTTTCCTCCTACAAGCTAGCATAGCGATAAACAGGCAGGGGGGCAAGAAAAATATTATTGATATAGGGCAAGAATCTTGGTAAGCATCTTACAAAACTTCTTTTTGAAGCTTTCAGGGGCGAGAATCTCGACAGAATCACCACACTGGATGATCCGCAGATAGAGTTCTATCGAGTTCTCCACATCCATATTGCAGATCAGCGAGCCATCGGCACCCTTGGAAAATACCGGCGTCCCATGGACGACCGACCTGAAGACGTTCATCGCAGAGCGCTCCTTCAGCTTGAGGCTGAGCGGGATCATATCCAGACTCTCGTAGCGCTCCTTGGGTTCCTGGAACTTGAAGGGCTTGAGGTTGTCCGGGATGGTGTAGGTCTCATCGAGTATGGTTGCGCTGGTGATGGTGCTGATGTCTATGGTGATGATCTCTGTGGTGTGGCGCAGCCTGCCTGTCACGCTGATGGGATGCCTGCCTCCGCTGTCCTCCTCCCTGAAGCCGATGAAGTAGGGGGCAAGTTCGGTCTCTATGGGGTCGAAGCCCTTCAGGCTCTGGATGACACGTACGATACGACCCGATACCCAGGAGTCGATGAGGACCTCCAGGATCGAGTTGAACTTGCTGCTCTCCTTCTTCTGCTGGACCTGCTTGTCGATCTGTTCGGCAAGGTTGTTGACGTTGTCGCTGATCTTAGGGGCATAGGAGCGCATGTTCATCGCTAGCTTGCGCAAACCCGATGCCAGGTGGGGGTTCTGAAACTCGCTTGTCGAGGCAAGCACCTCTGCCGAGAGGTTGAAGGCAAGGCTTTCGTAGATGCTCAGGGCGATGTTCTCATCGCCTTCGCGCGCCTTGATCTTGATGAGGCTGTTCTCCTCATATATGTCTATATACTGCTTGAGCTCATCGACGTATCTGCTGATGGTGGAGCGGTGAACTCCCAGGCGCCGTGCTATCTCGGCACGCCTGAGCCCTTCAGGGTGGGAATGTAGGAGTAGTTCTAGCTGTGCAATGCGTTCGCCTTTCATGGATACCCTCTTTTTTGCACCATTCTGCAACAAAATTCATGTCAGTATACCACGAATGTGGAGTTATTCAAGGGCTTTGCAACAATAAGCGCACAGAAAACAGCACATTGAAACCCAATGGCGGCCGTGATACTATGCTCGTATAGGAGAGATTGCTATGGATGAACGTCTGACGAAACTTGAGATTAAACTTGCCTATGCGGAAGAGACCGTCCTTGCCTTGGATGCTGTGGTCAGCGGCCAGGCCCAGGAGATAGCCATCTTGTTGAGTCGCATCGATGCCTTGGAGAGACGTCTTACCTCATTTGTAGAGAGTGGTGAGGACAGCCTTCCCGAGGGCGAAAGGCCGCCTCACTATTGAGCCTAGATGAACAGGTTGACCTTGCTCTTGGAAGCAGCACCCATATAGGTGGCAACTCCGCCGATCTCAACGCCATCGAGCAGTTCCTCGCGCGTGATGCCCATGATGTCCATCGACATCTGGCACGCTATCATGCGCACTCCTGCCTTTTTGGCGTCCTCGAACATAGCGCGGACCTGGTCGACATTCTTCTTCTTCATGCGGCCCTTCATCATCGCAGCCCCCATTCCCCCCATATTCATGGAGGAGAGTGCCAGATGCTCCATGCCCTTGGGAAGCATGGCTCCGAACATCTTGCCCATGAAATCCTTTTTGACAGGTCCATTGGGCTTTCTGCGCAGGACAGAGAGTCCCCAGAATGTAAAGAACAAGGTCACATCCTTACCTGTAGCCGCAGCCCCGTTAGCCAGGACAAAGGTCGCCAGAGCCTTGTCCAGGTCATTGGAGAATACAATCATGGTGGCCCCATTGTCAGGGTCACATATGGCTGGCTTGTTGCCAAAGGAGTCGGGAACCGAGCAGATGGAGGGGTCGCCCTTGCTGATGACCGCCTCGATGATGCCCTTTGTAGTGTTCAGGGATACCAGCTCGTTTCCTGTGAGTTCACACCAGGACTGGACGTCCACGCCAAAGCCGGGATCTGATGCCTTGATGACGATCCTGTCGCCATGCTCGAGGTTGTCGATCTCCTGCTTGAGGCGGATGATGGGTCCTGGGCACTGCAGGCCGCAGGCATCGACCTTGAAGATCTTGTTTGCAACGGGTTTTCTGAAGCTGCCGTCCTCGTTGAGCACGTTGACGTTTTTCTGGATCCTGACACTGTGCAGGTCCTTGTTTTCCAAAAGCTTGCGTTCACGCAAGGCAACCTCATAGGTCTTCAGCCCTCCGGTGAGGTTGTATACCTCGCTGTAGCCATTCTGGCGCAGGATTCTCTCAGAGAGATAGCCGCGCAATCCCATGGCACAGTAGAGCACAACCGTCCTATCCTTGGGCACCTCATCCAGCCTGTCGCGCAAGTCGGTGTTGGGGATCAAATGGGAACCCTCTATGCTGCCCAGTTCGAACTCTTCGCGGGTACGCACATCAAGGATGAAGGCACCATCGAGGCGCATTGCCTCAGCCTCTTCCCACGTGATGGTGTTCGAATAGCCATTCAGCACGTTCTCAGCTATGAAGCCGACCATGTTGGTGGGGTCCTTTGCACTGGAGAAAGGCGGTGCATAGGCTTGCTCGAACTCGGCAAGGTCGGCTATGGTCCCTTCCTTTCCGATATAGGCTGAGATTACATCAATGCGCTTGTCTATGCCGTCATAGCCTACCGCCTGGGCTCCCCAGAGCTTGCCACTTTCAGGGTGGTAGAGGATCTTGAGCGTCAGCATGCTGGCGTTGGGATAGTACCCGGCGTGGGTTCCTGCATGGGTCACTGCCGCACGGAAGGGAAGACCTGCCTTGATGAGGCCCTTCTCTGTGAGCCCTGTGGAGGCTACGGTCATCTCAAATATCTTGGCTATGCTGGTTGCGATCGTCCCGCCGTAGGCCCTTGTGTCCCCATCGACGATGTTGTCTGCGCACAGGCGAGCCTGTTTGTTTGCGGGACCTGCCAAGGGGATGGTGCAAGCAAGCCCTGTCAGGGGGCTGTTGAACTCGATGGCGTCCCCGACGGCGCGGATGTGCTTGTCGTTGGTGGTGAAGAACTCGTCCACCTTGATGGCACCATTCTCTGCGAGTTCGATGCCTGCCTCCTTGAGGAAGGCGGTATCGGGTCGCACCCCGATGGAGAGGATGACGATATCGGCATCGATGATGGTCCCTGAGGAAAGTTCGACACTGACTAGCGAGTCATGCTTGCCAAATGCCTTAACCCCGTCGCGGAGGTAGAGGTTGACCCCTTTGACCCTGAGGTGCTGCTGCACCTCGGCTGCAAGGTCGTAGTCGATGATGTTCATCACCTGTTCGAGGGCTTCTACGACAGAGACCTCCAAACCCCTTTCCTTGAGGTTCTCGGCCATCTCCAGGCCAATGAAGCCTCCTCCCACGACAACTGCCCTTTTGGTGGCGGGGTTGTCGATCTTCGCCTTGATCTTGTCGATGTCGGTCACTGAGCGAAGCGACATGATGGATGGGTGGTCGATGCCTGGGATGGGTGGCTTGATGGGAGAGGCCCCAGGGCTGAGTATGAGCACATCGTAGCGCTCGTCATACTCTGTGTTGTTCTTCAGGTTCTTGATGTGGATGGATTTGTCCTTGCGGTTGATGGAAACCACCTCCGAAAGAACCCTTGCCTCCACGTCGAGGGTCTCCTTGAACTTCTCGGGCGTCATGACAAACAGCCTCGATCGTTCGGTGATGACGTTGCCCGCGTAATAGGGCAGTCCACAGTTTGCATAGCTGATGTACTCACCACGTTCAAACATGATGATTTCAGCTTTTTCGTCGCGTCGTCTGAGCCTGGCGGCAGTTCCTGCCCCTCCAGCTACTCCTCCAACGATTAGGTATCGTGCCATACGTCCCTCCTTAGGGTTCAGTTCTGGGTGAATTCCAGCTCGGAGGGGAGTGTTATCCCGCTACAGCTGTATTGTTCCACCATCTGCTTGCCCTTCTCGGTGAGGGTAACCAGCATGCTTCGGCGGTCAAGGGATGAGAGCTCCCTTCGTGTCAGGTCCCGGCTCTCGAGGCTGTCGAGGATGCGGGTAAGGCGTGAGGGGGAGAGTTCGAGTTCTATTGCAAGCAACCCGGGTTCTGCTATCCCTTTGTTCACTGCACACAAGAGCAGGGCGTCATTGAAAGAGAGTCCTGTCTCCTCTTTCAGGTGTTTTTCAAACGCCCGCAAGGATGTCTGCAGTTTTCTGATGGCACATAGGTCTATCATTACACTTTCCTTATAGTTCATATAGGCAATTGTTGCCTAGCGCAAATATATTCGATGAACGCCTATTGGTCAATATCTATAGATAAAAAAAGAGGGATTAAGGGAGATTATTTCGTAAATAGTTCGACCAGTGCATATGAGCTGAACATCAACTACTTTTCAGCACTCTCCCACATCGAGGAAGATGAGCGTGATGAGATGGCAGTACAGCGATTCGTAGCTGCTTCTGCCATCATGGTATTCTTCAAGGGAATTCCAGGCATCTACATCCATAGCCTTATCGGCTCAAGGAACTGGTTTGGCGATGCTACCCTGAAAGATCATCCTAGGCGCATTAACCGAGAAAAGATTGACATGCAACAGCTTGAGCAACAACTCTCCGATCCTAAGAGCCTGCGGTCTGCCCTCTTCACCAGAATGTTGGCTCTGCTTGAGATCAGGAAGCGTGAAGCAGCTTTCTCCCCCTGGCTGGGCAAAGGGTTGTCGATACAGCCATAAGGGGCTGTTTTGCATTCCTACGGTCTTTCAGACGAGAAGACCTTGCTGGTTCTGAGGATGAAAAGAGTAGGAACACCCAAACCCATACTCCAGAAGAGGTTCTTGTGGTGATCAACGTCAGCTCCAAGATTCAGGTATTCACTTCTGCCTGGGTGGCCTCCCACATAGGTATGGGCTCTGTTGACCTGATGGGCAATGCTGCAAACAAAGATAGAGACACTCTCACCCTACAACCCTATCAGGTGGTGGCTCTGAAGCGTGTTGGCAGAAATTCAACAAAACCCATTCGGTAAAGAATCCCCCGTTGCTTTGGTTCTCCCATTTGGTTTGACCAAAGCTTGAGCTCTCGTTACACTTGTTCACTATAGCTTGTTTAGAGGACAGATGATGAAACATATACTTTGCTTTGGCGACTCCAATCTCTTCGGAACCAACCCCAGCGGTGGGCGTTGGCCTCTTGAACAGCGGTGGACAGGCCTCCTGGCCCAGGCCCTGGGTGGGGGGTACCGCATCATAGAGGAGGGCCTTGGAGGACGCACGACAGTCTTTGATGACCCTCTTGAGGAGAACCGGTGCGGTCTGAAACACCTTCCCATCATGCTCCACAGCCATCGTCCCCTCGATCTGGTCATTCTCAGCCTGGGGACCAACGACTGCAAGGTGATGTTCAACGCCAATGCCAAGATCATTGCAAAGGCTGTGGAGAAGCTCGCCCTCATCATCAGGGAGTACCCCTATGGCGAGCACTATCCCATACCCCAGGTGCTGGTGGTTGCGCCGATCCATAGTGGGGAAGGGGTGGAGAACTCCTCCTTTTTCGGCTTCGACTCCCAGTCACACCTTTTGAGCAAGCAGCTTGGGCCTGCCATCAGGGAGATGGCACAGAAGAATGGTTTCCTCTTCCTCGATGCCTCCCTGGTTGCAAAGAGCAGCCCCATCGACCTGCTGCACATGGATAGTGAGGGACACGCTGCCTTGGCAGCGGCTCTGCTGCCCCTGGTGCTGGATTGGTTTGGTGATGTGCGCCCTCTCGCTGGAGCAGAGCAGCAAAACTCTGATGAGGAAACAGAGCAAGAGAGCAAACAACAAGAAAACAAAGAGGAAGAAGAAATACAAGTGATAGAAGCTACTCTGGAGAAAAACAGGGAAGCGGCATCCTCCCCCCCTAAAAGAGGGAGACTGCCGCTCGGTTTTGGCTTCCTGAAGAAAAGGCTCTAGCCCTTGGTTGTCTCTACAGGTATGTAGAGCTTGTTCTGCTTCCTAATCTGCTTCTGCTCTTTCTTGATGGCTTTGGCCCACTCCTTCCTGGAGATCAGGGCTACCTGCTCGACTGGCCTTCCCCCGATGAACTGGATGATGGCGCACTCGGTCTCCTCAGTGCCTGTGGCACTGGGGTAGTTGATGAAGCCGTGGATGGTCTTCTTGACCTCCAGGTACTTTACCGGGGTGTCTGCCGATGCGAGGGCATCGGCATAGAGCTTGCCGTCGTCGCGCAGGGGATCGTACTCAGCTCCGATGATCAGCGTCTGCGGCAGGCGCGAGTGGTCCTTGCTCAACAGGGGCGAGAAGCTCGGGTTGAGTATGTCCTTGGGCTCCCTTTGGTAGCTGTTTATGAAAAAAGCCATATGCTTGTCAGTCAGGGTGGGCGAGTCCTTGTACTTCTCATACGAGGCTGTCCTCATCCGTCCATCGGTGACAGGGTAGAGCAGCACCTGCCCTGCAATGGCAGGGCCTTTGCGGTCCCTGGCAAGCCGGCTTACCACAGCTGCGAGGTTTCCCCCGGCACTATCGCCCATCAGGTAGAGCCTGTCCGGGTCGGTTTTCCAGTACCTGCACCCTGCAGCTGCCCATATGAGGGTATCATAGCAGTCCTCGACAGCGGTGGGGAACTTGTACTTCGGTGCAAGGCGGTAATCGACAGAGAGCACCGATGCCCCGGTGATGTCGGCAAGATGTGCACACAAGAAGTTATAGAGATCCATATTGCCCCAAATCCACCCCCCTCCATGATAGAAGATGATCAGGGGTGTGAGGTCTGAGATGTCGCGCGAGCCCTGTTTCTCAAACAGGTATCCGCTTATCATTCCGTCGGTGACAGGGATGATGAAGGTCTTGGAGTCGATGTTTTTGGCACTCTTGCCCAAGAGTTTGCGGATGAGCATATTGTTAGGAATGGAAATATCGTTAATCTCTTCTATGCGCTTGGGGGTGAGCCCTTCGGGGTCTGAAACAGAAAGTTTCCCGATAAGGTTCACCAGACGTTTCATTTTGGGAGATAAATCATAGTCAACCATAATGGGGTCATAGTAATCTATCCCTGTTGGGCGTGCAATAGCTTGGTAGACGGCAAGCGTTCGCAAATGAGTAAATATACAACTGCTTGCATAGGGATTCTTGTTTCAATGTGTTGTTTTTGTTCTTTTTACCAGCCAAACATTGAACACCCTTGACCTGCTTGCTATACTTTTGCCATGACTGATAAAGTGAAAATGCTTGAGACCCGGCAATTCGGGTATGGGTTCATTGATGGTGCCTATCTTCCCGAGGGTAAGGACGAGTACTATCTGCGCAACCAGATGCTGGACACCCTGGAGGGATATCGCAACCTTACAGACCAGGAGATAAAGGTCCTTGAGGATAACCTGAACATCTGCCCTGCTTGGGCCCATGTGCTGGTCAGCGACCCTTTCGACCCAACGCTGGTGAAGAACAGCGAGTTCTATGGCTTGGTGCGCCTGGGTAAGATGAGGCGGCAGGTAGCATGTTTTCATGACTTCTGTGTACCTGTAGGCATTACCAACAGCCGCCTTGTCTCCTGTGATATAGGAGACTACTGCGCCATCCTGGACTGCTCCTACATCAGTCACTACGTAATTGCCAACAATGTGATCCTCTACCGCCTTGGAGAGTTGCAGGCGACCAACCATGCCAAGTTTGGCAACGGAGTGGTCATGCAAGGGGAGGACCCTGAGGTCCTGGTGACCATCGGCATCATGAATGAGGCCGGTGGGCGCAGTGTGCGTCCCTTCGATGGCATGATCCCCTCCGATGCCTTCCTTTGGGGGACCTTTCGTGACGATACGCTTCTGATGCAGAAATTTGGAGAGATGACAGACAAGGAGTGTGACCTCCGACGGGGGGGGTATGGGTATGTCGGGGAGCAGTCGGTCATCAAGTCGTGTGACACCATCAAGGATGTCTGGGTAGGACCGGGCGCCTACATAAAGGGTGCGAACAAGCTGAAGAACCTCACCTTGCGCTCCACCTTGCAATCCTCTGTGCAGATAGGTGAGGGGGTGGAGCTGGTCAACGGCATCATAGGGTCGGGCAGCCGTGTCTTCTATGGCAGCAAGGGCATCCGGTTCATCATGGGGGACAACTGCGCCCTGAAGTACGGTGCCCGTCTCATCCATTCGATCCTAGGGGACAACTCCACGGTAAGCTGCTGCGAGATCCTCAACAACCTGATATTTGGTGGCCATGAGCAGCACCACAACAACTCGTTTCTCATCGCCAGCCTGGTCATGGGGCAGTCGAACATGGCAGCCGGGGCGAATATAGGGTCGAACCATAACAGCCGGGGCAATGATGGGGAGATGATAGCGGGTCGCGGGTTCTGGCCTGCCCTTTCGAGTACCCTCAAGTATGACTGCAAGTTTGCCAGCTATGTGCTCATTGCCAAGGGAAACTACCCCTTTGAACTGAACATACCCCTTCCTTTCAGCCTGGTCAGCGCTGACAGCCGCGAGTGCAGGCGTGTGGTCCTGCCCGCCTACTGGTGGATGTACAACCTCTACGCTTTGGAGCGTAACAGCTACAAATACCGCATACGCGACAAGCGCAAGGTGATCCGCCAGCATATTGAGACCGACTACCTTGCCCCCGATACTGCTCACGAGATGCTCAATGCCCGAAAACTGCTTTCCTTGTGGACAGCGGAGAGCTATAACAGGCATATAAGGGAGACGGCCACCTTCACTGACGAGGACCTCACCTTGCAAGGCAAGATGTTGCTCGAGCGCCAGGGCGATGAGCTCTCCCCACTTACCGTCATGACCTTTGCAATGGAGAACAGTGCGGAGCCTGTGGAGGTCCTCAAGCCTGTGGAGGCCTACCGCTCCTATACGGAGATGCTGCTCTACTATGCAGCTTCCACCATAGCCTCGTGGTGCAGCAGCCAGAACTGCCTTGTCTCTGACTTTCAGAAGGACAGCTCCCCGCGCCTGCAGGATTGGCTGAATGTGGGTGGCCAGATGGTACCCGCTGACAAGGTGGAGGCCCTCAAGGAGGATATCAGGGAGGGCAGGATAGGCCGATGGGATGAAGTGCACCAGAGGTACGACTCCTGGTTTGCACAATATCCCATGGATAGGGCAGTTCATGCCCTTGCCATCCTGCATGAGATCATGGAGGTCCCTGAGATAACAGCCTCCCACTGGCTTACCCTCCAGGACGCTGTCGTACGCATCCGATTGCATATTGAGGAGCAGGTCTTCAAGACCAAGGAGAAGGACTTCAACAATAAGTTCCGATCAAGCACCTATCGCACCCTTCAGGAGCGTGATGCAGTCCTGGGCTGCCTTGATGACAATCCCTTCATCCAGGAGTCCAAGATCACCAGCGAGCGCATCATCGTCCAGGTGAGGTCAGTCTCGTTCTGACACGAGGGAAGCAACAAGAGAGAGAACCCAAGGAAGAGAGCATGCCCCGATGGCATGCTCTTCCCTTTTATGCTCTCCAGTTGTGTCTGTACACCTTGTACAGGTCATCAGCTATGCTGATGAGGGTCAACAGCAAGTAACAAAGAACAGCGGCTTTTGCAATGATCGCCCATGTGGCAAGGTCATTTCTGAAGAAGCGGATGAACTGCCTGTTCAGAGCATCCCACCTGGTCATGAAGAAAGAGAAATAGAGGGAGCCTGCGAGTTCGCCTAGACAGCTGACCCACAGCAGGGACTTGCTCCACCCTTTTCTGATGAGCTTCACCACATTGATAGCCAAGGTGCCCAGCGAGAGCAGGAAAAACCCCAGCAGGAGGCCCTTCGCCCTGGAGGTGAGGAGCATGGGGATGGGATCACCTCCCCTTTGGTAGATCGCCAGTAGCTCAGGCTCTAGGTACAGGGCGAGCAACAAGAGAGAAAATAGGGTCGAGACAACCGTTTCAAGGATGCTCTGCCTTGTACTGATGGCCACTGCATGTTCCATGGGTACTCCTTACGACAACGATACTGCATCATTTTGCTCTACAGTAAACCATATCTTAGCCCATACAGTACATAATCATGTGAGGTTGAAAGTGGAATAAATCATATCCGGCTTAGTTTTTCAAGAATTTTCAAAAAAGAAAAATTGACACCTACAACCTTCGGTGGTACTATGTAGTTGTGGTGGTGAAGAAGGGGAATAACCGAAGAAATACCCTGAGTAACCAAGAAGCCCTCCATGGTGGAGGGTTTTATTTTGTGCCTGGCATGCCATTGCTTTTAGAGCTGACTCCCGTATCCTGATCATTCCCTGTTAGATTGGCACATCTGATGCATGGATAACGTTTTATAGAGATGTTTCAAGACAAAGGTCATAACCTGCAGTATAATACAAATAGATTATATCTGTCACAAGGAATGTATTGTACATGTTGAAGTATGAATTACTGATAATGGATATCAAGAAACGGATAGCTTCAGGCCAATGGTTCAATGAGATGCTCATGCCTACCGAATCCGAGCTGTGTGTCATGTATGGTGTCAGCCGCATTACTGTCAGGCGCTCATTGGAAGAACTTGAGCGAGAAAACCTCATCAAGCGCATCCAGGGAAAAGGCACGTTCATCACAGCTTCGAAGATGTACTCCGGTGCCAGTGCCAACGGCTTTACCCAGAATATGGCAGCCCAGGGGGTTGTTGTCGTCTCCCGGCTTTTGGTTGAGGAACTGATCCCAGCCTCTGCTGAACTCAGGCAGAAGCTGCTCTTGGCGGACTCAAAAAGCCTTGTGTGGCATTTCTCCCGCATCAGGCTGGCAGGGGGCAAGCCCATTGCACTTATGGATACCTATGTGAAGGAAAGCCTGGGTGACACCATGCGCACCTATGATCTGAGGACTGAGTCCTTCTATGGCCTCTACCAGAAGATATTCGGCATCCCTGTTGTCGACACCATCGGCTCTGTAACCGCCATCATTCCCAAGCCAGAGGTTTGTGCCATGCTGGAGGTCCCCCAGGGTTCTGCCCACCTCTGGTACAAAAGCATCGGCTTCCTGGCCAACGATACCCCTGTACAGGTGGACTATTCCGTATTCAACTCAGAGCTGTATGAATTCTCCATCAACATGAAGAACCTCAGGATAGAGAACCTTTCAGCCCAGTAGCATCATCATTTCTCCCACGTCGCCTTTTCATATACATACGCATCAAAGGCCTCGAGGATCTCCTCGATGGAGGAAGCTACTATCAGCTGTTCCCACTGCTCTTTCCGGGTGAAGCCACGCTTGTACATCAGCTCGAGCTGGTCGAGCAACGGGGTATAGAAACCCTCATGGTTCAAAACCGCACAGGGTTTGTTGGTGAAGCCGATCTGACGCCACGTGATTATCTCGGCAAGCTCCTCAAGGGTCCCGATGCCACCGGGAAGTGCAATGAAGGCATCGGCCTTCTCATACATCAGGGCTTTCCTCTCATGCATGGTGTCCACCACGATGAACTCGTCTACGACCAGGTGCTCGTACTGCGGCTTGTAGAACCTCTTAGGGGAGATGCCTACGACGTGGGCGCCTGCATCCTTCATTACTTTGGCAACTTCACCCATCAGGCCCCGGGTTCCCCCTCCATATACCAAGCCGATATCCCTTCCCGCAAGGGTGGTGCCCACCGTTTCGGCCAGGGTGCGAAAACTTTCGCTATCACCAAAGTTTGATCCACAAAATACACAGATATGACGTAATTCCATTCTCTTATTTCCTTTCTACCGCTACTTGTTCTTGCCCACTAGTCAAGCATCAAACCAAATTGGATTGGAGAGCAGGCGCATGCTCCTATGGTCCCTATAGGCCATCCCCCAAAACCGGGACTTGACTATATCCTCATGAAACTCAAGACGCACAAAAGAGTGCCCTGTTACGATCCGTTTCAATTCCCATTCCCCCAAAGTGAAGCAGCATAGCTTCCCAGGGCCCTCGATATGGATGATATCGTGTACCTGCCCACCCATCATGATGAACAAGTTTCCACTGGGATTGTCTTTCAATTCTACGGTAAACGAACAGCTTTCACCCTTCTTTAGGGGAATGCTGTCCCCCATCCCATACGTTTTTCCCTTGCATGCTGCATGGAACTCCAGGCGGGAGGTGCCGTAGGAGACATAGGCGCGCCCCTGTTTCAAGCCACGTATGATAGCCGGCTGGGATAGCTCATCCGCCTCCACCCATGTCCGTATCTGCCCCAGCTTCCAAGGACCCTCAGTAGCAGCGGCATTATGGCTGTCGCTGCTTCCGACACCCGTCAGGCGGATACCCTGGCAGAGATAGGTATCCCAGAGCGTGGGATAGAGGAATGTCGATGGTCCGTCAGCGAGGCACCATATTTCAAACAGGTCAGCCTTCTGTACAGGGAAATCATGGTAGCGCCAGGCTACAAGGCCGCTTGCCGCATGATTGATGCAAAACAGGCCCCCCTGCCCATGGGCCTGGTCAGCGACGCTCTCCATCGTAGGAGGCTGTTCCAAGCCGAGCTGTTTGGCCAGCTCTGCATTGTCATCAACCAGTGGGTTTATCCAGGTGGTGATGCCATGGATGTTTGCATGCCCGAAATCACCGGAAACCTCCATGCTCTGTAGGCAGAGCAGGTTGTAGGAGCGATATATCTTCTGGATCTGCAACCAGTGGCTTGCGGTGAAGTGGTCGGTCAGCGCTATGAAATCAAGGCTCTCCTGGTGTGCAACCTCAAGTACCTTTTCCACTGGGGTGCGCCCTGTGCTTTCGTCCGAGTGCAGGTGCAGCTCTCCACAATACCATCCCTTTTCCCTGTTTGGGACATAGTATGAGAAAGGAGGTTCAGCAGGCTCTGATAGGGTACTGGCCGCCAGACCCCCTGATGCTGCAAAAATCTTGGTTGTCAGCTCTATATCCTCAAAGAACCTTCTCTTGTAGATCACCAGCAGCCACTGTCCGCTGGGTATTGGCCCTGGGATCCCCCCTCTGGACGCAGTGTGAAGAGTGAGGGAGTGCTCCTCCTGATGAAGACCTATTGCCCCTTCCGATGCCTTCATGATGCGTATGGCCCCCGATGAGTCAAAGAGGGCTATGGGCAGCTGTGCCGGCTCCTGCGTACTTCTTGAAAGAAGGATGGTCAGGCCCGTCGTATGCTCAGGAACAAAAAAGGGGAGGCGCGCATAACGCATGGATTGCTGCAGGTCCCCCCTTTCAAGGAGCAACGTGATGGCTGTCGATTTGATGAGTTTTGGGTTGTTCACAGTTGTGCACCTCCAAGGGTTTGTATGGTACCACCATAAAGAGAAGGAAGAGGTGCCACAAGGCTGTGGCACTTCTTCCTGGATCCTGAAAGCATCGCCCTTAGTAGATGAACTCTCCAAAAGACTTGGCTTCATCGAACTCAGCCTGGAAGAGGGCTGTGTACTCATCAAGGACCTTTTTGGCATGCTCATTGTTCAAAATGATTCTGCTGATCATGTCGTTGACACGATTGAAGACGTCCCTTAGGTTTTTGGTTGTGCTTGGCGCAGCCTTTCCATAGGCGAGCTGGTCTATCATGACGGTGTAAGCAGGTCTGTTGGCAAGGAACTCCTTGACTTCAGCGAGCTCCATGACACTTTTCCTGGTAGGCAGGTTCCCTGTTTGCATGAAGAAGTCGGCAATGGTCTCCGCCTTGGCCATATGGTTCAGGAACTGTATGGCGGCATCGGTTGAAGCCTTGGAAGCCTGGGAAGCGATGCCAAAGTTTCCCCCACCGATGGTCACGGCATGACCGCCCTTTCCTGCAGGGATGAAATTGAATGACCAGTCGTACTTGAGCAGCTTCTCTGCTGTGGGGATGAAGGAGGTGGTCTGGAAAACAGAAGCGACTCTTCCATCAAGGAAGGCACCGTTCTGCTCTTCGAACCCGCCAACCAGAACCGGCTGCATCAGAAGCAGGTCGTCGTTGAACAGCTGCTGGAAGTAGGTCATCATCTCGACGGTTGCAGGGCTGTTGAGCCTGACCGTTCCATCAGGGGTGCCGATCTCACTTCCCCAGGTGTATGCGATTGCATCGAACAGGAACTGGTGGAAGAAGGCATACCCATAGTAGTACTCTTTGCCAAGATTCTTCATGGTCTTCGCATCTTTCTTGAACTCATCCCATGTGGTCGCCGGCTTTTCGATTCCGGCCTTCCTGATCAGGTCATTGTTCACAAAGAAGCCCTGGGTGCTCCTGTTGTAGGGAAGCGCATAGAGCTCCCCCTCATAGGTGAGGTCCGCGAGCATTGCAGGGTAGTAGTCATCCAAGGTCGCCTTGGGCAGCAGATCGTCCAAGCTCTTCAGAAGCCCGAGTTGTGAATACCAGGGAACATCAAGGTAGTCACAGATCAGCAGCGTAGGCATGTTCTTTGCATTCGCTGCAGCGGCGATCTTCTGGCGAAGGATGCTGTACCCACCCTGGTGGATGACATTCACCTTCACTTCACTCTGTGAAGCGTTGTATTCAGCCACTTGTATGTCAAACACCTTGGCCTTGGAGCCGCTGAGGCTGCTCCACAGCTCTATGGTCACCGGACCTGCCGGTTTGACTTCCTTTGTCCCTGCTGCAAACCCCACTGCCAAAACAGCGGCGAGCAGTACAAGCACTACGAGAATTCTCTTTGTTTTCATCGTTACAATCTCCTTAGTAGACTAGTTTCTTACCATATGCATACCCTCAGATGAGGATGAGGACACTGTTGCAGGACAAGAGGGCTATCACTTACCCCTTGATCCCCCCTTGCAGAAAATCATTGGTGAAGTATTTTTGCAGGCTCAGATAGAGCACTACCAGGGGAAGCAGGACGAAGATGGTAGCAGCCATCAACAGGTGCCACTGAGTCCCTCCGTCATTGACCTCCTTCATCATCACGATGCCGACCGGCATGGTCCTGCGGTTTACGCTGCTGGTCATGATCAGGACCCAGAAGTAGTCATTCCAGCGCCACTTGAAGGCCATGATCGCGTAGGCGATGAGGGAGGGCTTTGCCAGATGGATCATGATCCTGAAGGCGATGGCCAGGTGCCCCGCACCCTCGATCCTTGCCGCCTCATAGTAGTCCTTGGGAATCGTTGAGAAGCTCTGTCTGATGAGGAATATTCCATAGGCATCAGCTGCAAAAGGTATGATCAGGCCCTTGAAGGTATCCAGCCACCCAAGCTTGAGGATGATTGAGTACAGCGGGATGATGGCAACTTGAGAGGGCATCATCAGTACCGCCAGGACCATCAGGAACAAGATGTTCTTCCCGGGGAACCTGAGAAAGCTGAAGGCATACGCAGCAAGGACAGCTGTGATGAGTTGCAGAAGGGTCGCAGAAATAGAGACGAACAGGCTGTTGAAGGCATAGATGTCAAAGGGCTCCACCTTCCATGCCTTGGCAAAGTTGCTGAAGGCTGGGGGGTAGGGGATGTGCAACGGCTTGGTCAGCACCTCCGATGTAGAACCCTGCAGGCTGGTTATGATCATCCAAAGGAAAGGCGCCACCACGACAATGGTCATAAGCGTGAGGAATATGATGCCCAGGCTCCTGAAAAGGGTGGAGAGGAATCTTTGCATGGTGTTGTTCTGGGCAATGGCCTCACTGTAGGTCTTAGGCATTAGCTTCTCCCTTGTCTCTGGACAATGTGCGCTGCACTACGGTAAAGAAGAGCAATATGAGGAACAGGAATACCGAGAGCGCAGAAGCGTATCCTGCGTGGGCTCGTGCAAAAGCCTCCTGATAGATGTAGAGGTTCAACACATTGGTGCTGTTGTAGGGTCCCCCTCCAGTCATGACCGAGACGATATCAAATACCTGCATCGCCTGGATGAAGGAGGTCAGAAGCAGAAAGTATGTGGTGGGCTTGAGCAGGGGAAGCGTTATCCTGGTGGTCTGCTGCCATGGGGAAGCCCCATCGATGGTGGCCGCCTCATACACATCGTCGCTGATGCCAGAAAGGCCGCTGCTATAGATGAGCATGACGTATCCGACGCTTCTCCAGACTGCCAGGGAGATGACTATCCATATGGCATACCCGGGGGTGAGCAGCCAGCGGGGGCTCTGTTTTCCTATAAGGTTGAAGAGCTGGCCTGCCAGTCCGTAATCAGGGTCGAATATCCAGATCCAAAGGATTGCCACCGCGCTTGCCGTGGTGATGTTGGGGATGAAGAACACAGTCTTGAGGATTTTGGAAGCTAGGCTTGTGCGTTTGTGCAGGGTGACCGCAATGAAAAATCCGAGGACCATGGAGAAGGCTGTCGACCAGAAGGTGAAGAAAAATGTATTGCCCAGGATTTTCCAAAAGATCGCAGAAGTGAGGATGGCCTTGAAGTTTGCCAGGCCTATGAACCGTTTTTTCGGTGAGAACAGGTTCCAGGATGTCAGGCTGATCCTGAAGTTGTCCAGCAGGGGGATGTATTTGAAAATGAAGAAGATGGCAAACATGGGCAAAAGGAAAAAGAACGCTGTCAGCAGCTCATCTTTTTTGTACCTGCCCTGCCTGAAGGAGAGCTTGTTCTCCCCGGATTGTATCCTTATACGTTTCATACTTCTGGTTTTCCTCCTTTGCTGAAAAGGTCTGTAAAAAGCGAATGACGAAGCTCCTCTGCAAAGGCCCTGTCCCTTGAACCGTGGGCTTCACTGATCAGCTTCATGACAATCTTCTGCAGGACGGCCCTGGTTGCCGCATAGGTGGCATCGATGCCATCTGCTTCCAGGCTGGTATCGAGGCGGCTGGTGCTCAGAGGGTTGTCGGACACATAGTGCACAATGCCCAGGTCGATGGAGTTGCTTATGGAGATGGTTTCATTCTCTGGATACCGTTTGGGTTGGGTGAGCTCATAGATGGCGGCGAGGTAGGGGCCTGCCTCCATCTCAAGGTCAGTGATCCCTGCAAGCAGCAGCTGGTTGAGCATCTTCTTATTCTGCAGGAAGGTGCCCAATACCGTGATGGCCTTCTGATTGTCATAGACGCCATGGGTGTTCGTGTCCATGAAGGCCATGACATCCTCGGCATGTATGGTGTTGGAGAAGTAGTAGTGGTTCTGGGTGTGCTGGTCGAAGATGAAGGAGGGTATCAGGATGTCCCCCCGGTCAGCAAACAGCGAAGCGGCCTTGCCTATCACGTATATGCCCAGAAATTTTCCCACATGCTCGGATATCTTGTTCAGGACGAAATATGCGGTTCGGCCCAGGGGGTAGTCGATGTTCAAGATCATGGCATCGCTGTCACGGATGCTCTCAGGCAGGGAAATCCCTGTCTTCCTTTTTTTGGTTGCGCTGGCGAGCTTTCTCAGGTCGATCACCTGGGTCGGCACATCAAGGGTCTTGGTGCTTGCTATGCGTATGATGCCTACCGACTTCTCATAGGAGATCCTGCGTTCCTTTACCTGCGGTCCATCCTGGGCCAACGCCTCATATTTCATAAGCAGGAAGTAGAGGATGTTCTGTTTCCTGATCGGATCGAGGGGTGGATCCTGGTAGAGGGTTGCCATGGCGGCAAGGTCCTCACGATTGTGGGCGAATGCTATGATCTCGCCTTCCAGCTGCTCTGCAAAACCACTCAGGACGTTGATGACGCTGTGGGTGTTGGATGAGACGAAGAATATCGGCCGGTCTTCAATTCCAGGGCAGCTCTCCTGGATATGCTTCCACCAGATCTCCGTCTCTTTCCTGTACCGGCTGTAGGAAGCTTCAAAGTTCTGCACATGAAGGTCGCATGGTCCGCTTGAGAGGGCCTTGATGACTGAAGGGAGGCTTGAGCCAAACAGTCCGCTGAGGCCGAGCCTTTGCTCCTCAGTGAGGGCAAGGGCATCAGAAAAAAGGAGAAGGCACTCTTCGGAGAGATGCTCTTCTTCAGGGAGGGAGAAAGAGGCCAGTTTCAAGAGGGCGTACGCTTTGTTCCACTCTATCTGGAATGCCAACAGTGAGGGAAACACATCATCGATGTCGGACTTGCTGGAGATGAAGGCTATCAGGGTATCCTTGCCATCGAACAGGTAGCGCCTTCTTCGTGCCTTGGCATAGACCTCGGTACAGTCTGAGATTTCAACCCCGCTCTCCTTCAAGAACGATTCGCTTTGGCCGAGGAGGATTTTCTTTGTGGAGAATATGCAAAAAGGAAGGCGCGAGGCCACATACATGAAGGCCCCATAGGCGAAGGCGCTCTCCCTGGCCTGTTCATGGATCGAGCACTCCATCTCCATGTAGGTGCTTTCAAGCCTTTGCAGAGGGACTCGCGCAGAGCTGCGCAGGGTCTTGTACATGAGTTTGGTGAATCGTTTGATCCCTGTGTCCTGCTCCAAGGTGATGGGCTTTGATCTGAGGCCTTGCATCGCTTTTCCTTCATGTTGGTGCATACTGTTCTCCTAACGGTCAGGTCGTTTCGTTGTTCACATAGGTTTGCCGCAGTTCCATCAGCAAGATCCCCAGCATGTTTTTGCCGGTTCCTGCCTCCCCTATGCCCCAATAGTAGTCTGATCGTGAATCTTCAATGAGTATTGCGTCCCCTGTCCCTAGGAGCAGGGCCCTCAAGTCGTCATGTTGGTCGAACTTTGCCCTGATGGCCACCCTCATGGCTTCAATCTTCTCCGTTTCCCAGTCAGGGCGGTAGACGCATGCCGGATCGTTTCCAAGGTCTTTTGCCTCGTCGCAGGTAGGAGCTTGCCTGATGCGCTGTGCATATGTCTGGTCCAAGGTCTTCTGCCCCTGATAATAGTGCTCAGTGGATTTCCATGACTTTCCTTCAATATGTATGGTGGCAACCCAGTAGTTGGAAAGGTACCCATACTCGTCAGTTTCATGATAAAACCGTATTTCGTTCATTTTGCACTCCTAAACCTATCTGTAAGCTATATTACAACACACGTGATATAACAATGTTGTTATGTATTACGGTACCACTGCTTTGTTTTGCTGTCAAGGCTTTCGGGGTGCGGTTGTTCAGGGAATCAGCATTCCAAAGGTTGCAATAAAAGGGCTGTGCAAAGACGAAAAAAGGGGGTTGTCATCTAGACAACCCCCCGATCCTTGGAGCCAAAGGGACTCGAACCCTCCACCTACTGATTGCGAACCAGTCGCTCTACCAGATGAGCTATGGCCCCAAAATGCGTACATCCCACCATCACTGGACAACGGTTGCACCTAGCCGAACTTTAGCGCAAGAGGCTATAAAGGTAAAGGGGAAACGCGCTCAAGTGGTTCCAAATTGGCATCACTTCTTTCAGAACCTATGTTTTTTGATACGAGCCTGTCCCTCTTCGTGCAGGTGTTTCTCCAAATAGTAAACAATCTTTGACACTTTATGTTTTTTGCAGGGAAAAGCTCCTGTGATTTGCTAATTCCCCAAAGATAGGTGAAGTTGTTCTAGCTTTATTCCCTTACGCTTGGTATCCTTATAAGAAAAGGGAGGGCATATGGAACAGACGCTGCTCACTGACTTGACGCTTTCACTGTTCAATACCGTACCCGACCCTTTTATGGTCATCACAGAGGAGGGCACCTACCTTGAGGTGCTCGGGGGCACCGAGCGCACCCTCTACGATGACGGAAAACCCATGAAAGGAAAGAATATCTATGAGTTTATGGAGAAGGATTTCTCCGACTTTTTCATGGGAAAGATACGGGAGACCCTGGCAGGCAATGTCCTCAACTGCTTTGAATACCCCCTTGAGACGGACAAGGTCAATCTTCCCCGGCTGGATGGACCGGGGGGAGTCCAATGGTTTGAGGCCCGCATGTTCCCCATGCCGAACCTCTATCTCGGCCTTCGTGTCGTGACGGCCATGATCATCAACATAACCGACCGCAAGCTGCTGCAACAGCGGCTGAAGGACCTCTCCTACCTTGATCCCCTCACCTCCCTTGCAAACCGGCGATACTTCATGGATCGCATTGCAGAGGAGCTTGAGGAGCACTATGCCAACGGCACCAGTGTCCATGTGCTGCTCTGTGACATAGACTATTTCAAATGGATCAACGACCAGTATGGCCACCTCGCCGGGGACGAGATCCTCAAGGGCTTCGCCACAGTCGTTCACCAGGTGTTGAAGCATAGCCATACCATTGCCAGGTTCGGAGGGGATGAGTTCATCATCTCCCTTGTGGGGATGACCACAGCCCAAGTGCTGGAAAAGTGCAATGAACTGCGCCTTGCCGTGCAAGAGCATCCGTTCATGCATGAAGGGGTCAGGATTCCTGTCTGCATCAGCATCGGAGTCGCTGTCGCCTCCCCCCTCGCTGACGATATCAACGGCTTGGTCGGTTTGGCGGACAAGGGCCTCTATGAAGCGAAGAAACGGGGAAGAAACAGGGTGATTCTCCTAGAAGGTAGGGAACTATAGGATGGCAGCAGATATTATTTTCAACATCTTGTTCCTGCTTATCCTTAGTGTGGTCTACTCAACCTACCCATTCAAGGACTACAAGAAGCTCTTCGCCCATACCCCCCTGGTGGGTGTCACCATCGGGCTCCTGGGTATCCTCATCATGGTCAACCCCATGATTATCGAAGAGGGGGTGCGCTTTGACTCCCGCTCCATCATAGTGGCTGTCTCTGCCATGACCTTTGGCTTTGTCCCCTCTCTGATCGGATCACTCATCATGGCCATTTTCAGGATCATCATAGGGGGAAGCGGCACCCTTGCAGGGGTTGCCCTCCTTTTCATCTCCTTTGGCATTGGCAGCCTCTGGCGCAAGGTCAGATTCAAGAAGGTTTCGGGCAGACAGCAGTATATGGGCCTTGAATTTCTGTTTGTCGGGGTGGTCACCCACCTTGGGGTGTACCTCTGCCTGTTCCTCCTGCCTAGGGAGATCCAGCCCATGGTTTTCCGAACGATGGCGGTTCCCCTTCTTGTCTACTGCCCCCTGGGCCTCTATCTGCTCTGCCTTCTGCTGTTCAACCAGGCCTACAGGATGGCCACCATCAGCGACCTCAGGCGAAGTGAACGCCAGTTCAAGACCATCTTTGAGCAGTCCCCCATCGGCATGTCCCTGACCGACCTCATCACCGGCGAGATCCGAAATGTAAACCAGAGCTATCTGGACATGCTTGGCTTGAGCCGTGAAGAGCTGATCGGAAGCACCTGGGACTCCGTCACCCACCCCGAGGACGCGGTGCAATCACAGGGGATGACCGAGAAGATGCGCCTGGGGGAGAAGGGCCCCTTCAACTTCGACAAGCGGTTCCTCAAGAAGGACGGCTCATCGGTGTGGGGGAACCTCTCCTTGTGTGTCTTCGATCCTGTAGATGAGGAGTCGCTGGAATCCTTGTGCATGACGCTGGACATCTCCGAGCGAAAGAGTGAGGAGGACAAGGTGCGCTATGCAAGCACCCATGACGCCCTCACCGGCTTCTATAACCGTACCCATTTTGAAGAGCATCTGGCCTCCTTCAGCTCAGAGGGAAAGCTTCCCCTGACTGTTGCCTTCGGTGATGTGAACGGGCTGAGGATCATCAACGAGGCCTTTGGCAGGGAGCAGGGGAACCTGCTGCTGAAAAGGATATCTTCCATCATTCAAGAGCGGCTTGGAGAGGGCAATTATGCTGCCCGCGTCGGTGGTGATGAGGTGGCCCTGGTCTTTTTCAACTCAACCCTGGAAGAGGCTGAGCTCATCATCAGGGGCATCCGCGAGCAGGTATCCAAGATGCTGGTCATGGACTCGGTGCGAACCTCCGTCAGTTTCGGTCTGTGTGAGATGACCAGCACCGACGATGACATCAACGAGATCATCAAGCACGCTGAAAAGGATGTCGATACACGCAAACTCATGGAGTCCCCCCATATGCGCGGGCGTGCAGTCTATGCCATCATCAACACGTTGCACGAGAAGAACAAGCGTGAAGAGCTGCACTCCCGCCGGGTAAGCAATTTCAGCGAGGCCTTCGCCACAGCCCTTGGGATGAGCGAGTGGCAGGTCTCGGAGATGAAGCTGCTTGGCCTGATGCATGACATCGGCAAGATTGCCATCAGCGAGTCCATCCTCAACAAGGAGGGCAAGCTGACCGACAAGGAGTGGGCTGAGATGAAGCGCCACCCCGAGATAGGGTACCGCATCCTCTTCTCCGTCGAGGATATGGCAGGCCTTGCCGGCCATGTGCTCGCCCACCATGAGCGCTATGATGGAAAGGGGTATCCCAAGGGGCTCAAGGGGTTGGAGATACCCCTGCAGTCGAGGATCGTGACCATTGTGGATGCCTTTGATGCGATGACCGCTGAGAGGACCTATCGCGCAAGCGTCACCCCCCAGGAAGCCGCCAAAGAGCTGAAAAAACATGCTGGGACACAGTTCGATCCCTCCCTTGCCAGGGTGTTTGTTGAGAAAGTACTCAACTTTGACTGGGAAACACTGTTCTGACAAACAATTGGAACCCAAGGCCTCCCCACTCCTTGACAGCTGCAAATTCACTGTTTACCCTATATATAAGGATATTCGATGCGTTCGCCCGACACCAAGGAGGTGCATATGGGAGTCATTACCATTTCACGTCAGATGGGCAGTGAAGGGACCTATATTGGAAAAGCCCTTGCCAAGGAGCTTGGCCTGAAGTATGTGGATAAGCAGGAACTTGGCCTGATCATGCGGGAGTACGGCTTCAGCATGTTCGATGAGGTCTATGATACCAAGCCGAACTTCTGGGAGCGCTTTGACCTGGAGCGTTCCAATACCGTTGACTTCCTTACCCAGGCGATGAGGGCTGTAGCCAAGGCAGGTGACGTCGTGTTGCTTGGGCGGGGAGGCTTCGGCCTGTTCCAAGGTTATGCCGATGTGCTCAATGTCCGTATCCAGGCGCCGTTTGACCTGCGTGTGGACAGGAAGATGAAGGAGCACGGGCTCAAGAGGCTCGAAGGAGAGGCCCTTTTGCACAAGTTTGACCAGATCAGGTCATCCTTCATCAAGTCAGACCTTGATTTCGATGCAAACGATGCATCCATGTATGACATTGTCTTCAATACCGATGTCACCAAACCCGACGATGCTGTGCTCTGCATCGCCTCAGCCTATGCCGGGCTTATGAAGAACAAACGCTATGGCATCGAGCGAAAGGCAAGTTCGCTTGAGATCGATCCCCTGCTGTTCAAGCATGTACAGAGGATGTTGGCCAACCTATGAAAAATGCCAGTATCATCCTCCTCTCTGCAGGGGTGCTGTTTGTAGGGTTTTCCCTTGTCACTCCCCTGCTTTTTTTCCTCATCGGAGCCATGCTCGACAAGAGCTTTGATGTGAGCGCTCTGCTGCAGATGGAGTATGCCCTCATCGCCTTTGTCGGGCTGCTCATGCTCATCCTTGGCTCCATCTTCTCCAAAAAAGTATCGCCGACCATCATCATCTCCTCCACAATAGCCCTGTTGGCTATAGTAGTCTCCCCAAAGGTGAGTTCCTTCATTGTCACCGGATGCTACTACCTCTCCCTGCTCACCGCCTTCAGTGTTGGCAGTGCGCGCCTGCATAGGGAACACTCCTGACAGGACAAATCCTGCCCTGGAGCATGATCCCATTGCAACAGAGAAGATAGAATACATATTTATACAATGATTTGGGAGATTTTATGTATAAACGCTAGTAATGATTGCATATTTACGTATAATTATACCAAAACTCTTCTTAGGAGGAAGCTATGGTAACCGCCGGTGTCATCGGATCAACAGGATATGCAGGGGCCCAACTGGTCTCTCTGCTTGCAAACCACCCCCACGTCTCTCTGGCCTACCTGGGTTCACACTCCTATGTGGGAAAGAGGTTTTCCTCCATATACCCTTCGATGCAGGGAGGGTGTGACCTGGTCTTGGAAGAGGAGGACCTGCACAAGGCGGGCGAACTCTGTTCGGTCCTGTTTCTTGCCCTCCCCCATGGCCTTGCCAGTGAGCGTATAAACTCAGATATCCTCAAGCGCTGCGTCATCATAGACTTGGGCGCTGACTATCGCTTGCGTGATGAAGGCGTCTACTCGCAGTGGTACAAAACCAAGCATGGCAGTCCTCATCTTCTCCCTGAGGCTGTCTATGGCTTGTCGGAGCTGAAGCGTAACGAGATCGCCCGGGCAAACCTCATTGCAAACCCCGGCTGTTATACCACGTGCTCAATCCTGACGCTTGCCCCTTTGGTAGCGGAGAATCTGGTAGATACCAAAACCATCATCATCGACAGCGCCAGCGGTGTGACTGGGGCGGGAAGGGTTGAAAGGACCGATTCGCTCTTCTGCGAGTGCAACGAGTCCTTCAAGGCATATGGGGTGACCGACCATCGCCATACCCCTGAGATCGAGCAGGAGCTCTCCATCCTGGCCAACAGGGATCTGGTCGTGCAGTTCACCCCCCACCTGGTCCCCATGAACCGGGGGATCCTCTCTACCTGCTATGCAGACCTCAAGGACGGGGTGGGAGAGGAGCAGGTCAGAGCCGCCTATGAGAGGTGGTATGCAGATGAGCCCTTCATCCGCCTGATGGGAGCCCACCTGCCTGAGACCAGATTTGTAAAGAACACGAACATGACAGCCATCGGGTGGAGGATCGACCCGAGGACAAGAAGGGTCGTCGCCATCGGTGCGATCGACAACCTCATCAAAGGTGCCGGCGGCCAGGCAGTGCAGAACATGAACATACGGTTCGGTCTTGCCGAGAACTCCGGCTTGGCCACCTCGGTCACCAACCCCCTGTAGGAGATACGCAACAATGAACATAGTGGAAGGCGGGATAACCGCCGCAAAGGGATTTCTTGCCAATGGCATAGCCTGTGGCATCAAGAAACGGAAAAAGGACCTTGCCCTGGTGGTGAGCGAACAGGAGTGCACCTTTGCAGGCTCCTTCACCACCAATCTGGTCAAGGCTGCCCCGGTGCTGTGGGACCAGAGCCTGGTGCAAACCCAGCAGACGGTCAGGGCAATCCTGATCAACAGCGGTAACGCCAATGCATGCACAGGCGAGCAGGGAAAGGAGGATACCAAGACAATGGCCGTCCTCACTGCCCAGAGCCTGACTGAGAACCAACACCCAGCAAAACAAACCGAAGTATTGGTCTGCTCCACCGGTGTCATCGGAGTGCCCCTACCGATGGCGATAGTCGCAAAGGGGATTGAAGAGATCACCAAAGGCCTCAGACCAGGCAAGGAGGCTGCCTTGGAGGCGGCCGAGGCCATCTGCACCACTGACACCTTCACCAAGGAGGTTGCCGTCGAGGTGATGATAGGCAATGCACCTGTTCGCATCGGGGGTATGGCAAAGGGCTCGGGGATGATCCATCCGAACATGGCTACCATGCTCAGCTTCATCACCACCGATGCACAGCTCTCCAAGAAGAGCCTGCAGGCCCTCCTTGGGGAGAGTGTGGTCGACTCCTACAATATGATCAGTGTCGATGGGGACACCTCCACCAACGACACTGTCCTGGTCCTTGCCAATGGGATGAGTGGTTCCCCACTCATCGATGAGCAAAGCCCCCATTGGGATAGCTTCAAGGAGGCATTCCTGTTTGTCCATACCGCCTTAGCCAAGGCAATAGTGCGTGATGGTGAGGGAGCGGGGAAGTTTATAGAAGTAACGGTCAGCGGCGCCATGGACAAGGCGAGCGCGCAGACCCTTGCGCGCTCGGTGGTGTCCAGCAACCTGGTGAAGGCCGCCTTCTTCGGCAGTGATGCCAACTGGGGGAGGGTCCTCTGTGCTATGGGCTATAGCGGCTCTGATTTTGATCCCGATAAGGTAAGTCTGCACTTTGCATCGGAGAAGGGGACCATACAGGTCCTTTCTGAGGGACAGCCGATTGCCTTTGACGAGAAGAAGGCCAAGTCCATCCTCCTGGAGCGGGAGGTAGAGGTGCATGCCACAGTTGGGGATGGAGCGGGAACCGGGACTGCCTGGGGGTGTGACCTCTCCTATGAGTATGTGCGCATCAATGGAGATTATAGAAGCTGATGATCAACAAGATGAAGAGCGAGATCCTCAAAGCTGAGGTGTTGGTGGAGGCCATCCCCTATATCAGGCGGTTTGCAGGGAGCGTGGTGGTGGTCAAGTATGGCGGCTCGGCGATGGTGGACAAGGGGAAGTGCGCTTCGGTCATCCAGGATATCGCCATGCTCAAGTATATCGGGCTGAAGCCCGTGGTGGTGCATGGTGGGGGCAATGAGATAACCGGCATGCTCAACAAGCTCGGCAAGAAGACGGAGTTCCTCGATGGGCTTCGGGTCACCGATGCCGAGACGGCCAAGATCGCGGAGATGGTCCTTTCGGGCTCCATCGGCAAGGCCCTGGTTGAGCAGTTGCAGAGCGTGGGCATCCCTTCGGTGGGGATAAGCGGCAAGGATGGGCGGACGCTTCTTTGCTCCAAGAAAAAGGATGAGAAGGGAAGGGACCTGGGATTTGTGGGAGCGATAGAGAAGGTGGACACAACCTTGCTCACTACACTCATCAATAATGGGTTTGTTCCTATCCTCTCCCCTGTGGGCGTTGATGAGGCGGGCAATACCTACAATGTGAACGCCGACTATGCTGCCAGTGCGGTGGCGGGGGCCCTCGATGCCCAGAAGCTGATATTCCTCACTGATGTCGAGGGGATCCTCAAGGACAAGGATGATCCTTCCACTCTGTTCAGCTCCCTTACCAAGAGGGAGGCACTCTCCTACATAGAGGACGGCACCATAGCCGGGGGGATGATCCCCAAGGTCCAGTGCTGTCTCGATGCCCTTGATAAGGGAGTGGCGAGTGTCCACGTCCTCGATGGCAGGGTCTCCCATGCCATCCTGCTTGAAATTTTCACAACCGAGGGTATCGGTACCATGGTTACCAAGGAGAGTGTCTAGATGCATACGCAACAAGAGATGATAGAGCAAGGCAAAGAGTATCTGCTCAAGACCTACGCCCAGGTTCCAGTAGTATTTTCTGGTGGTAAGGGTTGTACTCTTACCGATGTTGAGGGCAAGGAGTACCTTGACTTCGTGGGAGGCATTGCAGTCAATGCATTGGGCTATGGGGATGAGGGCCTGACAAAGGCGCTCTCTGATGTCCTGGAAAGTGGATTGCTGCACTGTTCGAACCTCTACTACAATGAAAGGGCCATCAAGGCAGCGAAGGCTCTCTGTGATCTCGCTGAGATGGACAAGGTCTTTTTCTGCAACAGCGGAGCTGAGGCCAATGAGGCTGCCCTCAAGCTTTCACGCAAGTTCGGCCACCTAAACACCCCGGCAAGGACGGAGGTCATCACGATGAAGGACTCCTTCCACGGCAGGACCTACGCTTCGGTCACCGCTACAGGACAGCCTAAGTACCACCTGCATTTTGACCCCCTTCCCCAAGGGTTCAAGTATGCCCGTTTCAATGACCTTGCAAGCGTAGAGGAGCTCATAACAGAACAGACCTGTGCCATCCTCGTCGAGCCCATCCAGGGCGAAGGGGGCGTTGTCCCTGCAACCAAGGAGTTCCTGCAAGGCTTGAGGGAGCTGTGTGACGAGCACGACCTCCTTCTGATCTACGACGAGGTGCAGTGCGGTATGGGAAGAAGTGGAAAACCCTTTGCCTGGCAGCTCTTTGATGTGAAGCCCGATGTCCTGACCCTTGCAAAGGCCCTTGCAGGGGGAGTCCCCTGCGGGGCAATGCTCACCAATGAGAGAACAAGCAGTGTCCTGGGTCCGGGAGACCACGCCTCAACCTTTGGGGGCAATGCCCTAGCGATGGCCGGGGTCAATGAGATGACCCATAGGCTAGGGGAAACGAGCCTATGCAACCAGGTAACCGAGAAGGGTGTATATCTCAGAGCAAAACTTGAAGAACTACAGAAGAAATATCCCACCCTGTGTACGGCTGTCAGAGGCTTTGGCCTGATGAATGGCATGGCCCTTACCATCCCGCCCAGACAGGTCGTTGATGCCTGTTTTGCAAAGGGCTTGTTGGTTCTGAGTGCAGGCAGTGATGTCCTGCGCTTTGTCCCACCCTTGGTGATTAGCAAGGCTGAGATCGATACGGCAATGGTAATTGTGGATGAGGTGCTTGCAGCACTTTGCTGATATTTTTACCATCGCGATAAGAACAAAGGTGCTCAAAATCCTATAAGGATTAGAGCGCCTTTGTAGTTTATGGGTTAAGTGGTACGTAGAACCAATGGCAGTTATTAGAAATCTTCGAATAACTGGATTCCCCAATAATTTACTATTTTATCAGCCTATCGGATCCCTCTATACTCTCAATCGCTAAAGGTTTGGTAGGATGAAGATGCTTTACAACCAATGGCAGTTATCCGGAATTTCCGGATAACTGAATTACCATTTGTGTTACTATTCCTATAGCCTTGACTAATACCGGTTCAATCCACTTAAAAATAAAGGGCTTCGTATGTAAAAAACATTACAATCAACGGCAGTTATCCGATAATTTCGGATACCTTCATCTTCAGTAATCTGTCTTTAACAATTTGTTTTCAAGTGGAAGATCATAGAAATATTGACACTAAGTAACCTATTACATACCATATGCAATAGGTTACCTAATAAGGAGAATCTATGCAGAACAAAGAAATCTTACAAGCCCATATATTCGGCTCATTCTTTACCCTGTCCAACCGCCTGCAGGCCGCAGGCGATGGCTTTGATGAGCAGATGACACTCAAGCAGTGGCTCCTGATAGCAGTCCTGGTCAAGAGTGAAGAGGAGGCCCTCTCACTTAGTGAGCTTGCCCAGAGGATGGGCTCCTCGCGACAGAATGTGAAGAAGATGGCCCTCCTGCTGGAAAAACAGGGCTTCCTCTCCATTGAGAAGCGTGAGGACGACAAGAGGTTCCTCCAAGTCAGTGTCACCAAAGCGTGCCTTGATCACTGCAAGGGGCGCGAACCAGAGGAAGAGACCTTTATCGAGACACTGTTCTCGGGCTTTTCCTGTGATGAGCTTGCCAGGCTTCTTCAGAGCTTTGCCAAGCTTTCAGACAATATTGCACGGCTGGAAGAACTCTATGCATAAGGGGAGGAAGACAGCCATGATACTCCTTGGGATTATTGTTAGTTTGGTTTTGTTGGTACTGGTACTTTTTGCTCTGCCCCATTCAAAAACCCGCAGGGAGTACTCCAAGGCGACAGAGAAGCTCATCGGTGATGCTCTCAGCAGTGGTGAGGTGTTTACCTTGGAGGAGATTGCCTCCCTTCCTCTTCCGGTTCAAAGATACTTTATCCATTGCCGCTTCATAGGCAAGCCCAAGATGACGCATATGAAGGCAACCTTCAAGGATGTCGACTTCTCCCTTGGCAGGGGCAAGCCGACTATCAGGATAGAGTATGTGCAGCACAACGGGGTCAGGCAGCCTCAGCGCCTGGCCTATATCGACTCTTCACTTTACGGCATCCCCTTTGAGGGGCTGGACTCCTTTCTGGGCGGAAAGGGATCGATGAAAGGGGTGCTTGCAAAGTTGTTTACCCTGTTTGATGAAAGGGGTGAGGATATGGACCGGGCCTGTCTGGCTACCTTCCTGGCCGAAGCCCTGCTTATCCCCTCTGTCGCCCTTGAGCCGTACATACGGTGGGTAGGCCTTGATGATACCCATGCAAAGGCAACCATCGAGGCATACGGACTTTCCTGCAGTGGAATCTTCACCTTCAGCGAAGAGGGTGAGATGCTGAGTTTCTCCACCGACGATAGGGTGGCGACCGGGATGGATGGGAAGAAGGAGCGCATCCGGTGGACTGCCCTCCTTGCTGATTATCAGGTGAAGGGTGATCTGTTGCTGCCCACCACCTTGCAAGGGGTTTGGAACTATCCTGAGGGAGACTTCCTTTACTTTGACGGTAAGGGTGTCTTTATTGAGTACTCTAACCGATAGTGTTCTTCAATACCCCAAGGCCTTCGATTATGATCTCGACGGTGTCGCCGTGGTGCATGCCGCTGATGCCTCCGGGCGTTCCAGTCAGGATGATGTCCCCAGGAAGGAGTGTCATGATCTTGGAGAGGTAACTGACCAGAAAGGGGACGTCGAATATCAGGTTCTTGGTATTTGACTTTTGCATGGTCTTGCCGTTGACCCGGCTTTCAATGGTCAGCGATGAGGGGTCGACCTCGTCGCTGATGAACGGTCCGAAAGGACAGAAGGTGTCAAAGCTCTTGGCTACAGTCCACTGCCCTTGCTTGGGTTGCAGGTCGCGCGCTGTTATGTCGTTGGCACAGGTATACCCGAGGATATAGTCCTGCACATCCAAAAGGGGTACGTTTTTCGCCCTCTTGCCGATGACGATGGCCAGCTCCGCCTCATAGTCGAGGCGGTGGGACATCTTGGGATACTTGATGACCCCAAGGTGTGCAAGTGCCGATGTCGATGGCTTCATGAACACCACCGGTTCGGTGGGGATGGGCAGCTGGAACTCAACGGCATGGTCGGCATAGTTGAGCCCTATGCAGACCGCCTTGGAGAAGTCGCAGGGGGTGAGCAGCTCCACCTTATCCAGGGGGAAGGTTTTTCCTGTCAGGGAAAACTCACCGAAGGGTGTTCCCTTGATAGAGTGGATGGTGGTCTCCTCCAGGAGGCCGTACCAGGTGGTGCCTTGGTAGGTGAAGCGTACGTATTTCATAGCTTCAGCATACCAAAGAGAAGAGGGAAAGACAATTGACAAACCTCATTTTTGCGGTCACGGTAAGGATCATGAATAGTTATAAGAAATGTCCTTTGGATAAAGAGTGCGGAGGGTGTGCCCTCATGTCCTACCCTTATCCTATACAGTTGGAGTATAAAGAGGAGCTTGTCCAGGACATGCTCGGTCAGTTCGGTCCCATCGCCCCCATCATAGGGATGGAGGACCCCACCCGCTATCGGCACAAGGTGCAGGCTGTCTTTGGACAGGATTACCATAACAAGGTCATCAGCGGCATCTACCGTGAAGGGACACACTACATTGTCCCCATTCGTGACTGCATGGTCGAACACCCTACCGCTGGTGCGATCCTGGCCACCATCCGAAGCCTGATGAACCGTTTCAGGATAGTCCCCTATGACGAGGATGAGCAGATGGGCTATATCCGCCACGTGCTTATCAAGGTGTCGCGCTTTACAGGCGAGGCCATGGTGGTACTGGTCTGCGGGCAGTGGCCGATTCCATCCAAGAATGACTTCATCAGCATCCTGCGACAGCGCCACCCTGAGATAACGACCATATCGCTGAACATGAACAACGAGAAGACAAGCATGGTCCTCAGTGAGATCCCCGAGAAGCTCCTCTATGGCAAGGGGTATATTGAGGAGAAGCTCTGCGGCCTTACCTTCCGTATCTCGGCCAAGTCCTTTTTCCAGATAAATCCCGAACAGACCGAGATCCTGTACACCATAGCCATGAGGATGGCACAGCTGACCGCAGGGGACAGTGTCATCGATGCATATTGTGGAACCGGCACCATCGCGCTCATCGCTGCAAGCATGGGCGTGAAGCAGGTCCTGGGAATCGAGTCCAACCCTGCCGCTGTGGACGATGCCATTCGTAATGCAAAGTCCAATAAGATTGAGAATGCAGACTTCATCTGTGCTGACGCCTCGGTCTACATCAAGCAGATGGCCAAGGAGAAGCAGAGCTGTGACGTGCTCTTCCTCGACCCCCCCCGTAGCGGCAGCGACGAGCGGTTCCTTGCAGCCGCCTTGAAGATGGCTCCAAGGAAGATCATCTACATCTCGTGCAACCCCGACACCCTGGAGCGCGATCTTCGCTATATGCTGAAGTTCAGTCCCTATGAGGTGAGAGGCATCCAGCCTGTGGACATGTTTCCCCATACCAAGCATGTTGAGACGGTTGTGTTGCTTGAGCGTAAGCTGTTTCCCATATAGGGTGAGGAGAAGGCTGTCATGAGAATATTTGCCTTGGAATTGGACAACGATGTACAAGGCGTTGCACAACGAAAAGCATATATCGAATCGCTTATTGCAACCCTTGATCGTCCTGATCTGGTTGTGCTGCCCGAACTTGCACTTTGCAGGTATATTGGAAATGACTCCATTTGGGAATTTGCAGATGAAAACAGTCATGATGCATCGAAATGGGCAAGGGAAATCGCCAGCAAATATGGCACCTATGTGGCGGTAGGGTATGTAGAGAAGACCGAAGGCGATATGTATAACTCCTACTTGATCGCAGATGCGTCCAAGGTGTATGGAATCGTAAGAAAAAGTGAGGGAGAGTCCTATATTGTCAAGCGCGGGGATTTCCTGAATATAATCACAACCCCTTTTGGCGAGGTTGCCGTTGGCATCTGCTATGACGCACGCAGGCGAAGTTTGTATGAGAATATCAAGGATCGTTCTATTTCGCTGATCATATTTCCGCACGGGTCTCCAAGTGACCCACATAAGAAAAAGGCCGAAAGGGATACAAATGATTTCTTTTGCAATGCCTATGCAGATGCCTTTCAGGTACCCGTTTGTTATGTAAACAGCATTGGAGAAATGGGGTTCATGCTTGGACAAACTGGAAAAATGATGACGAATGCCGGGTTTAGGCTGAATGGACTATCAAAAATATATTGCTCTGGCGGCACCCGACTCGAGACAAACATCCCCGAAGCCATTGGGATGGATATTGCTCTGACACCTCACAGGAGAACAAAAGCTATCAAGTTTTATGGTGATGATATCCAAAAGGGCAATTTCCTGTTCAGGCAATTCGTACTGAAGCCGGATATAAAAAAGGGGGTACGGTTCTATGAGGAGAGAAAAGACTCATGTTTCGTATAAACGTATCAACTTTTTCTACCATAAAAAAGGTATGGCTATACTCCTTGAAAGTACACTACATTGGGAGGTACCACGATGATCTATTTGGACTACAATGCAACAACCCCTATAGAAGCAGAGGTTGCCCAGGCAATGCTGCCCTTCCTCTATGGGCATTTTGGAAACCCTTCCAGCACCCATGATCTGGGCCTTAGGGCAAAAGCTGCTGTTGCAGAGGCACGAAGGCAGGTCTCGTCTCTGCTTGCTTGTCACCCTAGTGAGGTTATATTCACCAGTGGGGGAAGCGAATCAAACAACATGGTCCTCAAAGGTGTTGCCCATACCTTCAGGAATAAGGGTAACCACATAATAACGAGTCAGATCGAACACCCTGCCATCCTCAAGCCCTGCGCATACCTTGAAGGTCTGGGCTATGAGGTCAGCTATGTCAGTGTTGATCCCTATGGCATGGTGGACCCTTCCGACATAGAGCGCCTCATCACCGAAAGGACCATACTGGTCACCATCATGCACTCCAATAACGAGGTGGGGACCTTGCAGCCCATTGAGGAAATAGGTCGGATATGCAAACAGCACGGGGTATTGTTTCATACCGACGCTTCCCAGTCGGTGGGGAAGATTCCCCTCGATGTACAAGCCCTTGGCGTTGATTTCCTTACCATAGCCGGCCATAAGCTCTACGCACCCAAGGGTGTTGGCGCCCTGTACATGAGGGCAGGCCTTCACATCGAACCCCTAATCCACGGCGCAGGCCATGAAAGCGGAAGGAGGGCGGGCACTGAGAACATTCTCCTTGAGGTGGGCCTTGGCAAGGCTTGTGAGCTTGCCCAGGCAGCCATCCGCAGCAGCTCCGTCGCAGAACTCACCTCATACTTCTCCAACCGATTGATGGAGAGCTTTGGGCAGACCATCCACCTGAACGGCCATCCTGAGAAAAAGCTGCCTAATACACTCAACATCAGTTTTTTAGGGTATGATGGACACAAGATACTGGGTAGCCTCAGTGATGTCGCTGCCTCTACAGGCTCTGCCTGTCATGCAGGGACAACCGCAATATCACCTGTCTTGGCAGCCATGAAGGTCTCTGATAGGGTTGGACGAGGTGCTGTACGGTTCAGCTTGGGCCGATACACTACAAAAGAAGAGATTGATGCTGTCCTGGTAAGTATGCAGACAGTCATAAAGGAGTACTAGAATGAAGCTTGGCATAATCATTGAAACAAAAGAATACGAGAAAACCTGGAATGCGATGAGATTTGCCGTAACTGCCAAAAAGAGCGGCCATGAGGTAAAGGTCTTCCTTATGGGCGAAGCTGTGGAGATCGAGACCCTTACGCATGAGAAGTTCAACGTTGCCGAGCAGGTTGCTGCCTTTCATGCTATAGATGGTGAGATCCTAGCCTGTGGAACCTGCCTGCAATCGAGAAAAATGGCCGAGACCGAAGTATGTCCCATCAGCACCATGATCGACTGTGTCCAGATGGTGGAGTGGGCTGACAAGATGGTGACGTTCTGAGGCTATACCATGCATCCCGAACATAGCTTGTATCATACCGGTTCATTGGTCTTCCAAGGATTGAAGCGTGTAGGAGGGCAACAGGCCTTTCAGGCAATGCTGGAATTGCCCGGTATGCCACTGTCCACCTGTTCCCCGGGAGGCGGTGATGCATGAACTGTAGGCTCTGCACTACACAGACCCGAACCATCATACACCCCGTTCGGGGTGTTTACCACCTCTGCCCAAGGTGCGAACTCATCTCACTGGATGCTGCCCTTCATCCTAGCGAGGATGAGGCCTTCAAGGAGTATTGCCTGCATGAGAACTCCTCTGAAGACCCCCGCTATGTTGCCTACTTCAGATCTTTTATAGAGGAAGCAGTCCTCCCCTTTGCTCCAAAAGGAAGGACTGCCCTTGATTTTGGCAGTGGCCCATCGCCTGTCCTGGCAACCCTGCTGGATGGGCAGTATGGCTACCGCACAGATTGCTACGACCTCTTCTTCAGTCCGGAAAAGGTCTATCTGGGCAGGTCGTACGACCTTATCACCTCTACTGAGGTCATCGAGCATATTGGCGACCCTCTCTCCCTCTTCAAGCTTTTTGCGCACCTGCTGGCACCGGGAGGAGTCCTCTCTGTGATGACGCTCCTGCACCCAAGGGACGAGGGGAAGTTCCTTTCGTGGCACTACATCCGGGAGAGGAGCCACATAACCTTCTACAGCCGGGAGACCCTTGGCCGTCTTGCCCTCTCTTGTGGACTCTCTTTGCTCTATTGCGATGGGATTCAACTCGCTTGTTTTGGGAAAGACGCTTGTCCTTGACGCCACTTGGGAGTATCGTAGTATCTGGATGGAGTGCCTTGTGGGAGGCTTCCAAGGTGGCTGTTATGGAGAGTAGGCAAGAGTCGGTAGGCAGTGACCTTTTTTCTGGGCGTATAGTGCTTTTCATGATAAGTCAGAACCTCTCCATGTTTGGATCCTCTGTGGTGGGGTTCGCCATCATCTGGTACATAACCATCGAGACCTCCAGTGGCATCTGGCTCATGTTGGCCACCCTTGCAAATATGGTGCCCCACCTGGTGATCTCGCTGTACAGCGGGGTGTGGGCCGACCGCTACCGCAAGAAGTACCTCATCATGCTCAGTGATGGGTTCATCGCCCTGGTCACCCTTATCCTGTTTGTCCTATTCCGCCTTGGGTACCAGCATCTTGAACTCTTGCTGGTCGTCTCGGTCATACGATCGCTAGGCAGCGGTGTCCAGGGCCCTTCGGTAAGCGCCATCCTTCCCCAGCTGGTCCCCCATGAGCATCTGACACGCATCCAAGGTGTAAACCAGAGCATATCAGCTGTGTTGTACATGCTTGCCCCTGCGATGGGAGGGATGCTCCTTGGTCTGATGGACCTCTCCTGGACCTTCCTCCTTGATGTGCTTACCGCAACCATAGCCCTTGTCATCTTTATCTTTATCAAGGTCGACTCCATAAAGCGGGCAAAAAAGGACGTCCCTGTGGTGACAGCCATGTTCGAAGGGCTGCGGTACACCTTCGCCAACCCTGTGCTGCGCACCCTCATCATCTACTACTCGTTTGCCTTCTTCCTGCTCACCCCCGCTGCCATCCTGACCCCGCTGCTGGTGGAACGCAGCTTCGGCCCTGAGGTGTGGCGCCTGACGGTCAATGAGGTCTCATGGACGGTTGGAAACCTCATCGGAGGGATTCTGGTATCGCTGCGGGGGCACTTCAATGACAAGGTGAAGGCAATAGCCATCTCCCTGGTCGCCCTGGGCATAGGGTTCGCCCTGTTGGGAATGGCCCCCTTCTTCTCCCTCTATCTGCTGATCATGACCCTTGTGGGCATCTTCATGCCTATACTCACCACAGCTGAGACGGTCATGATCCAGAAGATAACTCCTTCGAACAAGATGGGCAGGGTCTTTTCCATAGTGCAGGTACTCTCAGGGAGCACCATCCCCTTGGGGATGCTCGTCTATGGCCCCCTGGCGGACATAGTCTCCATAGAGAGCCTGCTTATCGTATCAGGGGTCCTGATGGCCCTGGTGGGCATTCTCTACCAGAGGACCAACAAACGGATGAGGGAGCAGGGGGTGTGGAAGCAATAGCTGCTACCTTCACACGGTAGAAGTCTCCAGGCTCGTTGAGAGAACACTGAGCTTGTACTGGCACACCCCTTCTTGGTATAGTCAAATTCCTATTGTAAAGCTAGGAAGGAAGACCAATGAATTCACTACCTGAAAAGAAAAAAGCAAAACTCTTCACTCCGAGCATACTGCTCTTTCTTGTGAGTCAGAACCTCTCCATCTTCGGTTCCTCTGTAGTTGCTTATTCCATAATCTGGTATGTGACGCTACAGACCTCCAGTGGAACCTGGATGATGGGCATCACCATAGCTTCAATGGTCCCAAACCTTCTGATCTCCCTCTATAGCGGAGTCTGGGCAGACAGGTACAGCCGCAAGCTCCTGATAATGCTCAGCGACGGCTTCATAGCCCTCGCAACCCTTGTCCTGTTCATCCTCTTCAGGATGGGATACCAGCACCTCGAGCTTCTATTGGCAGTATCTGTGATACGCTCCTTGGGTTCGGGCATCCAGGGTCCTGCCGTCAATGCAATCTTTCCTCAGCTTGTGCCCAAGGAGCATCTGACCAGGATCCAGGGTATCAATCAGAGCGTTCGCTCTGTCCTGCTGCTGCTCTCCCCGGCGGTAGGGGGTGTGGTGCTATCGCTGATGAACATCTCCTGGGCATTTCTCCTTGATGTCGTTACCGCAGGCATTGCCTTGTTGGTCTTTGCCTTCATCAGTGTCGAACGGATCAGACAAACCAGTGAAACCTTCTCAGTTCGCAAGGAGATGGCTGAAGGCCTCTCCTATACTTTTGGCAACCCGGTGCTCAGGAGCCTCATCATCTACTATGCTGTCGCCTTCTTCCTGGTCACCCCTGCAGCAATACTCACCCCGCTGCTGGTGGAACGCTCCTTCGGTTCTGAAATCTGGAAGCTGACGGCCAATGAGATTGCATGGACGGCAGGAAGTCTTCTTGGAGGGGTTTTCATTGCCATCAAGGGGCAGTTCAAGGACAAGGTGCACACCATAGCGCTCGCTTGGATTGGCTTTGGCATCGGATTCACCCTGCTCGGGGTTGCCAAGCCGTTTTACCTCTATCTGGTGGTCATGAGTTTTGTAGGCATCTTCATGCCGATCCTGGCGACAGCTGAGACCGTCCTTATCCAGGAGATCGTTGAGCCGGCCAAAATGGGAAGGGTCTTCTCCATCGTCGAGCTCATCTCCGGCTTCTCCCTTCCTCTGGGCATCCTTCTCTACGGACCCCTTGCAGATATCGTCTCCATTGAGAGCCTGCTCATCGTCTCCGGTCTCCTGCTGGTCCTGGTGGGCATGAGCTATCAGAGGAGCAACCGTCGCTTGGTTGCCAGGGCAACTGCAACAGCGGATGGCATAGCGTAAAAATCCCAGAAATCTCTCCTGGGTTTGTGATAGATCTGATCCATAGCATCAGGGGATAACTCTACCTTATTATTTCAGCTTCTATTCTGCACCACCATACTTGTGTACAACATACCCATAGCCAAAGCAGGTGTACTCCTTCCAAAAAGCATCACTGTGCTTGTCGGCAGGGGTGGGTGCAGAGAGTGCAGGCTGCAGTGCTGCCTTCCGGGAGCTTTGCCTATGGTCGAGCTTGTTTGCCATCGCTTGGAAGGCTACCTTTCCTTTGGGGGAGTTGACCAGGATCAGGGAGACCCCCTTTTCATCCTCAAACTCAGGCATTGTATCCTCAATACCCCAAAAATCCCCTATTGTCATGTCACCAGGACGATCGAAGGAGCAAAAGGGGCACTCATAGCAGCAGGGGCGCAGGATGGTGCCTTTGAGGAAAAGAGCGTAATAGGATGACAGTGAAGCATCAAGGAAGATGCTTTTCGAGCCAAAATCAAGGTGCATGAGCATGGCCCTCCACCCTTTGCTTTTGTTCCTGAAAGAACAGCCAAGCAGGCGTTTGCCCTCTTGCCCTTCGATGTCGGCGACATAGTCGGCGAACACCTTGGGCGAAGGAACCCCATAGCAGAGAAGATCGACCAGCAGCAGCTGTTCATACTCCCTGCCCAGATACCCCCTCAGCCCTGCAACCTGGCAGGGGGTTCCGGTAAAGAGAACGCGCCTTCCAGCCTTGAGGTCCTGCTCCACCTCCTTGTAGCACTGCCCAAGGTCGCTTTGCACATACTTCGAGCCGCGAAGAGCATCGCGTTGGGCCTTGGATATGCAACGCATGTGGCGCACCTTCATCGCCTCGTCATAGGCGGCTCCATAGAGGACGCCCCCCTGTTCCAACAGAGAGTCGGAGATGGCTGTGAAGGCCCCGCCTGAGGAGCTGTGCATTCTTGTGCTGCTATCTCGGTGCTTGGCTGCTAGTGCAAGGGTTTCTTCAGAGCTTCTGGGGTATCCATCACCAAGGTAGGGGCATGCCCCAAGGCATAGGCCACACTCGATGCAGGCGCTTTCATCAACAACGGGAAGGAGAAAGCCCTTGTCGTCAGGGGAGAGGGTGATGCATCCTACGGGGCAGATATGCTCGCACGCGGTGCAGCCAAAGCAGTGCTCACCGACTATGGTAATATTGTTCATCTTGGCTCCTCGACTTTCTATCGGGACGGGACATGGCGGTTTGTACCCTTTCAGCTCTCTTGGTCGGTGCCGCCGAGCACCTTCTCCACAAAGATAGGAACAAGATCAGGGTCGAACTGGGTGCCGCTGCAGGCATAGAGCTCTTCAATTGCCTCATCGGGGGAGAGAGCCCGCTTGTAGGCCCTGTCGCTGGTCATGGCAACGTAGGAGTCTGCAATGGCTATCATCCTTGCAGGTTTGGGGATATCGGCTCCCTTCAACTTTTGCGGGTACCCTGTGCCGTCCCACCTCTCATGGTGGTAGAGCACGTACTCGGCAAAGGGGGCATACTCGCCAACCGAGCGTAAGATCGTGTACCCTATTTCGGGGTGGCGTTTCAGCTCGAGCCATTGGCCCTGGGTAAGGTTTTCCTTTTGCGAGAGGATGGTCTCATCGATCGCTATCTTTCCCAGGTCATGCAGGCTCGCACCCCTTTCGACCTGCCAGACCTCTTCCTTGGAGAAGTCCATCGCCAGGGCAAAGAGCTTGCTCATCTCACCGACCTTGATGCTGTGCTCCTTCTCCCACTGATTCAATTCAAACTGCCTGACCAGGAGGGTGTCTATGGCATGCTTCTTGAAGGAAGAGCTTTTGGAGAGTTTCTCGCTATACATGCCATCTTCAGCAAGCTTGAATGTCTCGTCAAAGGTTATTGGATCGCCTTGCTTGACAGCATAGCCAAAGGAGACCGAGACAGACAGGCCCCTGATCTCCTCCTTCATGAGGGCCTCATTGAGGCGGTTGACAATTATCTTGGCATTGCGGGCATCGGTCCTGGGAAGCAGGAGGATGAACTCATCCCCTCCGATCCTGGTTATGATGTCCTCTTCCCTGCACGTCTTGCGAAATACCGCTGCAACCCTTTTGAGGAGCTGGTCCCCAGCATCATGGCCGAAGGCGTCATTGGTAAGCTTGAGGCCGTTCACATCCCCCAGGACCAAGGTAAGGGGGTAGTAGGGTTCGCTGTCCACCGTCTGCTTGATCTGGTCATAGTAGCGGCGGTTATATAGCCCTGTGAGGGCGTCACGATAGCTTAGCTGCAATATCTTATCCTGTTCCTTTTTCTTCTCGGTGCTGTCGCGGAAGACCAGTACCACGCCCTTGATGGTTTTCTGCCTATCCATGATGGGCGATGCACTGTCGTCGATGTAGCGCTCAACGCCGTCACGTGCGATGAGGATGGTGTCGTTTAGCAGGTTGACCGCGCTTCTCTGCTCCAAGACCCTGCTGACAGGGTCAGGGCACCTCTCCCGTTCCGGTCCGCAGACAATCTTGAAGACCTCGGTGAAGGGCCTTCCCTTCGCTTCGTCGGCTCTCCACCCTGTAAGCTCCTCGGCAACCTTGTTCATGAAAAGGACCTTAGCCTTGGCATCAGTTGAGATGACACCGTCACCGACAGAGAGCAAGGTGGTCTCAAACAGTTCCTTCTCGTAGAATACCTGCTGTTCCAGGGTTTTTCGCTCGGTGATGTCATCCATGATGATGGCGAATTGGTTAGGGTAGGAGCGGTAGGTGGATGCAAAGAAATACTTGTCCAGCGTCTTGTTGTAGGCCTCGTAGGAGGTTGGCTTCCCTGTAAGGGCGACTTCGCTGTTCCAGTCGATCCAATAGTCCTCCACCTCAGGCATGACAGAGCGCAATGTCTTGCCCACGAGGTATCCCTGGGGAACATTCATATAGTGATCGAAACTGGGGTTTGTCTTCAGGAAGAGCACATCATATGCTTTGCCCTGCTCATCGAGGAGGACCTCACAGTGGGCAAGGCCTTGGATCATGGAATCGATGAGCAAGAGGCTATCCTTCTCACTTTTCTCCAGGGCGAATTGGGCTATCTTGCGGTCGTTGATATCCTTATGGGTGCCTGTCATCAGCAGTGGCTTTCCTTCCTCATTCCAGGAGATGACCTTGCCTTGGTCATGGATCCAGAGCCAGGAGCCGTCCTTGCACCCCAGGCGGACATCAAAGGCATAGGCCTTCCTATCCCCTGACAGGACCTCCTGGACCATCTGCTGGGCGAAGGGGAGGTCGTCAGGGTGGATCCTGTCGTTCCAAGTGCCGAAGGTGATGGGCTGGAGTTCAGCGAAGGTGTAGCCAAGCATCTCTGCCCACTTCTCATTGACTGAAATAGTTCCCTCCTGGACCTGCCATTCCCAGGTGCCCACATTGGCCCCTTCAATGACATAGCTGTACCGGTCACGGCTGTCCTTCAGCTCCTTGTGGTAGGCTTCCTGCTCCTTTCTATACGTGGAGATCTTCAATACAGCCAACAGGCCGGTAAGGAAGACTACCAGCAGGATCATCAGGGGGCCTGTGACGGTAAGGATAGTGTCGTAGCCATACCGCCTCTCCATGGTAGTTCGCTGCTGGGCAAGCTGTTGCTGGGCACTTTGCTCGATGCTGTCCAGGATGGCCAGCTGTTCTGCCATGTATGCCTCTGACAGCTTGAACTTCTCCATGAACTGGATGCCCTGGACGAACTCTTCGGGGGAGGTTTCCACCAGAGTGCGCATCTGAAGCATCGGGGTGATGATTTTTTCGTGCATGTTCAGAAAAATCTGCATGAGCTTTGCAAGACTCTGCTGCTGCTCCTCATTGCCTTTGGTCAGGGATGAGAGTGAGCTGTGGTGCTGAACAAAGGAGGCTATCTGTGCGTCGATAGCAAGCAGTTCGTCATCCTCCCCTGTCAAGAGGAAGGCCCGTTCATGCAGGAGAATGTTCTGGTAGGCAATGTTCAATGAAGCTGACTCATGCAGTATTTCATGAGTCCGGTCGACGAGTTTGCTGACCTCTAACGCCCTGTTGTGCAAGGTGACCTTGAAGGTCCCTATGCCCAACATCGTGAGTGTTATGATGATGAAACCCACGATAAAGCGGCGTACTACGCTTCCTTTGTTTTTGATAGTGCTCCTTCCTCAGTAATATCTTTCATAATACCTTTCCCTAGGTTTCATAACAAGAGGATTGGTTTCCCAATAAAGAATAAAGGATTGGCAAAGTGAAAAATCAAAAGGGAAGAGAGGGATATCCCCTAATAAAACAAAGTATCAATTAGTACTTGCTATTATCATATAATCCTGCTATACTCTACTATAGTTACAATACATTACACCATGTAAGGAGATACACAATGGAAGAACTAAAAACCAACCCAAGCTTGCCCCTGATCGGGGACAAGGCACCATCATTTCACGCAGTGACCACCCAAGGCGATATCAACTTTCCCGCAGACTATGCAGGAAAATGGGTGATCCTATTTTCACACCCCGCTGACTTTACCCCTGTCTGCACCACTGAGTTCATGACCTTCGCCTCCATGGCTGATGAGTTCAAGGCACTGAATACCGAACTTGTCGGACTCTCCATCGACTCCCTCTATGCCCACATTGCATGGCTGAGGAAGATCCAGGAGCTTGAATGGAATGGCATGAAGAACATTGAGGTCAAGTTCCCCCTCATCGAGGACATCAAGATGGATGTATCACGCAAGTACGGCATGGTGCAGTCACAGTCCTCCACCCAGGCTGTTCGTGCAGTATTCATCATCGATCCCGAGGGGATCGTACGGACCATCCTGTTCTACCCTGCATCAACCGGACGCAACTTTGATGAGATCAAACGCGTAGTGCTGGCCCTGCAGAAGGCGGACAAGGACCACGTCGCCACCCCTGCCAACTGGATGCCTGGTGATGATGTCATCGTTCCCACCGCCGGTTCCTGTGGAACTGCCAAGGAGCGCATGGAAAGCACTGATGAAGACCAGTACTGCCTGGACTGGTTCCTCTGCTTCAAGAGAGAGAAGAAGAGCTAACTGGAACAGATGATTTGAGACCAAGGAAAGGGAGCGTCAATATACGCTCCCTTATCCTTGGTCCAGGTTCATATGTATAAAAACAGTCCAGAGAGTATGAACCCATCACCCTCTACTTGTGGTAGGCGATGGCATCAACAGGACAGGCCTCGACACAAGCCCTACAGACCAGACAATCATTGGTGGTGATGCTAAATTTCTTCTCTTCCTTGGCTATCGCCACCGCAGGGCATACCTTCATGCACTTGCCGCAACTGATGCACTTCTCTTCCTCAATCTTCATCCCATACCTGGCCTTGCGACTGGGCAGTGATAGGATGCTTCCATAGGGACAGAGGTAGCGGTGCCAGAGCTCTTCAGGGAAGAACAGCGTCAGGAAAAAGCCCAAGCCAACCGAGATGGGCAGGACAGGGAGCTTTTTCCCCGTCCTGAGGGTAAAGGCAAGAAGACCCAGGAACACAAGGAGCATCACTATCCTTACCCAGGTCTTCTTCAGGAAGGAGGGTACCTTGAAACTCTTGATGTGCAGCTTCTTCTTAGCCCAGGTCACCGGCTTCAGCACTGTGTTTATCGGACAGATCCAGCCACAGTAGAATCTGGAGAAAATCAGGGATGCCAGGGCGGACAGGACAAAGATGAACATCCATATCTGGATCTTCCCTACGACTGCCAGCACTACAAAAAGGGCCAGGAACAGGACTTGGATGCTTCGTTGTGTTACTTTCTTCACTCTAGTGATTCCTTATATTTGCGCGGGTGCGGGGCCTTGATGATGAAGAACTCACCGAGCTCGTCATGCGTATTGCTTATGTTCATCTTGGTGTGGAAGGGGACATGTACAATGGAGCCATGTTTGTGGTGGTTTACCTCCTGGTCATCGAATATGAAGGTTATGGTCCCCTGTACGATGATGAGGTAGACATTCGAGTCGCTTTTGTGGATGGGAACGGTGTCCCCTTTCTCCAAGGCGATGTGGTTGATCATGACCTCGTCATTTCCAACGAGCTGTTCGATGACCTTCTTCTGAGGTATGGTGAAGGGATAAATCTTTTCTAACATGCAGAGCCTCCTACGGCAGTGGTATTTGTAGTATACTCTCATACATAATCTTAGAGAGTTACTTATGTAACACTTTGGAGTATCTATGCAGGCTAATCAATACCACTGCCTCACCGAACTTCCCCTTTTTTCCTCTTTTACCCCCACGGAGCTGGAACGATTGTTCGCTTTGCAACCCTATAGCATAAAAAGCTATACAAGAAACCAGATGATCGCCATCTCCGGGGAGAAGTGCACCACGTTGGACATCCTCCTGCAAGGAAGCATCTCCTTGCAGAGCCTTGATGAGGAGGGACGCCTCTTCAAGGCCCAAGTATTGGAACGTGGTGACATCTACGGAGCGACCTTGCTGTTCGGCTCCTCGAACAGGTTCCCCATGACCGTTGTCTCAGAAGGGCCTGCAGAGGTCCTGCACCTGAGCAAAGCCCTGGTGCTCTGCCTCTGCAAAGAGAACAGCCTCTTTACTGAAACACTTCTGCAGATAGTCTCGGACAAGGCCCATGCCCTCTCTACCGCCCTTACCAACCTGAGCTCAAGGACACTGAAGGAGAACCTGCTGTGCTACCTTGAGGATGAGGCGATACGGCAGGGGAGGCGGACCATAAAGCTGAGCATAACCAAAAAGGAGCTGGCACACCGCCTTGGGGTGGAGAGGACCTCCCTCAGCAGGGCCTTTGCACTGCTGAGGGACGAGAAGGTGCTCACCTTTACCAGGGACCGTATAACGCTGTTGGGTACATAAACCCAGCAGAATAAAAATCTGAACCTTGTCGATTTCCCATTTTTTTAGTATATGAATAGGTACAAAGATAAGGAGGAAAGCCATGAATATACAGAAGAGAGTATTCACCATTTGCTCTTTGCTTTGTGTGAGTGCTGCCTTGTTGGTAGCAGCTCCAAATGCAGAGAGACTGTTTAGGGATGTAGAGGCAATTGATTACCAGAACCAAAGTCTGGAGAGCATCAAGAGCGTTTATGACAAGTTTGATGATGCCCTCACCCGTGATGTCCAGCAAGCCCGCAAGGATATGTTTGAAGCGAGGGGAAAAGGGGATCTTCCCTACTTCCGCGAGGCATATACAAGGCTTGAGAATCTCAAGACCCTTAGGATGAAGGGCGAGGAGAGCAATCTCCTGCTTGGACGCATCATGGCAGAGTCAGAACCCAAGAGGGGCGAGTACGCCTCCTGGCTCTATCAGAGAAGCGGCTCCTACAATCCATTGCTTACACTGGACTTTTCCGCCCAAGGGGAGAACTTCCGCTACAGCTATCGCCAGCAGATACAGAAGGAGCCCCTATCAGAGGTGGTCCTGCCCGACTACACCCAGCTGCGCACCGACAGCAGCCAGGTTGGAATCCTCAAGGGGTGGGGTCTTACCCCCGACGAGCTGACCTACAAAGCTGGTGAGACCATACCCATGCCCTATACCAGCCAGACCCTCCATGCCATTTGGGGTAGTGGAGTCAGGTTTGTAGACGGGACAAAAGAGACCTTCTACGAGGATGTTGAGGCCGGCAGCGAGGTGGTGGTTCCCACTCCCTCCACTACTGACCCCTCGGCTATCTTTGTCGGCTGGTATGATAGGGGAAGCAATACCCTGCTAACCGACAAGGAGAGCTATACCGTAGTAGGCAAGGGTGCCCTGTTCGAGCCTTTGTGGAGGAGCATGCAGATTCCTGCTGTGGAGCCACTGTACTATCCTAAGGATGCCCTGCCCAAGCGCACCCAGCTAGCTGTGGGATTCCTGATGCAAAACACAGGCAACCTTGACCTCAACGGTCTGGAGGCAACACTGCATACAGAGAGCCCGTACGTGACGATGCTTGTGGACAGGCTGGCCCTCGGTCACCTTTCTGCAAACCGGTATGCAACCAACAACAGCAGGTTCTCCACCACAGGCCCCTTGGCAATGCGCAGCGGCTACAACACCTTCAGGTTTGTGATCGCTGACAATGCCCCTTCAAGGGCCTCCATACCGTTTGTGCTGACCATCTCTGATGCTCGGGGCAACAGTTGGTCCCTGCCGGTTGAGTTTATGGTGGAGTAGGGGTTGGAACAAGAACTGTTAAAGGAAAAAGAAAAGAAAGCTGATCTACCCAGGGACGAGGGCACCAATGCAGGTGCCCTCGTCTCTGGGTAGCCTTATGGTGTTGCATAGCAATCCCCTGATCGAATACTCCCAATTGTCAATACTGCTCCGCTATATAGACCCCTCTCATGGAAGGGTCTGTACTCATGCCCATGGGGATCTGTACAAAGGGACCTGTAAAGAGAGCGGCAAACGGTGAATTCGGGATGACTCGTAGTTTTTCCACCTGGTACCATTGCAAGAGCGATACAAGCTTTGTTGCAGCTTCCCTGTCCATGGCCATCGCCTCAACCGCTACTCCGTCCTTGATGAAGGCATAGGCACCTTGGACTGAGGCCAGCTGATATCCATCCAGAAGGAAGTTCCAACCCAGCTCGTCACGCATCAGGGCTCCCGCTTCCTTGGTCGCCTCCCGATAGATCAGGTCGAGTGAGGAGGGTGGCAGGATCTGTTCGTGCAGGGATGCTAAGAGCAGGTTCTTCTCCTTGCTCTGTCCATTTTGGGGAAGACGGTACTCCTCCATGGTGGAGGTGGTCATGTAGCCGTTTGCCTCATAGAAGTACCTGACAGCAGGGAAGAGCGTGATGGGGTGATTAGTTGTCTCTTTCGTGTAGGCCAGAAGATCACCCATGATGCCCTGCTTGCGATGGGCGGCATAGGTGGCTGCCCCTACGATGAAGGCGCACTTCTGTTCCTTGTCACCCTGCATGTAGGTCGATGGAAGGGCATGTAGTGCGCTGACTATCTCCCCCTCCTTACGGGCTACAGCGATATGTTCGGGGAAGAAGCGCTGACTGAAGAAGTGTTCGAGGAAAGCCGGCTCCTCCAGGAACACTATCGACCAGAGCATTTTCAACTCCTCAAAGTCTTTCTTTGTTGCCCGCTCTATCTTCATCATTGCCTCGTTATACGGAACTTCTCGACCATAAGGTCGGGTTTGTAGGAGAGCTTGGCCTTTCTCAGGCCTTCGATCCCTGCATCCTCCTGACGGTTGATGTACTGCACATCAGAGAGGTACATCGAGCAGAAGAGCTGGTTGATGACCGAGTAGATGCCTGCGTAGGAGGTGTCGCCCTTCTCAAAGTGGACTATGGCGAGCCTCTCGTCAATGACCTCACCTACGGTAAAGGCAGTAAGGTGGTGGTCGACACAGATGAGGATGCCTACCAGCCCCAGGCTATCCCAGTTGTCGAAGGTGCGCCTCAGGGCCCCCAGTTCGGCCTTGATCTCCTGGCTTATCTCGTCCTGGTGCTCCAGCCAGGTCGTTGATGCCATCCTGTAGCACTCATCCCTCTCCTCCACAGTGCGTAGGGGGCGCACCGAGTAGGTGTACTTGCGTTCGAACTGGGAGATGTGGTTGCGCTTGCTTTGCAGTTTCCTGCCGCTGAGCTTGATCAACTTCTGACTTTCGTAGAGATAGTCATCAAGGTCACGCACGTGCTCGACGGTATAGCCGAGTTTTCTAATCTCTTGGGCCTCTTCGGCAGGGACGCACTCCAGTTGGAAGCGTTGTCCGCTCTCCTTGCAGTGCTCTTCCAGTTCGGCCATTGCCTTGGGCAGGTCGTCTGTGATGGGAAGCAGGAATACATCATCGGTTGCAAGGTGCATATAGAGGGCTGTATCAGTCTTACAGATGGTAAGGCGGATGGCATCCCCCCAGATGACGCTATAGGAGTAGTAATATTCATAAGCAAGATAGTTACTCTTAGTGGGAAATAGGCTTCTGTCCTTTTCGGACGGTGTATGGAATTCTAGCATGGTACCTCAATAATATATGTGTATCTATTCATACGTTGTTTTTATTCATTCGTCAAGCTTGCGCTCTTGATAAAAAGATACTGATACGGGGGCAAGGGGGCAACTGGGGTGAGCAAGCTTGTATGATGAAAGGTTGTTTTGTTTTTCAAACTCGAGCATTTTCCCCGCAATGTGATGGATTTTCAAGTTCTTGTAGTCCCAATATGCAGAAAAGAGCTGTTTTATGACAGTAAAATATCTTAAAGTCATATCTAGTAACGTTTTAGATAAAAAGCTTGACAGATGTTTGCTCTAGGCTGTATTCTGATACAATGAATACACAATCGAACCTAGTTTCCCATCTTGTCAGCAAGATACAGGGCGAAAGCCCGGCGATACTCCCTCTGTTCCTGGATAGAAGCCTCAGCGGTGCTGCCCTTGTGGAGGCCCTGCGGGATTACTACACCGAATATATGCAAAAAGAATACCCCACAGCCTGGGCGTACTACACCGGCGAGGGTCAGAGTGAGCAGGATTACTACAAGCTGTCGGCAAGGTCCATGGCGTATCTGAGGCTGATGGACTACCTCGACCATGAGGGTGTGGCCTTCGATGACTGGAACCTGCATGGTGAGCAGGTTGTCTCAAGGCCGATAGCCCTGATGAGGCGCGTCCTCCTTGGCGAATGTGATGAGTGCAACCCAGACTTCCTTGAGGACATGGCGCACCTGTTCTCCCAGCTCAGTGAGGTTGAGTCCTTCAACATCCCCACACGCAGTCTGGTGCAGGGGTGGATGGATCGTCATCCCAGCGGCCTGGATCCTGAGGTGGTCACCTGGCGAGCCCTCAATAAGGAGCGTATCGTCTCACTCCTGATCGAGAAACTGAAGACAAGTGAAAGAAAAAGTTCCCACTACCAGCTGAAGGCTGACCTCAGCGAGAAGGAGATGCGCAAGCAGGTGCTCTCCTGGTGGCGTGAAGACCGGTTCCATCTGCACTTCGCCATCCGAAGCGCAGATGAGCTGAACCGGTATCTGGACAACTCCATGAGCAGCGAGGAGCTCAGGGTCATGCGCGAGGCTGAAAAGAAGGGCATCCCCATCTTTGCCACCCCGTACTTCATCTCCCTCATTGATACCAGGAAACGGGAAGAGCAGGAGGTCCCTGGCAGTGACCTTGCCCTGAGGACCTACCTGTTCTACAGCCAGGACCTTGTAGATGAGTTCGGAAGCATCGTCGCCTGGGAGAAGGAGGACATAGCTGAGCCTGGCAAGCCCAATGTGGCCGGCTGGATCCTCCCTTCCCACTCCGTCCATCGCCGCTACCCCGAGGTTGCCATCTTCATCCCCGACACCATGGGCCGTGCCTGTGGCGGGCTGTGTTCCTACTGCCAGAGGATGTACGACTTCCAAGGCGGCAGGTTCAACTTCGAGCTTGAGAAGCTCCGTCCCCGCATGAGTTGGAAGAAAGAGCTTGAGCTCAATATGGAGTACTTCCGCCTGGACCCCTATCTATCAGATATCCTGATAACCGGAGGGGATGCCTTCATGAGCTCAGTGAAATCCATACAACAGATTCTGGATGCTGTACTGCGAATGGCCAAGGGCAAGCTCCTTGACAACGAAGACAGGGAAGAGGGGGACAAATACGCAACCATGAGGCGTGTCAGGCTGGGAACAAAGATTCCTGTCTACCTGCCCCAACGGGTTACCAAGGAGCTTGTGGAGGTGCTCACTCTATTCAGGCAAGAGGCTGCCAAGGTTGGCATCAGCCAGTGTGTGGTGCAGACGCACATCTCCTCTGCCATGGAGATAACCCCCGATACCAAGAAGGCCATCACAAGGCTCCTGGCCTCTGGGTGGGCGGTTACCAACCAGGAGGTCTTCACCGTGGCGGCATCCCGCAGGGGACACTCGGCCAAGCTGCGCAAGGTCCTCAACGACATCGGGGTGCTGCCCTACTATACCTTCTCGGTAAAGGGGTTCAAGGAGAACCGGGAGCTGTTTGCCACCAACTCCCGCTCCACCCAGGAGCAGGTAGAGGAGGGTTCCATCGGCCAGGTAGCGCAACGCTACCACTCCTCCCTCAGGCCCTTCATGAGCGATGCCCCCAACATGGTGGAGAGCATCGACTCCATCCGCACTTCCGATGAGATACCTTTCCTGGCGACAGACCGCAATACGCTCAACCTTCCTGGGGTTGGAAAGAGCAATACCTACCGCACCGTCGGCATCACCGATGATGGCAGGAGAATCCTGAAGTTCGAGTTCGATCATACAAGGCCCCATAGCAAGGTCATCGAAGAGATGGGTTCGGTCATCATCATCGAATCCAAGTCGATAGCACACTACCTCCGTCAGATAGAACAGATGGGGGAGGACCCTAGTGAGTACGAGACCATATGGGGGTACTCTGCAGGGAGCCTGGCACCAAGGAGTACGGTGTTTGAGGGGTTGTAGGAAGAGAGACATAATCCTAATCTATAGTTCCCGGTGCCTTTTTCTAACTACACGACCTCTTGTTTTATGGAAATTCGATGGGGGATTTTCATGTTCATCAACGTGTAGATGTCGTTTGCCTTCTTGACCGATTCCTGGGTCAGCAGGCAGTCATCAAACACCTTGCACTTGTGGTTCCTCAGGTTGGTAGAGACATCAATCGGGGAATAGGGAGTCTCCTTGATCTGCATCTGGGGCCCCCGAACAATAAAACAATAAAGTGAAAATTAAAGTTGACAATTCAAAGATAGGGTGTATACTAAGAAGACCAAAGCTAGTTATACGATTAACTGAAAGATTAATCGATTAAATGAGGAGTTCGTAGATGAGACCGACAATGAAAGATGTAGCAAAACATGCGGCTGTATCTACAGCTACGGTCTCTAATGTTATTCGCAATACTAAATATGTATCTGACCCTGTAAAAAATAGAATCCTAGCATCGATGAAAGAACTCGGGTATGAACCTAACATTATCGCTAGAAGTCTAAAGATGAACAAAACCTTTAAAATCGGTGTCGTTGTTCCTGATATTACCAACCCTTTTTTTAGTGAAATAGTAAAGGAAGTTGAGGTTTTTCTAGAGAAAGAAGGGTACCAGCTTATATTATGCAACTCGCATTACCAAGTTGAAAGGGAGAACCTGATCTGTAGTTCCTTTATCTCAGGTGGTGGTATCGATGCCCTGATTCTTGTTGCTCCCCGCCTATCTAGTGAAAAGCTCATGAAAATTATTAAGGGCGTTCCTGTGGTTATTGTCGATAGGCCTTCATTTTCTGATGATGAAAACTTGGTATTCATTTTTTCGGATAACTACAGCGGTGCCTCCTTGGTAGCTGACAAGCTAGTTTCCAAGAACTATGATAAATTCGCCTGTATTGCCGGACCAGAAATGGTCCCTAACGCAAATGCTCGCTTACAAGGTTTTGTTGACCGTCTAGCCGATAAGAAGGTAGAAAGAGATAGCATCATCGTATCGCGTGCAGAATTTACGTTTGATCATGGCTTTTCAGAAATGGAGAAAATCCTGGAACGTACAAATCGTGAAGAGCGTTTAGGGGTGTTTGTATGCAGTGATATTGCTGCTTGGGGTGCCTTGGAAGCTGTGAAGTTGCAAGGTTTGAGAATCCCTGAGGATGTTGGAATCATTGGGTACGATGATATTAGTTTTGCAAAATATCTGCATCCTGGGTTAACTACGATTAAAAATCCCATGATAGAGATGGGAAAGCTTTCTGCAACATTTGTACTTGATTTGCTAAGAGGTGATGCCTCTATTTCCTGTAATTCAATAGTGCTTGGATCTTCCTTGGTCGAAAGAGGAACGGTTTGATATTTTTCAGTTTTAGTTAAACGATTAAAAAGGAGTTAGTAATGAAAAAACAAGGCGTATTACATGGCGAACTATCACACTTGATAGCAAAGATGGGGCATGGTGATATGATTCTTATTGGTGATGTGGGATGCCCTTTCCCAAGGCATGAGATGACTAAAACCGTTGATTTGGCGGTTACCGCTGATATCCCCAAAGTTTCTGATGTCCTAAAAGTGGTTCTTGAAGAACTGGTTGTTGAAAGCTATATCGTTTCTCAGGAAACAAAAGATATCAATCCGAAACATTACAAAGAGTTCACAGACATCATCAACACGCATAAGAATAAAGGGAATACCATTGCTGAAAAAGTGATACAGCACCCTGAAATGAAAGATCTTTGGCTCAATGGTGCTCTTGAAGGTGAAGAGGTGAAGGTGTTTGTTCGCACAGGTGAACGCAGTCCTTATGCCTATATCATCCTCTGTGCAGGGGTCGATTTTTAATTATTTAAATTTTTTAACTGTAGTTTGCAAGCGAGTTTGAGAAGTACTTCAATTGCTGATTTTACAATGTTCTCAAATGGACTTGCAGACTAGGGTAATCGCAATCATGCCAGTCAAACAAGGAGTTATGATGTTAGAGACAATCTTTACGAATAAGAAACCAATAATTGGAATGGTCCATTTAGGGCCTCTACCGGGTTCCTCCCTCTATGACAAGCACAAACTTGGTATGGACAAGATTCTGGCCAAAGCAGTAGAAGAGGCTAAAATTCTAGAGACTGCAGGTGTTGATGGGGTTCAGGTAGAGAACATCTGGGATATTCCTTTCCAGAAAGCTGAACATGTTTCTTCAGAGTGTATAGCAGCTCTTGCCGTTGCGGTCGCTGCAGTATCGAAAAGTGTTTCAATCCCTGTTGGCGTAAATTGTCATTTCAATGCTGCAGAAGCTGCCCTTTCGTGTGCTATTGCAGGAAATGCAAAATGGATTCGAGTTTTCGAGTGGTGCAATGCTTTTGTTTCACAAGTTGGTTTTGTTGATTCAATAGGAGCTAAAGTAGCAAGGAAACGTACGTTTTTGGATGCACGAGATATTGTAACCATGTGTGATGCTAACGTGAAACATGGTTCGCACTTCATAATCAGCGATCGTTCCATAGCTGAACAGGCACATGACATTGAGCAACAAGGCGGAGATGTCGTAATTGTTACAGGATTTGAAACCGGAATGGCTCCAACTGCAGAAAAAGTCCGAGAGATCAAAAACGCAGTCTCCATCCCTGTTATTCTAGGTAGCGGAGTGACGCTGGAAAATGCAAAAGAACTCTTGAGTGAGGCTGATGGAGCTATCGTTGGTTCATGGTTTAAAGAAGGCAATAATTGGAAGAATCCTGTGAATTATGATAGGACTTTTGCTTTCATGCAGAAGGTTAAAGAGTTACGGAGAGAGATGTCATGAGAAAGCGGGTCTTGTGCATGGGCAGTATCAATATAGACTTGGTGATGTATTCTGATAAGTTGCCATTGCCTGGTGAAACTATTGTAACGGATAATTTTCAAACCTTTCCTGGAGGAAAGGGGGGGAACCAAGCTGTTGCTCTCGCGAAGTTGGGTGGTGATGTTTCGTATTTTACAAAATTAGGTGATGATGCCTTCTCTTTGGAGCTGGAAGAAGAACAGAAGCTATATGGTGTTGATACTAGGCATATCATCAGACAGAAGGGAGCCACATCTGGGGTTGCCATGATAATGGTTGACGCCACAGGACAAAATAAAATCCTATTCACTCCCGGGGCGAATGCGCTTCTATCTGTCCAGGATGTAAAGGATCATAAAGCTATTTTTTCAGAGTTTGACATTCTGCAAATAACACTTGAGATTAATCCTGAAACAGCATTTGAAGCTATCCGGACGGCTAAAAATAAAGGGCTGACGGTAATAGTGGATCCTGCTCCAGTGCCTCGTGGTGGTATACCCAAGGACATCATCCCACTCATTGATTATATCAAGCCAAATGAGACAGAAACCGAGCTTTTGACAGGTATACACGTGACAGATGCACAGAGTGCCGAAGTAGCATTGAAACAACTCTGCTCACAGGGGTACAGACACCCGATCATCTCATTGGGGAAACAAGGCTTGGTGACTACGGATGATGACAAAATTCTCCATATCCCAGCTGTTGATGCAAAAGTGTTAGACACCACTGCCGCAGGCGATATATTTCTAGGTGCTTTCACAGCCCTATTGTCGCAAGGAGAGAGCTTTGAGCGTTGCTTGGAGTTTGCTCAAGTTGCAGCGGCATTAAGTGTGACAAAAAAGGGAGCACAGGCCTCAATTCCAACCTTGGCTGAAGTTATCGAAATGATGAACAGGAAGGAAGTATAAAAGTGAAAGAGGTAAAACTGAAACTTGAAGGTATCGATAAGTCGTTTGGAGGAATCCATGCGCTCAAATCAGTTGATTTTACCTTATGCACTGGGGAAATTCATGCCCTGCTAGGAGAAAATGGAGCAGGTAAGTCTACTCTAGTGAAGATTCTGACCGGGGTGCACCAAGCTGATAGCGGGAAGGTTTTCTTAGATGATGAACAATTAGTAATTGAAAGTCCAATTGATGCCAGAAGAAAAGGAATTGGTGTTATCTATCAAGAGTTGAGTCTTATCAACTCCTTATCGGTTGGTGAGAATATATTTTTGGGAAATGAACCTTCCATATTTCTCGGTGCCTATGACAGACAGACCATGTATAAAAAGAGTGAAGAGTTTTTGCAAAAGTTTGAAATAGACATCAATCCCAGAAAAATTGTTTCAGAGTTGCGGATGGGGCAAAAAAGAATTGTAGAAATAGTCAAAGCCTTGGCTCTCGATGCAAAGATTTTGCTCTTGGACGAACCTACCACGGGTATGAGTCAGAAAGAAATCGATTCTCTTTTTCAGATTATGGATAGCTTGCGTAATAAAAAAGTGACCATGATCTATATTTCTCACTATTTAGATGAGGTCTTCCGGATTTGTGATATGGCAACGGTTTTGCGTGATGGTGAGGTTGTCGATACCTTTGAGATTGCCACTACGAACTCACAGGAGTTGGTAAAAGCAATGATAGGGCGCGATATCAAAAAAACTGAGGCAATGGAAGTTAAGGACTTTTCAAACAAAGAGACAATCCTTGAACTAACAAATTTTCAGACAAACCTGATGCGCAAGCCAGTTTCCCTGTCGATCAAACAAGGGGAAATACTGGGGATTACTGGCATTGTGGGTGCAGGCAAAAGCGAATTGGCCCATTCGGTATTTGGTATCGGAAAAAAACATTCGGGCACTATCACATTACATGGAAAAGAGATTGCAATTAATTCCACGATGGATGCGCGAAAGCAAAGACTGGCCCTTATTCCAGAAGACAGAAAGAGTGAAGGCTTGTTCTTGAAAAACTCAGTGGCTGAAAATTTGATGATGGTCAATATCGATGCCTCCATAGGACGAATGGGTATGCTTGATAAGAAAAAGAGTGCAGACATTTCCAGGAAGATTGGTGAATCGCTACAGCTCACTCCCTTGATTCCAGAGATGTTAGTAGGAAATCTCTCCGGTGGTAATCAGCAAAAAGTAGTGATAGGGAAATGGTTATCGACCGATCCTGAAGTAATTATGATGGATGAGCCAACGCGCGGTATCGATGTTGGGGCTAAAGGTGAAATTTATACTCAGATTAGAGCACTGGCAGAACAAGACAAGGGTGTCATCGTGTTTTCTTCAGAATATCAGGAACTAATAGATTTGTGCGATAGAATCCTAATTCTTCATTTAGGATCTATCGTTGGCAACTTTGCTTCGCAAGAAGTAACAGGAAAAAAAATACTCTCTCTTTCGTTAGGAGGTGAATTATGAGCTTGAAAGGATGGGGAACTGCTATTCCTGCGAAAGGGCAATGGATAAAACTTCTCTCAAGTGAAGTTGGACTTTTCCTGATTTTATTAATTTTAGGTGTTGTCTTTGCATTTACAACTAGTTCATTCGCCACAGTAAATAATCTGTTGAATGTGACGAGGCAAGTTTCAATAGTCCTCATCATTTCAATTGGAATGCTATGCGTGGTCCTGAGTGGTGAAATTGATTTGTCTGTGGGTGCTACAGCAGCTCTTGCCGGAGTCACTTGTGCAACTATCATGAAGTCTACTGATTCAATCCTTCTGGGTGTTTTGATGGCTTTGCTGATAGGTTTGTTGGTAGGGCTGATCAATGGTTCATTGGTTGTCTTTGGGAAGATCCCTTCATTTATTGTCTCGCTTTCAATGATGTGGATGGTCCGTGGCGTTGCATTGGTTTGGACTAGTGGTAGGGCTATTTCTAGCCTACCTCGACCGTTTTCATTTATTGGGGCAGGGTATGTCGGCATAATTCCAGCATCGACGATACTCAGTATTCTCCTGTTGATAGTTGCATATTTTTTCATCCATAAAACTAAACACGGGGTATATTTCAAAGCTATCGGATCGAATCTTGAAGCCGCAAACCTATCGGCAATTCCTATTAGGAAATATAAGATGACTGCGTTTTTGACATCCGGTTTGATGTCAGCCATCGGTGGAATAATTATCACTTCAAAACTTCTATCGGCTCAAGCAATTGCGGCTGAAGGAATGGAGATGGATGTCTTGTCTGCCGTTATTCTTGGAGGAGCATCTCTCTCTGGTGGTATTGGTTCTGTTGGGGGGACTCTCATAGGAGCGCTCATCATAGGTGTCGTGAATAACGGTATGAACCAATTGGGAATCAGTGCTTTTTATCAGCAGATAGTCAAGGGAGCAATTATTGTTATCGCAGTTTTGGTGCGACAACATAAAAAGGAATAGGTGTTTGAAATATTTAATCGTTTAATTAGTGTTTCAAACAAAATTTTGTGGTTTTTAGATGGTAAACCCATCAAAAGGAGTAAAGAATGAAGAAAATTTTTGTGATCCTACTGTGTTTGGTCCTGTCGGTAAGTTTGTTTGCCGCCGGTGCGAAAGAAGCGAAAAGTGATGGTATAACCATCGGATTTGCTGTCTCGACTCTCTCCAATGATTTCTTTGTAACAATGAAGGAAGCCGGAGATGCAAAAGCAAAAATGGAAGGGATTAATCTCATCACCTTAGATGCACAGGATTCTTCCGAAACTCAAGCAAATCAAATAGAAGACCTGATCAACCGTAAAGTTGATCTGATAATCTTGAATCCGTATGATTCAGATGCTATCGGTACTTCAGTTGAACTTGCAAACAAAGCTGGGATTCCTGTAATTACCGTGACCCGTGCTTCAAAGATGGGTAAGGTGGTGCAGCATCTGGACATTGATAACAAAGAGGCTGGTGCCCTCATTGCAAAACAGCTGATAGCTGATTTCAATGGCAAGGCAGAAGTGGCAATGCTGGAAGGTATTCCAGGAGCTTCTTCCACCAATGACAGAAAGGGTGGCTTTGTTGATAACCTTGCTGGAACTAATGTTAAAGTTGTGACTGCCCTAACAGCTAACTATAACAGAGAGCAGGGAGCAACTGTCACAGAGGATATCCTCCAAGCGTATCCCAACATTTCCGCAGTGTATGCACATAATGATGAGATGGCCCTAGGTGCCGTTCGAGCTATTGATGCTGCTGGAAAGAGGGGAAAGATTAATGTCTATGGTATCGATGCTGTTGATGATGCAATTGTTGCCCTCAGAACTGGTGAGATGATAGCCACTGTTCAGCAGCAGCCTGCTTTGCAGATGGAGACTGCCATTGACTCAGCATTGGCCTACCTTGCAGGTGAGAGTGTTCCCTCACGCATTAACATTGCCCTGAAGTTACTGACTAAAGACAATATCTAAGGGAAAAGTTTCTTTGTAATCGAGTACTAAGGACTGCAACTTCGCTGTTGCAGTCCTTTCTTGTTGTGTGCTCGGTATGAGCATTCTCTAAAGGGTGAAAGTCCCAAGTACGGGTGATAGCGCCAAGTACATAGCCAAGAGCAAGGGTGTCCTTCGTGAGGAGGAATCTGAAGAAAGCTGGAGGCAAAATTCTGGCCTGACGAACAGAAATCTCATCAGGCATACCCTGACGGATAAGGTTGCAACACAAACTGAAGTCCAAAGGCTATACGGAGTCAGGGGTGTAAATGAGGCAGGTGGATGGAATGAAAGAGAATGCTTTTACCCGAGGAGGTCTTGCAGAAGAGCCTAGGCTATCAACGCCAATGATGGCAAAAGCCCTGAATATACAAGAATAGGGGCTAGTCACTGCAAGAAGTCAGATGAAGGCATAGTAGGGGGAAACCCTGAAGGCCGGAACGTTAGGAGGGACGTAGTAAATGAATGATACCTCGCTTGTCAAGCACGGCAGTAGCTGTACACGTAGTGGTAGCAGACCCGGTGTGCCTGAAGCCCGGAAGGTGGATGGAACGCAGGGAGAGCCGAGAGAGTGCAGGATGTCTGAAAACAACACGACCAACGCAGAACGAGTAGGTCTGCTCGAGAGGATACTGGACGACCGTAATCTCCAAAGGGCATACGACAGAGTGTGCGCCAACGCAGGGAGTGCAGGAATCGACGGTGTAGGGACAGACGGGCTGCTCAGTCAAATAACTGGGATAGGACTCGGAAATCTCAAGGAGCAGATAC
>JAVERP010000017.1:0-70677 GCA_034007055.1 Sphaerochaeta sp.
CTGAGGCATTATGAACGAAAATAACTCTATATAATAAATAAATATAATTGATATTTTTCTAAATTCTTAGCTACTAAGCAGAGGTGACTGAACTGTTACAAAAAGGTAACTTTGCCCCCCTCTATCAGCAGCAGGCCGATGATGCCGAATCCCAGCACCAGCGATGCCAACAACAACACTTGAAAGGCCTTCAGGATACTCATTTCATCAATTTTCCTATTGAATGCCGAAGGCTCCCTGCGCGTGATCATCGAGTGCAGGCTCAGCAGCAGGGCAAAGGCGGTGGTGGTCTTGATGCCTCCTCCGGTGGAGCCCGGAGAGGCCCCTATGAACATCAGGACCATCATGAAGAACTGAGCGGCATCACTCATGCTGCCGATGTCGATGGTGTTGAAACCGGCAGTCCTTGCACTGGCACTCTGAAAAAATGCGCTCAGCAGGGAGGTTTTCTCCATGATAAGAAAAGCGAGGGTGCCCAACACCAGCAAGCTGGTATTCATAAGCAGCACTATCTTACTGTGAAGGGAGAGGCGCTTCCAACTGCGTGCCCGAACAAGGTCTGCCAGGACAAAGAAACCGGTTCCTCCAATGATGATCAGGGCGGCGGTCACCAGGTTCATCGCCACATTCCCCTTATACGCTGAGAGGCTCTGGAAGTTCCCCTGAATGTCAAAGCCGGCGTTGTTGAATGCAGAGATGGTATTGAAGGCAGCGTGACCCAAAGCCTGAAGCGGTGCATGGGTGGTGCGAAATATAAAGAACTCAATGAAGATGCCCAAGCCCTGGAAGATCAGGGCGGCAAGACCGACAGTCTTCACCACCTGCATCGTCCCCTTCACCGTCCCGAGGTTGTAGGCCTCCTTGATGACGCTGTACTTGCCGATGGCCACAGAGCTGCTGAACATCAGGACAAAGACCATGACCGCCGAGGCAAAGCCCAAGCCTCCAAGCAGGATAAGCAAGGCGATGACCACGCGCCCGAACAGCGAGAAGGTGGCACTGACATCGACGGTGACCAGACCTGTCACGCATACTGCACTTGCAGAGGTGAAGAGCGCATCAATGTATGAGAGGTCCACACCCTTGTTATGGGCAAAGGGGAGGGAAAGCAGAATTGAGCCTACCCCGATGATAAGAAGAAACCCCAGCAACAGATATTGGTTTGGCATCAATGCCTTGCGTTTGATTGCACTCATAATTGAGCTTGAGTCTACCATCAGCACAAATCTAACACAATATGAGACCGGTAAAACTCTGAATGCATCTGGAAACACGCGGAATGTCTCGTGATGCTCTTATCGTACTCTTATTGATACTTTTGAGGAGTGAACGTAGAACTGGGACGCAATGTGACCAAATGAAGGGAACCTTATGCATGCACAAGGGAATGCACTTTCACTGATACTTGCCGAGTTTTCTTCGTCTTTTTCTAGGTAAGGAAGGGGTACCGAAAAGGAAGATATGAACTGTAATGGCTAATTGGGTATGAAAGGGGGAAAAAGAGGATCAATCACCTACCTTGCGTTTTTCTCGCAAGTCCTTCTTAAATATCTTAATTGCCTTTCGCTCTGATTTCACATAGTGGTAATCGGTGGAACCATTCCGTGGTTTTCTGCTATTTACATAAGAGTGGTGATAGTAATTATACGATTTCATGAAAGAATTAATCTGCGAAAGTGCGCACCCCGTGGCAATTATTCCAGCCACCTTGTCTGTTTTTTCCCCCAATTGCTCTATGAGGTTGGACAAATTGGTTTTTGAACAGATACTAAGCCTTACACATAGGATTATCCCATCTATCTGTTCAAGCAACCCCATCAAGCTTGAAGCATACTCAAGCGGGGGGGCATCGATAAAGATATAATCATACGAACTCTTCAAGGAATCAAACATCGGGGTAAAGGAAGTCCTGGAATAAAACACTGAAGGGATCAGGTTAGTTTTTCCGGGAATCAAAATCTCAAAGTTCTGCAGATCCTGTATTGGCTTGATAGTGATATCTTTCAGATCCTTACCTTTTTGTATTTGCTCAACATATCCGGGCACATCCTGTTTCAGATTAAATACCTTTTCAATGGAATGTGTCTTCAAGTCCCCATCAATTATCAAGACCTTAAAGCCCAGATGAGCCAAGTAAAGGGAAAGATTGCATGTGAGGCTACTTTTTCCCTCATTGATATTGCTACTTGTTATCATGAATACTTTCTTGCCGCTATTTTTCCCATAGAGCAAATTCGAAGTGATGATTTTATACCGCTCTGAAATGTAGCTTTCCTGATTCTTATACAGGGTATTCAAATTGCTTTTCTTATCTTTATTCTTTGTTACATCAATAAGAGGAGTCCATCCAAGCAGAGGGATTTCAGTTCCCGCTATTTTTTTTATATCGTCAAGGGAATGCAGCGTATCATCCCTCATCTGAAGAAAAAGACATAACAAAACCCCTATCGCTCCTCCGAGTAATACGCTTACTGCAAGGATCAGGAGAGAGTTAGGACTCACCGGTGACCGTGGCACCTTTGCAGGGGTGACAAGCTTTACATTATTGTTCTGAGCGGCCGCGGAAAGCGTAATCTGCTCCAACAGAGAGTTCAGTTCCTTTCGGATGGCTTCAAGGGAATCGACATCACTTTTCATTTTTGAGAGATCTTTTTCCAATACCGGCAGCCTATTGAATTCCTGTTCAAAGACTTCAATGGTTTTTGTAATACTGACAATATCCACCTCATTGCAAATCCTTTCAATGACGGTAAAACAATAGGAATCTATGTTGTGATAATAATCATCACTCGCACCGCTATGGATGGGCCCCGCCTTAGAGGTGATCTCCACGACCCTTTTGGTCAGCTGTTTTCTTGATTCAGCCATCTGGCGATTCAGGGTAGCGATGCGTGCGTTCACGCTCTCATTGATATTGCTGTTCACTACAGAAAGTGAGGTTGTATTGCGAAAATCATTGTTTGAGACAACATCAAACTGAAGCAACTCGTCAAAGGCCATCGCATAGATTTTCAGAACCCCCTGTACCGACTCATCTTTTTCATACACCCCAATAGGAGGAAGGGAATAGCTGTACGCTCTCTGGACCCCTTCCAGAAGAGAATCACTTTTGATGATTTGCAGTTGCAAGGGTCGCATTCTCATCTGCAGGTAGGTGATGTGGTTGACCAGAGAGGCTGTACTGTTTGAAAGAAAATCAATTCCTGTAGCAGCCTTGTAATCAAACAGCCTATCACTCGCCTCATCCAGCTGGCGTTCGGTTGCAGGTATTTGCTCCTGCAGGAATTCGATCTGAGCGATCTTTGAATCCTTGCCATAGGTGGAAAGCAATCCGTTGAAATTAACAGCAATTGCATTCGCAAAATCTGCCGCAAACGTTGGGTTTTCATCCGTCACCGACAGTTCTACAATATTGGTGCCCTTGAAATTGTTTATGGATGTCTTACCCTTCAGGCCACCAAGGGCCGAAGGTTCGGAATATGGAATTCCCTTGCTGTTCGTATAGGATGACAGGTCAAGCGTCTGGGCAGCACCCTCCAAATTTGTGATGTTGGTGATCAGATGGATCTCAGTAGAGATGTCAGTATCGGAATTGAAGAAATCTGTAGAGAGGATCTTCCCTATCGTTGAAGTTTTTGTAATCGGCTCAACTATCATGGTTACGGTAGTCTGATACTGCTTGACTGCATGATGCAGATAGACAAAAGAACCTAAAACTGACAAGACCAACACTATAATCACTATATGCAATCTGCTGAAGATACTGTGAAATAATTCTTGCAGACTTATCCCTTCTTCGAATTCCTCAGTTTGCATATCTTCCAAGCCCTCGTCCAATGAAGTTTTTCAATCTCTATCCCATATATTCGTTCACCTTGCACGTACTCCAAACAGGTCAATCAACATTCCCATAAGCTTGGCAAAGTTGCTACTTGACTGTCATGAGTCATATGGTAGGGTAAAAAAATATCCCAGAAGCAATGGAGAAGCTCTGGGCTCTCACCCACATTCCCCAATCCAATTTCCTTCTGTTTAGGAAACTTCTATACAATACACTCTATTATTTATTATGTATTGAATAAAAAGACGTTGCTACTCCATACTGACAATCGATTAGCCAATGCATTGGGAGGAACCAACTCATAGATGGTACCTTATCATAAGACTTACCATATTTTCAATCAGCAATCGTTCACGATTTCACTGCTAAAAACTCTTTCCCCATGTTCCAATCATCATAAATTGGCAAACGATGGGGTACATCATTTGCCGATATGCTCATTTGATGATATATTGAAGGCTGACTGGAGCCACTCCAGATAAAGTGAGGAAAGATTATGATTGACAAAAAAATAGTGACGCTATTGAACGAGCAGATCAACAAGGAGTTCTTCTCTGCCTATCTCTACCTTGATATGGCTAACTTCTACGCACACAAGGGCCTTGTAGGCTACGAGAACTGGTTCAAGGTACAGGCTCAAGAGGAGATGGCACACGCCATGCTCTTCAGGCAGTATCTGATAAACAATGGCTATGCCATCGATTCGACTGCCCTTGGCGATCCCACCAAGAAGTATGACGACAACAAGGCGCCCCTGCTTGAGGCACTGAAGCACGAGCAGTATGTTACTGCCTCCATCAACGCCATCTACGAGCAGGCGATGGCGCACAAGGACTACAGGACGCTGCAGTTCCTGGACTGGTTTGTCAAGGAACAGGGTGAAGAGGAGATGAATGCTGAGGAGAATATCCAGAAGTATGAACTCTTCGGCTCCGACCCCAAGGGCCTCTACCTGCTGGACAGAGAATTATCATCGCGAGTATTCACAGCCCCTTCCCTGGTACTCTAGAACAACTTATTGCCAACACCCGCTTTCAAGAAAGCGGGTGTTGTTTATTCAGACCACACTACCAAAGGAGTCACTATGCAAAGCAAACCCATCAAGAAAACCACCGGAGGCTCGGTGCAGTATGACGGAGCCGGCGTAAAGCTAGTCAGGGTCATCGGCAATCAGGATATCTACGACTTCGACCCCTTCCTGATGCTTGATGCATTTGATTCCACCGACCCTGATGATTACACCAAGGGCTTCCCCTGGCATCCACACCGAGGCATCGAGACCGTCACCTACCTGATAAGCGGTGAGATCGAACATGGGGACAGCCTGGGCAACGAAGGGACCATCAATGACGGGTGCTGTCAGTGGATGACAGCAGGAAGCGGCATCATCCATCAGGAGATGCCCAAGGAGGCCAAGCGGATGCTTGGCAGCCAGCTGTGGATCAACCTACCTCAGAAGGACAAGATGACCGATCCTGTCTACAGGGATATCCGCTCGGAACAGATACCCACTGTCACTGAGGAGGGAGTCTCTGTGCGCGTCATAAGCGGCACCTATGCCGGGACAAACGGTCCTGAGCAAGGTGACTTTGTGAAGACCACCTACCTCGATGTGAAGCTCGAGCCAAACACAGCGTGGAGCTTTGATGTCGACCCCAGGAAGACTGTCTTCTGCTATATGGTGGAAGGCTCTGCTCTGGTAAGCGAAACCAAGCAAAAGATTGAAAGCGGCTTGGGAGTCCTGTTTGGAGAGGGTGATACCATTGACATCACTGCCACAGAAGAGGGCATCCGCTTCTTTATCTATGCTGCAAAACCCCTGGGAGAGCCTATCGCCTGGAGAGGTCCCATTGTGATGAACACCCAGGACGAGCTCAAGCTGGCTTCCAAGGAACTGCGGGAAGGCACGTTCATCAAGCACGACAGGTAGCAAACGTTCTGTATCTTACTTTGAGTCTCACTATCGCTCTTCATCGGGAAGGGCGATTTCTTATGCAATGCCATACCGAGAAGTATGACCCTGTTCTTGCTCCTCTAAACCACAGTGTGTCCCCTACAGGAATATTTCATGTGGGGTTCGAATGGAAACAATCATATCCGGCTTAGAGTTTTTGAGTCAGGGAAAAGATGACTTTCTTGACATTGTACTAATGAACCCGTACAATAGTACAAGAAAGGAAAACCATGTGAAAGCAACAGGCGAAAGCAGACTTGAATTCAGTCTCGACATGAAGAGCGGCGTCCCCTTCTACAAGCAGATCATCTTCCAGGTGGAGATGGCCATTGCTGATGGAAGGCTGGGAAAAGGCGTTCAACTGCCCACAGTCAGAAGCCTCGCTGTCGACTTGAGCATCAACCCTAACACCGTAGCGCGTGCCTATGCCGAGATGGAGATCCGCAACATTGTGGTAACCCAACAGGGAACAGGGACCTTCATCAGCGGCAAAAAGGTCAACCTCAATGCAATAGAGCGAGAAAAAGTGCTCTCCCAGATGACCAAGGTATATCTCACCAAGGCGGCCTCATTCGGCTTCTCCTTGCAGGAGATAGAGAGCATCATCACGGAATTGGGAGCAGACCTGAAAGAGAGAGAGGAATCAACATGAGCCAGTACAAGAAACCGTTTGACAAGATCAAGAACATCAAGGGTTTTACCCTCAAGAGGGATTTAAGCTTCGGAGCCATATCCTTTTTCGTCCTGACCCTTTTCATGGCTATCGGAGCATGGGTGGAACTGCTCATCTTCCCCGCCTTCCCCCTTGAGGGCATCATACTCCTGTCCTCCTTTGTCTTGGTTGCAACCCTGCTCATCATGTTCCTGCCCCTGTGGCTGACTGTAATGGCCATCATAGTCATCATGTGGATAACAACCTTGGGCTATCTCTCACTCTACCTCTTCCCCCTGGCTATCTTTGCAACAGTAGGCCTGCTCGTCGCAAGTGGAGTGCAGCTCGTACAACACTGGGACAAGGTAGTTGTCCTGAGAATGGGGAAGTTCAAGAAGGTCCATGGTTCAGGCCTTTTCTTTCTCATCCCCATGGTCGACAGGATTACGGCCTTTGTTGACATGCGCATACGAGCCACAGACTTCAGTGCTGAGAAGACCCTGACACGAGACACCGTGCCCGTACATGTCGATGCCCTGGCGTTCTGGATGATCTGGGATGCCAAAAAAGCAATCCTGGAAGTGGAGAACTACACTGAAGCGGTAATCCTTTCTGCACAGACAGCACTTCGCGACTCCATAGGTAAGTACAAGCTCTCCTCCCTCCTTTCTGAACGCGAAGAGTTGGGTAAGGAGATCCAGCAGAACCTTGATGCAAAGACCAATCCCTGGGGGGTGACCATCCTCTCAGTGGAGATTACCGAGATCATCATCCCCAAGGAGCTTGAGGACTCGTTGAGCAAACAGGCCCAGGCTGAGAGGGAGAAGGAATCGAGGATCATACTGGGCTCGGCCGAGGTGGAGGTCGCCAAGAAGTTCACCGAAGCGTCAAAGGAGTATGCAAACGACCCCGTCGCCCTACAACTGCGTTCCATGAACATGATCTACGAAGGCATCAGGGCGAACAACTCCATGATGCTCCTTCCTGCCTCCATCCTGGATCATATGGACCTTGGGGCCGTACTGGGCACTGCAGCCATACAGAAAACCCAAGAACAAAAGGGTGACAAAAACATAACTAAAGCCATGGCAACAACCAGTGCCAAAAATACCGAGGAGTAACAGATGATCAAGATCAAAGATGTATCGCGCAACTACAAGACAGGGGAGACCGTCGTCAAAGCGTTGAAAAAAGTATCCTTGGAGATTGGTGCTGGGGAGTTCCTCTCGATAGCAGGGCCATCGGGTTCAGGCAAGACAACACTGCTCAACCTCATAGGATGCGTCGATGCCATTGATGAGGGTGAAATAATCATCAACGGCGAAAAAGTGACCCAGATGAGTAAAAAAGAGATGACTGATTTCCGCAGGAACAACCTAGGCTTTGTCTTTCAGACTTATAACCTCATCCCGGTCCTATCTGCCTATGAAAACGTCGCATTTGTCCTTTCCATCCTGAATGTCAGCGAAGAGGAGACCAGAAGCCGGACCATGGCCCTCCTCAAGGAAGTTGGTCTGGAAGGGATGGAAAACAGACGTCCAGGCAAACTCAGCGGAGGTCAGCAACAGAGGGTAGCCATAGCCCGTGCCCTGATAAAGAACCCCCAGATAGTCCTCGCAGATGAGCCGACTGCCAACCTCGACTCCAAGACAGGAGAAGAAATTCTTAAGCTTATGAAAAAAATGAACGAGAAGTACAAGACCACGTTCATCTTCTCAACCCATGACCAGATGGTCATGGACTACGCCTCTCGCCTCGTTCAGTTGCATGACGGAACAATCATCAGCGATGAGAGGAGGAAAGGATGAAATTCATCTTCCTTCTCGCGATGAAAAACCTAGCAAGGTACAAGAGACGCACCGCAATCACAGCGGTCGCCATAGCCCTTGGTCTGATGATGTACACCATAGTCGACTCGTTGCTTCTAGGCATTGAACTGGAGTCAGAGCGCAACCTCATCTGGTATGAGACATCATCAGTGAGAATTCACCAGAAAGAATATTGGCCAGATAGACTGCTCTTTCCCCTGGAAGAGAAGATTGAAAAACCCCAAGAGGTAATACAGTTACTCAACGATAGTGGATATACAGCAACAGAACGTACCGCTTTCAAAGCTGACATGATCCTCTATAGCGACGACTTTGGTGAAGACGGAAACCTCTCTGTGATGGTGACCGGCATCGACCCAGAACAGGACAACGAGGTATTCCACTTCGAAGATACCCTCATCGAAGGAAGATTCCTCAAGGCAGGGGAACAGAATGGCATGCTCATGGGTTCTTGGCTTGCCCAGGATATCGGAGCTGAGGTCGGCTACTGGGTCACCATGGTCACCCGGGGAAACGGCGGGTTCTTTGAGGCAATTGATGTCCAAGTCGTGGGCATCGTCAACTGCCCCAACCCCAATGTGAACCGCACCCTCATCATGATGGACAAAGACACCGCTGGTGCCGTATTGGGTATGGATGGAGCTGTAACAGAAATTAACATTCTCCTACCCAGTCGCTCTGATGTCGACATTGAGGTGCAAAAAGTTCAGGCTATCCTTGAAAAGGGAGGCCGCAATGACCTTGAGGCAAGAAGCTGGAGAGAAATGGCCAAGGATTATCTTGCTATCGCAGAGACGAAGCGAGGAGGAACTGGAATAATTCTCTTCTTGGTATTTATCATAGCAGCAGTGGGTATCTCCAACACCATGCTGATGGCAATGTACGAGAGGACCCGTGAGCTCGGCATGATGAGGGCTCTCGGAATGAAAGACAACCATATTCGCCTAGCCTTTATCTTTGAAGCCGGAGGCATAGGATTGCTGGGGGCTCTGGTTGGTATTGCATTAGGCGCACTGGTGAATATCTATATTGCAAATATAGGCATCAACATGGGATTCATGCTTCGTGACATGGACATTGGTTACAGGATACAGAGCATAATGCGTGGGACCTGGAGCATAAAGAGTTTTATCATTACCTTTGTATCAGGCATATCCCTTTCCATGCTTGTATCGCTCTTACCCATCAGACGAGCTCTTAAGATGGATATTCCGACCTGCCTCAGGCACCAATAGGAGAGCCTCAGTATGATGACAAAACTTCCGAAACTTGCTTTCAGAAATATATTTAGAAACCTCAGGCGGTCTATCCTTTCTGCGGTTGCTATAGCCGTCTCTGCAATGAGCATTGTGATGCTCTTCGGCCTGCTCAGTGGCATGGAATCTGATATGGCCAACAACCTCAAGTCCTACTATACGGGTCAGGTACGCATCCAAAATGCAGACTTTGAAAAATATGAGCGGTACAACCCTCTCCATCTTGGAGTTGACTGGAAAAACATTGAACCAATACTTAGGGACAACAGCGATGTGCGAGCTGCAACACCGAGGATCAACTTCCCCGCGAACATGTATCTAGGAGAGAAATCCCATGGAGTCATGGGAATCGGTGCTGATTTCTCCAAGGAAGAAGCCTTCATTGATTTCCCCTCAATTCTGCAGGGAGGCCGACTTCCCCAAGAGGGAAAGAATGAGGCCCTGATGGGCTTTGCCCTGGCAAGGGATATGCATCTGGGCCTTGGTGATAAAGTGACCTTGCTTAGTACGACTGCAACCCGAGGCAGCAATGCCTTTACCTTTGAGATCGTAGGCATCGCAGGCTTTCCTGTCGCAGGCCTCAATGCGAACTCCATCTGGGCACCGATAGACCGGGTCCAGAAGTTTCTTGGGATGGATGGCCAGGCTCAGGAGATATTGATGTTGCTCACCGATGGGGTAGACGAGAAACAAGCAGCACTGCAGATCAAGGGTGATATACAAAACAAGGTAAACACTGCTACCGATACCCGTTCCTGGACAGAACTGAACTCATTCTATGGATTAATCAGGATAGCCAAAATTGCGTATTATTTCATCGCCATGTTCTTCTTTGTCCTGGGAAGCACGGTCATCATCAACACAACGATGATGGTAATCTTCGAGCGGATGCGTGAGATAGGGACTCTCTCGGCCCTTGGCATGCAAGGCTCTGAACTGACCCGACTCTTCCTCTTGGAAGGATTCTTCATCAGTCTCATAGGATCGGCTGTCGGGGTGATCATAGGCTATGTTGCCACCTACTATATGGGCAAGATAGGGCTCAACTTCACCGAAGCCTTCAGCGGTATGGATATTGAGATATCCTCAATACTCCGTCCTGAGACAAATGTTCTTACAGCCATAGCCGTTTGGGCATATGCTGTGGTGATCTCCACCCTGTCAACGTTCATCCCTTCCCGTCACGCTTCAAAAATCCAACCTGTGGAGGCTCTCCGCTATGTCTAACAAACCAAAAAAACTACAAAGATACAATAGACTGCAAAAGATCATGATACTGGGCATACTACTCTTCTCTATCCCTGCCATGATCTTCGCCCTGAGTGCCGATGAGATCATCCAAGAGATGGATAGGCTCTCTACCTTTGAGACCACCTACTCCACCGGCTCTATCCAGACTCTTGACCGCTTCGGAACCAAGACCAGCCTCTTCAAGTCTTGGAGCCAAGGCAAGAAGGATTCCCTGATCGAGTTCACCAGCAAGGCAGAACGCGGTCAGAAGATTCTTCGCACTGAGGGAAGTCTCTACCTCTTCTATCCTGATGCCGAACAGCTTATCAGGATGCAGGGAGCGGCTCTCAGGCAGTCCATGCTGGGATCAGACATCTCCTACGAGGACATGACCGAGGAGAAAAACACCCTGGACAACTACACGGCAAAACTGGAACAGAACGAAACCTTCAAAGGTAATGAGTGTTACGTGCTGACCCTAACAGCCAAGACGCGCTCAGTCGCCTACCCGATCCAGAAGATCTGGGTCGATACTGAGACCTATCTAACCTGGAAGGCAGAGTACTCCACCGCACAGGGAAGGCTTCTCAAGGAGATGGAAGTCCTGGAAACATTCGTTTCAGAAGGCAGGGTCATCCCTAAGCAGAGCAAGATCGAAGACAAAATGAAGAAGGACTCTTCTACCCTCATGAGCGTTGATTCGTTTGAAGCAAATCCAAAACTAGACAGGAGCATCTTTACCTTGGAGAATCTCACATGGTAGGGAAGACCAAGAGACATACAACAATGCTATTCTGCCTTAGCTTGCTGGCACTGCTTCCCCTAGCGGCAGCAGAGAGTCCTGTGATAAGCATGAGCTTACTGCCAACAATACAATATCAGGCTAAAGACGACACTTGGACAGATACTATGGTTGCAGACCTCTCCGTCTCACTCGCTTCCAAGCGAGAGGGAAACGTTCGAGGCGAGGTTGTACTGCAGGGGAACTCCCTGAATCCAACACCAAGCTTTGACAGCATTGTTCAGAAGGCATACTTCAAGGCACGCTTCCCTTCCTTCCGTCTGACGGGGGGAAAGACCCGTCTTTCCTGGGGGGACGGAATGCTCTTTAATGCAGGAGATGTGCTGTACGGTAGCAACGATGCTTCGGTCTCCCTGACCCAGGCTGAGCTGCGAAGCACCACCAACTGGCTGGCTTCGGTCAACTACCCCTTGGGGTTATTCTCGTTTGCAGAAGCGGTTGTGATGCCCTCTGAGACAGGAGTTCCCATAGATATGCTATTCGGAGCGAGGTATTATACCACCGTCAAGGATATCAAGATGGAGGTTGGGTATGCCTCCATGAATCCAGCATCCAGTGTACGTGTGCACAAGCCCTATCTGAGCCTGCAGGGCAACCTCGGCTTTGACTGGTATCTCTCCTCATCCGTGGCTATCCCAGAAGCTGGAGACATTGCAACAGAGACAGGTGAGTCCTGGATGATCAGCGGTGGAGTCTTCCATCTGATGACACTTCCTTTGGACAGGTCTCTAACCCTACGCCTGGAATTCCTTACCAGGCCCTTTGGCAGATGGGAAACAGGTGCAGTAAAGGACAGTGATGCGGCATTGCTTCTGTATCCTGAAGTAGTGCTCGCCTACTCCCCTTCGCTATCCTTCAGCTTGAGAGCGATCATCTCACCCTTGGATCTCTCTGCTGTGAGCACCCTTGGCATGAGTTGGAATATCTTTGATGCCTTCAACCTCATAGGGAGCATCTCCCTTGCTACTGGGGAAGATGGAGACCTGTTCGCTTGGAGCTCAAGCACGAGTTCTTCCTTCTCTGCCACAGTAGGCAGCAGCTGGGTTTTCTAGCAAGGAGTTATACCATTGAAATTTGCCTTCTTCCTTGCGATGAAGAACCTCTTTCGATACAAGAGAAGGACCTTCATCACAGCCATTGCCATTGCCCTCGGTCTTTCGATGTACCTTATTGTGGACTCTCTGTTGTTGGGCATAGAAGAGGAATCCGTACGTAACCTACTCTGGTATGAGACCTCGTCTGTTAGGATACATGCCAAGGAGTACTGGAAAGACCGTCTTCTCTATCCTCTGGAACAGGGGATAGAGAATCCCCAAGAGGTCCTTGAACTTCTTAGAAAGGAAGGGTATACGGCAACAGAGCGCATCATGTTCACATCTGACATGATCCTCTACAGCGATGACTTTGGAGAGGATGGGAATATGAGTGTTGTAATGACCGCTATAAACCCTGAGACGGACAACGACGTGTTTCATTTTGAGGATACCCTCATAGAAGGGAGGTTTCTCAAGACCGATGATGAGGCGGGAGTCCTCATCGGATCGTGGTTTGCAGAAGATATCGGAGCGGAGGTCGGCTACTGGATAACCTTGGTCACCCGAGGGAACGGGGGATTCTTTGGTGCCATTGATCTCCAGATTGTAGGAATACTCAACTGTCCCAACCCCAATACCAACAGGACACTTCTGATGATGACCAACGATAGTGCAGACGCTCTTTTGGGTATGGAAGGATCGGTCACGGAAATAAATATTCGCCTGCCTTTGCATAGTGATATGGATACAGAGGTGGAAAATCTGCAACAGCTTTTACCTGCATCTGATCTTGAGGCAAGAAGCTGGAAAGTCCTGGCCAAGGATTATCTCTCTGCACTGGAAGCTGAAAAAGGTGGAACCGCCATAATCCTCTTTCTGGTCTTCATCATAGCAGCGGTGGGAATCTCCAATACGATGCTCATGGCAATGTATGAACGAACACGGGAGCTTGGGATGATGAGGGCCCTAGGAATGAAGGACTGCCATATCCTACTCTCTTTCCTGTTTGAAGCAGGAGGTATCGGATTAGTAGGATCTGCCATTGGCATTGCCCTAGGTGCTCTGGGTAATCTCTATATGGTCAATGTAGGCATTGACTTTGGCTTTATGATGCGCGACATGGATGTCGGCTATAGGATCCAGGGTCTTTTGCGAGGTGCTTGGAATCTCAGGTCATTCGTAGTGACCTTGGTCTCTGGAGTTGGCCTTTCAATGATCGTTGCCTGGATTCCTATCAGGCGCTCGCTGAAGATGGATATCCCCACGTGTCTGCGACACCAATAGGCTCGTATCATACGAGAGACAGCTCCCTCCTCAAAACAAGCACAGGGAAACGAAAAAGAACAAAAAATATGGTAGCGAAAAACCCCACAAAGAATCCTGAATAAAGACAAAGGAAGAATCCCATGGAATACATCACCCTTACCCCAGAGAATCTAGAGAACGAGCATATCTGCTGTGCAATAGCCGACAAGAAGCACCAAGTTGGCGTCGAGGCAAAGAAGGCTTGGAACAAGGATAGGCTTAGCGATGGGCATGTATTTAGGAAGGGGGATATCCGTGGCAAGGTATTCATCGAGTACACCCCGCTAGAGAGCGCTTGGGTGCCAGTCATAGGGGAGAACTACCTCTACATCCACTGCCTCTGGGTATCAGGCAGCTTCAAGGGAAAGGGGCATGCTACGAAGCTGTTGGACAGCTGTATTGCCGATGCCAAAAGACAGGGACGATCTGGTGTGTGCGTGATCAGTGCAAAGAAAAAGAAACCCTTCTTGAGCGACAAGGCCTTCATGATCAAACATGGCTTTGTGACAGTCGATAGCACTGGTGATGAATATGAGCTGTTGGCCCTCTCCTTTGATGGGAGCAAGCCACAGTTTGCTGAGTCAGCAAGAAAACAGAGCATCGAGAGCCAAGACCTAACCATCTTTTATGGCTTGCAATGCCCCTACATTCCCAATTGCATTGATGAGGTCCAAGCCTATTGCACAGCAAACGGGATCCCCCTCAATCTGATAGAGGTTGATAGCCTAGAAAAGGCAAAGACCATGCCCTGTGTGTTCAACAACTGGGCAGTCTTCTATAAGGGAGAGTTTGAGACAGTGCATCTGCTGAATGAGGGGTACCTGAAGAAGATGCTGGAGAGGTAGGCCTTCAAGTTCTTCTCTTTTCTACAGACTCTTGAAACCCTCACCAGATGGCCTATGGTACCTGTATATCATTCTGCGCCAGGCATACCTTGTTCCGTCCCGTTCGTTTTGCCATATAGGTGGCGCTGTCCGCCTGATTGATAACATTCTCATAGATTGGATCCTGATCATCACCACAGTAGGAAACACCGATACTGACGGTGATTCTCTGTCCATCCATATCGGTGTCCTTAACAGCAATTCGTATGCTTTCAGCTATGGGAAGCAGTTCTTCTTCGTCGTATTGGTATGCTATTGCCACGAATTCCTCACCACCATAGCGATAGAATTCCAACCTGAAGGTCTGCGTAAACCTTTTCAGAGTTTCACCAAACAAGGTGAGGCATCTATCACCGGCAACATGCCCATACATATCGTTGAACTCCTTGAAATGGTCGATATCAAGCATCAGGATTCCAGATGGTTTTCTTGCATGAGAATTTTTAAGTACTGTCAGCGTTTCAAACAGCTTACGGCGATTGAACAACCCTGTAAGGATGTCAGTCTCTTTTTCAATAATGAGAAGCCGGTGTGCTTCATAGCTTTGTAGGCGAACACGGATTGTGCTATTGCCAATATAGCAGCCAAGAAAGGCGAAGCACAGACTGTTGATAGTATCATCGAGTGCATACCGGCTCTTCAGGTAAAATGCCAACGCTGTATGTACCAAAAACCAGAAGAATACAAACAAGTTCATATGGCTTGGTCGGTCTATAAAGCTCAGGGGCATGATGCAGAATGCACCCAACAGGATTGTTGCGCGCATATCAGGCGAGAGAAATATGCTGAGGTAGATAGCAAACATAAAGACAACGGAAAACAGGAGATACAGTCCAAAAAGAATATATTTTAGCATACAAGACTGTTTGCCTAGCAGGAACATCAGCGTGTAGAAGAGTAATCCCGATACATACAGAGGAAAAATCGCAACCATCGTATTGCTAAAGGGCACGCTCACCAGCGCTATCACCATCAGGGAAAATCCCGCAAGAGAGAGTTTACACAACATCTCTTGGTTGTAGGTTTCGATCTCTTTGTGATTGCTAGATATAAGGTGCGAATCGTTTTTCCCTAGATTCCTATACCGATCAAACAAATTTCCCATATATCCCGCCTCAGATGGGTAGCACCATATAACGACATGTACCAATGAAAAAAGGTTATGGAATTATAGCATGCGAAACTAGGGAGAACAACCTGCAGAACTAGGGCGCGTCATCCTCTGGGCAGGGAAGTATCCCCCTTCTAGCCTGCAGTGCCTAGAGGGATAATTCCTTGCGCACACCCATTGCTGAGTGCGTTCTGTCCTCTTTCGTTACCTGTCTGCTTTCAGAGGATCTCCCCTTCTGAGGAGAGCGTGACCACAGCTATAGGCATTATCTTACCTGATGCTTTGATGGCACGCTTCACAGCCAGATCAAGGCCACCACAGCAGGGCACTTCCATCCTGACCACAGTGACACTTCTTATATTGTTATGGGTAAGGATGACGGCAAGCTTCTGGGCATAATCACACTCATCAAGCTTGGGGCATCCTATGAGGGTCACCTTGTCCTTGATAAAGGTATTGTGGAAGTCTGCGTAGGCGTAGGCTGAGCAGTCAGCAGCGATGAGCAGGTCACAGTTATTGAGGAATGCAGCATTGGGGGCGACCAGATTAAGCTGGACTGGCCACTGGCGAAGTTGGCTGACAGGCTTGGTTGTCGGCTCTATTGTAGCTTCTACCTGTACTTGTTCACATTGCTTCATGACCTTCATCTGGGAGCCTGGGCAGCTGAAGACAGGCATGGGCTTCTCTTCGCCCATAAGGTGGGCAACCGCCTCATGATTGAATTCTGGCGCTTCCCGTTCTTCGAAGGTGATGGCACCGGTGGGGCATACAGGCAGACAGTTGCCCAACCCATCGCAATAATCCTCACGCAGCATGACAGCCTTGCCGTCAACCATGCCGATGGCTCCCTCCTGGCAAGCGCCTACGCACAAGCCGCATCCAATGCACAACTCTTCATCTATATGTATCATCTGTCTGATCATCAATATTCTCCATTGTCCAAATTTCCCTCTCATGATACTATGGGATTTATGTAAATTATGTTGTTTTTACAACAAAAGGATAGTTTTATGGATGCCCTTCCGATACTCACGCAGTGCATGCTCTTCTCAGGAGTAGAGCCTTCAGACCTTCCCCACCTGCTCAGGTGTCTGGGGCCGAAGGAGGCAACCTACCCCAAGGACTACACCATAATCGAGGAGGGGGACCTCCTAGATGAGCTTGCGGTCGTCCTTTCAGGGTCGGTGAGCGTAGTCCGCCATGACTTCTGGGGGAACCGGACCCTGGTGGCCAAGCTGGGGGTAGGAGAGATCTTTGCCGAGACCGTGGCCTGTCTGGGGGACAGGAGCGTGGCCTCTGTGATCACCGACGAGAAAACAGTGGTGCTCTTCCTTGGAGTACAGAGGATTATCACCACCTGCTCCACAGCCTGTCTCTTCCATCATGCCATCATCGAGAACATGATAAAGCTGCTGGCCCACAAGAACCTCTCCCTGATGCAGAAGATGAACCACATTACCAAACGAAACACCCGGGAGAAACTGCTCTCCTTTCTCTCCGAACAGGCAAAGGACAGGGGCAAGGAGGAGTTTACCATCCCCTTCGACCGTCAGCAGCTTGCCGATTACCTCTGTGTCGATCGCAGTGCGATGTCCAGCGAACTGGGCAAGATGAAGGGCGAGGGTCTGATCGAGTACAACAAGAACACCTTCATGCTCAAACATTTGGGGTAGACCCGTATTCCCTCCTCTGGAAAACAGGGCCAGCCTGCGGTACAATTTGGTATCACACATCTCTGATCGGAGGGCTTATGAAACGAATGAGAAATCTTCTTCTGGTCTCGCTGGTGGCCATCATGATGGTCTTCACCTCCTGTGCAACGGTCCAAGAGCAGATAGCGCCTGCAATATACCTGCCAACCTTGGAATCAAGTGTCGCTGTCGTCGACAAATATGGCAACCTTACCCTGGACTTGAGCGAGTTCGCCCTGTTGGGGGCAGGCTATGAGGTGGGGGACATGGTGACCATCACCGTAGGGGAGTTCACCTACGAGTCGCCCATCGGCACCGCCTACAGCGATGTGGACAAGGGCAACTATGTAGTCCGCCTTACCAAGGGCGCTGTCATCCTGGCCATCAACTACGGAAACCTGGCAAAGACCAGCATGGCAGTTGAGAAGGCTCCGGTAACCATCGCTTTGGAAGAGAAGGGAGGATACCTGCAGGAGTTTGAGCTGAGACACCTGGTACGCACCGATGTGCGCTCTGACTACGCCTCAGACGCAATCTTCGCCAACTTCCGCATGGTTGCACACGGCTCGATCACTGAGGGGATGCTCTACCGCTCAGCGAATCCCGTACTCGATGATGAGCGTGCCCCCTATGTGGCAACCTTGGCTGAACTGGTGGGCATCAAGACAGTCATCAACCTCGCTGACGACCAGGAGAGCCTCTATGCGAACCTTGACGATGCCCCCTACTACAAGGCCCTGGTTGAAGAAGGCTCGGTCATCGCCCTCAATATGGGCGTCACCTTTACTGATGCCGACTTCATCACCAAGCTCCGTGAAGGCCTCGCCTTCATGGCAGAACGCAAGGGACCCTATCTCGTACACTGCAACGAGGGTAAGGACAGGGCTGGCTTTGTCAGCGCGCTGCTCAGCGCCATCATGGGTGCAACCGTCGATGAGGTAGTGGAGGACTATATGGTCAGCTACGAGAACTACTATGGGGTGGAGAAGGGCACAGAGCGGTATGATTTAATCAGCAAGATCATCCTCAACCTCTTCGCTGACATCAACGACGGTAAAGCTGTAACCGACAAGACCATCAGGAGGGTTGCCGAGAACTACCTGCTCAAGGAGGTCAAGCTCACCCCAACCCAGCTGAATGCCATCAAGGACAATCTCTCGGCAAAGAACGTCAAGGTAAGCGGACAGATTGTATTCTCGCTCTGATAAGATGATAGTTTTAGCAGGCACCCTTTTTGGTTGCCTGCTACCATTACCCACCTCTCAGCTTCCTGAAGAATTCTTACTGCAGATGCATCCCATTCATATGAAGCTCATGCAGAGTGCTTGGTCCGTAAGGGGAGAAGGAGGCCTCATGGACGATGGGTGTATTTTCTGCAGGATGGACAACGAGCGCATCATCGATGAGAACGCTCTGTGCTATACGATCCTGGACAACTTTCCTGTCTCTGAAGGACATACCCTCATCATCCCCAAACGCCATGAGGCTGATTGTTTCCTCTTGACCAAGGAGGAGAAGGCCTGCTGTGATGAGCTGTTGGATAGGGCGCGCAATCGTATCCTTGTCACTGATGCATCCGTCAAAGGGTTCAATGTAGGGGTCAACATAGGGGAGGTGGCAGGGCAGTCAGTCTTCCACTGCCACATCCACCTCATACCCAGAAGAGAGGGCGACACACCGAACCCCAGAGGCGGGGTCCGTCATGTCATAGCACACAAAGGGTGCTACCCTAGGCCTTGAGCACCTGCACCGGGGCTTCCATGATGTCCAGGGTATCGCAGACAGTATCCAGGAAGAAAAGCCTGAGGACCTGCAGGTTGAGTGCATCCTCATAGGGGCCGAGATCCTCGCGCGTCTCCTTGGTATAGAGGAAAGCCCTCAGTTCTGAAAAGTTCCCCTTTGTCTGAAAGTCGTTTTGCAACTCTTTCAACGAACACCCCAGCTTAAGGGAGAGCGAGCGCAGGTCCTCCTTCTCTAGGGAGACCACCATGACAAGCCTCTTCTTGTAGGTAACTGCCATCGCATAGGGGATGAAGACCAGGTCCTCGCCACTCTTGCAGGCAGGGCTTTTGAGCATGGTGCACAGGGCATCACCACATTTCCATATCTCTGTAGGAATAACCCCATCGGTCACATCGGGCAATGAGTGCCACATCAGGGGGTCTATCTTTTCCAGTTCCGTAATATCCAATATCATACAATCCTCCCTATCCGTCATAGCCGATCCCTTTAGGGACACTTTGCTATTGACGAGTCTAGTACCAAGACTTTATCGTATCTTTATGAACAATCCAATACTCATGGCCTTAGTGGCCACCCTCGGAACATGGGGGATGACCGCCTTGGGAGCATCGCTGGTTTTCTTCTTCAAAACCATCAAGGACCATGTGATGAACTCCATGCTTGGCTTCGCCAGCGGAGTCATGGTCGCAGCAAGCTTTTGGTCTTTGCTCGCCCCGGCCATCGCAATGGCTGAAGGAGGACCGGTACCCGCCTATCTGGTGGCGGCCATCGGCTTTCTCGCCGGAGGTGCGTTTCTCTGGCTCAGCGACAGACTCCTTCCCCATGCGCACTTTGGCTCCGTTCCCGGTGAGACTGAAGGGATCCCCACACACATGCGCCGGAGCATACTGCTGGTGTTGTCCATTACACTGCACAACATCCCAGAGGGGCTTGCCGTCGGGGTCGCCTTCGGGGCTGCCGCCTTGTCGGGGGAGCCCAACGCGTATATGGGGGCCATTGCAGTGGCTATCGGTATTGGATTGCAGAACTTCCCTGAGGGGGCAGCGGTCTCCATCCCCCTCAGAAGGGAGAACCTCAGCAGGTTCAAAAGCTTCATGTATGGTCAGGCTTCAGGGATTGTGGAGCCCATAGCAGGAGTCTTGGGTGCGCTGTTGGTTATCCAGGTGCAGGCAGTACTGCCCTATGCCCTCGCTTTTGCAGCGGGCGCCATGATCTACGTGGTGGTTGAAGAGCTCGTCCCTGCAGCCCAAGGGGATCCCGATGACCACAGTGCGACGCACTACGCCACCATCGGGACCATGATTGGGTTCACGGTCATGATGATGCTGGACGTGGGGCTGGGTTGATCAGATTCTTTGCAGGAGGTTCTCTATGGTGAGGTTTCCCAGGGAGGAGACACCCCGGGCCTGCACCTGGCTTGCTATGGCTTGCCCTGCAGTGTCCTGTTCTTCAAGCTCTATGGTATCCAGGCCGTAGAGCGCATTGACAAGGTCCTGCACCTTCAGGTTCTCCAACGGCTGCATAGGCATGAAAGTCGTATGGCCGTTGTTGGTTGGGGTGATGAACTTCAGCTGCGAGAGCAACTCCAAAAACCCATTGAGCCTGCGGTCAGGAATGGCCAGGCGGTCCATCAGATCCTTGGTGGTGGTGGACCCTCCCCCATTGCGGAAGTTGCTGCCAATGAGCATCATGATGTTCATCCCCTCACAAAGCTGCAGGGCAGGACTCTGGGGAAGCCCCTTGTAGACCTGGAAATCAGGGCGGTACTGGTGCACATACGCCAGCTCGACGCAGTAGAAGACAACCGCCCAGAACACATAAAACAGCACAAGGAAGAGAAAGACGATGGCCAAGGAGCCGTAGATCACCGAGTATCTGGCCGCCATGCCGGAAAGCAGGAAAAGAAACCTGCTGAACAACATGAGAAAGAGGGTGCCTGAAACAGAACCCACCATGGCCGAGGAGAAGCGGACCTTCGTATTGGGAACGAAAAAGGTGAGCATGAACAAGATGGCCCACGTGATGAGGACGGGTGCTATCACCCCCACTATCCTGGACCAGAGGGCAACGGATGCCCCTATGAGGTTCAGATACCAGGAGTTCACCACCGACTGGATACTGATGTAGGCGGCTATAAGCAGGCAGGCAACGATAAGAAATGTCACAAAATTGGCCAGGCGCTTGATAGAGTTCCTGTTGCGCGTGGTGCGGAATATGTGGTTGATGACTATCCAGACCTTGTTTATCAGCAGCACCATCGTGATGAGAAAGGAGACCAGCCCCACAACGCCCAGGCTTGTCGCATTGGTGGTGTAGAGGTTCAGCAGGTCCATGAGCTGCAAGCCCGCTTCAGGACCGATGATGTCTGAAAGCCACTGCCTGAGCAGGTCGACCAGTGGCTCCAGGACACCAAATGCGCTGAAGAAGGTAAAGATGAAGGTGACGGCAGGGACCAGGGCCATCAAGGTGGAGTAGACCATACTTGATGCAGACTGCATCACATTGTCCTTCATGGCCTGGTTGAATGCAAGGGAAGCGAGTTTCACCGCTGCAAGGCTCTGCCTCTTTATGGAACTGATTAATCCCATGGGCCTATATCCGTTCCACAATCCATGAGGTGAGGTACTTCATGGTCTCTTCCCGGTCAGTCTCATTGAGGACCTCGTGCCTTGCCCCCTCTACCAGCTTGAGCGTGAGATCCTTGATCCCGGCTTGCCTGTAGAACTCCTCTACCTTGAGCAGACCCTTGCCATAGCTTCCCACCGGGTCCATACTGCCGCTGATGATCAGGAGGGGCAGGTCGCTGTGCAACTTTTTTGCCCGTTCAAGGCTGTTGGCATAGCCGATGCCCTCCAGCATGTCCTCAAAGAACTTTGCCGTGCAGACAAAACCGCACAGCGGGTCATCGTCATACTTCTTGACCTCTTTCTCATCACGGCTGAGCCATGCAAAGGCGGAAGAGGGCTCGGCTATCCTCTTGTTGTAGGAGCCGAAGCTCATCTTGTCCAGTTGTGCATCGACAAACTTCGAACCATATTTCTTCACATGAGAGCGTGCTATCATACCCCCGATCTTTCCAAGGATCCCCATGGAAGCACCGGTTCCCATGATGATGACCCCATCGTAGAGGTCCGGGTAGTCGGCTATTATGGTCCGGGCAAGGAACGAGCCCATGCTGTGGCCCATCAGGATGAGGGGGGTCTTGGGAAAGTCGGATGCGATGAGGTTGGAGAGCTCCATAGAGTCCTCAGCTATGCGCATCCACCCGTCCTCAGCGGCAAACCAGCCGAGGGTATCCTCTGCCTTGGTTGCAGTCAGACCGTGGCCCCGATGGTCCTGGGCATAGAGTGCTATGTGCTGTTTGTTGAGATAGCGGGCAAACCGCTCATAGCGCTGGCCATATTCTGCCATTCCATGAAGAAGGTGCACTACAGCCTTCACCTGGGTCCCTTCCGGAATCCATGCGTGGTAGTACAACACGTGAGAGTCACTACAGGTCAATTTCCTGAGTTCAGACATACGCTCCCCCCCTAACCTATAATTCTTATATAATTTCACCCTCATTCTACCAGCAATGTAGCGTAGAAACAAGAATATCCGCATTCAATAGGATAAATTCACATCCTCCCGCTTTTGTGATAGAATATTGGGTATGGATATAATCATCTTTGGCTCAGACTTGCACGGGTCGCTACCAGCACTTACCGCACTCCTTGAAAAGGCAGAGAGGCTTCATGCCTCGCTCCTCCTGCTTGGGGGGGACCTCTGTCCTCCGGAGAACAACCTTTTCAAAATGGCCATCGCCAACAGTACCCTGGAGATCCTTCAGGTCAGGGGCAACTGCGACAATGCATATGATTTTGCCAAGGCACAGCTTCCGCTGCCCCCGCTGATGCACAAGTTCCTGTTTGGAGAGAGGACAGTCCTGCTCACCCATGGGGACAGGTACCCTTCGCCCTATGGCCTCGGGCTGAAAAAGGGTGATATCTTCATATCAGGACACACCCACACCCCTCAGCTCCATACTGATGCCATGGGCATCATATGCGTCAATCCGGGCTCGACAACCTTTCCTAGGAATATACTGGGACCCACCTACGGCATCATAGACAGCACCAGCATCAGGATCCTCTCCCTGAAGGATGACATGTGCATAACCGAGCTGCCTACCTACGACATGCCCCGCAAGGACCAGTAGGCATCAAGCAGCCGAGTCAGGGGAACTACCTGGGATGCAGTGTAGTTGCTTGTGGCATCGATGAGCAGCGGCTCGGGCAACGAGCCGTACCGACCGATGCGGTTGGTCAGCTTGCTGTCGATGTCCTGCTGCATCGTCCATGCCCTTGTGCCGATCTCCGCCATCATCTGTGCCGTCACCTGATACCCCTCTGAAAGGGAAGCGAGCTTTGCAAGCATAGCCCATGCCTTCGCCGGCCTCAAAAAGTGAGGGAACCTGAAGAAAAGCTTCTCATACATAGGAAGCGTCAGCCAAGGACAGAGGCCAAGGGAAGCCATTGCATAGCGCAGGTCCTGAGAGAAGATGGCCCACCGGGCAAGCTTTCTCTCATTTCCCCTATGGTAGTGGTTTCCATACATGAGTTCGGCAAAGACAAGCGTATCGTCGCCTATGGCGGCAAGGATGGCCTGTGAGGGCAAGCCCCGGTAATCAAATGGGGGTAGTGCCTGCTTGTCGACCATAAATGCATGTTCCGTCCCGCCATACATGCTTACCAATTTGGCAAAAGGCTCCGAGAGTTGCTCGCCGGTACCCTTGCGATATGCTATGGCATCGATTATCCGTATATACTGCATCACCGTCAGGCTTCCCAGGTCGGGCAGGAAGGACAAGCCACCCTCCCTGCGGGTCTTTCTAGCCCAGGAGAGGATCGACCCCACACTGATGGGATCGAGGCCGTTGTCAGAGCATCTCTGGACCAGAAGCGAGACACGGCGGAAGTCGAACAGCTCCAGGTTGGAACCCAAAGCCATCAGGGAAGAGAAATCAAGGAGATTCTGCCTGGGGGACTGGGCAGTGCTCTCGTTAGGGCACCCTGCACATATGGTCTCCTCCCCTGCCGGTGCCTTGGCCTGCACCTTGGGACAGAGCCCCCACAACCTTCCATCGACCCGCAATGAGTAGTTGTCAATGGCGGCCCAGCCATACCTGTTGGCTTTTTTCAGAAGGGTGGCTGGCCCTTCCTGCTGCATGGCCCTGCCGATCCGGGTTTTTTTCACCAATGCGAGGTATCGCTTGGTACAGAGCCCGAGCTCTTCGGTATCATAGCTCTCGCGTCCGCTGGGGATGGGTTGGAACAGGACAAACTTGAGATTTTTCAGGCCGAACACCTTTCCGACCCCGCCGCGGGTGATGTTGAGCCCGCTGTATACAACCGAAGCGTAGGGAACCTGATGCTCCCCGGCAGGCCCTATGCACAAAAGAGGACGATTGCGGAAATGGTTCTGCACCTCACCGGTTGTCATCTCATGGAAGCGCTCAGCATTGGAGAAGGTCACCTTCTGGGAATCGATCTCCAGGCTGCAAAGCCGCCGACTCCTGCCTACGATGACCATGGCAGCGTACCCACACCCCAACAGGGTCTTTGCAAGCGTACTGCTGCTGCTGTTGACCGAAAGCTTGCCGGTCACTGGGGATCGGGTGACTATTGTCGAAGAGTCGGCACACACCATCGAGGTGTCGCATGCCGCCCCACTGGCGATGACAACAGGATTGCCAACCTCATACAGATGGCTGCCCAGGCTCTCATAGGAGGCATACCTGTCCCATAGCGCGAGCGCAAGGAGCCTGCCGCCCAGAAGAGATTTCGCATCTGCTTCAGAGAGGGGGATTTTCTGCCAAGACTCTTGGGAGAGGTCAACAAGTAAGATTGCCCGCTGACGATAAGGAAATGCCATTATCTGTTTTTTAGCCATACGTTGGGGGTCCTATTATCACTTTACGCTGCATTTTCAGCTGAAACCACTTTGGATACCACAGTATACCACAAAAACTACAATTCGTTTTGCTCTTGTTCTATCCTCCTCTTGGACGTATGATACCCATATGAAACAGATAGTAGTAACACACAACAACAAGAAACTAAGCCTGCCGATGGGATCGACCGTCGAGGAGGGCCTCCTCGCCTTTGGTATCGTCAAGTCGACGGACACCCCGTCCTATCTGGACAACCCGGTCGTAGGGGCCCTGGTCAACCATGAGCTGCAATCCTGTTCAAGCGCAATGGTAAGTGACTGCACCCTCGAAGAGGTGCACCTATATGGGGAGATGGGCAAGAGGATGTACCGGCACAGCATCTGCTACCTCCTGTGCTGCGCCGTCTCCATGCTCTATCCCAGCAGGAGGCTTGTCATAGGGCACTCCCTGGGGGACGGCTACTATTTCAGCTTCGATGATGACCTCACCCTGCAAAGCAGTGACATCGAAACAATCTCCGACACCATGCGGGTCCTGGTAGACCAGAACATGCAGATTGAGGAGGTGGTGCTCCCCTATGAAGAGGCCATGGCCTACTTCAAGGATAACCACTTCGACCAGACAGCCAGCCTCATAGCCACACACAACGAGCCGGTTGTCGAGCTCTATCGCCTGCAAGGCTACCTGGACATCTCCTACGAGCCACTGTTGTGCCAGACCGGCCTTATGCAGGTCTGGGAGCTCAAGCCCTACCAGGACCGCGGCATGTTGCTGCGCTACCCCAGGTCCCATAATATCGGGGCGCTGGACTCTTTTACCGACAACCCACTGCTGTTCGCCATCTTCAAGGAGTACAAGGCCTGGGGAAGCATCCTCAACGTCCAGTCCCTTGGCCAGCTCAACCAACTGGGAAACCAGAACACCATAGGAGCCTTCATACGGCTGGCAGAAGCGCTGCAACAGAAGAAGATAGCCAACATCGCAGACCAGATAAACATCCACAGCAGCGTAAAGGCTGTCCTCATCGCAGGCCCATCATCCTCGGGGAAGACCACCTTTGCCCACAAGCTGGCCATCCAGCTGCAGGTGCTGGGAAAGCGCACTATCAAGATATCGCTGGACAACTACTACCTATCCCCCCACCTAGCCCCGAAAGACGCGTACAACAAGCCGAACCTGGAGGCGTTGGAGGCCATAGACCTCCCCCACTTCCAGAAAAACCTCGCCGACCTGATAGCAGGGGAGAGGGTGAACCTTCCCCGGTTCGACTTCAGGAGCTCAAACAGGACCTTTGAAAAAGAGTATGTGCAGATGGACAAGCGCACCATCCTCATCATCGAGGGGATTCACGGCATGAACCCGGGCCTTACCAACTCCATCGACAACGACGCCTTGTTCAGGGTCTACATCTCGGCCCTCACCCAACTCAACCTTGATGACCACAACCGCATCAGCACCACTGACAACCGGATGATCAGGCGAATGATCAGGGACAACAGGACCCGCGGCACCGATGCCACGACGACGCTGAACATGTGGCCCTCGGTCCGCCGTGGTGAGGACAGCTATATATTCCCCTACCAGAACAATGCAAATATCATGATCAACTCAGCACTGGACTATGAGCTTGGGGTACTCTCCCCGTATGCCCAGCCCCTGCTGAAGATGGTCAAGCCAAGTGCAGGGGCCGCATACGAGACAGCAAGGCGCGTGCTCAAGTTCCTGGAGAATGTAAACCCGATCCCCGACACCCTGGTCCCTGAGGACTCGCTGCTGCGAGAGTTCATAGGCGGCAGTGAGTTCGGTGTCATCTAGGCATCAAGTAAAAGAATTCAATTCTTTTCCATAGATACAGATAAAAAAAGAGGCGATCATTCGCCTCTTTTTTTATCTGTTTTGGTTCTTATGGTTTCGCTTTTTAGTTCGTTCTTATTTCGTATTTGTATTCGTCCATCTGTTTCGTTTTCGTGCTTTCAGCCTATCAATCAGGTGCTGTAGATATGCTTGAACTGGTCAAACAGCTCAGCCACCTGGTCCTTGCACTTTCCACAAACAGTGCCATACTCGGTGATCCTTTCCAGATCATCGAGCGTCTTGGCCTCCCCACTCTTCACCAGGTCCTCGATGGCAACGTCTGTGACGTTCTTACACTCGCAGATGACCTTGGCTATCTTTCTCTTGAAGGGATTGTCCCGCTTCTGCTTTGTCAGATAGTCGTCGATAGCGGCACGCAGCCCCTTGTCCCCTAGGACGGAACAGTGGAACTTGTGGTCGGGCAACCCTCCAAGGGCTTCGGTAATGGCGGCTGGTGAGAGGTGATAGGCATCTTCAAGGGTCATTCCCATGACCATCTCGCTCATCATGGAGGTGCTCGCGATCGCGGAGGCACACCCATAGGTAAGCCAGCGCAGGTCGACTATCACATCATCCTTTACCTGGATGGCGATCCTCATCTGGTCTCCGCAGGCAAGGGAGCCGACTTCGCCGATGCCGTCATATGCAAAGTTCTCGTCTTCGACCCAGGTGTTCCTGGGATTCATAAAGTGATCCTTGACCACTGGGGAGTAGACCCACTGGCTCATAAAGTTAGTACTCATCGTGTTGACATTCCTCTTAGGCGCTTGATAATCGGCGGCAGCTTCTCCAAAACATAGAGAACCTCATCTTCGGTGTTGTACCGACCAAAACTGAACCTGATCGATCCATGCGCCAGTTCTATATCCACTCCGGCGGCCAAGAGCACATAACTGGGCTCAAGTGACCCACTTGCACAGGCACTGCCGGTAGAGACCATGATCCCTTCCATATCGAGGTAGAGCAGGATGGACTCCCCTTCAGCACTGGGGAACGAGACATCCAAGGTGCCGGGAAGGCAGTGCTCCTGGTTTCCATTCACCACTACGTTGGGAATCTTCTCCACAATGCCCTTGCGAAGCATCTCACGAAGGTTCCAAAGCCTTGCACCCTCTGCTTCCAACTCCCTCATGGCCAACTCAGCTGCAACGCCCATGCCCACAATGGAAGGGGTGTTGTAGGTTCCGGCACGCTTGCCGCCCTCCTGATGCCCCCCATGGACAAATGCTTCAAAGGGTACCTTCTTCTTGACTGCAAGGACCCCGATTCCCTTGGGACCGTAGAACTTGTGGGCTGAGATGCTCATGTAGTCCACACCCCATGTTCGCATGAGTACGGGAATCTTGCCTATTGCCTGGGTTGCATCGGTATGCATGAAGGCCCCCACAGCGTGTGCCATCCGGGTTATCTCTGCAATTGGCTGTATGGTCCCTATCTCGTTGTTTCCTGTCATGACAGAGACCAGGGCGACATCCTCACCAAGATAGGTGGCCAATGTATCAAGCTCGACGCGCCCGGTCTTGTCCACAGGGATCTCGTCGATGAGGTAGCCCCTCTTCTTCATAAACTTAACCGTTTCAATGATGGAGGGGTGTTCGATGACCGTGGTGACGATTCGGTTTCGCTTGGAGCCAAGGTCGATGGCATCGCGGAAAATATTAAAGACGGTATTATTTGCTTCGCTTGCCCCGCTGGTGAACACGACCTCATTGGGGTCGCACTCTATGAGGGCAGCGATCTTTTCTCTTGACTGCTCGATGACAAAGGCAGCCTCACGGCCAAAGCCGTGCATGCTGGAGGCATTGCCAAAGAGCTCGTTTGCTTCTGAGATAGCAGTGACGACCTCTTGCGCCATGGGCGTAGTCGCATTGTTATCCAGATATAATATCTGTTGTTCCATATAGTAATCCTCTTGGTAAAAATAGTGACAAACCCCGTGCAGGGTCAAGCTACATCGCTGAGAACGCGGCGTGGAGGTCTTTGTCAGAATCGTCAGAGGGACAGGTCTTGCTGTGGATGAACCTGAGCATACGATGGGGGGCGAACCGGATATGGTTGGCCTTTGCCCATTTTGCATACGCACAGCTATCGGGAATATAGGATGCGAACATAGCTCGCAGGTAGGTCATTTTCTTGCAGCGGTTGCTCTGGGTGAAGCGTTCGGCATAGATGGTGCACTGCTTGGTCTCCGGATCGAAGAACTCGCACCAGGAGTCCAGGTCGATGACCAGCATGCGCCCGTACATCGCCTTCTCATGGCAGCAGAGGCCGCACTTGGTGCATTTGCTCTCCCAGGAGGAGGTGCCCAGGCTACACATGGCCGAGCCCCTCAGAAAGTTGCGCCAGCCTGGCTTGTACACCGTGGTGGATGGGAGGAAGGATGGATAGGGCGGTGATGCTGACGTAGCCGGCGGATACAGCCTGGTAGTCGGTCTCAAGGGTATCGCACTTCTGTACCGGGGGGATGCCCCCCTTCAGGGAGAAGACGACAGAGTTTCCAATCGTCAGGGAAGACTCTTCATATACCTTCTGGTTTTCTGCCTCTTTCATGGTCACTGCATCCTGGTAGTCAAGATAGCTCATGACCGCAGTCTTCCATTTTCCATTCCCCTTGGATGGGACGTTGATGTTGAGGATGCACTCACTGCTGCACAATGGGTAGAGTTCTTCGAGGTGGTCCGTGACAAACCGGGCAGCCTTCTCAAAGGGCAGGTGCCCGTCCTCATCACGCTTGCAGCTCAAGGCTATGGCCTTCATCCCGGTGAGAGCCGCCTCACGAGCGGCACCTACCGTACCGGAGTAGAGGATGTCAGTTGAAATATTGTACCCATGGTTGATGCCGCTGATGACAAGATCAGGGTCGGAGGAGAAGATATTCCCCTTTCGGGCATAGAGCATGCAATCGGCGGGGGTCCCGCTGCAATGAAAGTGCATGGGAGCGTATTCGGTGATGGTTATATCACCTCGGAGTGTCATGGCATGGCTGCTGGCGCTTCGCTCATGTGATGGCGCACATACCCAGACCTCGTGTCCTGCCTGGACAAGGGTCTCTTCAAGGACAGTAATGCCCTTGCTCTGGTATCCGTCATCATTTGTCAGCAAAATTATCATGTATGATCTTGGAACACAACCTTAGCCGAGCCGCCACCTTCATAGATGTACCACCGGGGATGAAAACCGAAAATGTGTTCGTACTCCTCTAGACGGCTAATATAGCTTGGAAGCGCCTGTTTACTCAAGAGGACCATGACATTCCCGCTAAAGCCATTGGACACGAGCACAGCCCCTATGCTGCCGGTTATTTCAGACGAACGCTTGGTAAGCCAGTCGACCTCAGGGCAGGAGACCTCAAGCAGGTCGCGCAAGCCCGACTGGATGCGTACCATCGTCTTGCCATACATGACGGCATCCTTGGCATTGAGCATGGAGGCTGCATCGAAGGTCAGCCTTGACTCCATCAGGATATACTCACAGATATGCCTGGAGTCCTCATCAAGAGGGACAACACGGGCAGAGAGATCCCCCTCGGGGAAATCCCTGATGAAGCCGCCTGGCTTCAACTCACGCAGCTTGGCGAAGGCAATCTCTATCGCCCTGCGCTTTGCAGCGATCTCCTCGCGCATCGCATTGGGGGAGATCTTGCTGTCTATGATGAGGGCGACATACTCATCGCTTTGCTCGGTAAAGGGGAAGGAGAGCTCCTGGAATGTCAGGTGCTGCAGGTCAAAGAAAAGCACTTTTCCCCGTTGGCCGTTGAACATGGTAAGCAGGTCGCTGATCTTGCACAGCTCATTGTTGAAGGTGGTGTTTGCCTGGTAGATTACCCGTATCATGGAGGAGATGCTCATCTTGAGGTCCATGAGGGTGTTGAGGGCCATACAGACCCCCATGGCGATCGCTGAACTGACCATCTGGTTGTCGCTGAGCAGCAAAGGCCCTTCAACGGTCACATTCATGCCGGAAAACTCAACGCCTTCACTTGCAAGGATGCCTATCACACCCTTGATGTAATTGCCCCACCTGTCCTCCTTGCGGAACTTTATGTTGCTCAGGGAGAATCGCTTGCGGTCATTGAGGGTTGCATTGGCCAGGCGCACCAGCTGGTCGTCGCGTTTTGAAATACCTACGAACAGGGTCGCAACATCGGTACCCAGGATTGACCACCCTTTGCAGGCATCCGAATAACTGCCCAAAAGAGTGCAGGTTCCCGGCACCTCCACAATCACGAGAGGTGATTCCTCGTACTCTTTTTTATGATGACTCAGTATATTTTCCATGCCCCAACCTAGCTTTTATGCGTAATTTTAGGCTACTTACCAATAGATTGCAACAAAAAACCACCATTTGGTCCTTTCCGTATAAAAATCATGGTAAAGGGGTGGGTAAGCAGAGATTATTGCATGAGAAAAAAGCCCCAAGCGACAAAAAACCACCATTGCTGGTGGTTCTCTGTTGCTTGTAAAGCTTATTTTTCCAGATTGTATCTTTTCTTAAAGCGTTCGATACGCCCTGCGGTATCAACCATTTTCTGGGTACCGGTAAAGAAGGGGTGACAAGCCGAACAAATTTCAACCTCAAGTTTCTTTGCAGTTGTCTTGGTCTTGATCACATTGCCACAAGAGCAAGTGACTTCAGCAATTTCATAACGGGGGTGGATTCCCTTTTTCATGATATATATCCTCCAGGAATATGTGTTTTTTCTGCTGGCAGTACGCAGCAGACACGTTTCTGTAGCCGTCTCCGTCCTAATAACCTGCAGAGTTCGAGGGAATCCCTGTATTTATCGAACGTAAGAACGCTTCATTATCCTTAGTCTTCCTAATTTTGTCAATGAGGAAAGGGGTCATCTCCTGATCATCCATATCACTGACTGCGTTCCTTGTAAGCCAAATCCTGGCAGCCTCATCACTGGGAATAAGGAGGTCCTCCCTTCTGGTCCCGCTCTTCTTGATGTTGATGGCAGGGAACTGGCGCTTGTCGGCCAATCTGCGGTCAAGGATGATCTCGTTGTTTCCCGTACCCTTGAACTCTTCGAAGATCACCTCATCCATACGGGAACCGGTCTCTACAAGGCCGGTTGCGATGATGGTCAGGCTACCACCGAATTCAATGTTTCGGGCGGCGCCAAAAAACCTCTTGGGCTTGTGCAGTGCATTGGAATCGACACCACCACTGAGGATCTTACCGCTTGCAGGGACAGTCTGGTTGTATGCACGCGCAAGGCGTGTGATGGAGTCCAGCAGGATGACGACATCCTTCTTGTGCTCGACAAGGCGCTTTGCCTTCTCGATGACCATCTCGGCGACCTGGACGTGGCGGGAGGCCTGCTCATCAAAGGTGGAGGCGATGACCTCGCCCTTGACGTGGCGGCGCATGTCCGTCACCTCCTCAGGACGCTCGTCCACAAGCAGGACCATCAGCACCACATCGGGGTGGTTGATGCTTATGGAGTTGGCAATCTTCTGCAGCAGGACTGTCTTGCCAGTACGGGGGGGTGCAACGATAAGCGAGCGCTGCCCCTTGCCGATCGGGCAGAACATATCGATGATCCTCATTGCCATATCCCCTTCAGGGGTCTCAAAACGCATCCTCTCATCAGGGAAGAGCGGAGTCAGGCTGTCAAAGGGAACACGCATCTTTGCCTTTATGGGCTCATCGTCATTGACCCTGAGTATCCGCAGGATGGCAAAAAACCGTTCGTTGTCACGGGGGGTGCGCACCTGGCCCTTGACCACGTCCCCTGTCTTCAGGTAGAGGCTCTTGATCTGGGCCGGGGAGACATAGATGTCCTCCAGACCGGAGAGATAGCTGTTTGCAGGGGAGCGAAGGAAGCCAAATCCATCAGGAAGGATCTCCAGGGTACCCACCCCTACGATGACTCCCCCTTGGCCAGCATGCAGACGCAGGATTTCTGCGATGATCTCCTGCTTGCGCATGTCCAGGATGTTGTCGGAGCTCATCCCCTTCTCCACACCGCTCTTTCTCACTTCGTCGATAGAGAGGTTGGTATAGTCTGTCAGGTTCAGCACCGGTGCTTCGGGATGCTCCTCAATATTCAGGTCATTGGATGCATCATCCTGCTGGCCCTGGCGCATGGGGCGACTTTGGTTGTAGGGCTGCCCCTTTTGATAGGTTCCCTTGGTATGGGTTCTGCTCTGCTGTGGCCTGCCACCGCTGCGTGTTCCATACTGTGTGCTTTTTTTCTGTTGGCCCTGGTTAGGGTTTCTGTTCTGATTCGGGTTTGGGTTCTGGCTCTGGCTGGGAGCCTGGCCCTGCGCCTCGGGTGCAGGCTGGGAAAAAGTGACTGAGGTGACAGATGGACTCTGGGCCTTGGTCTCTGTCACCACTGGGGAGACAACCTTCTCAGAAGGGATAAGCTCCAGCTGAGAAGGGTCCTCAGAGGGGACAGACTTCTTCTTGGGTGCGACCTTGGGCCTTGCAGGGCTCTTGGCTACAGCGGACCCCTTGGGTCTTCCTCTCTTCTTCGGTTCTGAGGAGGGCTCCTCTTCCATCTTTTCAACGGGAAGAGCGGAGGGTTCGGTTGAACCAGCCACCACAGGGCTTTTTTTTCGGGTAACGCGACGCACGACCTTCTTTGCAGGCTCCTGCTCAGATGGGCGGACTACGTCAGCTTGATCATTCAGTATTTCTTCGGAAGACATAGGATAAACTCCAGCGAAACGGGTTTTCGGGCAATTACCTGAGAGCACAAGCTAAAGGTATAATCCCTTACCGGTTCCTAAACGTAAAACATAATGTAAGAATATGCGGAAATGTAGAGGAATGTGTACCATTAGTATTTCCGCGGTTAGTATCCTAAATATATTGCCACTTGCTCACAGTGTCAAGCAATGCATCCCCATTGATGTACCTGCTGGCTAGAATTAACGCAGCAACTGAGGCTTTTCGTCGTACAGAGACCCTTCCCCATGAGGTGAACTGCAATTTCACCGTCTGGCTCGCCATACCCTTTGCAGCAAAGCCCAACCACACCATGCCCACAGGCTTCTCTTCACTTCCACCGCCAGGACCGGCTATGCCGGTAATGGAGAGGGAGAAATCGGTCCCCGAGACCTTCAGCATCCCTTCAGCCATCTCCTGGGCGCACTGGGCGCTGACCGCACCATGGGCCTGGATCGTTTGCTCCTGTACCCCGAGCAACCTCATCTTGGCCTCGTTGGAATAGGTTGCCGCCCCACCCCAGAACCATGCCGAGCTGCCGCTCTCGTCGGTGAGCAGCTTTGCAACATACCCTGAGGTGCAGCTCTCGGCACAGCTTATAGTCTTGCCTCTGGTCTTGAGCTGGTCTGTCAGCAGGGTTGCCGGCATCACATCGCCTTCGGTCACCAGGGAGGATCCGACCAGCGCTCTGAGGCGCTGTGCCATCGCAAGGCGCCGCTCTTCAGAGCCCCCCACCAAATAAAGACTGATCTTAAGGTCCTGAAAGCGGGTCCCCCACTGAATCCCCTCGGAGGCCACCTGACGGCAGAGCTCCTCGAGCTTTGCCTCTGCAAGCAGGAAGGTTGAGAATTCGGTGCGTGAGAAGTCATCGTGCCCGATAAGGGTAGCAAGCCAGGGCAGTACCGCATCAAAGAACATGGGATCCATTTCACGGGGAGGCCCGGGCATCGCCACACAGGCTACAGAGCGATCACCGACAGGGATGAAGCCCTTGAAGCCGGCGGCTGTGCCGTAGCGGTTGGGTATGCACTCAAATCCGGAGGGAAGCATGGCCTGCTGCTCATTGGCTCCCCAGACACGCTCACCCAACCGCTCGTAGAGGGCATCGAAGGCTCCCTGGTCCCGGATAAGTGGGACTTTGGCAAGGGATGCCACGATGCTGCGTGTAAGGTCGTCGCTTGTGGGGCCAAGGCCTCCGGTGAGGATCACCAGGTCACAGGTGTCGATGCAGGCCTTGAGCTCGCCTTCGATGGTGCCGTCGTCAGGGACAACCACCATGCGTTCCACCCGATAGCCAAGTTGGGTCAGCTGGCTGGAGACGACCTGGCAGTGCTTGTCGGCTATCACCCCGCGCGTGAGCTCAGTGCCGATGACGAAAAGAGAGGCTGTTCTGTAGAGCATAGCTAGTCCTTTTTCCTTGACCGTACAAACAAGAAAACTTCCCTGACAACACCAAGGGCGAGCAGGAACACGGAAAGATAGATGGAGCCAAAGGCAAACCAGTCATCATACCTGGTATAGAGGGTCTCCCCCTGGCTTTCAGTCGAGTAGACCGGAACGTCATAGATATGCCAGCCAGTCTTGAACGGCGGCATCGGGTCGATGATCTTTCCGGTGACATCGATGAGGCACGTCATTCCGCTGTTGGTCCCCCGTACGGTGGTCCTGCGGTTCTCGATGGAGCGGAAGACCGCCATACCCAGGTGCTGCATCTCAGCTGAGATGGCCCTTGACCACCCGTCGTTGGTCATATTCACGATGACCTGGGCCCCATTGCGGACAAAACGGGCATTGAGGGCGCCAAAGACATCCTCAAAACAGATGGGGGTGGAGAACTTGACCCCTTCATCAGTTTCAAACACGACGCTTTCGTAGCCTGTTTCCCACCAGTTGTAGTCATTTGCCAAGAGCAGGTTGTACAGCCAGGTCATCTCTTTTTCATACGGGAAGTGTTCTGTAAAAGGAACCAGGTGTTGTTTTCGATAGGTATTCTTGACCCGGCCCCCTTCGAAGAAGGTGACCGTATTGTAGTCCTTTCGGTTCCACGTGCCGTCTTCCAGCAAGGCGGGCTTGGTAGGATCATCCAGAACCCCTTCAGGGTTTCCGCTCAACAACGGGATGGGCAGGGATTTTCCAAAGCTGACAAACTCCTCCACCAGGGCGGAGGTCGCCTCATCGGAGGGGTACTTCTCGTGCCAGGCAACCGAGGGGACAAAGGCCGTCTCCGACCAGAGGATCATATCAGGGTCGGCAACCAGAGCCTCAAGGCTCATCTTCCTGAGGTTGTTGAAGTTCCTCTTGTACGTGGCATAGCCACCTTCCCAGGTATCGGCATTGTGCTGGATGGTTGCAACTCGCCAGTACTTGTCCGGCTCCTGACCCTTCCAGTGCCGGATGGAGGCAAAGCCGAAGATGAGGGTTGCAAGCAGCAACAGGAGATAGGCAATGATAGGGAAAAAGTGAGCCCTGAAGGTTTCGCCGATGTCATCGCCTTCGCTTCGGAGGCGGTCACACACCCATGAGCCGAGGAAGGTCTGCGGAAGCACCAACAGGAACGTGATGCCCATACACCCACCACCGAAGCTATCTGGATGAAGGGGAGGAACTCATAGACAGCGTATCCGAGCGTCCCGTAGGGGTAGCCTGCAAACCAGTTCTGGCTCACATAGGTATAGGCGACCCAGATGACCGCCTGAACCAGGTAGCCGTACTTCTTGAACAGCCGCTCCCCCGCCTTCAGCAGGGGAAAGAGCATGGCCATCTCCCCACCCTTGATGATGGGTACTATCAGGATGGCAAGGGGGTGGAAGGTCTTGAGCCAGTAGTTGAAAAACAGGTAGAAGACAAACCCAAAGAAAAACCCATAGACTGGGGTCAGTTTCCAGGTTGTATTCCTGATGACGGCAAAAAGCGGGATCAGCGCAAAAAAGGCGATGAACCCGAATCCACGATCGGTAACGAAACCGGGGAAAGCCATCGAAAACACGAAAGCCGTCACCAATAATATAAAAACCTCAGAACAGACTGTTCTGAGGCTCCGTCTCTTTATCATGCTATGCAAAAGAGTCTCTCCTACATCCAACCGTCTCAGGTCAGTCAGTCAGCGACAGCTTTGTTTTCGCGCAAGTTCCATACGTAGTCCTTGAGCTCTTTACCAGGACGGAAAATTGCAACCCCATGGGTTTCAACTGCTACAATAGCCCCTGTCTTGGGGTTACGAGCTCTTTCCCTACCTTTGCGGGTGCGGACCTCAAAGGTGCCAAAGCCACGCAGTTCGATGACCTGGTCATTTTTAAGTCCAGTCTTGACCTCTTCAAAAAATGCGTCGATTATCATGTGGATATCAGACCGGTTCAGTCCAAGTTTTTCATGAAGACTCTCAATAATGGCCGCTTTTGTCAATTTGGGTTCTGCCATGGTTACTCCTTCAACAGTTCATTTTCTCATGCGTAGGCCGGCATATCACCTATACCGGCATATAAAAATCAGAACAGTGCTGTTATGCCTGAACAGCAGCCTGAGCATTCATCTTGTTGAAGCGGGCATGCAGTCTTGACTTCTTGCGGTCAGCGGTGCGGGAGTGGATGACACCCTTGCTAGCTGTAGAATCGAGCAACTTGAGGCTGAGATCCAGTGCAACGGAAGCATCTTCCTTATCCCCGGCTACCACAGCAGCATCGAATTTCTTTATAGCCTTGCGCATAGTACTTTTTGCAGCACGGTTCCTCATTCTGCGAACGGCGTTTTGTCGCTCTCTCTTTTCAGCAGACTTGTTAATCACGTAATACCTCCAAACATATCACCTAGAATACGTATTTCTTTTATACATTATGAATCGGCAACGAGGGCCGACGATTAAACAAAATATCACACTCTCTAAAATCGGTCAATACAATGCTTTATATCAATTGGACAAATATTCGTCCGAATACTCCTTGGTAACCTCCCAACGATTGGCCTCATCGTTAAAAAATAGGGCTGAATGGGGTATGCTGAGCATTCTCCCCTCAGGTCCCGAAAGCGTAATCTTTTTCCGAAGAATATTTATTTCTATGATTTTCATCAGTTCAAACCCAACTTTGAGCTTGCTTCCCTCTGAAGGATACTTGCGTTTCTCCTCCACGTAAAAGTCATATTCATAGGAGAGGCAGCAGAGCAGGCGCCCGCAAGGCCCGGAAATCTTCATGGAATTGAGCGATAGGTTCTGCTCTTTCGCCATCTTGATGGAGACGGGGTCAAGCTTGTCCGTCACACTGTGGCAGCAGTAATCGCGCCCGCATACAGCAAGGCCTCCAAGGACGCGACTCTCATCACGCACCCCGATCTGCCTCAGCTCAATGCGGATCCTGAAGACAGAGACCAGGTCCTTGACCAGCTCCCTGAAGTCCACCCTCACATCAGCGGTGAAGAAAAAGATTATCTTCGGCTCCCCAAGCAGGAAATGGGCTGTCACCAGCTTCATATCCAGCTTGTGCAGTGCAATCTTCTCCCTGCATACCCTCATCGCCTCGTCTTCCTTGGCAAAGAGCTCCTGGTAGCGGGCCATGTCGGATGGGGTTGCCAGGCGGTCTATCCACAGGGTATCCCCTGAAAGCTGGACCATCTCTATGGGATCGGCCTGAGTGTATCCGTCGTTGGAAACCTCATCAGGCTCATAGTCATACGAAATCTCCTCCCCACCCTCTTGGGAGGTTGGCAGAGCCTCCTCCTCGGAGTCCTCCAGGTTCTCGCTGCACAGGCAGGCTCCGGTGCACTGGTCATTGCCCTTGCGGTACCCCCGGCCCAAAGCATGGGCAGAGGAGACCACCACCCCCATATCCAAGCCATAGCGGGTCGGGGAGACGACAGAAGTGCCGGGATAGAGAACCGAGTCCCAAGCACAGATGCTTGTCTCGTTGGAGGAGGTGTTTTTCACCAGATATATATAAGCGCTGGAGGGCCTGTTTTTGACAGGGGGGCTCTCAACACTGCGTCCACGATCTTTTTTCATGCAAATCCTTTGCCACAGGGGCGGAGCATACTTGCTAAAACTTACGCTATCACGAGTAAGAATATTTGTCAAACTCTATGCATCTTTTATATAACTATTTTCAGCTCTATGAATTACGTATATTGACGATTACCTTTGCTCATGGTATATTTTAGACACTCCTCCCTAACAAGCGAGAATCCAAACTCAAGGAGCCTGTATGCAATTATTCGATACACACGCACACATAGGGTTGCTCCATGATGATAAAATGGAACAGCTTCTGGCAGTCCAGCTTGCTAAAATCAAGATGGTCAAACACATTGTAAGCATTTGCAACAGTCTCTCCGACTTTGAGAGGACCTATGCGAACCTGGAAAGCGCATCAAGTGTCTACCATGCTGTGGGGGTATCACCCACTGAGGTGGCCAACCCGGGCAAGGACTGGGAGGATAGGATCCTGCTCCATGCAAAGAAGCCCAGGATCATAGCCATAGGGGAGACAGGACTGGACTACTATCATATGTTCGGCGGAGACAAGAGCTCCCAGATAGAGCTGATGCTCAGGCACCTGGACATAGCAAAGCAGCTTGCCCTGCCTGTGATCATCCACAACAGGAATGCAGGCGACGACATCCTGAACATCCTTTCAGAGAAACTCCCCCCGAAGGGAGGGATCCTGCACTGCTTCGGAGAGGACTGGACCTTTGCCAAGAAGGCCCTGGCCCTCAACCTCACCTTCTCCTTTGCCGGCAACCTCACTTTCAAGAACAGCAGAGCCATCCAGGAGGTCGCGCGCAACCTCCCTGCAGACAGAATCGTCATAGAAAGCGAAGCCCCCTTCATGACGCCCTACCCCTATAAGGGAGAGCGAAACAAGATCCCCTACATCATCGAGACGGCAAAAGCCCTCAGTGAGATCAGGGAAACCTCTCTTGAAGAGCTTACTGAAACCCTTTATGCTAACAGCCTAAGGGCCTTTTGCCTTCCAAAGGACGTATGAACGAGCTGAACCTATATCATCCGGTTACGATACAGAACACCACGATCGGGGGTAATATATTTCTCGCACCACTGGCGGGCTACACCGATGCGCCCTTCCGCTCCCTGTGCATCGAGATGGGGGCCGACATGACCTTCACCGAGATGGTCAGTACCGAAGGGCTCTTCCGGGGAGGTGAGAAGACCCTTACCTTGCTGCAGAAGGCCCCAAACGAAGAGCAGTACGCGATACAGCTGTTCATGGGAAACACCGACTCCCTGGAGGGTGCACTTGATCAGTTGCAAGCCTACAACCCCACCTTCATAGACATCAACTGCGGCTGCCCCGTGCCCAAGGTCACCAAGACAGGAGCAGGGTCGGCGATGATGAAAGACCCTCCCCTCATTACAGAGATCGTAAGGATGATAACTAGGACGCTGAGCATCCCGGTTGCGGTGAAGTTCCGCCTCGGGTGGGATGCGAACAGCCACAACTACCTGGAGTTTGCCCAGGCGGCCCTGGATGGGGGGGCCTCCATGCTCACCCTGCATGCAAGGACCCGTTCCCAGGGGTATGCACCTTTTGCAGACTGGACAAAGCTGCGCACCTTGAAGGAGTACTGCATGCAGGGCGGATATGATGCGCCCATCTTTGGCTCGGGGGACCTGTTCCATGCAGAAGATGCCAAGAGGATGCTCCAGGAAACCGGGATCGACGGGGTCATGTTTGCCCGTGGGGCGATGGGCAACCCCTTCATCTTCCGCCAAGCCAGGGAGATTCTCCAAGGGGGGCAGGCCAGCCCCATCTCCCTTAGCGAGAGGATCGCCACCATCTTGCGTCACCTGGATCTGATGATAGGCCACTACGGGGAGAGGAGCGCCTGCATCCAGATGCGCAAGCATTCCTGCTCCTACCTCAAGGGCATCGCCAATGCCGCCCCGATCAAGGCGGAGGTCGTGCAGGCAAATACAAGGGAAGATTACCTGAGGGCGATGCAGACCCTCCAAGCTAGTTGTTGACCACTCAACAGGTAAAATGGTACGTTTACATAAGAAAATACAGCAAGAAGGTAGTGCAATGAGAATATTAGTACTGGGCTCAGGAGCCAAAGACCATGCCATTGCATGGTGGTTTTCCCAAAGCCGTCTTATCAACGGACTATTTGTAGGTCCGGGAAATGTAGGGACCGAATCCATTGCAATAAACCTTGCCATCGACCCGGCTGACCCAAAGCAGGTATATGAGGCGTGCAAAGAGCATGACATTGAGTTCGTATTCATCGGAACCGAGGCTCCTCTGTTCACCGGTGTCATCGACTACCTCAACGAACGGGGCATCAGCACATTCGGAGCACCCAACAGGGCTCTGAAGCTTGAAGGGGACCGCGACTTCTCCAGGAAGTTCACCGACCGTCACAACATACCCACCCCGACCCACCATGTATTTGATAATGATGAGGATCTTTCAGACTATCTGAAGCGACACGCAGGTGAGCGGTTTGTCGTCAAAAGCAATACCATAGCCCCTAGCCGTGTCATGATCGACTCCAGTGACTATGACGCTCTGATGAAGTTCTCCAGAAAGATCCTGGCAACGGGCTCGATCCTGCTGGAAGAGCACCTTGAAGGGCTTCCCATAACCCTGACACTGCTGGTAGACAACAAGGGCTACCTGATGCTGCCCCCTTCGAGCGACTACATGAAGGCCGGCCACGGCGGTCTTCCCACAGGGGGCATGGGGTCCATCTGTCCCGTACCCCTGCAGGAGTCTGTAAGCCAGGCTCTTGTCGATACCATCATAGAACCGACCCTCTTCGGCCTGAAGGCTGAGAAGATGGCCTATAAGGGAGTGCTGACCATCAGTGTCATCATCACCAAACAAGGGCCGATACTGGTGGACTACCATGTACGTTTCAACGACCCGGCGGCACAGGCCATCGTTCCCTTGATCAGGACCGACATCATCGACATCCTCACCGCGATGAAGGAAGACACGCTCTCCACCCTGAACCTTGAGGTCTCCACCAACTCCGCCGTCGCCCTTGTGGTGGCATCGGAAGGGTACCCTGAGGAACCTGTGATCGGGAAAAAGCTTGAGCCCATCCCGGCGGCACTCATGCTCAATGCCTTCATGGGCTCCCCCTTCTACTTCGTTGGCGGGGTGACCTCCAAGGACGGGCAGCTGCTCACCAGTGGAGGGAGGTGTGTCACGGTGGTAGGAATCGGGTACAACATCATGGATGCCAACAAGAACGCCTACAAGGGCGTCAAGCACATCTCCTTCCCCGGAGCATGGTACCGCCCAGACATCGGGGACAACTTCTTCACAAACTAGCTAAAGCGGAGAGGCCCTTATGGGCCCATATGATCGGATGCCAGAGAAAGCAGACGGTGCCCAGGCTCATAGAAAAGGACACTTCCATCCATCGGAAGTGTCCTTTGATGTGAGCCTTCAGCCCACTCTCTTACAGTATACTAAGGTACCGTATCGCGTCTTGCCTTCTCTTCCCCCTATAGGGAGATCAGGCCGGCAAGATCATCTGTGACGATGGCCTCATCTGCAGGCGCAGCCTGCACGGCATAGGCGGGAAGCTCATATTTCTCAAGCCAGAGGCTCTGTGGCGCATCAGGATTGGCTGCCAAGGTAGGGATGGAGATGATGACCATCTCCTCCATCAGAGGCACGGTGAACTTTCTGGTGATGAGTATCTCTTCCCAGTTCTCATCGGTGTAGGAGATGGTGATGGTATGTTTCTGGCGCGTCACATCCACCTTGTCCCTGTCACGGGGAACAAACTCAAGGCTTGGGAGCTTGTTTACCGTGACCTCGACCATCTTCATCGCCTTGATCTCCTCACCATTGACGGTGACTGCCTTGTTGTCCAGAAGGACGGTGTGCTGCTTTCCTATGAAGAAGAGCACCACAGCCAGGACCAGGACAAGCAGTATCGCGGCCAGTCGCATCATCATCATCCTGTTGAAGGGTATCTTCATGCCTTGACCTCCTGTTCTTGTGCAAGTATCTGTCCTGCTATTCCCCGGTCATGCTTCTTGCGCACTTCGTAGAGAACCAGCGAAACGGTGATGACACCATAGGATACAAAGACCCTGAAGTATTCGCCAAGCTGAGCCTGGCCGATAAGGTTCTTCCCTGCCATGGGGGAGACGATGAACATCAGGTGGAACAGGATGACACCCAAGAATACGTTTCGTACCTTTGCATGGCTTACGGTCGCCCCCCCTACCAGGAGTGCCGCGACACTGAACATGCCGATCTGCATATGGCTGTTATACGTATTGAGCGTTCCAATGTTCTGCAGATAGATGATCATGCCATACCCGGCAAACACCGTGGAGATGACGATGGAGACTATGCGGGTGTGCTCGACCTTGATGCCGGCTGCACGGGCAACCTCCATATCCTGTCCGACTGCACGCATGTCCTGCCCGAGCTTGGTCTTCTTGAACCAGAGGATGAATATGCACAGCAGTGCTATCACTATCAGGGTGGAGAGGGGAATGGGGATGCCAAAGACGCGAATCGTCATGAGGTTGTCCAAACTTTTCCTGATGCCGATGAGGTTGACTGTGTTTCGTATGCCATATCCACGGGGAAGCACCAATGCGTTGGAACGGATGGGAATGATGACTCCCATGCCATAGAGGACCACCAACTGGTAGATACCATTCATGAAGAACCCTATGATGTAGCTGGTGACCATCTCACGGCCCTTGGCCATGTTCAGGATCTTGCCGCACCAGATGCCAAGCGCCACGGAGATGGGGGTGGAGATGATCATGGCAAGCAGCATGCCCGGAATCCCTACGATGCCCCAGTCGCTGATGAAGATCAGGCCGATCTGACCTGCCATGGCACCGAGTGTCATGCCGAAGTTCAGCCCCATGCCGGCGAGGATGGGGATCAGCAGGCTGACGATCAAAAAGGAGTTTCGTGCAATGCGGACAACAACCTCACTAGCAAGGTAGTTGGCCGAATACCCGCTGAGGGGTATGCCAAAAGCACAAATCACCAAAAAGAGAATCGTCACTGTATTGTTTCCCAGAAAGCGTTTCACTTTCTGGGCCTTAGTTCTTTGGAGCGTCATCGGGTTGCCTCCGTTTTTCGGGTCAGGGCATAGAGAATCATACCGTTGGAGACTATGATCCTGATGACCTCGGACATGTCGGTCTTAATCATTGAATTCATGACAGATGGGGTCATCGTCAGGATCCCCTGGAAGAGGAAGGTACCGACTATGACGTTGGTAATGGTCGCCTTGTTGACAGAAGCCCCTCCTATCAGGATAGCGGAGACTGCCGGCAGGGCCATATAGAACGGTCCCATATAGAGCTGGATGAATCCAAAGCTCTGCTGGTAGGCAAGGATGCCCAGAGCTCCAAGCCAGGTGGACATCACCACGCTCAAAGCTCGTATGTTATCCACATGGATACCGCTTGCGCGGGCGAAGACCGGGTTTGACCCCACAGCGGTCATGGCCGTGCCTGTCTTGGTGTGCAGGAAGGCCCATATGATGAGGGCCAGCAAACCGAAGAAAAGGAACATGCCGGTGGGTATGGTCAGGTGCTCAGTGATGCGAATGGAGAGGAAGTCATTGAGCACATGCAGGTAGTATCCCTCGGTGGAGATGGTCGTACGCAAGCCCTTGCCGGCGTACCCCCAGACCATGGTGGGGTTGCTGTAGGGAAGCAGGAGCCACATGATGCACATGAACGCAACCGAGGAGAATCCGACGTAGGTGGCGATCATCATCTCCCCACCCTTTACCCTGTTGAGCAACTGCCCGTACCCCCATCCGAAGATAACGGCGAACGGCGTTGCAAAGACAATGGCCATCAGAAAGGATGTCGGTCCGGTAAAGTTGAACTGCATGGAGAGCGTCCCTCCAAGCAGACCTGCGATGATTCCCAACGGAAGTCCGAAGTTCAGGCCACAGCCGCTATGGATCATGGGCACCATTGCAAGGACCATGACCGCATTCATCCCGAACCTGTTAAACGTGTCCGAGAGGCTGGTGCCGATATTTACCCCTACAAAAGGGGCTGCAATAAAGAGCATCAGCAAAAATAGGCCGATGATGATGCGCGGCAGGCCAAAGGACCGCATCCACTGTGTCAGGGCAGAAATTATCTTTTCCACTTTGATGTTCATACACTACCTCCGTCAACCAATTCACTTTTCTGTCCAACCATCAGCAGGCCGAATTCGGCACTGTCGGTGGTGGCGGGAAGGATCCCCAGGACCTTGCCGTCAGAGACGATGGCAATACGGTCACAGATTGACCTCAGCTCTTCCAACTCGGAGGAGATCATGACAATGGTAGTTCCTTGAATTTCATTATATTTTCTCAGCGCCTGCAGGACCAGGGACTTTGCCCCGATGTCGATGCCCCGCGTGGGCTCAGAGACAAACAACAGTTTGGGCTCAACTGCAAAGGCCTTGGCCAGACAAACCTTCTGCTGGTTCCCCCCCGAGAGCTCCTTTGCCTTCTGCTTGGTACTGGTGCAGCGGATCTCCATCTGCTTCACATAGGACTGGGTGGCCTCTTCGATGGCTTTCTGGTCCCGCCACTTGAACAGCCCTCCCAAGTACTTTTTCAAATACTTCTCCTGGACCTGCATTGCAGTGAAGGAGACGTTCCACTCCAGGCTCTCATCAAGCAGAAGCCCCACCCCACGGCGGTCCTCACTGACAAAGGCCATGCCTGCATCAAGGAAATTGCGCGGGCTGTTGAGAGGAATCTCCTGCCCTTCGAAGAAGACCTGCCCACCTGCAGGAAAGAGGCCCATGGCACCGTTGGGGATACCCAGCTTGCCTTGGCCGGCCATACCCCCGATACCGAGGATCTCACCCCTATAGACATTCAGGTCGACATCGCGCACAATCTCTCCGGGCATATCCACCCAGAGGTTCTGCAGCCTCAGCAGGATCTCCCTATCGGTGTTGTCAAGGGCGGCTCTCTTATGTGAGATGGTGTTCACCTCGCGCCCGACCATCCATCTGGCGATTTCAGGAATCACCACCCCTTTGGCGGGAACCGTCTTGATGATCTTCCCATCACGCATGACCATGATGGTGTCACAGACGTCGATGATCTCCTGCAGTCTGTGGGTGATGAAGATGATGGCAATACCGGACTGTGCAAGCAGGCGCATCGCAGTGAGCAGGCTTTCAGCCTCCTGCTCGGAGAGGACCGCCGTAGGCTCGTCAAGAACCAGGAGCTTGATGCCATCGGCAACGTCAGTCGCCTCCTTGCTCAGCTCCCGCGCAATCTCGGTAAACTGCTTGTGCCCGACGGGCATCTGGGAGACCAGCATCTCTGCATCCAGGGTGACAGCAAGGCGACCTATAGCCTTTTCAGAGATCTCGGTCATCTTCTCCCTGTCAAGAATATTGAGACGCTCCCCGAACAGTTCGGAAAGCGCTGTGTATTTCAACGGTTCCCGGTTAAGCAGGATATTCTCGGTTGCAGTAAAATCGGGCAGGAGCGAAAACTCCTGGTGCACCATTCCTATGCCGGCTGCCAAGGCGTCAATGGGGGTTGCAAACTGCACATTCTGTCCATTGATCAGAACTTCTCCCCCAAATCCACCTGTCTGATGAATCTCATCCATGCCGAAGAGAATCTTCATCAGCGTTGACTTGCCCGCACCATTTTCCCCGACCAGACCGAGGATCTCCCCTTGCCTGAGGGTGAAGTTCACATCTGTGAGTACCTGGTTACCGAAAAAGTCCTTGCTGATGTGTTTCATCTCCAGCAACGGGGTCTCTTTTTCATTCATATGCTCAATCCTTTCAAACTTGGTTGTGACCCTTGCGTCAAAAACGCAACGGTGACGACCAAGGCCATACTAGTAGATGCGAAAAGACACTACGGGAGAGGAGTGCTCCAGAGCTCCAATCGCTATAAAGGGGGAGAGTAACACTCTCCCCCTGAAGGACTCAATACCTAAGCTTATTTGATTGCAAAATACTTCTCAGGAACTATGAGGTCAGCGTTACCCATGTAACCCTTGCCCATCATGTAGGTATCCTGATAAATGAGGATGTGGTTCTTTGCACGGACGCCAGTGTTGACATCAGAGTAAGGAGCACCGTTCCACTTGGCCTTAGGAGTATACTTGCCGAAAGCCTTCATGACATCACTCATCTTAAGCAGTTCGCTCTCACCCCTGAGGACGTTGATAGCGTGCTGGCCAAGGCCTGCAGTAGCGGTATAGCCATAGGAGAAAGCCCAGGTGCCGAAGCGACCGGCTCCGCCCTTGGCGATGATGGAGGACTCAACCTTCTTCAGGATAGCGGTGAAATCACCAGCTTCTGCAGAGAGGTCGATGCCCAGTGCGCCAGGATATCCCATCAGAGGGCTGGGAAGGTCAGCTTCAATGAAGAAGCCACCGTAAGCCAGCAGCTGCTTGAGCAGGGGCTCGGTGTGAGCATCGTTGGTACAGAAGAACGCCGCATTCTTGCCATAGGATTCGATCCATGCGGGTACTTTCTCAAGGATGTACTGCTGGGCACCGGCAACACCAACGTCACTGGTCGGGTCGGGAGCGGTCTCGGCGACAAACTTCATGCCCAAGTCATCACAAGCAACCTTCATGATCGCTGCACGGCGACTGAGGGTCTCATAGCTCATGTGTCTGGGGAAGGAGATGTGCACGAACGTGTCACAACCAAGTTCATACGCAGTTTTGATGATCAGGTATCCACGGGCAATAAAGTCGTTGTTGACAGCAAGGTCAGCAGCGGTCTGGATTACACCTGGATCCTCGTGAGCCTCGCCGGCGATACAGAGAACATCACTTCTCTTCTCTTTTACACGGCGGAAAGCCTCTGTTGTGCCAGGGATCGCCTGGTTCACAATGATGGCCTTAATTTTCGGGTCATCAGCAAGGCCAGCGATAACGCTGATGGTGGTCTCAGCCTCATCCATGAAGTTGTCAGGATAGGTCACGTGCTGGATCATCCCACCGCTGTTGACAGAACCGTACTCTTCAATGAGGCGTTCTGCACCACGGAGGTCATCTTCAGACTGTGATACCGTACCGGTGACAATACCGATGTGGAAATCTTTTCCAGCAGGGGCAGTTTCTTTTGTTCCGGCAGCGAAAATCACGCCAGAAACAAGAAGCACACAAAGAACAAGGGCAAACATCTTTTTCATTCTACTTCTCTCCTTTAGGGATAGTTATTCCTTATGATACGTAAAAGAGGGGTTACTTGCAAGAAAAGAATGATTTATTATGCATTTAGAGGCTCATTTCAAGCATAAATATAAAAAAAAGAGCATATGTACCCAAAACAAGGTACCATATGCCCTAAACGTTTGCCCAGACTTGTAAGGTTATTTCCCTATAGGAGCAACCGCCTGCTGTCTGCGCACCTCGTATAAGAGGATCCCTGCAGCGACAGAAACATTCAACGAATCGATATGGCCGCTTGTGGGGATGGATACTATCTGGTCACACAGGGTCTTGGTCAACTCTCTCATGCCCTTGCCCTCACTGCCCATGACCAGGACTGTCCTTTTCGGGAAGACCGTCTTGTAGGTCTCCTTGCCGGCCATGTCAGCACCATATACCCAAAAGCCGTTGTTCTTGAGGTTCTCTATCTCCCGGTTGAGGTTGGTGACCACAGCCATCGGAACGTACTGGGCAGCTCCTGAGGAGACCTTCACCACGGTGGAGTTCGCCTGTGCGCTGCGCCTTTCGGGTATGACGACGAGCGAGACTGAAAACTGGTCTGCAGACCGGAGGATCGCCCCGAGGTTCTGCGGATCGGTTATCTCATCGAGGACCAGCACCAGGGCACTTTCATCTTCCTTAAGTCTGGAACAGAAATCCTTGACAGTGCTGAGCTGGATCTTTGAGGTCCCCTTCTTGGCATCGACCAGCTCCAAGACAGCGCCTCGGTGGTCCGCCTGGTCGACCATGCGGTCCATCTCAACCTTTGCTATTTTCTTTATGAGCACTTTTCCTGTCAGCAGTGCCTGACGTTCCAAAGCTTCTGTATGGCCTCCCATTCCGCGACAAAGGTACAATACTGAACCTGAGGCGGCCTGTTTGAGGCTCTCTTCTATGGCATGAAAGCCAAATATCTTCTCTCCCATTCTCTTCTCCTGGTCGGCAAAGCTTACTGTATTACTAAAATTTAGGCTACCTCATCGCTGAAGTAGCCCATCCATCTAATCCTCAAAGGGGACAGGAGTTGGCGAAGAGTCCTCACCAAGGGCCTTTGACAGGTCCTGCATGATCTTCTTTGCTTTTGAGTTCAACCGCTTGGGGACCTGCACAAGTAGCTTCAAGTACATGTCGCCCCGGTCTGTGGAGTTGAGCTTGGTAACCCCGCGACCACGGACACGCAGCATCTTGCCTGACTGCACTCCAGAGGGGATGGTCACCTTGATGGACTGCCCGTCTATGGTGAGCACCTCAATATCGGTGCCCAGGGAGGCTTGGGTGATGGATATGGGGATCTGGCAGAAAAGATCGTAGTCCTGCCTGACAAAATACTTGTGCGCCTTCACATTCACATAGACGTACAGGTCCCCAGAAGGGCCGCCGTTTGCACCGGCATCACCCATTCCACGAAGCACTACCCGGCTTCCATTGTCCACCCCGGCAGGGATGGTCACCTTGACCTTCTGCTGCTTGCGCTTGAGCCCGCTGCCATGGCACTCGGTGCAAGGGTTCTCGATCACGCGCCCATTACCGTTACAGGTGGGGCAGGTGCTCGCTACGGCAAAGAAGCCGCTGTTGCGCCTGACCTGCCCGCTACCGTTGCAGGTAGGACAGATCTTGGTCCCCGAGCCTCCTTGGGCACCTGAGCCGCTACACCCCTCACAGGCAACCTGGTGGGAGTAGGCGACCTCCACCTTGGTGCCGAACACAGCATCCTTAAAGTCAATCTCAACATCATAGCGGAGAGAGGATCCGGCATCCGGTCCCCTCTGGGCGCTGCGCCCACCTTGGGTGCGACCGCCCCCACCGCCAAAGAAAGAGCTGAAGATATCTTCAAAGCCACCGCCGCCGCCACCAAAACCGCTACCAAAGATATCACTGAAATCTCGGTAGACATTGGAGTAGTCATGGCTTCCGCCGTTGGCACCATCGAGTCCGGCAAACCCGAACTGATCGTACATCTGTCTCTTTTTTTCATCGGAGAGGACATCATAGGCTTCTGTAGCCTCTTTAAAACGCTCCTCAGCCTCCGAATTCCCTGGATTCCTATCCGGGTGATTGGCAATGGCGAGTTTGCGGTACGCTTTCTTTATCTCATCCAGTTGTGCTGTCTTCGCGACTCCAAGCACTTCATAATAATCTCGTTTCGCCACGGTGCGACTTCCTTCGAACAAATTGGCCTAGAAACATCATGTCGGCCGGAGCCGACATGATGCAAAGCCTTTCTTCTATAGTAACCTGTTTGACAAACCTTAGTCTACGACTTCGTAATCGGCATCTTCAACATTGTCCTTGCCGGTATGCTTCTTGGGCTCATCCCCACCTTCAGGGCCCTGAGCTTCAGGTCCGCCGTCACCACCGTCCTGTGCTGAGGTGCTCTTGTAGACCTCCTCAGCCAGCTTGTAGGCTGCCTGCTGGAGAGCTTCGCTCTTTGCCTTGAGCGCGTCTGCAGAAGAGCTCTGGTTCTCAAGCAACGCCTTAAGATCGGCGATGGATCTCTCGATGGCTGCCTTGTCTTCCGAGGAAATCTTATCCCCATACTCCTTGAGTGACTTCTCAGTGGAGTAGACCAGGCTGTCAGCCTCGTTGCGTGCGTCGATGCGTGCGCGCTCCTTCTTATCCTCTTCAGCGTGGGTTTCGGCTTCCCTGACCATCTTCTCAATCTCAGATTCACTGAGGCCTGAGGAGCTTTCGATCCGGATCTTCTGTTCCTTGCCCGTTCCGAGGTCCTTGGCAGAGACGTGTACGATACCATTGGCGTCGATGTCAAAGGTCACCTCTACCTGAGGAACTCCTCGGGGAGCGGTCGGGATACCGATGAGGTCGAACTTGCCCAGCGTCCTGTTCTGGCTGGCCATCTCACGCTCACCTTGCAGGACATGGATGCTTACAGCAGTCTGTCCGTCGGCAGCCGTTGAGAAAATTTGGCTCTTGCGGGTAGGAATGGTCGTGTTGCGCTCGATCAGGCGTGTATTGACCCCACCGAGGGTCTCGATACCGAGGGAAAGCGGGGTGACATCCAACAAGAGGACGTCCTTGACATCTCCACCGAGAATACCACCCTGGATGGCAGCACCCATGGCAACAACCTCATCAGGGTTCACACCCTTATGGGGCTCCTTGCCGAACAGCTCGCGCACCAGAGCCTGCACTGCAGGGATACGTGTCGAACCACCGACGAGGATGACCTCATCGATATCAGCAGCCGTAAGGCCTGCATCGCGCAGGGCGTTCTTTACAGGGAGCTTGGAGCGCTCCACCAGGTCAGCGACAAGCTGCTCGAACTTCGACCGTGAAAGGGTCATGGCCAGGTGCTTGGGTCCTGATGCATCGGCTGTGATGAACGGCAGGTTGATATCGGTGCTGGTCGAGTTGGAAAGCTCCACCTTTGCCTTCTCAGCCGCTTCACGCAGTCTCTGTAGGGCCATCTTGTCACTGGTCAGGTCTATTCCGTTGCCCTTCTTGAATTCAGAAGCCATCCAGTCGATGATCCTCTGGTCAAAGTCATCTCCACCAAGGTGGGTATCCCCGTTGGTAGCCTTGACTTCAAAGACGCCGTCACCCAGTTCAAGGATGGAGATATCAAAGGTTCCCCCTCCAAGGTCATACACGGCGATCTTCTCTTCCTTGGACGCATCCTTTCCGATGCCATAGGCAAGGGCTGCGGCAGTAGGCTCGTTTACAATACGCTTGACATCCAAACCTGCAATCTTACCTGCGTCCTTGGTAGCCTGGCGCTGTGCGTCATTAAAATATGCGGGAACCGTCACAACAGCTTCGGTAACCGGCTCACCGAGGTAGTCCTCAGCAGTCTTTTTCATCTTCTGCAGGATTGCAGCAGAGATCTCCTGTGGGGAGTAGCTCTCACCACGGATGTCTAGCTTGATCTCACCACCGGAACCTGAGCCGATCTTATAGGGGATCCTGCTCAGCTCTGTGGGGATTTCACTCGCTTTGCGTCCCATAAAACGCTTGATCGAGTACACAGTATTCTCTGCGTTCGTCACCATCTGGTTTTTTGCGGGCTGGCCGACCAGACGATCACCCTTTGCTGTATATGCAACAACAGAAGGAGTGGTCCTCTGCCCTTCACTGTTGGCAATGACCATTGCGTCGTTGCCTTCCATAACCGCAACACAACTGTTTGTCGTGCCCAGGTCAATTCCAATAATTCTTCCCATTGTATATTTCTCCTCTCCAATTTATTCTATCATCATGGGCATGCCCATGCACATAAAGTACTCATACCAGAGCCAATCGTCAAATGCCAGGCTTGCCAACTTTCACTTTTGTAGGGCGCAATACCCGTCCGTGCAATTTGTACCCTGTGGAGAACTCCTCAAGGACCATTTCGCCTTCCAGGGAGTCGTCGGGAACCACCATGCACGCCTCGTGCTCTTCAGGATTGAACTCCTCACCTGAAGCCTTAATTCTCTCAAGGCCCCAGTTACGTTCCAAAATTCCAAAGATCTGGGAGTTGACCATAACCACCCCGTCGTGGACCTTCTTATAGTCCTCAGTGGATTCGGCAGCTTCCAAGGCACGGCCAAAGTCATCAAGGGGTTCCAACAGGTCCTTTATGAGGGAAGAGTTGGCATACTTCACCGCTTCATCCTTGTCTCTGACCAGGCGCTTGCGGGTATTCTCAAGGTCAGCGCGATTGCGCAGCACCTGATCCTTCATCTCGGAAACCTCCCCCTGGGCAGTTTCAAGCTGCTCCTTGAGAAGGGCTATCTCCAGATCTTTCTGCTCGGCCTCCGAAAGGAGAACAGCCTCTTGCTTCTTGAAATCTGAAAACTCATCTTTCTCAGGCTGCTTTTTATCCTGTTTCTTTTCCATACAAATTCCTCAACTTTTCCTCATGCCGCGCCTACGGGCGGGCATACGTATATTTGCAAGTCTGTGCACAAGGGGGCCCCATGCCAGACCAATTCTCTTAACCTAGTGTAACGTAATGAGTAGCCCCATCCTGGACAGTGCATAACATACTCATAAGGTATTGTAAGGGTCAAGTGGTTTTTTTTGGTATACATGCTATTTGTTTTCTTCGCGAAGCAACAGGGAAAAGCCCATGAAAAAAACACTTTGCGTTGGTTTTAGCAGCAGGAGATCCAAAGTGAGAAACCATTCACGCTCCCACAAGCAGGAGGCCGCTTCTCTGTTTGTAAAGGGGTTATTATGGTAAAATTACGGCAAACCACACCACCAAGGAGTGCAGCTATGCGGAATTTTGAGCTGGAAGTGTATCTGTCGAAATGGGAGTTCCATGCCAAGTATCATATGACTGCATCGGATATAGAGAGCATGACAGTGTCCGATCTGCTTGCCTTAGCTCCACACGATCAAGGGGCGGCCCTTGAAACCCTTTGGCTGGGCTATACTGAAACCTACGGCTCCCAGGCCCTGCTCACAGAGATCGCCAGGACATATGACCGGATCAAGCCTTCTGAGATCCTCTGCTTTGCGGGAGCCGAGGAGGGCATATACACCGCCATGCGGGTGATGCTGGACAAGGATGACCACGCCCTGGTCATTGTCCCGAACTACCAGGCATCCGAGACCATCCCCATGGATATTTGTGATGTTACCGCAGTTCCCTTAGAACCTGAAAAGGGGTGGCAGCTGGATATCGATCAGGTCAGGGGGGCCCTGAGGCCCAATACAAAACTCATATCCATCAACTTTCCCCATAACCCCACAGGCGCCATCCTGGAAAGGGGACGCTTCAATGAGCTGGTCACGCTCTGCAGGGAGCGGGGCATCTACCTGTTCAGCGATGAGGTCTACCGCCTGATCGAGCGCGATGCTGCATTGCGATTGCCACAGGTAGCGGATGTGTATGAAAAGGGAATCTCCCTCAATGTCATGTCAAAGGCCTACGGACTGCCGGGCCTGAGGATCGGATGGATAGCGACAGCGGATAGCTCATTACTGCAGGGCATGGAGCGGTACAAGCACTATCTCTCCATATGCAATTCGGCACCGAGTGAATTCCTGGCTACCATCGCCTTACAAAACAGGGAAAGGATCCTTGAGCGCAACAGGGCGATTGTAAACCGCAATGCCCTCCTGCTGGATGGGTTCTTCCAGGACTTCCCCGATCTGTTCGCATGGAGGCGCCCAGACGGCGGGTGTGTCGGATTTCCCCGATATACAGGACCTGAGGGAGCTGACCAGTTCTGTGAGGATCTTCTAGAAAAGACAGGAGTGCTCCTGCTTCCTCCCAAAGTCTTCAGATCGCCGCTCATGCAGACCCCGACAGACCGTTTCAGGATCGGGTTCGGGCGTAGGCATATGGAGGAGGGGTTGCAGGCTTTGCACACCTATATGGAGGCCAGGGGCCGCATGTGAAGCTGGTCAGAGCGAAAAGGTATCATCCTCATCGAGGATGATCACCTCTTCCTCGCTCTCGGCGAGGTACTCCACCCGACGCTTCTCTTCAGCATCCTGCGTCTCCTTCTCGGACAGAACGTCCTTCTTTTCCCTCTCATGCCTGGGTTTCTTCTTGGGTCTGCCCTTTTCCTCCTCCGGCCCATCACTGAGGGCCATGGCGAACGCAATGGAGGGAAGGTCCTCCTCTGCAACAGGCTTTGCCGTCACTGTATCTGAAGGAGCCAGCCTGCCAGAGTGCGGCGCTTCATCGTCCAAGGCCATGGCATGGACTACGGAGGGGGGACGGGCCTCAGGCTTCTTAAGAAGGGCGAGCTTCTCTTCGCGCATGGCTGCAAGTGATGCTTGCAGTTGGCCGGCCTCCTGGTGCAACAGGGCCAGCTCAGAGGAGGCTTCCGCCTCCAGGGCCTTAAGCGCCTTTAGGTTCTGCTCACCTGCAAGCATCTCCTGGAGCAGGGTGTCCAGCTCCTCCTTGAAGGAGAGCAGTGCCGTGTGCTCAGAGCTATCCAGCACCTTGGCCACACCCCTGGCCTGTTCAAGGCGTGATGAGAGTTCCTTGAGGTAGAGGGAGACCACCCGTATCATATTCTGGAAGGAGAGATCTGTTTTCTTGAGCGTCGTCTCAAAAAGGCGGGCCATCTCCAGAGAGAACTGCCTGACAAAGGCCTGCATCGATTCCGTTATATGGCGCTGTGCATCCTCTTCGATGGCGTTCAGCTGCTCTTGCTGTCTCTTGTGCTGTTCTGCATGTTTCAGGGTGAGAAGGGAGAACTGCCTCTGCTCTTCCTGAAGCTTCTCCTGGGCCTGCCTGTGCACTGCGAGCTGGGCCTTCTCATACAGGAGCATCTGCTCTTCGCCCTCCTGGGCAAGCTGACGCAGTTTGCCCACCTGTGCAGAGACGAGGTCCAGCGATGCATCCTGACGGTTTTTGAGGGTCTCCGTGTGAATGGCAACCTGGGCAAGGGCATCCTGCTCTACGTTGTGAACCTCGCCCTCATACTCCTGAAGCTTGGCAAAGGATGCACCCAGCATCTCCTTGATCCTGAGCTGCTGCAGGTGCATGGCCTCCTCACCCTCGGTTATCTGTTTACCCAGGCTACCCTTGAACTGATCAAAACGCAGGTCAAAGCCAGATAGGCTCTCCTGCACACGGTTCAGGTTGGCAACCTCCTGCTTGACCATCACAATACGCTGTTCAACCTGGGCTGTGGCGCCCTCCAGCTGTGTAAGGGATGTCTGGTAGGTTGCCAGCACGCTTTGGAGCGTGGCGAGGTCCTCACTGCGGGCTTCCAGGTCTGCAAGCTGTGAATCCACCTGGCTCATGAGTAGGTGGGACTCATCAATCTTCTTGCTGATGTGCTCTTCCAGCTTTTGGGCATTTTCCTTGAATTGGGTCTGGCTATTCTCGACATTCTTGAGCAGGGCCTGCGCCCTTTTCCTGATGAGATCTGCACGGAGGTTGCGCTTGTCGTCAGAACGCAAGAGAAAAATGATGGCCAATGTCAGAATAAAAAGGACAACCGGCAACAAAAGCTCTAAACCCATAGGAGACCTCCATGATTCAGAATACCAGAGAAATGAACTCCTTCCAAGAACTGAACACCAAATCAGCATCAGGATATGCTCTCTTCGATGAGGTGATCAGAGCCGAGTACATTCCAGCCTGCTTGGCCCCCTGACAGTCCTTGGTATAGCTGTCCCCCACATAGAGCACCTCATCGGCAGCGGTGCCGATGTGCTCCAACAGGTAGGAGAAGGCCTTGGCGCTTGGCTTGAGGTAGCCACTCTGCTCGGAGGAGAGGGAGAGATCCACAAGGTCGGCGATGCCCAGGGTCTTTAGCTTCCTCTCCACAGGAAAGTCGCTGAACACACCAATGAGCAAGCCCTCCGCCTTGGCCATCAGCAGAGCCTCCCGCATATGGGCATAAGCCTTGATGGAGAGGAAGCTCTGCCGCCAGGGGGTGTAGAACTGCCCATCCAGCCTTTCCCGCATCTGAAGGGTGTTCGCCTCGGTGACAGGGAGGCCAAACCGCCCGAGCATCAGGTTTGCCTGACGGTCGAGCAGTCCATCACGGTTTGCAGGTACGGTGCTCACGCGCTCCTGATCGAGACGATACTGCTGCCTAACCCCATTGAAACGCAGGCCCAACAGGAGCGAGGGGAAGACAGAGCGGATCATGCGCAGCGTGAGCATATGCTTGGGATAGAGCGTCCCGTCTATATCAAGACAGAGGGCTTTGATGTTTTTTTCCTGGAGGAATCCCATCCTAGCCCCGATTCTTCGTTCCGGCGTTCCGTCCCTGCTTTGCGGTTCGCTTTGCCGCCTTGCCCAAGGCTGCCTTGTTTCCCGGCTTGGCTCCCTTGGCTTTGGCTACCGCCTTGCCCCCACTGCGCTTGGCTGAAACAGCTTCCTTGACCGGACGCTCCCCCTTCATGATTTTCTTGGGCCTGTCATTGAGGGAAGGGTTCCTCTTGCGCTCACGCAAGTTGATCTCGATGGGAATCTGGGTAAAGCCCAGATCCCGTCGGATGCAGTTCTTCATGTACTGTATGTAGGTCTGGGGAAAATCCTTGCTCTTGTTCACGAACATCAGGAATCGCACTGGGTTTGCACTGATCTGCGTCCCGTACATGACCTTGAAGTGTCCTGAAGATCCCCGAGCAGGCTGGTAGGCCTCACCCCACTCCTTGATGGCGGAGTTCAGCGTTGAGGTGTCGATACGCTTGTTGAGCTGTCTCCACACCCCCCATACCGTGTCGAGCAACTTGCCGATATCCTTACCCTGCGTTGCGCTGATGGCGGCGATCGGTGAGAAGCTGAGCACAGGGAAGAGGAATCGCATCCTGTCCTTTATAGCGTCGATCTCGTTGCCGATGCCAGGGAGCAGGTCGATCTTGTTCAGCACCAGGATGACGCCCTTGCCCCTGCGTACGATAAGCTGGGCGATCTTCTTGTCCTGGTCGGAAAGGCCTTCGATGGCATCGATCATCAGCAGCACGACGTCTGCCTCGTCTATGGTCTTGATGGCCCTGTTCACCGAGTAGTACTCGACATCATCATCAACCTTGTTCTTGCGGCGGATGCCTGCGGTATCCAGGACGGTGAAGTCACTGCCCTTGTAGGAAAAGGCACCCATGACAACGTCGCGTGTGGTCCCGGCGATATCGCTGACAATGGAGATCTGCTCCCCTACCAGGAGGTTTGCAAGGGTACTCTTGCCAGTATTGGGTTTTCCCAGGATGGCAAGCTTGACGCTATCCAGCTCTTCGGGAGCCTCATCGAGGCTGATGAGGTCCAGCATACCCAACAGGGTGTCTTCCAGATCCTCAATGCCATGGCCATGGGCAGCTGAAATGCCCAGCACACGCTGGTAGCCGTACTCATAGTACTCCCAAAGGAGGTCGTCGCGCTGGGGGGTGTCAATCTTGTTGACCACCAGAACGACCTTCTCTGTGAAGGGCCTGAGGAATTCCAGAAGCTCGCGGTCCTCCGCTGTAACCTCGGTGCAATCCATCATGAAAACGATGGCGTCTGCGACATCCAGCAGGGCAAGGCTCTTCTCCGCAACCAGGCCGTCAAGCCCTTCACGGTCTATCTTTACCCCGCCTGAGTCAATGATGGTCACCGGGTGGTTACCCAGGAGCCAACGCTCGGGGATGGTGTCGCGCGTGACGCCGGGGGTCGGGTCGGTAATGGCTCTCCGTTTGCCGATAAGGCGGTTGAAGAGGGTTGATTTGCCCACGTTGGGCCTTCCAATAATGGCTATTACAGGCATTTTCGGCTGTTCGGTATCAAACTCAGATGGTGGTGAAATGATCGAATCGGTCATGCATCCACTCCCTTATGTAGGTGTTTGTCGTAAGATAGGAGTCCATCTCCAGCACATGGTCTGCAAGGGCCTTCGCCTCCTCAAAAGAGACGGAGCGTAAAATCTTGCGGACCTGCAGGAGGCTTTGGGACCCCATACTCAATTCATCCATCCCCAGTCCGGCCAACAGCACGGAACAGAGAGGATCACTGGCCATCTCTCCGCAGAGACTCACCGGTATGTTTGCCTGGTGAGCTTTCTCCACGATCATCTGCAAGGAGCGAAGCACTCCAGGATGAAATGGCTGGAACAGGTGGGCTATCTTCTCATTTCCCCGATCGACAGCAATGGTGTACTGGATCAGGTCATTGGTCCCGATAGAGAAGAAATCCACCTTCTTGGCGAGAATATCGGCGCATAACGCTGCAGAGGGGACCTCTATCATCGTGCCGACCTGGATATCAGGATCAAACGGAATATGCTCGATCCTGCACTCTTCCTTGACATGTTCAAAGAGATGCAGCACCGCGTTCAACTCCTCCACACCGCTTATCATGGGAAACATGATCCTCAGCTTTCCATATACGCTGGCCCTGAGCAGAGCTCGGAGCTGGACGGTGAAGATGTCCTTGCGTGAAAGGCAGAACCTAACGGCCCTCCAGCCAAGGATGGGGTTCTTCTCATCAATGCCCATTCCCGATACGACCTTGTCCCCACCGACATCAATGGTGCGGATGGTTACCGGTAGCGGAGCCATCGCCTGGACCACCTCACGATAGGCCTCGAACTGCTGCTGCTCGGTGGAGCCCCCCTTGGTATCCATGAACAGGAACTCCGAGCGGAAGAGACCGACACCTGAAGCGCCTACCTCTTTGGCCGCATCGACTTCACAGACTGTCTGGATATTGGCCTTGAGCAGTATCTCATGACCGTCGGTCATCACCGTAGGAAGGTCGATCATCTGGCGCAGCTCTTGCTCATGCTCCTGCCAGCGGGCATACCGCTCGTTCAGGTTCTGAGCTGCCGTCAGGTCGGGCCTGATGACCACCTCGCCATAGTTTCCATCAAGGATGATCTCATCGCCGTCGCGAACCTTCAGAGAGGCGGTTCCCAGGGCAATGACAGAGGGGATGTTGAAGGCCCTGACCAAAATGGCCACATGGCTTGCCCTTCCCCCCCCATCCAAGGCGATGCCGATGATATGTTTCTTATCCATCGAGAAAAGTTCGGAAGGCATAAGCGAATCGGCGACAAGGATGACATCCTCGGTGAGGTTCCTCACCGTACGCCGACTCCATTTGTTCAGGGCGTCAAGCAGGTGAAGCGACACATCCTTGAAGTCAACACTACGCTCCTTGAGCATCTCATCAGGGGAGTCTTCAAGCAGGGCGACCATACTGTTGGTCACTGACTCCACAGCCCACCCTGCACATACCAGGTTTGTGGAGATGTACTCCTCGATCTGGCCAAGGTATTCGGGATCACTGAGCATCATCAGGTGAGTCTGCAAAATCTCTGCAGGCTCGGCTGAAATCTCAGGGCCTTGGTGTCCTTCCAAGGCTTTTTTTGCTTGTCCTACAGCTGTACGAAATTTAAGCAGCTCTTCTTGTACATCCCATGCCATGATATGTTGCTTTTCAGCCACCATGGAAGAGCGTACATAAACCAGGGCTTTTCCTTTCGAGAGGCCCTCGGAAGCTGCAATACCCTTGAATATCCTCATATGTAATGTACTATACGGGCTTTATCCTCCCATGTAAAGCTGGAAACCCAACACCTATTCCACTAGAATGGCCGTATGGATGACAATGAGGGGAAAGCAAAAATACCAAAAGGTACAAGGGGGGGCAAACACACGCTCATCCTGGTGGGAATCTGGGTTCTCTTTACCCTGACAGTGCTTGTCATAGGACTTCCCGTCGTAGGTGCCTCCATCCGCAAAAGCGGGGTCCTCACCCTTCTCAGCACAGCCTCGGATACAACGAAAAAAACGGGACACCACATGGCCAGGGTATGGTTCTACACCTCCGGGGGTCAGCTGCGCCCTTTCACCCAGGCCCAAGCGCGCATGGGAGGCTCCGCCTACCACGACACCTTTGAAAGCCTGCTCTCCGGGGCGAAGGAGCAAGCCCTCAAGGGAGGGGCGGTCTCCCTGATCGAGCCCAGGACAACCTTGCGGGGGATCACGCTCTCAAACAAGGTGCTCTACATCGACCTGAGCCGGCATTTTCTGGAGAGTGAGGACCTGAAGGGGGCGTATGAACAGCTGAGATTGACGGCAAAGGGGTTTTCCCAGGTCAAGGGCATGGTACTGCTTATTGGGGGAGAGCGAGAGCCTCTTGCAGACGACTGGTAAAGGAGGGCTCGTCCAAGCCTTCCGACCCTTTCAGCAGGGCAAGAAACTCCCTGTTGCCCTTGTGTCCGGTCAGCGGACTCAAGGCAAGGGCGTGGATGCCCACACCCTCTTGGGCGAGGAACGAGCGCACTGTCTGCATCACCTCCACAAGCAGGGCAGAGTCGGTGATCACCCCTGTGAACTCCTCCAAATCCTTGGGAACCTCAAACTGTGGCTTGATGAGGGCGACCAGCCAGGTGTTCCCGCAAAGGGCCAGGATATGCGATGCAGCCTCTCCGATGGTTCGGAACGAGAGGTCACAAACGGCCGCCTGAGGAGGGGGATCAAGGGTCTCGAGTGTCATGATGTTCTGCTTTTCAAGAACCCGGACACGCTCGTCGGTCCTGAGGCGCCAATCCAGCTGGTTATAGCCGACATCGACACTGTGCACCAAACGAGCCCCCCGCTGCAGCAGGCAGTCGGTGAAGCCCCCTGTTGAGGCGCCGGCATCGAGCATGATGAGCCCCTCAACGGAGAGACCGAAGAGATCCAAGGCATGTTCAAGCTTATACCCGCCTCGCGAGACGTACTGCTCAAAGCTGAGCGAGAGCGTACACTCCTCAGCGAAGAGTTGCCTGGGATCGGTGGAGAGCTCCCCATCAGCATAGACATTCCTACAGGCAATGAAGGCGGTAAGCTGGTCCTTGGTGTACTGCTTGCCATATTTGGCCACCAGCAGCTGCAGCAGGGGTCTCTTCTTCCGCTTCATCAGATGAGGAACTTCCTGCTGAACCGCTCGATCTTCAGCGTGTTTCCGGTAGCGATGTCCAAGGTGACGCAGACTCCTTGCAAGACCGGCGGGGTATCCGCTATCTCGCTGCGCATCGGCATCTGGGTAAGCTGCCGGGCGATGGAGATATCGGCATTGGAGCCGATGACACTCTCGGAGGGACCGCACAGGCCGAGGTCGGTGATGTACCCGCTCTTCCTGGGAAGGATCCTCTCATCGGCGGTCTGCACATGGGTGTGTGTCCCCACCATGACGGAGACCTGCCCATCGAGGTGGAGGCTGAGGGCCTCCTTCTCTTCGGTATTCTCCGCATGGAAGTCAACCAGGATAAGGGGGGTCTGCTTGCGCAGTTTCTGCACATGTTCCATCCCGACCCGAAACGGGCAGTCGATGGCAGGCATCTGCATGCGCCCCTGCAAGTTGAGGACCGCCACCTTGGTCCCCTTGATGTCCACCACCACCGACCCATGCCCTGGAGCCTGGGGGGGATAGTTGGCGGGACGAAGGAGGCGCTTCTCGCTATCGAGGTGGGGGCGCAGGTCATCCTGCTGCCATATATGGTTCCCACTGGTGATGACATCGACACCGAGGGAAAAGAACTGTTCCATAAGTGAGGCCGAAAGGCCAAAGCCATTGGCAGCATTCTCGCCATTGACGATGACCATATCGGCACGATAGTCCTTGACCAGAGAGCCAAGGCCCATAAAAAGCGCCCTGCATCCGGGTTGTCCGCAGACATCCCCGAGCAGCAGGGCTACAAGCGTTTTCGAATCAGACACTCTACAACCTACCTAGCATATTCGACGACCCGCATCTCACGGATGATGGTCACCTTTATCCTGCCGGGATAGCGAAGCTCAGCCTCAATGCGGCCGGCGATACCCTTTGCAAGATCCTTGGCCCCATCATCAGAAACCTGCTCGTTGTTGACCAGGATCCTGAGCTCGCGACCTGCCTGGATGGCAAATGCCTTGTCCACTCCGGTAAAACTCTCAGCAATATGCTCAAGGGACTCAAGCCTCTTGATATAGTTGTCCAGCGTTTCACGACGGGCTCCAGGACGGGCTGCACTGATGGCGTCAGCTATCTGTACGATGACCGCCTCAATGGTAGTGGGTTCGGTATCATTGTGATGGGCAAGGATGGCGTTGACAACCCTGGGATCCTCTCCGAGGCGCTTTGCCATCTCAGAGCCAAGCTCAGCATGATTGGCATCGCTTTCGGTCTCAATGCCCTTACCGATGTCGTGCAACAGACCTGCGCGCATTGCGAGCTCACTGTTTGCACCGACCTCACTGGCGATCATGCCTGAGAGGATAGCCACCTCCTTGGAGTGACTGAGCACATTCTGTCCGTAACTGGTGCGGAAATAGAGCCTTCCAAGGGCACGGATGGTTTCAGGACCCATGTTGTGCACACCAAGCTCGAAGATGACTTTCTCACCCTCATCGGCGATTATCCTGCCGATCTCCTTGGTAACCTTGTTGACCACTTCCTCAATCCGGGCTGGGTGGATTCTCCCATCCTGGACCAACCGCTCCAACGAAACACGGGCAATTTCCTTGCGCACAGGATCAAAGCACGAGATGACAACAGCTTCCGGTGTGTCGTCAATGATGACATCGACACCGGTGAGCGTCTCAAGGGTACGGATGTTTCGCCCTTCACGGCCGATGATCCTTCCCTTCATCTCGTCACTGGGCAGGCTCACAGAGCTGATAGTGACATCACCGGTGACCTCAGTAGCAAGGCGCTGAATTGAGGTAACCACAATATCGCGTGCCTTCTTATCGGCAGAAAGCTGGGCTTCCTGCTCGATCTTATTGATCATCACCTGTCCATCACGTCGGGCATCGTTATACATGCTCTCCATGATCGTGTTCTTTGCCTCTTCCGAGCTCATGCCTGCTATGCGTTCAATTTCAGTAAACAGGTTGTTTTCTTTCGCTACAACCTCAAGTTCCATCTGGACAAGTCTAGCTTCCCGATCTCCCAATTGCTTTCTGATAGCATCCAATTCGGCTTGCTTATGCTCGATGTTCTCCTCTTTCTGCAAGAGTCGTCTTTCCGAGCGTTGCAATTCACTTCGCCTTTCCCTAGCTTCTCGTTCCTGCTGCTGTTGTTCTTTCAACAACTGATCACGAGTCTCAAGCAAAAGCTCTTTGCTTTTCGCTTCCGCTTCCTTTATTGCTTCCTCATTCAGTCTTACAGCTCTCTGTTCGACCGAGGTAAGCTTAAATTTCGCATACAGCCAACGGCTTAACCAACCTAAGATGATACCAATAAAACAACTAAGGAGGATAGTGAGTATAATATTCATATACTACCCCCTAGTGTAATGTTACAATCATACGAACGGATGTAGTAATTGTCAAGGTACATCATCACGGAAATCTGGTCCAGGAGCATAGAAATACATACGATATGACATAATGTTTCATGCTAATCTCATATCCCACAACGCAAAAAAACCGCCGTCATTACAACAGCGGCTCAGCCCTTTCGGGCAAGTAATGTGGTGAAGGTGCGCTAGCGAGTCTTATTTGTCCTCTTTTGCACTCTTCTCAGCAACTTCGGCTTTTGCCTTTGTGCTGGGTTCAGCCTTTTTAGGAGCTGCTTTCTTGGGAGCTGTCTTCTCAACCTTCTTGTCCGCCTTTTTGTCGGCTTTCTTGTTGGGTTTGGAGGTTTTTTCAACCAGCTCAAGGATGACCATTTCTGCTGCATCACCAAGACGATTGCCGGTCTTCAGGATGCGGGTATACCCACCCTTGCGTTCGGCGAACATGGGAGCGATCTCTAGGAAGAGCTTGACAGCAACAGCTTCATCGTTGATATCACGTGCGATGCGACGGCGATTTGCAACGCTGTCCTCTTTTGCACGTGTGATCATCTTTTCAGCCATTCTGCGAACTTCCAGAGCCTTTGACTTGGTGGTCTCTATTCTTTCATATCTGAACAGTGAGGTCACCATACTGCGCTTCATCGCTTTCCTGTGTGAGGAGGTTTTGTTCAGCGCATTGAATCCAATCCTATGCTTCATTCTCTTCTTCCTTGTTCCCTGGGACTCTGATTGCTGTCTTCAAAACACTATAGTCTGTCATCCCAAGACTGAGATTCCATTCCTTAAGCTTATCCTTGATTTCAGAGAGACTCTTCTTGCCGAAGTTTCTCGTCTTGGCAATCTCTTCCTCAGTCTTCTTGGTCAGATCACCAATAGTCCTGATGTTGGCATTCTTGAGGCAGTTGCTTGACCTGACGGTCAGCTCCAACTCCTCAACAGAGGTGTTGAGAATCTTGCGGACCCTCTCTTCCTCTTCATCGACCTCATCATTGCTGCTGATCAGTGTCTCATCGAAGTTGATGAAGATCTGGAAGTAGTCCTTCGCGATCTTCGCAGCTTCTGCCAAGGCATTCTGAGGAACAATAGTTCCATCGGTGTAGATTTCCAGTGTCAGTTTGTCATAGTCACTACGATAGCCGACTCTGGTGGGCTCAATTGAATATGTAACGCGAGTGACAGGTGAGAAAGTTGAGTCGAGGGGGATGGTCCCGATCTCCTCAATGTATTTCTCGTTGATTTCAGACGGGACATAGCCCCTACCAAGGTCAATCTGAACCTCCATTTCGATGTTGGCATCATCCATCATCGTAAAGAGGACCAAATCTTTGTTGGTGATCTCAACCTGGTCACGCTCGAAGTTCGCGCCGGTCACTACGCCTGGACCCTTGCACTCGATGAGAAGGTTAGTTCCCTCCGAATCCTCAGGCATGCTGATCCGCAGCTTCTTCAAAGCAGCAATGATATCCGAAATATCTTCACGGACACCAGGAAGTTGCTCGAACTCGCTGGAGATCATATGTGGTACACCATCTTCATTAAAGCTGGTGAACTTCACAGCAGTGACTGCATACCCCTGTATTGATGAGAGAAGCACCCTTCGCAGCGTATTGCCGATTGTGGTACCAAAGCCTCTCTCAAAAGGATAGGCAATAAATCGACCATAATTCGGTTCTACTGCATTGTGTTCAAAGGTAATCCCCTTGGGCTTCTTAAAGCCCTTCAGAAGGTTTTTGCGTGCCATGGTTACTCCTTATCTGGAATACAACTCGACCACCAGCTGCTCGTTAATCTTTTCGAGTTCGGTGACTTCACTTCGTCTGGGAACGGCAACAAAGGTACCCTTCATCGCATCCGCATCCAACGTCAACCACTGGTAGACTCCGGACTTGGTGTATTCCTTCAGATTTTCTTTGATCGTAAGCATCTTCTGTCCGTGGGGGCCGACGGAGACAACGTCACCGGGCTTCAGACGGTAGGAAGGGATGTCCACGCGCTTATCATTGACCAGGATGTGGCCATGGTTGATGAGCTGGGCGGACTGGCTTCTGCTGCTTGCAAAGTGCAGGCGGTAGACCACGTTGTCAAGTCTGCACTCGAGCAACATGATGAGGTTCTCACCAGTCTTTCCGGGAACTCTGACAGCTTCGTCAAAGGTTAGCTTGAACTGTTTCTCAAGCATGCAATAGGTTCTCTTCAGCTTCTGCTTCTCGCGAAGTTGAAGGCCGTAGTTGGTAGGTTTCTTGGAACGGGCCCTGGGGTCCTTTCCCGGAAGACCGGTTGACTTAGGATCATTCATAGGACATTTCCCTGAATGACAACGCTCGCCCTTAAGGAACAACTTAGTCCTTTCGACCCTACAATATCTGCATTTAGGTCCTGTATATCTTGCCATATGCTCTCTAACTCCTCATCAGACTCGTCTGCTCTTACGAGGTCTGCATCCATTGTGGGGGATTGGAGTGACGTCACGGATAGACCTGACCTTCAAACCAAGGACTCCCAAAGTACGAATGGCACTCTCGCGCCCTACTCCAGGTCCCTTCACAAACACATTCACTTCCTGAAGTCCAGAATCCATTGCTGCCTTTGCGGCTTTTTCTGCGGTGGTCTGGGCTGCATAAGGAGTGGACTTCTTGGCTCCACGGAATCCAAGGCCGCCTGCGCTGGCCCAGGATACTGCATTACCATTGAGGTCGGTAACGGTGACAATGGTATTGTTGAAGGTAGCCTGAATATAGACGTTTCCTTCGTATACCGTTCTCTTCACTTTACGTTTAGTCTTAGCCATGTATTACCTGCTCCTTATTTCTTCTTAGACGCAACGGTCTTCTTCTTACCCTTGCGAGTACGGGCATTGGTCTTAGTCCTCTGGCCGCGTACGGGAAGACCCTTACGATGACGTAGGCCGCGGTAGCAACCAATATCCATAAGGCGCTTAATATTTAGAGCAACTTCTGTCCTCAGACGTCCCTCTACCTTGTACTCGTCTTCAATCATCTTGCGCAGTACCGCAAGATCTTCACCGGAAAGGGTGTTGATACTTACGTCAGGGTTAATCTTTGTCTTTTCACAAATATCAACCGCTGAAACCCTGCCGATACCGTAAATATAGGTCAAGGCTATCTTAACTGCCTTGTTCGGCAAATCTACACCTGCAATTCTCGCCATAAATGGCCTCCTGAATTTCTCTTATAGAGTTGGAAGGCTTGCGCCGAACCTTGTTATCTCTGTCTCTGCTTGTGCTTGGGATTATCACATATGATACGGACGACCCCATTCCGTCTGACTACTTTGCATTTGTCACAAATCGGTTTGACACTTGCTCTTACTTTCATGTTCTAGCTCCTAAGCCTAAATATGTTTTGACTTCTTGCTACCCACATTGAACCCATCGTAGTGGTGCATTTTCATAACACCTTCAATCTGTCTCATGGTGTCCAGGTCAACGCCCACCAAGATAAGGAGGGAGGTTCCACCGAACAGCATTGCAACCGACGAAGGGAAGTTGAAGAACTTCTGTACCAGCGTGGGGATCAAGGCAATGAAAGCCAAGAAAACAGCTCCGGGGAGAACTATGCGGTTGAGAATCTTTGTAAGGTACTCTTCCAACTTTTCAGACCGTACACCGGGTACCGATCCACCATTCTCACGAATCTGCTTGGCCATCTCAACCGGGTTCAAAGACACCTGCGTATAGAAGAAGGCAAACGCTATGATCAACAGGGTGTAGATAATCAGATAGGGGGCACCCTGTGGATTAAGCCAATTAGAGAAGGCAGCAAGCCACCTTACCTCTGGTCCTAACGTTGTCGCAATCTGCAAGGGGAATGAAAGCAGTGCTGAAGCGAAGATTACTGGAATAACACCTGAGGGGTTAACCTTGAAAGGGATATAGGTACTTTGGGCACCATACATCTTCCGGCCTACCACTCGTTTGGCATAGTTCACGGGAATCTTTCTTACTCCCTGCTCTTCATAGACGACAAGCGCTACGACTAACAAAAACATTACAAAAACCACAAGGACGACAATCGGATTCAAGATACCTGCTCCGATACTCTTGAACAAGGTTGACATAGCCTCGGGGAATCTAGCCACAATACCGGCGAAGATCAGCAAGCTGATACCGTTTCCGATACCCCACAGAGTGATCTTATTACCGAGCCAAATCAAAAGCATGGAACCTGCAGTAACCGTCAGCATAGCCAACAATGTAAAGGGAACCTTACCAATGGTCATAACCCCAGGGATGGAGTTTGCATAAATGGTAATCACGTATGACTGAACAAGACACACGACGATTGTTCCATATCTGGTATACTGCTGGATCTTCTTATGGCCTGACGGATCTTGAGCCAGCTTCTTCAATGAAGGCATCACCAACATCAGCAATTGCAGGATAATCTGCGTACTGATATATGGCATGACACCAAGCATAAACAAGGAGAAGTTGGAAAAAGCGCCGCCGGAGAAAAAGTTCAAATACTCTGTGAGTCCGATGTTGGAACTATTACTCTGTGAAAGAAAATACAGTTTCAGAACTTGAGGATCAATTCCAGGAATAGGAATCACTGCCCCGACCCTGCTGACGATCAGCAGGCCCAAGGTTATGAAAATCTTCTTCCGAAGATCCTTAATTCTATACATCTCAACTAAGGAGTTTGCCATAGAGCCCTTCTTTGTTATCTAATTTCGCCACCCGCAGCAGTAATCTTTTCGATTGCGCTTGCGGAAACCTTCAATCCATCAATGATCACTTTTTTGGTAATCTCACCATTGCCCAGAACTTTAGCCTGGACCCTGTGACCTTTTACCACGCCTGCGTCCTTTAGGACATCAAGGGTAATCACATCACCATCTTCGAAGTTGGCGGAAAGAACATCGAGGGATACTACTACATACTCCTGCGTGAACTTACTATTATTGAAACCTCTGCGTGCCGTTCGGCGATACAAAGGCATCTGCCCACCTTCAAAACCAAGACGAACACCACCGCCGGAGCGGGACTTCTGTCCGTCGTGACCTCTACCACAGGAGCGGCCCTTTGAAGAGGCTCCGCGACCTACGATAGTCTTTCTGGTAGTAGCACCAACTGGTGCTTTAATCTGACCCATATTACATCTCCTCGACTTTCACAAGGTGTGATACGACACGAACCATCCCAAGCGTAGAAGGATTGGCTTCATGTACAACCGAGCTGGAAATCCGACCGAGCCCAAGAGCCTTCACAGTTCTACGCTGTGCAGGAAGGGTGCGGGCAAGACCTCTAACCAGGGTAATTTTGATTTTCTTTACTGCAGCCATCGTCTTAACCCCACATCTCGCTCAGGGATTTACCCCTGTTCTTTGCTATGCTCTTCGCATCAAAAAGATGCTCGAGTCCATCAAAAGTAGCCTTAACGGTGTTAATTGAGTTCTTAGAACCGAGAGACTTGCTCAAGATGTCATGAATGCCACAAGCATCACAGATAGCACGTACAGCACCACCGGCAATAACACCGGTACCTGGGACTGCAGGGCGTAAAAGGACACTAGCACTCTTAAACTTTCCAACAATTTCATGAGGAATTGAGGTCTTCTTCATAGGAACAACAATCATATTTGCCTTGGCCCGATCGACTGCCTTTCGGATCGATTCAGTGACATCATTTGCCTTGCCAAAACCATAACCAATCTTGCCATTCTGATCGCCAACAACTACCAGGGCTGAAAAGGAGAACCTTCTACCACCCTTAACAACTTTGGCAACACGGTTTAGCTTGATCAGCTTTTCGACATATCCGTCGTCCTTGTCTTTGTTTCTTACTCTAGATCTATCCACAGTTTCCCCCTAGAACCTTACGCCGGCTTTGCGGGCGCCATCTGCGATGCCCTTGACGATACCGTGGAAAAGATAGCCATTACGATCGAATACACAAGTGTCAATATCCTTCTCAAGCATCCTCTTACCAATGGTCTCTCCCAGCTTAGCCGCATCCTCAACACTGTTTTTCAAGTCTTTCAATTCAGCTTCAACGGTACTTGCTGCAATCAGAGTGGTACCTGTTACATCGTCAATGACCTGGACATACATGTGGGAATTGCTGCGAAACACACTCATTCTCGGTCTGCTAGCAGTACCGGAGATTCTTTTACGAATATGGTGCTTACGGCGAGCAAGCTTTCTTCTTTTATCGATAACTCTATTCATCTCTATTACCTACCCACTATTTCTTTGCAGCAGCGGACTTACCGGCCTTACGACGGATAACTTCATCATCGTAGCGAATTCCCTTACCCTTATACGGCTCAGGAGCACGCAGGGAACGGATTTCAGCGCAGGTCTGACCTACAAGCTGCTTGTCGATACCACTGATGACAATCTTCAAGGGACCATCAAGAGTAGCAGTGATTCCCTCAGGGATTACTACTTCAACCAGAGTTGAGAACCCTAAGTTCAAGGTCATCACATTACCCTTCAGCTCGGCACGAAAGCCAACACCGTTGATAATAAGAGTCTTGGAGTATCCCTTCGAAACTCCTATCATCATATTGTTGACTAACTGACGATACAGACCCTGATAACTATTAGCAACCTTGGAGGAATCCACCGGGGTAATTAATATTTCCGAGCCTTTATTATCAATCGTCACTTGGGGCTTATAGGCACAACTGAGTTTGCCCTTAGGGCCTTCAACTGAGACCACCCCATCGGCAACGGCAACTTTAACCCCTGCAGGTATTACGATAGGCAATTTTCCAATTCTAGCCATTTTCTACCACCTTACCATATCGTGCAGATCAGTTCGCCACCGACCTTATTCTCTGTAGCCTTCTTTCCTGTGATAATACCACTAGAAGTGGAGACTACTACGACGCCATGTCCGTTATAAACACGGGGCATGTCACGGTAACCGGTATAAACCCGGCGTCCTGGTGTGGACACGCGACTAATCCCATGCAGGACAGGACTCTGATTATCGTCATACTTAAGGAAGATTCGGATGAAGGAAACTCCATCTTTGGTTACTTTCTTAAAGTTCTTGACGTACCCTTCATTTTTGAGAATCTTCACAATCTGAAGC
>JAVERP010000075.1:0-14181 GCA_034007055.1 Sphaerochaeta sp.
AGAAGCCATGGCGAGATCCTGGCAAAGAGCCTTTCGGCCATCTGGAAGATGGATGACAAGGCCCTGCTTTCCGTCATGGAGGATTTCATGGATGGGGGGACCTATAAGGTCGTCAAGGAGCACTTTGCCGGCAAGGACACCCGTGACCTTGCTGAGAACTTTGTCCTGTATGGGGCTTTGGCTGAGATTTATGCAAAGAAGACCGGCTTCTCCGCTGGCCTCGGCGGTTCGATGCACACCTTCTTCAAGCCCTTTGGCAGCATGCCCAACAACGCCATTGTCGGCGGCTCAGCCACCATTGCAGTGGGAGCCTCCCTGTATAAGAAGATCAACCGCAAGAAGGGTATCGTCATTGCCAACATCGGTGATGGCGCTCTTGCCCGCGGCCCTGTCTGGGAAGGGTTGGTCCTCTCCTCGATGGACCAGTACAAGACGCTGTGGGACGACAACCCCGGCTATCCTCCCTTCATGCTCAACTGCTTCAACAACCTCTATGCCATGGGTGGCCAGCCTGTTGGCGAGACCATGGGCTATGGTGTGGCTGCACGGATGGGAGCGGGCATCAACGAGCACTCCATGCATACCGAGCGCGTCGACGGGTTCAACCCCCTTGCCGTCGCTGATGCGACTGCAAGAAAGAAAGAGCTCCTGATCAAGGGCGAGGGCCCTGTCTTCATGGATACCCTTACCTACCGCTATAGCGGACACAGCCCCTCAGATGCAATGACGTACCGCACCAAGGAGGAGCTGGACGCGTTCCGCGCCCAGGACCCCATCGAGGCATACGGTGCCTACCTGATCGAGAACAAGCTGGTGACCCAAGCGGACCTTGATGGCTTTGACGCCATCCTTGAAGAGAAAATGAAAAGGACGATGGAAATCACCGTCGATCCTGTCCTCAGCCCCATGGTTGACGCTGCCTTTGTAGAGTCTGTCATGTTCTCCAACGGGAATGTGGAGAAGATGGGTGAGGGCGAGCCTGTCCTGCTTGAGAAGCTTGAGGACAATGCCCGCGTCCAGCAGATCGCAAGGCGCAACCGCTATGCTTACGACGAGAGTGGCAAGGAGTACCCTGCCGCACGTCAGTACCAGTACCGTGATGCGGTCTTTGAGGCGATGGCCCACCGCTTTGCCATTGACCCGACCATGGTTGCCTATGGTGAGGACCACCGTGACTGGGGCGGGGCCTTTGCCTGCTATCGTGGCCTGACTGAGCTGCTTCCCCCCTCAAGGTTCTTCAACTCCCCGATCGCAGAGGCTGCTATCGTCGGTAGTGGTGTAGGCTACGCCATGGCCGGAGGACGTGCAGTCGTCGAGCTGATGTACTGTGACTTCCTCGGGTGTGCAGGCGATGAGGTCTTCAACCAGATGCCCAAGTGGCAGGCTATGAGTGCCGGTGTGCTTACGATGCCCCTGGTCCTGCGCGTCTCTGTCGGAAACAAGTATGGGGCCCAGCACTCCCAGGAGTGGACAAGCATGGTCGCATCGGTTCCAGGGCTGAAGGCGATGTACCCTTCCACCCCCTATGATGTGAAGGGCATGCTCAACTACGCTTTGCGTGGCACAGACCCTGTGGTATTCTTTGAGAGCCAGAAGCTCTATGGAATCGGCGAGCAGTTTGTAAAGGAAGGTGTCCCTGAAGGCTACTACGAGATCCCTGAAGGGGAACCCGCCATCAAGAGGGAGGGCGATGCCCTTACCCTTGTGACGTTGGGACCCTCGCTGTACACAGCCCTTGGTGCCGCTGCAAGGCTCGAAGCCGAGTTCGGCTTGCAGGCCGAGGTAATCGACCTGAGGTGGATCAACCCCCTCAAGTACGAGACCCTCATAGAGAGCGTGAAGAAGACCGGCCGCTGTGTCATGGTCACCGACAGCGCCGAGAGGGGAAGCTACCTGCATACGGTCGCCTCGAACCTCACGCGTCTGGCCTTTGAGCATCTGGATGCACCGATTGTCGTGGTTGGTTCCAGGAACTGGATCACCCCCCCTGCGGAGATGGAGCAGTACTACTTTGCCCAGGCTTCCTCCATTCTGGATGCCATCCATGAGCAGGTGCTCCCGCTTCCCTCCTATGTCCCTGTCTATAACTACACCGATGGTGAGTTTTATCGCACAAGCCGTGAAGGCGTATAAGTACAACTGACGAGGTGCCCATGGATTTGCAACAACTGGAATTGGCCATCAACAGTGTCGACAAGCCTGCTCGCCTGGAGGCGAGCAGGGCCCTTGGCGCCCTGATCGAAGGTGGCTCGCTAGGACGGAAAGCTCTTGAGGAGGTGAACAACCATGTGCACACCACCTGGTCGTTCAGCCCCTACGAGCCCGCCGCTGCCGCCTACAAGGCTTGGAAGGCAGGGCTGGGGATTGTCGGCAGCATCGACCACGACAGTATTGGAGCTGCGAAAGAGCTGCTCCAAGCTGCCAAGGACCTGGGAATTGCCAGTACTGTCGGCTTTGAGATGCGGGTGAGTTTTCTGGATACGCCCCTGGCAGACAAAAAAATAAACAACCCCGACTCCCCCGGCATTGTCTATATGTGCGTCCATGGGGTGCCTCATCATAAGATTGATGAAGTTTCCCAGTTTCTTAAACCTGTGAACAAGGAGCGCAACAAGCGCAACAAGGCACAGGTCGAGGCCTTGCAAGAGCTTGTCGGTCCCTATGGCTTCACCCTTGATTTCGAGCGCGATGTGCTCCCGCTCTCCCGCGCCGAAGAGGGGGGCTCGGTTACCGAGCGCCATATCCTCTATGCCATGGCAAAGCAAGGCATGGCGATGTTCGGCAAGGGTGAGAAGCTGCTCTCCTTCCTTGAAGAGGATCTGAAGATTGCACTTTCACCAAAGGTGCAATCCTTGTTGCTTGACCAGGACAACCCACACTACGCCTATGATCTGCTGGGGGTGTTCAAAAGCAACTTCCTTCCCCGTTTCTTTATTCAGCCTGCAAAGGCGGAGTGCCCGGATGTCCGCACAGTGGTCTCCTTTGCCAACAGCATCGGGGCCATCCCGGCCTATGCATACCTCGGCGATGTGGCCCAAAGCGTCACCGGGGACAAGAAGGCCGAGAAGTTTGAGGATGATTTTCTTGTGGAGCTGTTGGATCTCCTGGTCGATGTCGGTTTTCCTGCCATCACCTATATGCCACCACGAAACACCCTTGAGCAGATGCACCGACTGCAGGCCCTTGCCAAGGAGCGCAATCTGATGGAGATCAGCGGGGTGGACATCAACAGCTCGCGCCAGAGCATGAACTGCCCGGAACTTCTGCAGCCCTCTTGCCGCCACCTTGTCGATTCGGCATGGGCCCTGGTTGCCCATGAGAAGCTGGCCACCCAAGATGCAAGGCTTGGCCTGTTCCATCCGGAAAACCCGTATGCTGGGCAAAGTCTTGAAGAGAGGCTTGCCATATATTCCTCCCTAGGGAGGAAGATGGACAGCCATCATCCCTTGGATAGCATCAAATTATTTGACTAGGAGTACGATATGGTCCGTTTTACAGAGAAGATACTGACAGAGCTGCCCCCGGTCATCAGAGGCCTGACCTTTGATGGGGTGAAGGGTCTGTTCGTCCATGTCACAGAGGGCAAGGGAGCTGACCTCACGCTCTCCGCTGTTGAGCAAGGCGATGAGGTGAAAGCCACCACCGTTCGCTGGATGGCGGAGCTGGGCGCCTATTGTGGCAAGAGGAACCTCTACCCTGCGGTCATCGGCATCGAGGGCAGGGCTGTGCAGTTTGGCCTTGGCACCAACTACGATGAGGCAGCCAGGGGAGGCGGAGTCTCTTCCATAGTCAGCCTTCCACCCTCCACAAGGCGCGACGATGTGCTGCGGGACAAGGTAGTCCTGGTAACCGGAGGGGCCCAGGGCTTTGGCGAGGGGATGGTGCGCACCTTAAGTGAGTTGGGTGCCTTCGTCTACATCGCCGATATGAACCGCCAGGGGGCGGAGGACCTTGCAGCTAGCCTGAACTATGTAGCCTGCATCACCGTCGCAAAGGCCCTCTATGTGAATGTCACCGATGAAGCCTCGGTTGAGGCGATGATGGACGAGGTGGTCGCCCAGACAGGGGGAGTGGACCTGTTTGTAAGCAATGCCGGTGTCCTTCGTGCCGGCTCCGTAAAGGAGATGTCCCTGAAGGACTTCCAGTTTGTCACCGATGTTGACTATACCGGCTTCTTCCTCTGCAGCAAGCATGCCTCCATTGTGATGGCCTTGCAGAATGTTGCTTCACAGGCCTACTTTACCGACCTGATAACCATCAGCAGCAAGAGCGGCCTGGAGGGGTCCAACAAGAACGGAGCCTACGCAGGGGCAAAATTCGGCACCATCGGGCTCACCCAGAGCTTTGCCCTCGAGCTTATCGAGGACAACATAAAGGTCAACGCTGTCTGCCCGGGGAACTTCCTGGACGGTCCGCTTTGGTCAGACCCTGAGAAGGGGTTGTTTGTCCAGTATCTCAAGGCTGGTAAAGTTCCAGGAGCCAAGACAGTAGAGGATGTCAGAAGGTCCTATGAATCGAAAGTCCCCATGGGCCGCGGTTGTACAACCGAGGACGTCATGAGGGCGATCTGTTACATAGTCGAACAAAAATACGAGACAGGTCAGGCAGTGCCGGTTACCGGTGGCCAGGTCATGCTCAACTAGGAGAATCCCATGAAAACACGTGCAGCAAGACTTTACGGAGTCAATGATATTCGAGTCGAAGAGTTTGAACTTCCCGCCATCAAGGATGATGAGATCCTCGCAAAGGTCATCGCCAACAGCATCTGCATGAGCGACCACAAGGCCGCCGAGCAGGGAGGCAGCCACAAGAGGGTCCCCACCGATGTTGCGACCAACCCCATCATCATAGGCCACGAGTTCTGTGGCGAGATCATCGAGGTGGGCAAGAAGTGGCAGGATAAGTTCAAGGCAGGATCAAAGTTTTCGATCCAGCCCGCCATCAACTACGAAGGCACCCTCGATGCCCCCGGCTACTCGTTCCCCCATATCGGAGGAAATGCCACCTACGTCATCATCCCTCACCAGGTTATGGATATGGACTGCCTGCTCACCTATGAAGGGGACGCTTATTTCCTCGGCGGCCTTGCCGAGCCCGTCTCCTGTGTAGTGGGTACCTTCCATGCGATGTACCACACCAAGGGCGGCTCCTACAAGCACCACATGGGTATTGTAGAGGGCGGCAACCTCGCTCTCCTTGCAGGGGTCGGCCCCATGGGGCTGTGTGCCATCGACTATGCCATGCATTGTGACCGGAAGCCAGGCAGGCTCGTAGTCACCGATATTGATGATGCGCGCCTCAAGCGTGCAGCAGAGGTATACACCGTAGCCGAGGCTAAAAAAAATGGCGTTGAACTTATCTATCTCAATACCAAAAGCGTCAGCGACCCTGTGGCCAAGCTTATGGAGCTCACCGGTGGCAAGGGCTACGATGATGTGATCGTCATGGCTCCTGTAAGGGCTCTGGTCGAGCAGGCGGACAGCATCCTTGCCCGTGATGGGTGCCTGAACTTCTTCGCAGGCCCTGAGCGCACTGATTTCTCCGCCATGATGAACTTCTATAATGTCCACTACGCCTCTACCCACATAGTGGGGACCAGCGGTGGCAATACCGACGATATGCGCGAGTCCTTGGAGATGATGGGTAAGGGTTTGCTCAATCCTGCCGGTCTGGTCACCCATATCGGAGGCCTCAAGGCAGTGCCTCAGACGGTCATCAACCTTCCTTCCATCCCCGGAGGCAAGAAGATGATCTACACCCATTTTGATTGTGAGCTGACTGCAATTGATGATTTTGCAGAGGTGGGCAAGACCAAGCCCCTGTTTGCCGAGCTCGACAAGCTGGTAAAGAAGCATAATGGACTATGGTCAGCTGAAGCTGAAGCATACCTGTTGGCCAACTGCGAGGAGTAGGGATGAAAAAGCATATCGCAGTGGACTTGGGCGCTTCCAACGGGCGCGTCATTGTGGGGGACCTTACGAATTTCGAGGTGGTGCACCGATTTGTAACCCACAATGACCAGATCCTAGGGGAGTTTTACTGGAATCTGCTTGGGCTGTTCTCTGAGATCAAGACTGGGTTGAAGAAAGCCTTCGCCCAGTATGGCTCTGAGATAGGTTCGATCGGCATCGATACCTGGGGGGTCGACTATGTCCTGCTTGACAGGACAGGCTCGCCGGTCTCGCTTTGCTACCACTATCGTGATAGCAGAACCGATGGCATGATCGAGGAAGTGACAGGGAAGTTGGGTGGCAAGATGCGGGTCTTTGAGAGGACCGGCATCGCCTTCCAACCGTTCAACACGCTCTACCAGCTTGCTGCGATGCAGAAGTTGCGCCCTGATGCCCTCGCAGCAGCAAGGCACTACCTATCGCTTCCCGACCTGCTTGCCTACTGGCTTACCGGTGTGATGAAGAATGAGAGGACTCATGCCTCCACCACACAGCTGTACGACCCCAAGGCAAAAGGCTGGGCGTGGGACCTCATCAGCGAGATGGGCTTTGACAAGGGCCTGTTTGGCGAGATAGTCGATAGCGGCACCATCGTAGGGCCTCTCACCCCTTCGCTTTGCCATGAGGTGGGAGCTCCCGCTTCTGTCCTAGTGATCGCAAGTGCAGCGCACGACACAGCCAGTGCCGTCGCTGCAGTGCCCGTCTCCGAGGGGGAGGTCCCCCTGTACATCTCAAGCGGGACCTGGTCGCTTTTGGGTGTGGAGCTGGAGGAGCCGATCATGACGGCCCTTGCCCTGGAAAGTGGGTTTACCAACGAGATTGCTGCCAGCGGCAACGTGCGCTTTTTGAAGAACATCATGGGCATGTGGATCCAGCAGGAGTGCGTTCGTCACTGGGAGAGCCAGGGCGAGGAGATCTCTTGGAAGGAGTTGGACAAACAGACTCTTGCCTGCTCGGCCTATGAGGGGTATATCGACCCCTCGGATCAGCTTTTCCTCAAGCCCAACAGCTATGACAACCTCATGGTCGACCGCATCAATAAATGGTGCGTCGAACATGGACAGACTCCCCCTTCCTCAAAAGGGGAGTTTATGGTTGCCATCTATAGGGGGCTTGCAAAGGCCTACGCCCTCTCAATCCGTCAGCTGCAGGAGATAACGGGCAAGAAGTTCACCTCCCTGTACATCATAGGCGGTGGATGCAAGAATGAGATCCTGGACCAGTGGACAGCCACCGAGACAGGCCTAACCGTCTATGCAGGTCCTGTGGAGGCCACAGCCTTGGGCAATACGCTGATGCAGATGTATGCCACAGGCGAGATAGCGTCGCTACAGGAGGGAAGGGACATGATCAAGGGCGAGCAGAAGGTGAAGGTCTTTCATCCCTGATCATCCAGATTCCAGATAGGTAGGTTTTTCTGATGGGAGCTAGGTTCTAGCTCCCAATCCATTCTGCAGTGGAAAGGCGAGTATGGTGAGTTGGTATTGGTGCAGATGAAGGGAAATCCGGCTCGGATTGATGCAAGCTGAACAAAAAGATGCGGTTACGCCTCTTTTATAGGAATCGGTCCCCCCAGATTCATTCCGATTTTTTTTGTATCTCAATGATACACATACTACTTGCTGACAGGCTAAGAGAGGAAACCCGCCATTGCATGCAACGGCGGGTTTCACTATCGAGCTTCTCTGGTAAGCTTTTCTGTCAAGCCTCTCTGTCATCCCTACAACTCTTGCATTCTACAAGATTGTACTCTTGCTCCTAAGAGTTGACCAGGATGAAGGCAATAGGCTTTGTCACATCTCTCGGGAGTCCCCGTACTCGACACCACCGGTAATCGACCATCCTCCGTCAACGTGGAACACTTGTCCGGCAACGAAAGAACCGTCCTGCAACAGGTACACTACTGCTGAGGCAAGCTCGTCTGGCTGGCCCCACCGGCCAATAGCCGTAGTTGCAATACTGTTTTTCGCACCCTCTTCAGTTGCAAGCGTTGCTGCGTTGATAGAGGTTTCAATTGTCCCGGGAGCAACACTGTTGATGAGGATTCCCTGGCGTCCGTATTCGACAGCAGCCTGTCTGGTGAGAGCTTCCACCGCGCCCTTGGAAGCTGAGTACGAGGCAAGGCCCTGAAGTCCTTTTGACCCTGCCAGTGACGAAATGTTCACAATCCTGCCGCCACCACGCCCTAGCATGCTGGGTATCACTGCCTGCATGCCAAGCCATACACCTTTTGCATTGATGTTCAATACGGTGTCCCAAGCCTCTTCGGTGAGGTCGACCACGGTATCAGAACTGACCCTGTTTACCACCCCTGCAACAGCGACAAGATAATCGACACCGCCGAACTCCTTGGTTACCTCATCCATCATGGTCTTCCAATTCTCTGAAATACTCACGTCAATTTTCTTGCTTACCGCACTACCACCCAAGTCCTTGATGGTTTGTACCGTCTCATCGGCTCCCTTGAGGTCGGCACACACTACAGTGGCGCCGTTTTTGGCGAGCTGTTTTGCAACCGATTGTCCTATTCCTCCAAATGCTCCAGTAACTATAGCTATTTTCTTTTTCATCGACATACATGAATCTCCTGTATGGGGCAGGGGGTGAAACCTGAAAAGAACAAAAGAGTCTTCATAGGAAGCATACGCTACAGGTATGAGTAGCAATCTCTCCAGGGTTTGTCCCGCCCGAATGTATTTTCCGGCATCACCGGATAGCTTGAAGATACTCATACTGGGTGCCAACGTCAAACCACCTCAAGGGAAGTGGTCTGCACGACAGCTGATACTGTGGTTCCGGTAGCCAGTTGGTTTTTATCCCGGCTTTCACTACACTACCCACATTACGAATCATAGGTTAGGGAAATGCAGAAAAACGAACACGCTACCATCAAGGATGTCGCTCTCCTGGCAGAGGTTTCCATAGCAACTGTCAGCAGGGTGCTGAACAACCTCGGGGTTGTGAATGCCGCAACCGAAGCGAAGGTGCTCGCTGCTGTCAAGACCCTGCACTACCAGCGCAACGCCGTTGCCCGTTCCTTGAAGATGCGAAAGACCAAGAGCATCGGCATCATCGTCCCTGAGATATCCAACACCTTTTTCACTGAGATAGTCGAGCAGCTTGAAAGATTGCTCGGGCCCTTGGGATATGCGCTGCTGCTTTGTTCCTCAGGAAATAGTGTGGAGGAGGAGAAGCGAAAGCTCTCCTTGCTGCTGGAGCGCAATGTCGACGCCCTGGTGGTGGTCCCTGCAAGCAATGTGGGGACCCACTTCGCCCTTACCGCCCTGAAGGCAACCCCCATGGTGATGGTCGACCGGGAAATTGCCGGGCTTGGGTGTGACGTGGTCCTGGTGGACAACAGGAAAGGCTCCTATGACGTGACGCGCTCCCTTATCCAGGAAGGGCATACACGCATAGGATTTTTAGGCGGGGAGCCTACGGTCCACACCTCAGTTGAGCGGCTGCGGGGGTATCTTGATGCCATGAGGCGGCACAACCTCCCTGTCGAGGAGGAATTCATCATGCAAGGCGGCATGAGCCAGCGATCTGGTTACTCCCTGATGCAAAAGGCACTTGCCACCGAGGGGTGTCCAAGCGCTTTCTTTGTGGTCAATGATATGGTGCATATAGGAGCCACCAGCTGCCTGGCCGCCGAGGGCAGTGAAGAGGACTGCTCCAGGATGGTCTTTGCAACCTTCGACCATCTGTTCTATGCTCCCTTGCTCAAGTTCTGTCACTATGCAGCCGCCCAGCCCATTGATGAGATAGGGCAGAACGTTGCTGATATACTCATCCGGCGCATGGAAGGCAACATGGATGATTTTCCCCTCAAGGTGGTGCTCGCCCCGACCATCCATGTCATGCAAGAGAACGGTGGCATCGCTCTCGATCCCTAATAGTAGGGATCGAGTGCTCTGCCACCTGTGTGGTTGTATCCTCTTGCTGGTATGTTTTTCGCTTTATGTCTCAAACAGCTGACTTATTTCAACTCCTCGTCAAAACAGACAGCCACCTTGCCCGATGTTCCGTTTGCCATGAGGGCGTATGCCTCATCAGCCTTCTCCAAGGGGAAGCGGTGGGTGATCAGGGTCTCGGGGTGGATGTTCCACCTCACCAGATGTTCCACCAGGTCCTCCATCTTCCAGATGCTGGTCACCCAGCTGCCATAGATGGTCTTCTGGTCATGGAGCATGTCAGGGCTTGGGTTGAAGGTTACGCTTCCACCCTCACCGACAAAGGCAATCTTGCCCCACTTGCGCGTTGCCCTGATGGCAGTCGCACGGCCGGCATTGCTTGCACTGCAGTCAAAGGCGCGTTCAACGCCGTGTCCGCCGGTAAGGGCCTTGATCTGCTCGACAGTATCCTCGCCGGGGGTGAATGCATGATCGACAAGGCCCATGCTCTTGGCCAGCTCGATCCTTGCAGGCTCCATTTCGATACCTATGAGCTTGGTCGCTCCCATCGCCTTTGCAAGCATCAGGGCTGCAAGCCCCACTGGCCCCAGTCCGACAACCAGAACAGCATCATTGCCGCTGACCCCGACTTTCTCGATCGCTTCGTAGACCGTGCCGAAACCACAGGCCACCTGGGCTCCGTCAGCATAGGAGAGCTCATCGGGAAGCATGACCAGGTCCTTCTCGTCACAGAGGATGTACTCTGCCATCCCCCCGTCACGCTGCCAGCCGTAGGCTGCACGCTTGTCGCTGGTGCAGCTGATCATGAAGCCCTGACGGCACTCATGGCAGACTCCACAGCCGCTGATATGGTAGACGATGACGCGGTCTCCCTTCTTGAACCGTTTCAGGCCAGGTCCTTCCTCAACTATCTGCCCGCAGGGCTCGTGGCCTGCGATGACATTCTGGTACCCCTCAGGGCCTTTTCCCAAGTGCTCGCGATAGATTGCCCTGATGTCGCTGCCGCAGATGGTGGAACATTTGGTCCTGAGCAACACCTGTCCATGCCCTGGCTTGGGTATGTCGAACCTGTCAAATGTGACGGTGCTGTTCCCTGGGAGCTTTGCTCCCAACATTGTTTTCTTCTCCATGGTATCCCTCCTTGAAAGGTTATCTCTTATAACGATCGGGTACACGAATGAGAGCGTCCTCGTCCCACAGTTCAGTCCAGTCCTTGGCTTCTTCCCAGAGGAAGACCTGCCCTTTTATCAGGCGGTTGTTGCAGTCGGCCTCCTTGAGCATGGCCACTTCCATCAGGGAGAGGGGGTCGCCCATGATGCTTTCCAGATTGCTCTTGAGGTTCTTCTCCTTGGTCGACTGGGGGATGGGCACGATGCCGTTGGCATGCGCCCACTTGAGGCAGATGGCCGCAGGGTGGACCTTGTGCGCCTTTGCAACGGCGAGCACTGCAGGGTGTTCCATATCCACCACATCGGTTTCGGTGGTGTCCCTCTCGGGTCTGTTTGGCGAGCCTAGGGGGGAGAACCCAATGGGAATGATGCCTTCTTCTTTCACATAGCTCAGAAGCTCCGGCTGCTGGAAGCAGGGGTGCAGCTCCATCTCATTGGCTATGGGGCGTATGCGGCAGTCGGGTAGGAGCAGCTCAAGCTTCGCCTTGGTCATGTTGCTCGTCCCGATGTGCCTGACCAGGCCCTGGTCCACCAGATCCTCCATTGCGCGCCAGGTCTCCATGAACTCCTCATGGATATAGGGTCTTGCATCGGGATTTCTCGTGTTGACGTCACACTTGGGTGGGTGGAAGTTGGGAAATGGCCAGTGGACCAAAAAGAGGTCGAGGTAGTCAAGTTGCAGGTCAGCGAGAGTCTCCCTCACTGAGATGCCGACATTTTTCGCCCCGTGCATGTCGTTCCAGAGCTTGCTGGTGATCCACAGCTCCTCTCTTGGGATTCCTGAGGCCTTGAGCACCTCCCCGATCTCTTTCTCATTGTCGTAGACTCGGGCGCAGTCTATGTTCCTATAGCCCAGCTTGAGGGCACGTTCCACTGATCGGGCCATCTCAGTGCTGCTCACATGGTCGCTTCCAAAGGTGCCGACCCCGATGGCAGGCATTTTTGCTCCTGTCTGTTCTATGGTGATGTAGGGTACGTTCATAGCATTCTCCTTGTTCTCTCTAGTATACCCTGCTATTTTCCAGCTAACAATGCTTGATATGCGTATAAAGTATAGCGTTTTGCGCAGAATGAAGATATAATCCCTATATGATTCAAATCGGTCTGAAACTCCGTTTCCAGGATGGCTACGATATGGCGGTTGCCAACGGGGTGGTGCGCTATGCCAAGAAGAAGCGAGGATGGCAACTGAGGGGGCAGGGGCCCTGGTTCTTCCCTTTGGACAGCGACTCACTTTCGCATTGTGATGCCCTCATCGCCCGGATAGAAGATGACGAACAGGCTCTTGCCCTTGCGGCTTTGGGAATCCCCGTCGTCGATATCGCAGGGGCCTCCTCGCTGAAGCTCTTCAGCCAGGTGCGCAATGATGACTATGAGACAGGAGTTAAGGCAGGTAGGTACCTGCACGCACTGGGAAAGCGAAACTACGCTTGGTGTGGTGTTGATGGTGTGCACTGGGCACGCGAGCGCCTGATAGGCTATGCCTCTGCCCTGGGCAGGGGCCCTGACCAGGTCTTGAGGTTTTCCCGTCCGCTTCAGTGGTGGCGCCAAATCTATGATGTTTCTCCCGAGCTGGAGAGTTGGCTCCTTTCCTTGCCCAAGCCCATCTCCCTTTTCTGCAGCAATGACCTCTCGGCTATGAAGGTGGAGGTCGCCGCCCAGAGGCTGGGTATCCACATCCCCACAGAGCTGACTGTCCTCGGAGTCGACAACGAGACGCTGCTGTGTGAGTTGGCAACCCCCTCCATATCGAGCATCCAGCCCAATTGTGAGATGATAGGCTACCAGGCAGCGGCTATGCTGGATCTGTTGCTGCAGAGCGGGACAACGAGTGTCAGGATCCAGCGCATCGCCTCAGGGGAGGTGACTGAGCGTGAAAGCACCGCCCTCATCACCGAAGAGGACCCTGCGGTGGCCCGTGCACTGAAGATCATCAGGGACCATGCCTCTGAGGGCATCAGTGTAGGAGATGTGGTGGAGCGTTCTGACATCTCCAGGAGAAACCTGGAGGTGCGCTTCAAGAGGGCCCGGAAGAAGACACTGTGGGAGGAGATCTGCGACCAGCGCCTTCTTCTGGCGACCCTTGCCTTGCGCCACAGCAGTGCAACCATTGCAGACATAGCCATGGATTGTGGATTTGGGTCGGTACATCGTTTCTACACCCTGTTCAAACGCAAGTACGAGACCACCCCTAACCTCTGGCGCAGGCAGAACCTGGCCAGAAGTGAATGATGAACAGGAAATTTCACTGGAAATCAGGTAAACTTGTGAGAAACAGGCATGCACCGTGTTAAGGTCCTTGCGCACCACCAGCATTTACAATGATTTCTATTGTGTCATGCTTTCCACCCTCGGTAGTTGTTACCGTGATGGTTGTTCCCCCGGGGTTGCCCCCAGTGACAAGACCTAGACTGCTCACCGCTGCAATTGAAGAGTCCCCGGATGTCCAGGATACCCTCTTGTCAATAGCGTTGGATGGTGTGACTGTTGCACTCAGCTGTACTGTGCCGTCTTTAGCGATGGTCTGGTTGCCTTGGTCGATGGAGACCCCGGTTACAGGGATGGGGGTTATTGTAAGCCAGTTACATCCGACCATAAAAGGCAAGACTATGACGATGATCACGATTACCATCAAACTCTTTCGTTTAGTATGCATATCAACACTCCATTACAAGGAAGACCGTTGTCAAGTTCGATACTATCAAAAACCTAATTAAATGAAAGCACTATAGTAAGAATTAGTCAATAATATATACCTTTACAAAGTATATATTTATTTGAGTTTAGTTATATTTAACCACTCGGCTGAGAAATCCCAGTTCTCTTAAGGGGCTGGGATGAATCAGAGCTGATTTTGTATGTATGTTCGTATTACTTCTGTGGAAACAGAACAAGCAAAGTAACCCCCCAGACCAAAAAGTACGTTCATTCCAAACATGCTTTTCCTTTTCTGTCTCATGATACTTCCAAACTCGATGAGTTGTCAGAGTCTTCAGCCTGCGAATTGAGATGCTGACTTGGGGCTCATATGATATCAACATATGGATATGGTCTGTATCCGGCTCAAGAGCATCTATGCTTACATTCACCTTCCAAGGCAACGTTCGACAGTTCGGTTTTTATCCACTTGTCCAGGTTTCCTGTAAG
>JAVERP010000076.1:0-13767 GCA_034007055.1 Sphaerochaeta sp.
TGATGGGGAGCACCTCGATGCCATTCTTTTCCAACACCTCATTGGACACCACATTCCTGCAGTACGTGATGACCTTTCCCGGTGCTATGGCAAGGGTGTTGGTGCTGTCGTTCCACTGCTCCCTGGCAGAGGCTATGGCATCATTGCCGCCGCTTTTGATGATATTCACTGATGAGACGCCCAAGGCCCTCTTCAGCGCCTGCTTCATTTTTTGCTCTAACAAACCAACGAAATTATGATGGCAATAACCATAATATGGAAGCTAAGGTATTTTTGCCAATGAAATATTTAGCCGGTTTAAAGGATTAAAGGTTTGAAATGTAGAAATTAGTGTTTTTCAACAGTTTTAGAATTTCCTATTTTTTTAGGAAATGTATTGAATATAAACAAGAATATTGATTTAAAGAAAAATACATTCAATAAAATAAGTAAAAACCTGAAACGTTTCATAAATATACTGAAAAAATTTCTATATTGCCCTTTCCAAATCCAAATACCCATGGTATGCTTTGGATATGAGCAAGAAGGGATCAACCATACGAGAAATATCTCTGGCAACTGGATATAGCCCCAGTACCTTGTCACGGTTTGCTAATCATCCTGAATTGCTCAATGAAAACACACGAAAGGATGTAATGGCAAAAATTCTTGAATGTGGCTTATCAATGCCCAAACCAATGCTTACAAAAAAAAATATCATCGGATTGACATTTTCTGATCCATCTTCCCTCTTTACTGCCGCAATCATTAGTGCAATCGAAAAAAAACTTGCGAATTCACCGTATCAGCTCTTATTGATAAACATGGTTGAAAGGATTGATGCCTACAAATTTTTTAACCACCACAGTAGTATCTTGAAAAAAATCGATGGCCTTATCATTAGTGGCGGAATGTTGTCAGAGGAAGGGAGTGCCTTCTTTAAGAAAATTGGCATCCCTCTTTCACTTATCCATACAAGCTGTCCCAACGAATTTTCGGTTCTGACCAATAATTATGCTGGAGGGCAGGGTGCTGCAAAGCATCTGCTATCCCAAGGGTATCAGCACGTTGGTATGGTCCGATGGTCTCCGAGTGATGAACACATACATGATCGATATCTGGGCTTTTCATCTGTATTTGAAGATGCAGGATATCCGATTCACCCAAATCTTTTGATTGATGCCCCTCTCTCTTCTGAAGGTGGGTATGGGGCAACAAAAAGACTTATGGAGCTTGATTCTCGCCCTGAAGCGATTTTCTATGGTTGTGATGCTATGGCAGCTGGAGGATGCCGATATCTGAGAGAACAAGGAATAAAAGTAGCTGAGGATGTTGGGGTCATAGGTTTTGATAATCTTTTTATTGCACAACTCATGGGTATAACCACCATGGATCAATTCATCGATAAGAAAATTGATATGGTCGTCAATAACTTGTTTGCCCGTCTTGGAGAGTTGTCAAAGACAGTTTCTTCTAAGGAAGAAGTAAGCATTACTCCGAAGGTAGTTATTCGAACCTCCCTTCGGCATAACTCTGAAAATTGCTGATTAACCTCAGCAAAATAATAAAGGAAGGTATGTATGAACAAAAGAAAAGCTTTGGTCCTAGTACTATTGGTACTGTTAGTATTGCCAGGCATGCTTTTTGCTGCCGGTGCAAAAGAAAGCGCCGGACAAAAAGAATCGACTGAACTGAACTTGCTCTATAGTGGAACCCCTCAGGTCCATGAGAAGGAGTATTTGATCAATGATTACATCAAGGGTTTTGAGAAAGAGTATGGTGTCAAGGTAAATGTGGATTTTGTCCCACAGTCCGATGCAATCACCAAGATCAGAACCGAGCAGAGCACAGGCAATATCGTCTCTGATGTAGTGTATGCTGATACAGCTAACATGGCACCGTATGTCAATGGTGGCTGGATGACAGACATCTCATCTATCATTGCTAAAAGTGGATCGACCTACACCAAAATGTTTGATGGATCAACCAATAAAGATGGTAATAGGTATTTCGTTCCCAACTCGTTTGATATTTATATCCTCATTGCAAATGTGAAGGCTCTAGCTTATCTGCCTGCAGGATTGAGTCGTGCTGATGTAGAGAGTGGTTTGTCATGGGATCAGTATGCAGAATGGGCTGTTACCATAGCAAAGGGCGAGGGCGAAGGAAAAACCATGTTGCCTGCCAGCAAAACTGGTTCTCAGCTATTGTACCCAATTGGCGGTATGAGCTTGGCCTATGGTGGTGGATTCCCTGACTTTGGCTCCGCTGGATTCAAGAAGGCTCTTGCTCCTCTTGCAAAAATTGCAGCAAACAATGGTTTCTATTCTGAGCAAGGACAGTATTCTGCAGTGACCGAGCCAATGAACAAAGGTGAGGCCTGGCTTGCTTTCTCCCATATGGCACCAGCAGGCACCAGCTATAATGCAGCACCAAATAATTTTGTTATAGGTGCAGCCCCTCATGGTGATGTTGGGGTAGGCTCAACCTCCGGCGCTTGGTGCTATGGCATCCAAAAAGGATCCCCGAACTACGATCTGGCCCAGAAATTCATCGCATACATTGCACAACCAAAAGTGAACTACTCATTTTGTTACAATTATGGTGGTGCTTTGAGTCCTATTGAAGAGGTGGGAAGCATTATGACCGATGAAGATGTTGTCATGAAAGCAGGTAATGCAATCTTGAAGACGGCATCCATCACTGGTGTTCCAGCTACCTTGTATACCGATTGGAATGCAGTGAAACTACTATATTCAGAAGTGTTTGAGGAAGTTCAGAAAACCGGGAAGGTTCCTAGCGATGCCTATTTGCAAGCCAAGCAAAAAGCCTTGGATGCACTGAAGATTAAGTAAGGACAATTATACGTATAGGTTTCGGCCTTCAGTACTATTCTGAAGGCTGAATTTTCTACCTCAGACAAAAGGAGAGCGTATGAAACATACACATAGAATTCCGAAAGAAATAATGCCCTATCTTCTTTTGTTTCCGGTATTTCTGTACTATGCAGTTTTTTGGTTGGTTCCGGTTCTCTCTGGTGTAAAGGAAGTCTTCACCACTCTTGACGGCACTTTTTCTCTGTTTTCTAATTTTCGTCTTATGGCTAGCTCCGATCTTTTCGGACAAGCGGTATTTAATACCGCTGCCTTTGCTGTTTTATCGGTATTGATTCAATATTTGATAGCATTACTTTTGGCAGTGCTTTTAAATAGGAAGTTTTCAGGCGCTAAGCTACTGATGTTCGCCTCAATGATCCCTATGGCTATCACACCAACGGCAACAGCTATTCTTTGGAAAACAGGACTGATGAAAGATGGCTGGATCAACACCATCCTCATGGGGATGCATTTGATCCAAGTTCCCATTGTCTTTCTTAATGCAGAGCAATTCTCAGCTGTGCTCCTTCTGATAGTTGTTGACTCCTGGACGGTGACCCCTTCTATTATGATCATCCTGATCGCTGGCTTGCAAGGACTGCAAAAGGACCAGAAGGAAGCTGCCTATCTATTTGGCGCTAACAAATGGATGATCTTTCGAGATGTGACTTTGCCTACTCTCAAACCGTCGATTACAACCTCAATCATCATGCGCATGATCGCTGCCCTTCAGGTATGGGCGATTTCTGTAATGATTCTTGGCTATTCGAAGGCACCATTCCTTGTAGAGCGTGTAGCCTTTTATGTGGACGCGATTCCAGGTGTGGATACAAGCACGAAACTCGCATATACATATTCATTCATGACAACCATCGTTGTATTGCTGGCTACTGTGGTATATCTAAAGGTTTCCCGTAAGACAGGACATCAAGAGAAGGAGGCATCATGATGGATAGGCTAAACATCGTTCAGAAGACACTCATGACGCTTACTTTGGCTTTTATGGTTTTGGTGGTGGTGATTCCCCTTCTGTTTTTTATTACAGTATCATTCTCCAGTGCAACAGACATGACAGAATTTCCCAAGCGCCTATTGCCAACTCGGTCAGTAACGGTCTATATAGAGCCCGTAGAAGGGGATACATATGAGCTGTTCTATGACTATGGCAGAGGGGATGGGTATACATCAATAATCACTACTGGAGTCGCAGACCGTTTGGAAACCCATTTCCAAAGGCAGTATTCAGTATCCGTCTCAGGTGATAAGCTCCTTGAAGATTTTTCCAGGACACGCATTGAAGGACCAATGACTTTTTCCTATAAAAAAGATGCGTTCTATAACTTTAAGCAGTTTTTCAGGATAATCCCCAATGCAGCCCCTGCACTAAAAAATAGCATAATAGTCTCATTGTACACTATCCTCATTTCCTTGACGCTTGGTAGCTCTGCAGGATATGTAATAGCTCGATATCGATTTGCTGGTAGAGAGCAGTTAAACGTTGCTCTTCTGATAGTTCGAATGTTTCCTACTGTAGGAATCAGCATTCCTATGGCAGTAATGCTTATCAAGATGGGGCTCTTTGACACGATGTTGGGGTTGGCTTTGCTCTATTCAATCCCTAATATTGCCCTGACCTCCTGGATTACGAGTAGTATCTTCATAGGTATCAACAAGGAAATGGAGGAAGCGGCTTGGATTTTCGGAGCAAGCCGTGTTAGGACATTCATCAACATTACCTTGCCCCTGGCTTTTCCAGCTATGGCTGCGAGCTCGATGTATTCGTTTCTCACAGCATGGAATGACACCATATCTGCTCTTATTCTGACAAATGAAAATCAAACACTTTCACTTGTTGTTTACAAGGCAATTGGAACTACCTCAAGTGGGATTCAATATGCTGCTGCTGGCAGTATTGTTTTAATTTTACCAGCACTTGTATTTACCTTTATCATTAGAAAATATATCGGACAAATGTGGGGCGGCGTTGAACTGTAAGGAGATGCTATGAGTTACCTTGAAATAAAGGAATTAGACAAAAAATATACGGCAAAGGGTCCGTTGATTGTAGACAAGATGAACCTGTCCATTGACCAAGGGGAGTTCATTGTTTTTCTAGGCCCCTCTGGTTGTGGCAAAACCACAACCATCCGTATGATAGCAGGCCTAGAGGAGGTTACTGGTGGGGATATTACCATTGAGGGAGAATCCATTCTAGACAAGCTCCCTAAAGACCGTGGTGTTTCCATGATTTTCCAAAGCTATGCTATCTGGCCACACTTTACAGTGTTTGAAAATATTGCTTATCCATTGAAATTGCAGAAAATTGATAAAAATGAGATTCGTAAACGGGTGGAAAAGGCGGCACAAGTAACACAAATTGATAATTTGCTTGACCGTTATCCATCACAAATGTCAGGAGGACAAAGGCAGAGAGTTGCTGTATCTCGAGCAATAGTTGTGAACCCGAAAATATTCCTCATGGATGAACCTCTTTCCAACCTTGATGCCAAGTTGAGGGTTTCAATGAGAACCGACTTGAGGGATATTCATGACAAGCTAGGCACCACAAGTATTTTTGTCACCCATGACCAGTCTGAGGCCATGAGCCTAGCAGATAGGATTATAATCATGAATCGGGGAAGGATTGAACAGATTGGAACCCCGGTTGAGGTCTATCAGCAAAGTGCAACAAAATTCGTAGCTGGTTTCATTGGTACTCCTCCAACCAACTTCTTTGAAGTTACCATTACTGAGGCCGATAAGAAACTGATTGCAACGGGTGGGGGCGTACAGCTGTCATTATCAAAAAAAGATACTGAGAGACTCTCTTCTTATAAAGGAAAAACTGTCGATATGGGTATCCGCCCCGAATACCTGGGTATTGTCCCTTTGGACGGACATTTGGAAAACTCTTTTGCTACCGCTAGGATTGATTTCATTGAGCAACAAGGTTCACACGCGATCCTTATTGCAACCATCGGTACCAATACAGTCAAAATTGAGACTTCTGATTTTATGAATATTAAGGCGAAGTCAGAAGTTCAGGTGTTTGTGAAAAAAGAAATGGTGAGTTTTTTTGATAAAGAAACTACTTTGCGGATTTGAGATTGCCCATAGTATAAGGCTGGAGTTAAAAATATGGAAAAGAATTTTTCGTTTTTGCAAACAACACCAAGAGGTGTCTTCTATGATAAGAAAAAGTATGTAGTCTCTCCTCTCAATACCTTTGAGGATGTGAAGGACGAATTGCCAGAGCCATTTGTAGTGGCCAAGCCTCAATGGAGTGAATTGTACTGGTATGCACTTAAGGTGTTGTTCACAAATACACACCAACCCAAACAGGACAGTGGTTTTGTCAGCAATTTTGTTGATGCGGCTTTCAACAACAATATATTTTTGTGGGATACATGCTTCATGACCTTGTTCTGCAATTTGGTCCATGAGTATGTCCCTGGAATCGAAAGCCTTGATAATTTCTATTGCAAACAATTCAATGACGGTGAGATTCCCAGAGAAATGGTACGCGATACAGGTAAGGATTTCCTCTATTGGGTCAATGCATATGACAAGCCCTTGTACTCTATGTTTCACAATCATTATGGATTTCGAGGTTTGTCCAATGGTTTGGAAATTCCATATTCAGAATTGTATAAGCCAGACCTTGGGCGAATGGTTGAAAACAACCCCTATCTGACATTGGATAATCTAAACCATCCTATCTTAGCTTTTGCAGAATGGTACAGCTATATTCAAACTAAGGACCATAACCGCCTTGCTCAAGTATTTGAACCTCTATACCAATACTACTGTTCGCTGCACTATCACCTGCGCCATGAAAACGCTTTGTATGTTACAGACTGGGCAAGCATGGATAATTCCCCAAGGAATACAAGGCTCGCACTTGGGGTAGATATAAGCTGCGAAATGGTTTTGTTTGCCAAAAACCTACAAGACATCATGGATGTCTTGAGGTCTTTGGAATTGCCTGTTGTCGATCATGAAAAGAGATATTTCAGGCTTGCACAGGATAAAGATCAGACGATACATGCCATCCAGTATTTGATGTACAATGAAGCAGATGGGTTTTTCTATGACCTTGATGGTGAGGGCAACCAAATTCCCATCAAAACTGCAGCTGCATTCTGGACTATGATTTCTCAAGTAGCCACGCCCAAACAGCAAGAACAATTGGTTTGGTATCTCAATGACCCTGATACCTTTTGCCGTTTGCATCGTGTCCCTGTGTTGGCAGCAAATGAAGAGGGATATGACCCTAGGGGAGGATACTGGAGAGGTTCTGTCTGGGCACCCATAAATTCCATGGTTGTTCTGGGTCTTGAAGAGTGTGGTTATGCAGGCTTGGCTCGAGAAATCGGGCTCAATGACCTAGAGGCTGTCTCTCAAGTTTTTAAACAGACAGGAACTATTTGGGAGAATTATCCCGCAGATGAGATTTCAAAAGGAGATAGTGATCATCCAGATATGGTTGGTTGGTCTGGCATAGCCCCAATCCTATTTTTTATCAGATATGGAGTCGGACTGCGGACTACAGATATTCACAACACTCTTGAATGGACTATAAGCGAGGAGTTTATACACCAGGGTCCCATCGGTTGTAAGAGATTCTCTTTCTATGGGAAGAAAGCTGATTTTTCGGCAAAAATCACCAGTGGCACCTTGGTTTTCGATATCCAGACCAATGATAGTTTTATACTTGCAATTAGGTATAAACATATGGAGATTACGAAAAACATCTCAGAGGATATCTGTTTCACTTGGTCCATCGGTGCAAATGTATGAGTATTTTAGTTTTTGGTGATAGCATTTCCTGCATAACACATGGTGAAGGTGGATACATCAAAACCCTTGAGAAAACCTTTTCACCAATAAAGGTTCATAATTTTGCAATATCCGGTAGTGGGCTTTCGACAGGTACTCCGAACTCCTGTTTGAAGGTGGTCAAAGCCTTAGGCTGTCAATCAGATGTGAACTATTCGCTTTGTCTCATTTGGCATGCAACAAACGATTGGTATTGGGGAACTCCATTGGGAGACCCTTTGTGTGCTGATGAGACAACATTCTTTGGATCAATTGACCTTCTGGTAAAAAAACTGCGCTCATTTTCCCCATTGGGACTAATGGTTTGGGTTGCACCGATTTACCGTTGGGAACAACCTTTTGAAACAAGTAGAGAAGGTAATGCATTTCTCATTGATAACAAAGTTGGACTGACTCTAGCCGATTATGCAGGCGCTCTTGAATATGCAAGCAAAATCTATGGGTTTCCTGTAGTCCCCATGCATGAGCTGACTCAGTTTCATGAAGGTAATGCCGACCATTTCTTTGAAGATGGAGTACATCCCAACCGGGCTGGATATGATAGAATCGAAAAATCACTTATACCCTATCTGAAACAATACAAATCAATTTTGGAACTGTAAGCAAGATGGATATATTTGTGGATGATTTTGTTACAGAAAGAAGTGATGCAGCTGTTGGAATACGCCAAGCTGTCAGATATGCCCTCTCTCTTCCAGAACCTTCAGTGCTTATGTTTTCAGCAGGCTCTTATTCTTGTGTTTCTTCTTTGACTCATCCCAACTCATCCATCGCCCATGATGATGGATGCGGAAAGGTGGAGGAGAAGGAGTGTCATATTCTTGTTTCGGGAGGGAATCATCTGACCCTCCGTGGTTCTACAAACGCAGACGGAACACCTTCTACCCTGCTGGTTGGATTGAATAATGGGGAAGTGCAAACATTGATGCCTTCACTCATATGGACCGAGGGATGTTCAGACCTTACGCTTGAAAATCTTGCATTTACCCGAAAACCAGAAACATCTTTTGCAGCAGAGGTTCATGCAATTCATGGAAATGAGATTGTCTTGGATGTAGATGGTACTGGGCAACTTCCCTCTCATTTGCCTCTCTATTGTATGAACGTACTGGATCCTGGCGATCGTGGATTAAAAAAACCAAGTCTTACAGTTGGATTTGGCCTTGACCTCAGGATGGTCCGTGGTAAGGATGGTTTCTATAGGTTCACAAGCCAGGAAATAGCCAACAACATAGTCGAGGGAGAATTGCTCTCTTGGCATCAAGCAGGAATTACAGATTTTTTATTGTTTTTTGGTGGATGTAAGAACCTGGTCCTTTCTAACCTGCGAATCTATAACAGCAATGGATCTGCCATGCTCACTGAAAACTGTAGAAATATTAAAGCAACAGGTGTTGTTATACAACCAAGCAATAATAAGCATTTTGCTGCTTCGAGAGATGGTTGGAAAATATATAGATGTACAGGAGACGTTATACTTGAAAGTTGCCATATAGAAGGAGTCCGCATGGATGGTCAGAATGTGCACAGCAACTATTTAATCGTTGAACAGAGAATTGATGACCATACACTTGTGTGCAAGGCTCCCTATGTGCAATTGGCGCTTTCTGATGGATCTCAAATCGAGTTTAGTGATGGCAGACAGGTGTTTTTAACACCCATACTGTCTTCAGAATTATATGCTTCCAGCTGGAATGTGCCGAACATCTCTACCGACGACTCAGCTTCGGCAGTTGTTGGTAAACCCAATCGTGAAAACAGGTATCTCATCCATTTTGCAGAACCTTTGCCAACGTTCATAGCGCCCTCCGTACTGGCAAGGGCTATGTGTTGGGAAGTATCTTCCTACACTTGCAGAAATACAATATTTAGGAACATAGCAGGAGCTGGGAATTTGGTTCGCTGTAGCAATGTGCTTCTTGAGGGAAACCTCTATGAGAATATTATGAATGCAGGGATTTTGTTGGGTTCTGAGCTTTCCACCCATATAGAGTGCAGTAATGTTACTAATGTTGTGATCAGGGGTAACATTTTTCGAAACAATGGGTTTAAACCCCGTTATGGAAAGCATGGAAAGGCTTGTATAGCTATAAGATCGCAAGGGTTTTACACTGCTTGCAATGGGAACATCCTCATAGAGAACAACAAATTCTTTTCAAGTCAATGTGCCATAGAGTTGCATAACGTTCAACAGGTTACTGTCAGGGGAAATGAATATACAGAGATAGTGCAGAAGGTGTTTGTTGATGCTTTTTCAACAAATTCCATAGAAATAGAGGAGAATTTTTAAGGATGAAGAATAAACAAGACTGGATTGTGATGTTAGAACAGATCTATGGTGATTCGCAAGTGGCGATAGAAACTGCACAAGAGATAGAAAAGAGGTTCGCCCACTTTTTACCCCCCAAGCCCAGAAAGTCATGGCTGACTGAAAAAGATTCTGTGCTCATTACCTATGGCGATTCAATACTACAGGAACAGGAGAAGAGCTTTGTTACTTTAAAGAGATTCCTTGACCGGTTTGTTGAGGACAGCATTTCTACGATTCATATTCTTCCCATGTTTCCTTCTTCTTCGGATGATGGCTTTTCTGTAATAAACTATAAGGAGATCAATCCGGATTTTGGAAGTTGGGATGATCTGAAGGGAATATCAGAAAATTACTCTATGATGTTCGATGCTGTGGTAAATCATGTCTCAAAGGAAAGTGATTGGTTTAAGAAGTTTCTCAACCAAGAGAAACCCTATACAGATTTTTTTATTAAGGCGGATCCCAATGCAGATTATACAAGTGTTACCCGTCCAAGAATGCTTCCTTTGCTTACCCAGTTTGAAACCAGTAAGGGAATTAAACACGTGTGGACAACTTTCAGTGATGATCAGGTCGATCTGAACTATGCATCGCCTGATGTACTTATAGCTGTTCTGGATGTGCTTTTGTTCTATGTCCAACAGGGTGCCAGAATGATCAGGCTCGATGCTGTGGGGTTTTTATGGAAGGAACTTGGAACAACCTGCATGCATCTCCCTCAGACTCATACCATCATAAAATTCATGAATCTGCTCCTTGATTCTTATGCTCCTGGTACGTTGCTCATTACTGAAACAAATGTGCCTCAAAAAGAAAATCTGACCTATTTTGGTACACATGGGGATGAGGCCCACCTTGTGTATCAATTCCCTTTGGCCCCTATTACTATGTACTGTCTGCAAAAAGGTAGGGCTGAGGTTCTCAGCGAATGGGTTCGAAATCTTCCAGCTCCTCAGAAGGGGACAACATATTTCAACTTTCTCAGCTCCCATGATGGAATAGGTTTACGCCCCCTTGATTCGATTCTTCCAGAGGAGGAGAAGGATTTCTTGGTACAGGCTACACTGAAGAATGGTGGCTACGTATCGTACAAGGATAATGGTGATGGGACCCAAAGCCCCTATGAATTGAATATCAACTACCAGGATGCCCTTAGCTCCCCTGAAGAGTCGGACAAGGTGAGGATGGACAAGTTGATTGCATCCCAAACAATTCTGCTTTCGTTGCAAGGGCTACCTGCCATATATATACATAGTCTTCTTGGGTCGAGAAATGATTATATGGGTTACTCTACATCAAACATCCCTAGAAGGATAAATCGTGAGAAACTTGCATTCCCCATGCTTGAAGAATCATTACAGACCCAGACAAACCGAAAATACATATTTGATGAACTGCTTCGAAGAATACGCATACGAAAAGAACATTCGGCGTTTTCTCCTGAAGCTTCCCAGCATGTCCTCGATTACTCTGAGCATGTGTTTTCAGTGTTGAGGAAAAATGAGGAGAGTAGCCAGACAATATATGTCCTGATCAATGTCTCTGAATTGACAATACGCATTGAAGACCCGTCAATTAATGGAGTCGATCTTATCCTCGAAGAAACCCATATAGGTTCAGTTGTTCTGGAACCTTTGCAGTCAATGTGGATCGTGCAACAAGGAGAAAATTAAAGTATGAGAAAATTAGTAGCGATCGAACCAAGAAAGGCGTCTTTGCTCTCCTATGAAGATCGACCCATCAGGTCGGATGAGGTGAAGGTAGCAGTAAGTTTTGCTTCCCCTAAGCATGGAACAGAATTATCGGATTTCCGTGGGACCACCCCATTTGTTGATGGTAAGTTTGATCCTGAACTTCAAGTTTTTATCGAACGTGAACCCCAAGAAAGCAGGGGGATAGTGTTTGGTGATCTACCCCTTGGTAACATGTTTGTCGGCACTGTTACTGAATGTGGCCATGATGTGAGAGAATATCAGGTTGGTGATCGGGTTTGTTCCTATGGCCCGATCAGAGAAACGCAAATAGTCAAAGCTGTTGACAACTACAAACTGAGGAAGATGGGCCAGAACGACTCTGCTAAAAATGCAGTGTGCTATGATCCTGCTCAGTTTGCTCTCGGAGCAATCCGTGACAGTAATGTCAGGCCTGGTGATGTGGTGGTTGTGTATGGGTTAGGTGCAATAGGCCTAATCGCTTGCCAGCTTGCTGTCAAGCTTGGGGCCGCCCAGGTCATCGCTGTCGATCCAATTTCAATTAGAAGAGACCTTGCTCTTTCCTATGGCGTGCATGTAGCGATCGATCCGATGCAGGGTGACGTTGGTCTAGAGATCAAAAAAATAACTGACAAACGCGGGTCTGATGTCATCATTGAGACCAGTGGCCAGGTTTCAGCATTGCAGTCGGCCCTCAGAGGCCTTGCTTATGGTGGTACTCTTGCATATGTTGCATTCCCAAAACCCTTTCCAGCTGGATTGTGGTTGGGTCAGGAAGCTCATTACAATAATGGCAAGATTGTATTTTCACGGGCAGGAAGCGAACCAAATCCTGACTATCCCAGGTGGTCAAGGAAACGGATTGAGGACACTGTTTGGAATATGTTGATGAATGGATATCTCGATTGTGAATCCCTCATTTACCCCCTTGTTTCTTTCGAGTCATCTGTTGAGGCGTATAGTGAGTTTGTTGATGTATCCCCAGAGAAAAGCATCAAGCTTGGAATCATGTTTGGAGGAACCCTATGATAGTTTTAGGTACGCAGGACAAGGATTTTTTTCCTCACAGCATAACAGAGAAGTTTAATACCGTAAGGGAATTGGGTTTTGGTTGTTTTGAAATCGATGGAAAGTTGCTGACGGAGCATACCAAAGAAATTAAAGCAGCCATCAAAGAGACTGGTCTTCAAGTAAGTTCTGCTTGTGGGGGATACCGAGGTTGGATTGGTGATTTTGAAAGTGAACGACGAAAACTAGCCATTATGGACATCACAATGATTTTTCAATCCCTCTCTGAGATTGGTGGTACTGGCATTGTCGTTCCTGCTGCTTGGGGAATGGCTACTTATAGGCTTCCACCCATGATGCCAAAAAGAACCAAGCAGGAAGATATGGAAATACTCCTTGATTCTCTAGGACAACTGGATGGACTGGCGGGAAAATATGGCTGCTCACTCTTCCTGGAACCCTTGAACCGGTATCAGGACCATATGCTCAATACGCTTGAGGATGCGTACAACCTGATCAGCAACAAGGCATTCTACAATATCTCCCTAACAGCAGATTTTTATCATATGTCAATTGAAGAAGACAATATGGACCTTTCCCTCATTCAATACCAGTCCCATATCGCCCATATTCATCTTGCTGAAAATCATAGGTATCAACCAGGAACAGGGGCTATTGATTTCAAAAGACATTTCCAGACGCTTCATTCGATTGGGTATTCGGGGAAAGCGATTTTGGAGTGTCGGGTCAGAGGTAATGATCCCCTTAAAGATTACAAGAAATCCGTTGACTTCCTAAGCCCCATGTTGTAGCAAAATTGTTCTTGTCATAGGTGTGGGCTCTACACCCTCTCCCTATACAGAGGCATGCTCATGCACCTCGGACCCCCTCGTCCCCGAACAAGCTCCGATCCCTTGATGGGGAGCACCTCGATGCCATTCTTTTCCAACACCTCATTGGACACCACATTCCTGCAGTACGTGATGACCTTTCCCGGTGCTATGGCAAGGGTGTTGGTGCTGTCGTTCCACTGCTCCCTGGC
>JAVERP010000077.1:0-13697 GCA_034007055.1 Sphaerochaeta sp.
GTAAAGACTAAAATATTCCTTACCACAACAGCTTAAAAACTGCTTACCGCGCGCTGGTTAAAGTTCTTACCGTGGGTAGGTAAAAACACCTTACCGTTTCCAGGTTGCAGTCTCGTTTTATTTTGGGGCAACCGTATGCCCTCGCCAAAGTGAAGGGCATATCTCAGCATGAACAATTCCTTGAATTCACTTCCACATCTTTTTACTGGAGTCTTCTTGGAGAGTGAAGGATCGTGCATAGCCCAAATATATGCTGCTTCCGGTGGCATAGGGATTTCGTCATGTGCACATTGTCCGAGAAGAATCTTCAGATATAAAGGAATATAACCTTCTTCATAAAAACCAGGGATTGGTTCTTCATATAAATTCTTCTCGCCTGATTCAAATATGAGCAGTAAATTAAGAAAACTTGAAGCATATCTTCTGATTGAATTCGATCTAGCCCCATATATGGACAGCAAGCGTTCGACCTCACATTTGATTTGACGGATCTCTTCCTCACCCACCATTCCTTCCTGATAGTCAATGAGAATGCGCCTTTCAAGGCCATAGAAAAAGAGAAAGACGTATCCTGGGTCGGCGGCAGGGTCATCCTTGCCATGTGCCAACCAAGCAAGGTAGGCTCCTCGGGCGTCGGCAGAAATCTCAGAATAATTCGGCCAGTAGCCCATATGATCGGCATGATAATCATCAAATGATGTAATAGGCTTGCTGGTATTGATGAAGGATGGATCAGAAGCTCCCCGTACTTTTGATCCGATATAGAACATACCCCCATCAATGCAGTACCCATTGAGTTCAATTCGTTTTCCTGATGGGATCCAGTGGATGAACCCTGAAACATCAGCCTTCTGATGTGGGATTCCAGGAATTTTGTACTCCCTCACAGGCGATGCTTCCTCGTCGATACGAGCTGTATACATCCCGTCGGGGTCCCTGTTGGAATTCTCAGGAAGTGTAATGCTGATGTGTGGGTATTCTTGATCATCTCGGTTGCTATGTGGCATCGTACGAACCCTCGTCCGGCCTGGCTTCTGTAGCAAAGGCCCCTCATTGTTTCGTTTTTTCAGTGTATTCTTGCGAGAGACAAAAACCATCAGAGCAAGCATCATCAGAACAAAGAGATACAAGAGGGGATTTCTTGCAGTGGTATCCGATGACGCGGCTAGGCCAAAAAGTGTTGCTGAAGGGGCAGTTTCATTCTGACCACTACTGGGATCAGGGGCAGCTGATACAGCCTCTTGGGTTGATGGTGAAGGGTCAGGCTTAGTTTCAGTCTGTTTTTCATCGTCTTCAGCAAGCAACAAAAGTTTTTCTACCTCAGCTTTGAATTCAGATACCGTTTGCCCATCCTCAACTGGGACAACACTAGGAAGGGGTCCGTACTCGTCGATATATTCTGCAGATGTCGGAGGCAACGCTTGTGCAACAGCAATTTGTGGCAACAAAGAAACTGGTTGGGAACTCACCTTGCCACTTTTGATATTTTGCGGTTGGGGGGCATCCATTGGCATAGAAGTATTGATTTGATTTTCAGCTACAAACTCCTCTCCGGCAGAAATATCCACATACCCGTGCATAGTTTTATCTTGAACGACCTCTTTAGCGGTTGAATCGGAATACTGACCTGGCAATATATGATTCTTGTTACCCTGATTATCAGGGCTCATTGGTTCGACAGCTCCCAGAGTATGGGAACTTGCATCAAGGGATGCAGTGGTGGCAACAAGGTCATTGCCAGAAGATGGGTTTTCACCCGGCAAAACATTTTCCTGAGTCTTCTGCCTTGATTCCTGTGGCAACAAGGATGAGGAGGGCTGAGGTCCTTCAGAAACTACATGTTTTTCAGTTTCTCCTGAAAAACCAGTGCTGGTAGGATTGGAGGGTGTGAGTGCTGAGGTATTGCTGCAACCGACCAACAACACACTGAGCAACCCCAGAAAAGCAAGGTATAAACCATGAGACCGTATACTGCGCATAACACTGTCACGTAGTGCCCGATAAACTTGCATGTACTATTGGTATAAGTGATATTTGGTCATTTGTATAGAAGAATTTGTATCTAAACCATATTTCATGGATTTTCCGTCTAAAAGTCATGTCAAAGGCGTACGTTGGGGGCCACCCATTTTTTTACATATTAGTTCACATGTAGGCCTGTAGCGGTTATCATACATGATATGCAAAAGAAAATCTTCCTATGGTTTGTCCTGATCGTAGTCTTACCAAGCGGCATCATCTATTTCATTGCCAATCATCTTTTCATTCAGTATGCAGTAGACCAACAAATTCACAACAACAATCAAATCATTCAGGAAATGCGTAAGAACCTCGATACAAAACTGCATCATTACCAGCAATTGAGCATGCAGTTTTACCTGAATGACCAAGCGATGGAGGAAATTCATACTGACACACCCATCATTGATTGTCGTGCGATCAAGAACCAGTTGGATGGATTTGTCAATTCCAACCGCCTTGTGGCGTCAGCCTACCTCATCACCGAAAAAGGCATTGTATTTAGTGGAACAGGAATTCAGGAGATTGAGGCTATCAACACTGAAATACAGCCCACATTGGCATCACTTGAAGGGCGCATGCATTGGACAAGAACCTATCAGATGATAACCAATTTTGGTCTTTCTGACACCTTTTTTTTCGGAGCACGGCATATCCGTCAGGAACAACAACCTATCGCAACCCTCATACTGGCTTTTAACAGCCTATTCTTTGAGGACTTCTTTCAATACACTCCCTTCTCTAAAAACCAGGAAGTTACCGTAACAAATAACTTAGGGCAGGTGATTGCAACAAATCACCCTTCGTACACTGAAAGACCGTTCGGTAAAACACATATCCGACTCTCATCGGCCTCCAATGCCAGTGACTGGAATATCTCTTTGGTGCTGGATACCCGCAACATCTCAGGAGAACTCACCTTCATCCGCACCATGTTCAATCTGAGTGTAGTGCTCTATCTTCTCTTTTTTCTCATTATCAGCCATCTCATCTCAAAACGGCTTACAAAACAAATTCATGCCCTTACCAACGCAGTCAACACCGTAGGGGAAGGGATGTTGGATATCCAGGTTGATGTAAACCATCAAGATGAGATTAAGCAACTTTCAATCGGGTTCAATGCCATGACAAACCGTATTCAGAAACTACTCCAGGAAGTGAAACTCGAGGAGGAGAGCAAAAGGAAAGCTCATATGCAAACCTTGCAATTGCAACTTACACCCCACATGCTATACAACTCTTTGAATACTATCCGGTGGATGGCTCAAATCAATGGACAGGAAAACATCAGAAGAATCACGCTTGCCCTTACCCGTTACCTGCGCAGCCTCTCTGATATTGAAAGCGAGTACATTCCTTTGCGTAAAGAGCTGGAACTCATGGAAGACTATGCTGTCATCCAGCGCTTCAGGTATCAGGATTTCACTATTATTCAAGATATCCCCGAGGAGCTTCAGGATTATCTGATCCACAAATTCATGATCGTGAATCTTGTCGAGAATAGCATTATTCACGGTCTGGCTGATCTTCCCGAGCCTGGCTTGATACACGTACAAGCAAAAATTGAAGGAGAAACTCTCTACATAACTGTCAGTGATAATGGCAGAGGCTTACCCCAAGAGATCACCGATTCACTGACACGCAAAGATACATATGAAACTGATGAGCTCACCCATACGGGACTGCGTAATATCCAAACACGGTTACGCCTCTATCATGGTCCAGACTATTCACTGCTTGTCGACTCTCAGCCAAACCAAGGCTGCAGAGTAACCATACCCCTGCCCTTGATCACCAGAGAGCCCTGAACGATTTCACCAAGAACGGTCACACCTGTATAGGGCTAGAATATTCTCCAAAGGGGTTCCCGGCTGAAGATTATGACATGGTGCACATATATACCGCCCATGGGCACCAAGGGTCTTGATATTCTTCCGAACTTCACTGACAACCTCGTCAGGGGTTCCAAAAGGGAGCACCTGTTGGTTTTCAACAGCCCCATGGAAAGCGACCCTTGATCCAAAAGCCTCGATCAGATGCTCACACTCCATACCAGGGCATACATGCTGTATAGGATTGATGACATCGACTCCTAAGGCAACCATCTGTTCGATAATGGGAAAAGCCGCCCCGTCAGAATGATACAATACATAGGCGCCTTTGGAGTGGATCAATTCGATCAATGCCCGATACTGCTCACCAAAGCGATCCTGCCACACCTCAACAGATATCAACTGGCGGTCCTGCATGCCCATATCATCGGAGAGGTACACAACATCTATTGCATCGCCACAAACTTCAAAAGCTTTTTCTATATACTGTTTTTGTATGGTGAAGATCTTGTCGATGATATGATCGGCAAGCTCGGGTTCGGCATAGAGATCCATCAATGAGAGATCCATAGGGCGGAGTTTGCAATATATTTCAAAGAGCGAGATGAACGAGAGCATCCGAACCCATTCATCATGCCTATTGCAACTATCCAACAGAGAGTGATAATCAAACTGGTCGGGATCAGGCCATGTATGCGCATCAAGCTCCTCGATTGTCTCAGCCTCTGCCAATGGATAGAAAACCACCTCCTCATATGACCCGTCCGAACTATGAGAGACATTTAGAATCCTGCTTCCCCATTCATTACAGCTCAGCGTACGCCCTTCGCTATCGTGTATTGCATCCGGCATATCTTTGTATGGGGCATCCAGCATCACAATCTTGTCAATCTTCAGGATGCGCCACAACTGCTGTTCGTCAGACACTCTAAAATGGTCCATCAACATTCTCTTAATCTCTGGTGTGTACCAGATATCAAAAGGGACTTGGTCACTCTTCTTACCGGCCAAGACCGACAGTATGCGTTCACGTGAGTTTATTCGCATCACCTCTCCTATTTCTGATATCTGCCCATGGTGGGCAAAGCTTGGTATACTGCCAACACATTTTCCACCCATGAATTATCCTGAAGCAGATGTGTTGGAGAGAATAAATATCCCCCACCTTCCATCATTATTGCCAACAGAGCCTCTAGTTCTTTCAGAGTATCCCCTACCGACCCTGAAACGACTGAACCGGCTGTTGAAAATCCTCCGTGGAAAGCCAAACGATTGCCGTATTTGGTCTTTAGGTACCTTGGGGCCATCAGAGCCGCTTCGGGCTGGAGGGTATCAACTGCAACGATACCCATTTCACTGAAATCATCAAAAGCCCAGGAGGAGGATCCGCAACTGTGCATCATTACCGGTACATCGTACACAGCAGCAAGGTCGATGAACTTCTGATGACGAGGTCGGATGATACGACGAAACATCTCTTTGGAGATGAGGGGACCAATTTGGGTACCCAGATCTTCTCCCATCCAGATGAAATCGATGCGCCCTTTCAGAGCTTCAAGGCTACGTTCCATCCCTTCCAACTGAATTGCAAGACGCCGGTCAACCAGACGGAGCCAAGCTTCATCCTCTTCAGCCAATGCAATATAGACGCCCTCCATCGAGCACATCATGCCGGTTGTGTTGAGGATATCTCCAAGGCCTGGGTTCCCAAAATATAGGGCCAGGTCTTTCCATGCATGTGCTTGGTCTTGCAACGCAGAATAATCATAATCATCGGCTGAAGGCATCGGCCAAGACTCAACCTGTTCAAGGCCCAATTCCTGGAGAGGGAAATCACAGTAATCCCAATACCCGCCACTTTCATGTTCTACCCAGCGGCAGACGATCCCCCATTGAGGGTCAACTCTCCGCTCCGGTCTAGGCTGGTGAAGGATCTTCCCAGTATAGGGGAGATGCAACTGCCGAAAGTCTACCTGCAAGGCCTGTAACAGGGCCTCATCAGCATCGGAAGCCAAGGCGAAATGCTCCTTGAGCCTACGGTCAATGCCTGCATTGGCCAGATAATCAACCGGCACCCGATCGACAGGCTGCCGATAGAGGGACCTAACTACCCTTTCACGAGCACTATAAGCCTTGTGCATGCTCATGTACCCTCCGATGCTGTACAAACGATCTGATACAACCCAGAGGGAATATGGTATGCTTCTCCTTTTTCTCCCTGATAGGGACAAAGAGGAGAAGCTTTCGTTTCCAAAACTACCTCTACACCAGTTGGTTTCTGCAGGAAATCCAAAAGGTTAAATCCTGGAGGTAAAAACAAATAACCGTCTGTACCTGAAGGTATTTGCATTGTCACTACTACCTGTCCATCTCTACGTTCCCACTGCAATGAGGCCTGCCCATACGGGGTAGCGACTGTAGCCGATGCATGGTCAATCTTTTGCAGGTAGGCTGGTGCCAGGGCGATCTCCCGCCACCCTGGGGCCAAAGGCGACAAGCCGGCCACATAGGTATAAAACCACTGGTCAATGGAACCAAGCATGATGTGATTATGTGAATTCATCCCTTCACAGAAGATGGGTTCCCACCGTTCCCAGAGCGTAGTAGCTCCTTCACGCAACATATATATCCACCCTGGATAGTTCTTCTGGTTTGCGATGGTGTAGGCTTTTTCCTGGTATCCCCACCGTGACAACTGCTCCAACAGATACCGAGTCCCATGGATTCCAGTTCCCACATGATCACCCGAAGAAGCAGCAACAAGGTCATGCAAACTTGCAGCGAGCGCTAGTGATCCCTGCGTATCAAGCAAGTCGCCTGCGAGTGTCAGAGCCTGTGCCGTTTGGTCAGGAAAGTCCCAGGGAGTCATCGGCAAACTCTCCATATGAGTCCCTTTCCAAAAATGTTTTAGCAGAGCATCCCTGATGGCCTTACTATTTTTGCTGAAATATACGGCGTCCTCTGAGTTTCCAAGGGCTTGGGCGATCTTCTCCATCAGGGAAAGATCATGATGGAGGTACCATGTGGAGATAAACGGCAGCCCGGTCTTTTTGGAGGTTACCAATCCCGGCGCACACCAATCCCCGAATGTCCCCAAATGTTCTACAACTCCATCTGTGGTCTGAGAGAGCAAAAACTCAATGTAGTGCTTGAAGGCGGAATAGAATCTATCCAACACCTGCGTATCTCCCCTATATAGGTAGAGATACCACCCGATGGTAATAAAAGCACTGCCCCATGCGGGATCTGCAGGCTTGGCCATCCAAAACTTGGGTGCTACATCAGTAATGGAGCCGTCTGCATTTTGGGTATCTGCTATATCTTGCAGATATTTTTCATAGAACCCCTGCACATCATAATTCAACAACGCCGCTGGAGCTGCCAAGAGGGCATCTCCAAGCCAACCATGACGTTCATCCCGCTGTGGAGAATCAGTTGGAAGGCCCATCATATTTGAACGCAATCCCCAAAGGATGGCTTGGTGGACCCGATTGAAGTCCTCGTTGGAACAGTAGAACGATCCCATTGGCTCAACTTTGGTATGGACAAAGAGACCAAGAAGGTTCTCAAGCGTAGGAACGCCTACATATCCCGACATCTGCACAAACCTGAATCCGTGATAGGTCGAAACAGGATGCCATCTCAGATATGGTCCGTTACAGATGAGGGTATCGAGAGCCTCTGCTTTTCGGTTGGAGGAGGGATTTATCTGTCCATCTTCAGTACTGTCTTCGGCAAACCTGAAAGTAATCTGGGTGCCAGGGGGTTGTTGGCCTTGGAAAGAGACAAACCCTGAAAAATTTTGTCCGAAATCATAGATATACCCGTCTTCCACACGCCACATACGTACCGGTGGTATTTCTTGATTAATCATAATCGGAGGCTCATACGCGGCACACAGGGGATAGCCTGTAACCACTTCAATCGGTTCTTCTGTATGCTTACCCAATACAACACGACTATCAAAGACTTCGCCGTTAAACAGACTGTTTTGTTGAACAGGACCTGATGACAATACCCAACTGGCATCGGAACAAATCCATTGGTGTTCGCCGTTTTCATATGCAAGCAAAATCTGCACATATCCCCGAGGCTTTTCAAACCCATAGAGGGCAATATGACGACCGTTACCTAAAAACAGGGTAATATCCAGTTCTTGGTTATCTATGGCAAGGGGCAATACATCGTATAGCACTCGCCTTCGATAATCAGTTTGGGAGGGAGTCAGTACCCGCTCCCCCACTTTCTCCTGCCCAAGGTACAACTGATAAAGCCCTACTCCCGTCACATATGCTCGTGCTCTGGTGATCCTTACATGCGATTGGGCAAGTTGTACCTTCGTGGAAAGATACATGCCATAGGCATGTAATCCCTCCTCCGCTCTTGTCTCTTGGCCAGGAACACCACTTTCCCATTGTCTTGCTGTATACCACACTGGTGTGCGGGCACCGATCCATGATGCCTTGAGGTCAGCAGGACTCAACATCGCTGTTTCAAACTGTGAGAAGGCGGACCATTCGCTCCAATTGTCACTAGTATCAGATACCCTGACACGCCATCGATACACTGTAAAAGAGGTGAAAGACTTCCCTTCATAGATAACCGAGAAGGATTCTTTTCCCCGTACCGAACCGGAGTTCCAACAGACAGCCCCTTCATGATCCAAAACCTCGATCTGGTACGCCTCTTGTGACCAAGAAGGAGATAGTTCAGATGAATAATTCCAAGAAAAACGGGGATTTGGGATATCTATCCAAAGGGGGGCCGGATGCAATTCACATTGCAAATTGATGGGGATTATTGGTGAGTCATGAGCATATGCCATTCTACACTACTCCTTGATGGAACCGGCAGCCAGTCCTGATATTATCTGGTCTGAAAATACCAAGAAAACGATAATTACTGGTATCAGGGCGAAGGTTGCCGCAGCAAAAACAAAATTCCAGTAAGCCAGAAAATTGGCCAAATACTGATAGATAGCAAGAGTCAGTGTATGCAATGACCGTTTTGCCAAAAACACGAGAGGCAGGTAGAAGTCATTCCAAATCTGCACGAAACTGACCGTCATAACGGTAAATATGACTGGCTTGGAAATGGGCATCATTATTTTCCAGAAAATCGTTAGCTCTGAAGCTCCGTCAATTATGGCACTCTCATGTAACGCATCAGGTAGTTCCTTAAAGAACTGTGAGAATATGAACAGGGAAAAAGACATGTTTGCAGTATAGAGAAGGATCATCCCTAAGAATGTGTTTGTCAGATTGAGCGATCGCATAATGATGAACAACGGTAAAATTGCAATCTGGATAGGAAACATCAAGCCTAGCAAAAAATACATTTCGAGTGCCTGGCGTCCCTTGAACCGGTAGCGGGAAAGGCCATATGCAGACATAGAAGATATAAAAACCAAAGAAGCTATAGAAAGCATGGTCAGGATGACGCTATTGAAAAAGTTTTTATAGAGTGAATCTGTAACGAATATCTGTCGGTAATTCTCCAAGGAAATTTTTGCTGGAAAGCCAAATGTATTGAACAACAGATCTTGTTTTGTCTTAAAGGAAGAGATGATCATGTTTCCAATCAGAACAACAGCTATCAAGCAGTATAAAGTCAGTACTATAACAGCTATCCAACTGCCAAAGCCTTGTCGTCTCTTATACATCAATACCTCCCAGATAGAGCAATTCCATACCTATCGGTTGAATAACCGGTTGAAAACTAGTTTTTGTACAAGCGCAATCATAAAGATAATTGAAAACACTACGACACTAATGGCAGCTCCAAAACCTAGTGCAGTCTCGCCAAAGTACGCATCGCCAAATGTATAACGGAAAAACATCAGGTTCAGAAAATCCAGTTTGCCGTCAATGCCTCCATTGAGGCCACCGACAATGAAGGGGATGTCAAATTGGGTTAACGCAAAGATTGAACTCAGGACAACCACATTTATGATCGAAGGTTGTAGGAACGGCAATTCAACTCGCCAGAACCGTTGCCAGACTGTTGCTCCGTCAATAATCGAAGCCTCCACCACATCTTCGGGGATGTTCTTCATATTGGCTAAGATGATGACCATCCCCACCCCTAGCCCATTCCATCCGATAACACCAACCAGGAGAAAGAAAGCAATGTCAGGGGATCCAAACCAAGCACTCACCAAGTTAGTCCACCCCAAAGTGAGGAACAGGGTATTTAGCATACCGATGTTAGGATCAAAAACCAATAAGGTAAAAAAACCTACAATGGAGGGGCTGATGACGTAAGGAAGGAATATCATCAACCTAAAGAAATTATGTCCATGAACTTTTAGATGGATAAGGTATGCCATTCCGACTTGTATAGGAATAAATACAAAAATAGCAATTGCCATGTATCGGAAGTTGTTGCCTAGTGCATTACGAAAGATACCCGACATCCTCGGTTCAAAGAAAATCCGCTTAAAGTTATCGAAGCCAATAAAGTCCATCGCTCCCATACCTGACCATGAGAAAAAGCTGTAGTAGATTGCAAAACCGAGAGGAACAATCATGAACACCGTGTACAAGATAAATCCTGGTGTAATAAAACCGATGTATGCTTTGGATTTTGTCATTGAAACTCTCTTGTTATCACAATTCGATAGTGGATGCCGACTTGCGGCATCCACACAAGCTCTTCTTAGAGATTAGGGTAACTCATCATCGAATCAAGAGTCTTCACAAAATTACGTGGAGTGACGGTACCAGTGAATAGTTTTGGATTGTCTTCTTCCCAAACTTTGGTAGGGGACTTACCTTCAGCATGTCCTAGGACCAGGATGTTGTAGAAACTCTCCAACTCTAGGTTTGCGTCGGCAATTTCATCAGCTAATTCACTTCCTGAATTCACACCATCCAGTCCAGCGATGGCACCAAGCCCATCAACCCAAATCTGCTGGGATTCTACCGTAGCCAAATACTTGGCCAAACGCAGTGCCTGATCAGGATATTTGGTCTTTGAATAGACTGAGAATCCAGCGGCATAGGTAAGTACTATGGGTTTTCGACCATCGCGGGTAGGAATTTGGAATGCACCGATCTTCATGTCAGGATTATTATTCGTCAGTGTAGTCGTTGTCCATGAACCGGCAACGGTCATGGCAGCCTGCCCTCGTGAGAAGGACAGATATTGGCCTGCTTCATCAACACCGAGAAAGAGAGTCCCATAATATCCTTTCTTGCCCCATTCAATCATTTTCTCCATGGCGGCAATTACTCGTGGATCATCAATCCTGGCTTTTCCTGCTGTAGCCTCAATAATCCAATCGGGGTGCATGGCAGCGAGGATTGGTTCGAAGAGAAAAAGGATGTTCCAGTTGTCACGACCAGCAAGACTCAAGGGAATGTAGCCGGCACCCTTGATGGTAGCGAGGAGAGTTTCGAACTCAGCAAATGTCTTGGGGACCTTCCACCCTTCTTTTGCAAACAAGTCTTTGTTGTAGAATGCTGCACGAGTGTCGATTGTGGCAGCTGGAGTTTGGTACAGTTTCCCTTCCCAGGTGACCTTGTCGCGGGACATCTGTGAATAGGCTTTTACATCGACTTTATTGGTAAGATCCATCAAAGCCCCCTGTCGGGTCAAGTTTGCCATATCCGTAGTCGCAGTACCGTGATGCCAGAACAGATCAGGAGCTTCACCTGCCTGAATTGCCGTAGTGAGAAGAGAGAGATAGTTGTCAGGTGTTTTAATCTCATACTCAACTTTAATGTCGGAGTTCTTTTCCATGAAACGTTCCAGGGTGTTGCGTAGAGGAAGCTCAAATTGTGGTGTATGCTCCCAAATGGTCAGAACAACCTTATCTCCCTCAAGTGTTGCTTTCTGTCCTGCAGCAAAGAGAGGAGAGACTAGTACCAGTGCGAAGAGAAATACTACTAAGACTTTTTTCATGTGATAACCTCCTATGGTTTTCAGTACCTTAAGTCTGAGACACCGCTAGGGCGTAGTCCATACCCATTAGCCGGTAATTCATGCTTAAAACCCAGTCAGAAGTCCACTGAGAATACAAATACATATAATTGCTGACTAATACTCAGTTTTCATGCTCCATATTCATATTAGTAACGCATTGGGATCGAAATTCACTAACGGTCTTACCTGTCATTTTCTTGAACAGGCGAGAAAAATGACTTGCACTGGTATATCCCACCTGATTGCTAATCACCTCTACTGTGGCATCGCTCTCCAACAGAAGAGCTTTGGCGTTGTTAATGCGGATTGTATTGAGGTATGTAACAAAACCGATACCGGACTCTTTCTTGAACAGTTCAGATACATAATTTCTGTTGAAACCGAATTGTTTTGCCATGTCCTGCAAGGTGATATGTTCTGCATAGTGCTCCAGCACATAGAGCTTCATCTGCATAATTTTCCTGCTATGTCCCTGTACATCGAGCACATACGCGGTTCTTTGTGGTAATTCTGCGGTGTACCACATTGCCAATTGATTGAAATCATCAAAATCTTTCATGTATTCAAACATGGTCGTGTGTACTGCGATTGCATCCTTGGGTTGTACATACAAGGATTTCAGCACCTGTTGTACTTGGTGCCAGTATACAATGAGGTTCATACAAAGGGCAGGAGGATCAACTTTGGCTCTTTTAACCGTAGTGAAAAAGGTTTTCATTGCAGTATGCCAGAGCATCTGTTTTTCTGACTGCAGTAACCAGAGAGGTGAAGGCAACTCACCTGCCAGACTCCCTTGCTTATCAATGCCAAGGAGGGCAAGCCGTGTTGAATCGATATAGAAGACATGTTCTTGGACATCCGAGAGCCGCTGCCATTGTTCTTGGACAGATTGCTTTGTTACCTCAGTTCCCCGAAGGACCACTACCGGACTATTAATGTACTGTTTCAATTGGACCAGTAACTGGCAAAGAAACTTCTTCCGCGCATCTTCACTGTCGCTGCTACCATCAAGGACCAACACCAACCCTTCAGATTCCTCGTAATATACCTGCCCAACTTGGAAATCGTTCAACAGTCGGCGGACAAACCGCAAACACCAAAAGATATCTACCCCTGATTTGAGTGGGATATGGTTTTCAGAGTATTTTTTCTTGAATATCATGCGATAGACAATAGGACTGCTTAGGCCTGAGGAGAACAACTTATTTGTTTGTAGCATATCAGAAAAACAGTGCAATACAGTCCAATCATGGTCAGGGGATTCCAGGTGCTGTTTTTTCTCAGGTTTTCCTTGATCGAGACCATCGAGGGTCTTGAATAGCTCTACGGCATCCAATTCATGTTTGAGGATATAATCGACAGCCCCCAATTTGAATGCGGTGGAAACAATTGCAAAATCTTCCAAACAGCTGAGAACAACGACCTTCGCACGAACCTTATCTTCTTGCAGTCGTTTCAAGAACTCCAGCCCATCCATACCTGGCATTTTGATATCGGTAAGAATTATATCAGGATCCAAAGTATCAAGGGCCCGCAGGGCTTGGTCTGCACGTGAAAAACTTCCGACAATATGGTATCTACCATGCTGCTCAAACAACGATTCAATCCCCAGCAGCACCAGTTTTTCATCTTCCACTACAATGATCGACTTCACCAGCAACCTCCCAACATACGAGGACCCATACTTGCCAAGCTCTATCCCACCGATAAGTATGCCCTCAAGGAATCAATGCGTTACCTATAATCGCCATACTCCTACATAACCTTGGCTTCTCACAGCCCTAATCTTATAGCGACCAGACTGGTAAGTACACTAATTATCTATAGTTCCCGGTGCCTTTTTCTAACTACACGACCTCTTGTTTTATGGAAATTCGGTGGGGGATTTTCATGTCCATCAACGTGTAGATGTCGTTTGCC
>JAVERP010000018.1:0-67710 GCA_034007055.1 Sphaerochaeta sp.
GACCTTAAGGAGAACAAGGAGTATACCCGCGAGTTTGACGCAGTATTCATCTTTGTAGGGATGTTGCCCCAGACTGCACTGCTGGACAAGACACTGCTTGACCATGATGGGTATGCACAGACCAATGAAAGGATGGAGACCAGGCTTGCCGGCCTCTATGCAGTTGGCGATGTGCGCGACACCGTTTTCAGGCAGCTGGTGACCGCCGCCAGTGATGGAGCTGTCGCCGCACACTGTTCAAGTGAGTATATTGATGAACTGGAAGGGATGGAATACGTCTAAACCGTACTCCCAGCTCATATATCAGTACTTTATCCTTGACGAGAACTGGTCCTTAGTGGTCTAATTAGGGCCATGAAGATACTCATGGTCTCAAGTGAATCAGTTCCCTTTTCAAAATCGGGCGGGCTGGCGGATGTGGTAGGCGCTCTCTCTTCTGCGCTGCATGACTTAGAATCTGAGGTGCACGTGCTCTTGCCTTGCTACGGCAGTGTGGACACCTCGGATTTTGTTGACAGCAAGCTCTCACTGGACATTGACCTTCTTGGCAAGCAAGAAACGGTGACGTTCATGGAGAGGGTCTTGGACGGTGTCACCTACCATTTCCTGTGCCACCCCATGTTCAGTGCAAGGATGGGCATCTATGGCAATACCTCCTTCACCCCCTATCCGGACAACCTTGAGAGGTACTCCTTGCTCAACAAGGCTACGCTTCCCCTGTGCAAGGCTCTGGATTGGAAGCCGGATGTCATCCATAGTCATGACTGGACCTGTGGCTTTGTGCCCTATCTGCTCAAGCAGGACACCTCCGGCTTCTTCACCGGGACCAGGGGCGTGATAACCATCCATAATTTGGCTTTCCAAGGGGAGTACTCCCGCCTGCAGCTGCTTGGCACGGGTATTGAGCCACATGAGAAGATGTTCCACGGTCCCTCGCCCACAAAAAGAACCAACATGCTCAAGACCGGCCTCGAGTTTGCCGATGCCATCACCACCGTCAGCCCTACCTATTCCCAGGAAATCCAAAGCTGTGAGTATGGGTGCAATCTTGAGCAGCTGCTCACAAGACGCAGCGATGTGCTTACAGGCATCATCAACGGCATCGACTACCAGGAGTGGAACCCGGCAACCGACGCTTTCATCGAGGACCATTTCTCAGTGGATGACCCTTCGGGCAAGAGCGCTACCAAGGCAGCCATCCAAAAGGAGTTTGGCCTGCAGGTCGATGCAAGCATCCCGCTCTTCTCCATGATAAGTCGCATCGCAGACCAGAAGGGATTTGTGGAGCTTCTGCAAGGCTCTCCCTGTGCCCTGGAGAAGATGGTGCGTGACCTTCCCATGCAGATGATCATCATCGGAACAGGTGAAAAATCCCTAGAAGACAAGCTTATCGAATTGGGAAGAAAGTATGACAACCTTTCGGTAAACATTCTCTTCAGCAACCGTGCAGCCCATAGGGTTGAAGCGGGTTCTGACTTCTTCCTGATGCCCAGCAAGTATGAGCCCTGTGGGCTTAACCAGCTGTATTCATTGCGCTACGGGACCATTCCTGTGGCAAGAAGGACCGGGGGCCTTGCAGACAGTATCATCGATTTGGATGAGCACCCAAAGACAGGAACAGGAATTCTCTTTAGTTCCATGACCTCTGATGCTATACTGGAAGCGGCCAACAGGGCGCTGCAGTGGTGGGCAAAGGGAGTTCAGGTTATCGCAGAAATCCGAAAGAGATGTATGCAATGGGACAGCACGTGGATCAGATCGGCTCGTTCGTACCTTACTATCTATGAGAACAAAACAGAACATGAAGGGGAAAAGTAAATGAAAAAGAAAAAACAAAAGGCTATTGCTATCGTATTGGGTGGGGGAAAAGGGACGAGACTCTATCCGTTGACTATGGATCGTGCAAAGCCAGCGGTCCCCTTTGCAGGGAAGTATCGTCTGGTGGACATTCCCATATCCAACTGCATCAACAGCGGAATCCGTCAGATCTACATCCTGACTCAGTTCAATTCAGCATCACTGCACAACCACATCTCCAACACCTACATTTTTGATACCTTCAGCAGTGGCTTTGTTGAGATCCTCGCAGCTGAGCAGACCAATGAGACCAACACCTGGTACCAGGGGACTGCCGATGCCGTGCGCAAGAACCTGAAGCACTTCCATGACCAGAATGCCGACTACTACATCATCCTCAGCGGTGACCAGCTCTATCGGATGAACATCCAGGATATGCTGGACCGCCACATAAAAAGCGGAGCTGAACTTACCATCGCCTCCAAGCCCATCAGCCGCGAACAGGCCACAGGGCTGGGTATCCTCGGCTGTGACGAAGACGGAATCATCAACAAGTTCTACGAGAAACCAGCCAATGACCTGGACATCTCCGAATACAAGGTGTCCGAGTCCTTCATGCTCTCCTCCCTGAACAGGAAGGTCGACTCTTCCAATGAATACCTTGCAAGCATGGGCATCTATGTCTTCAATGCAAAGACCATGGAAGAGGTCCTCAACAACGACAAGACCGACTTCGGCAAGGAGATTATCCCTGGGGTCATCGACCACAAAAGGGTGGCAACCTTCCTTTTTGATGGGTTCTGGGAGGATATCGGAACGGTCAAGGCGTTCTATGAGACAAACCTTGATCTTGCCTCCATCAACCCACAGTTCAACTTCTACGATGAGGAGATGCCGATCTACACCCACCGTCGCCACCTGCCGGCGACCAAGGTCAACTTCTGTAACATCAGCTCCTCGCTGACCTCTGAGGGCTCGATAATCACCAACGCGTATATCGTCAACTCAATCATCGGTGTACGCACCCTGATCGAAAGTGGTGCCTCCCTGGACGGTGTCTACTGCATGGGTGCCTCCTTCTACGAGACAGAGGAGGAGAAGCAGGAAAACTCTCGCAATGGGATTCCCAACATAGGCATTGGAAAGGGTACCATCATCCGAAAGGCGATCATCGACCAGAATGCCCGCATTGGTGATGGGTGTCGCATCGGCATTGATGACATCCCCCGCCAGGAAGGTGACTTTGCCATGTACTCGATCCATGATGGGATCATCGTCATCAACAAGAATGCCATCATAAAGAATGGGTCGGTGCTCTAAGAGCATATGACTAAAGAAAAAAAGCGAAAGACCAAGAAATAAAACAATTGGATTGATAGGGAGAAAGGATTTGCAGCGATGCAAATCCTTTTTCTTTTACTCTTTTGCCATCCTCACCAATGCTCCTGATCACCGCATGGGGATGCACTCCAAGACAGAAAAGGCCGACGATGATCAATCGTCGACCAGAAGGAGAAAACCCAAAAATAGTACTACCGCAGCTTCCAGGCAATATCTGAGAGGAACAGCTGCTGCTTCAAAGAGTGTACAGTTGTATCCTTGTTGATATGCACATACTCAATGCCCATGATCTCACACCAGTCCTCAAGCATCTGTGCATCAGCGTCGTAGCTGAGAGTCGCATGGTGTGCCCCTCCTGCGAGGATCCAGAGATGAGAGCCCGTCTTAAGGTTGGGTTCAGGCCTCCACATCACGCGAGCCACAGGGAGGTTGGGCATCTTGTAGATGGGGATGACAACCTCGATATCCTGGACAATGAGGCGAACCCTGCCGCCCATGTCAATGAGGGAAGCAAGGACAGCAACGCCCGGATGGCCTTCAAAGACCAGCCTGGCCGGGGGTTCCTTCCCTCCGATACCCAGCTCATGTACCTCGATGGTGGCTTTTTCCTTGGAGATGGAGGGACAGATCTCAAGCATATGGGCACCTAGGGAGAGCTCGTTTCCCTTTTCCAGGTCATAGGTGTAATCTTCCATGAAGGTGGTTCCTCCCCCCATGCCCTCGGTCATCCTCTTGATGAGAGCTGTCATGGCGGAGACCTTCCAGTCCCCTTCACCGCCGTAGCCATAGCCTTGGCGCATCAGGTCCTGGGAAGCAAGGCCTGGGAGCTGACGCATCGCCTGCAGGTCCTCAAAGGTGTTGGAAAAGGCATGGGCCCCCTCCCTTTCGAGGAAACGCTTCATGGCTATCTCTTCACGCCCCTGATAGCGCACACTCTCCAAGTTGTCTGTGCCAAACTCATACAGTTCATGGTAGATGAGCATCTGCTGATCAACTTCCTCTTCGGTCACACTATCCAACTCCTCGATGAGGTCCCCTACCCCCCAGGTGTTGACCTGCCACCCCAGTTGCATCTGAACTCCTACCTTGTCCCCTTCCGTGACGGCGACATTGCGCATGTTATCGCCAAAACGGACAAGCTTGAGCTTTCTGCTCGCCATAGCACCAATGGCAGACCGCATCCATTTGCCGATTCCCTGCTGTACATCCTCATCCTCCCAATATCCGACGACGATCTTGCGTTTCAGGTGCATGCGGGCTGCTATGAAGCCGTGTTCACGGTCCCCATGGGCTGACTGGTTCAGATTCATGAAGTCCATATCGATGTCCTGGTCGGGGATGTTGCGGTTGAACTGCGTATGGAGGTGGCAGTAGGGCTTCTGTAATAAGGAGAGCCCATTGATCCACATCTTTGAGGGGGAGAAGGTATGCATCCAGACGATGATGCCGGCACAAGTGTCATCATAGTTGGCCTCCTTGATCCATCTCTCAATCTCTTCGGGAGTTTTCAGGGTGGCCTTGTAGATCACCTTGCAGGGGATATCGGCAGAGTCATCGAGACCTGAAGCCATTATCTGGGACTGCTTGGCCACCTTGTCCAATGTTTCAGGTCCATAGAGAAATTGCGAACCGACAAGAAACCAAAACTCATATGTTTGTAGGGATTTTCTATGCATCAATGTATCCTTATCCTATTTTTAAACGCTTGTAAATTTTTACGTTACAATATATCTACAATGCGTTAACGATAACGCATCTTTGAAAACAAAACCATCCAAAAGATGTTTGACTAACTCTACCATCGGTAAAATGAGCCGTCAAGCTTTTTTATGAGGGTATGTACAAAGAATTCTTCCGGCCATCCTCCCTTTGGGGAGTATGGATGTCGGTTGTGGATATGTCCAGACTGAAATCATGTGTCCTATCTTTTTTGAGTACAGATACATATGCTTACAGCAACTATCATGTTGCAGGAATAATCATTGATCCTCCAATGGTTTTTGTGCAATGCATGCATTGAAGGAATCCGCGATCAGGTGCGGATAGTGCTTGTGACGGTTGAACAGGCTTCTTATGAGCCCGCCCACCCCTACCACATCGAGGGAAAACCCCGTAATGGAGACACCTGTTGACCAGTTGGGAGGAACTTGACATATTCGAGGTCCAAGTCATGTAGCACGTCCTATCAAAAGGCCTGCTCATGCACCACGCAGTATCAACATTATAGCTTACGCCCCGATAGGTATGGCAGAGGAGGGTATGGTCATGAAACTTGGATACTTCTGGATGGAAAAGTATGTACGGGTCGGTACTGCATCCTATGATTGGGACCTAAGCAATTATGATGTTCCCATGCGGGATTTGTCAGGGGAATAGATCGGGCTTTATTTCCTTCACCCCTAATTATCACAGGAGGCAAAGCATCATCACGGAACAGGGTTTCAAACGTAAGGTTGATTTGCTCTTCCACTCTGGCTGCTGTCTCATACAGCATCACTTTGAAGGTAAGATGCGGCCCTAGAACTCCCCCCGAATCAATCAAGTGGATGGCTCTTTTTGCAGCAATTGGTGGGCATCTTGACCTGTACAACAATCCTCCGAACAAATTTTCTGTCGGCTTCATCGGGTCCCCTCAGAAGCGAGAACCACGTATCCCCAGCTACTTCCAGAAGGTAGGTTGTTGGTAAGATCGAACCAATTCCTGGTTCAGCTCAGACATCTAGATTTCCTTGTTTCCCTACATGGTCAAGGAAAGTTCTTTGATCCTGAAACCGAACGTGTAATCAAATAAGTTTCCTATAACAAATCACCGGCTCAGAAATGAGCTGGGTTTTTATGACCCCTGCGAATCTCATAATTCACAGGGGTCATACAGATTCAACTCTTCTATAGATTTACGCTATCTTCGATGATCTCGATTTTGAATACAGGTCGAATGCAACGGCTGAAAGAAGGACAAACCCTTTGATTGCCTGTTGCCAGTCCGTGCTGATACCGATGATGGACATACCGTTGTTCAGCACTCCGATAAACAGCCCGCCTACAACAGCCCCTATTATCGTTCCGATACCACCAGAGACAGCCGAACCACCTACATAACAAGCGGCAATGGCGTCCATTTCGAAGTTCTGCCCGGCCTTGGGAGTGGCTGAGTTCAGACGCGCAGTAAACACCATCGCTGCCACCGCAGCCAGAACCGCCATATTGGTATAGATCCAGAACATTACCCATTTGACCTTTACACCAGATAGTTCTGCAGCTTTTCTATTACCTCCAAGAGCGTATATATGACGGCCTTGAACAGTCTTGGATGCAACGAACTGATAGGCAATTACCAAGACGCCCAACAGGATTAGTATATTGGGAAAACCCTTGTATATTGCAAAAACTACGGTGAAAGCAATAAGAATAGTGGCTATAAATATCACCTTTGCAAGCCATATCCCTGCAGGAAGGAGGTCAAAGTCATATTGTTTCTGTTTCTTCCGTTTTTGTACTTCACTGAAAATGATCAACACAACAATCAGGAAACCAATAAACAACGTAAAGAGATGTAAATGTATGGTTCCTATCGTCAAGCCCCCAAATGGGTCAGGAATATACCCGGATGACATCAACTGGAATTCCCGAGGGAACGGAGCCTTTGTCTGTCCTTTCATGATCACCTGCCCCAGGCCACGGAAAACCAACATACCAGCCAAGGTTGCTATGAACGGTGGCACATTCACAAATGCAATCCAGAACCCTTGCCACATACCGACCAATGCACCAACTAGAAGCGCAATTAGCATCGCTACGTACGGATTCCACTGCAGGTCGACCATCATGACACCACACAATGCACCGATGAAACAGACAATGGAACCCACGGAAAGATCGACGTTTCCTGTCAGGGTACACAGCAACATGCCGACGGCAAGAATCAGAACATAGCTGTTCTGAAGCACCAAGTTCGTCAGATTTACCGGTCTGAAAAAGATACCGTCCGTCAAAAGTCCAAATGCGACCATCGCCACCACCAAGGCGATGACCATCATGTATTGCCTTACATTCTTTTTCAAAATCGCAATCAAGCCACTCATCCAACACTCCTTATCGTATGCACACAATCAAAAACTCACCAAATTCTACGTTACCACATCGCCAAGCAAACAGCGTTATCTTAGTTGTTCAGGATATTACGCATGATCTCTTCCTGAGTCGCAATGTTACTAGGCAGCTCAGCGGTGATCTTGCCCTCGCTCATCACATAAATCCTGTCACTCATTCCGATAATCTCCGACATTTCACTGGAAATCAGCAAGCACGCCATCCCTTGTGCAGCAAGCGAATTGATGATCGTATAAATCTCATGCTTTGCCCCGACATCTATGCCACGCGTAGGTTCATCAAGGAGCAGGACCCTTGGATCAGTGAACAACCACTTTGAAAGTACGACCTTCTGCTGATTGCCTCCCGAAAGGTTTCCTGCCATCTGGAGGATTGTCGGGGTTTTCGTATTAAGACGTTTGCAAAAATCTTCCGCAACGATATTTTCATCATGTTCGTTGATCACCGATACCTTGGCAATTTTCTTTAACTTTGCGATTGTCGTATTCTCCTTGACGTTCTGAATCATCACTAGTCCAAGTTCCTTGCGGTCCTCTGGTACATAGGCAACACCTTGGGCAATTGCCTTGGGTATCGAACTGATATCGACTTCCAAGCCCTCGATCAACGTTTTTCCAGTGATATCCTCACCGTAAGCACGGCCGAACACGCTCATGGCAAGTTCGGTACGTCCGGCTCCAACCAGGCCAGCCAAGCCGACGACCTCTCCGGCGCGAACATTGATATTCACCCCATCGAGTTTCTTTTGCTCCGGATTATCAGGATTCTGAACCGACCATTCCTTGATCTCGAACAAGATATCCCCGATGGGATTGTTTCGCTTGGGAAACATCTCAGTGATTTCCCGTCCTACCATCCCTTTGATTATTCTTTCTTCACTGATTGAAACAGTCCCTTGCTTGGATCGAACGACATCCAGCGTCTCGATCGTTTTGCCGTCCCTCAGAATTGTAATGGAATCGGCGACGGCAGCGACCTCGTTGAGCTTATGGGAAATCAACACGGAAGCGATGTTACTTTTGTCACGGAGTTCCTTGAGGATTTCAAGCAGATGCGTGCTGTCCTTTTCATTGAGTGCGGAAGTGGGCTCGTCAAGAATCAGCAATTTGGCATGCTTCGCCAAGGCCTTGGCGATTTCAACCATTTGCTGCTTTCCCACCCCCAGCCTGTTTACAGGAAGATTAGGGTTCTCATGAAGTCCGACACGTTCCATGTATTTCATTGCATCTTCACGGGTCTTGTCCCAGTTGATGATATTGAATTTTGCCCGCTCATCACCGATGAACATATTTTCTGCTATGGAAAGGTAGGGACTCAACGCCAACTCCTGATGAATGATGACGATTCCAGCCTGTTCACTCTGCCTTATACTGGAGAAGGTGCAACGCTTACCCTCGAAGAATATGTCCCCGTCGTAGGAGCCATGGGGATATACACCTGACAGTACTTTCATCAGCGTCGATTTTCCCGCGCCGTTTTCTCCAACCAAGGCATGTATTTTACGTTCTTTGACATCCAGACTGACGTCATCAAGCGCTTTTACGCCTGGAAAGGTCTTGGTGATATGCTTCATCGACAGCAGAATAGAATTGTTTGGCATATAAGTCCCCCGATATACAGACCGGAACCCGATTCCAATTCAGCCTTAGGCAGATGGCACCGGGTTCGCGATTAGGCGATCCAGTTCCGGCTCCTATGAAGAAGCCGGATACATACTCTTACAGGCCAACTTCAGCTGCGGTATGGTAGCCAGTATCGACTACTTCAGCCTTCAGGTTATCCTTTGTAACGATGACGGACTTCAGCAGAACGGAGGGAACGATGTACGGTTTGCCGTTCTTGATGGAGTCGTTGTTGTAACTGGTGGTATCGAGACCTGTGGGAACTTGTCCACGCATGATTGTGTCAACGAGCACGACGGTGGCCTGGCCAAGTACGCGGGTATCCTTGAGGACTGTCGCATACTGATCACCAGCAAGAATCGACTTGCAGGAAGCAACAATGCAGTCCTGTCCGCCGACTACCGGCAGAGGCTTGCTAGCTGTGCCGTATCCAACTGCCTTACAAGCTTCAAGCGTTGAAAGACTGATTGGATCGTAGGGAGAGAGAATTCCATCGAGCGTCTGGTTGGTATAATGGGCGGAAAGGAGGTTCTCCATTCTGTACATTGCCAATTCATTGCTCCAGCGCAGCGTTCCAACTCTATCCATGCCCTTCTGGCCTGAACCAATCTTGAGCGTACCGTTGTCAAAATAGGGCTTAAGCCTATCCATGGCACCGTCATAGAACTTATATGCGTTGTTGTCGTCGGGAGATCCACCGAACAGCTCGATTAATAGCGGCTTTTTCTTTGGATTGTTCAGGTTCATTCCCTTTATAAGGATATCACCCATCTGCTGACCGACTGCATAGTTGTCGAATGATAGGTAGTAGTCAACATTCGGCGACTTCATGATCAGGCGGTCGTACGCTATTACAGGAATTTTTTCCTCTGCAGCCTTCGCAAGCACATCACTCAAAGCCGATCCATCGATCGAAGCGATGACGAGCACTTTGGCTCCCTTGGTGATCAAATCTTCAATCTGACGTACCTGGGTGGGGATATCATCATCCGAGAACTGCAGGTCAACCCTGTACCCAAGTTTTTCCAAACCGGATTTTACTGCAGCCCCGTCCTTGTTCCAGCGCTCTTCAGACCTGGTGGGCATGACGACACCGATCATCCCCTTGGAGGACGAACTCTCCCCAGCACCTGCTGCAAATACCATGGTCACCGAGTATAACAGGACCATTCCCACTACTAGTAACTTTTTCATAAACAGCCTCCTTAAGCTTCGTGCGTTAACGATAACGCATTTTTGAAAACATAACCATCTAAAAGATGTTCGATTAACTCTACCATCGGTAAAATGAGCCGTCAAGCTTTATTATGAGGGTATTTCTCATGCATATTTTTATGTTCCTTATACTAAACTTGATATTGGTAAACACAAAAAGGAATTACTACAACAATATATTTTTTACATATTGATATTTTATAGTACATGCAACATACTAATAATGCGTTATCGAACCTCATATATTAATCAGGATTTATACCATATGACCATCTCTGAAATTGCCAAACTAGCAAATGTATCCATCGGGACAGTAGATAGGGTCCTGCACAAGCGGGGCCGTGTCGCACCAGATACCATCAAGAAAGTAATGGCAATCGTTGATGATTATGGCTATCAGCCTAACACCTTTGCAAGAAATCTCAAGCTCAATAAGGAATATAGAATAGGTGTCCTGCTACCACTGCTCCACTCAGAATACGGATATTGGAACCTCATCTATGAGGGAGTCTTGAAAGCTGCAAAGGAACTCTCCCCCCTTGCTGTCTCCATCTCAGTAGCAGAGTTCGACCGATTGAAGCCTGACTCCCTTCTGGAGCAGGGGCAGCAGCTTATGCAGGAAAGTCCTGATGCCATCCTTATGGCACCGGTGCTTCCCGATGCATCCAGAGCCTTCCTTGCAAAACACCCCCAACTCGACTACGCCTTCATTGACTCACCACTACCCGATCTGAATCCAGTCTCTTCAGTTGTCCAAGATCCCTTCAGAGGAGGATATATGGCAGGGCGTATGATGCACCTGCTCAGTCCCCAAGAAGGTACGTACCTTACCATCCAGACGCACAAGACAGCTTTCAACTCCCTTGAGCGTGCAAGGGGTTTCAAAAGCTATTTTGCAGACAAGCCAGCCTATAAAACGCTTGAACTTGAGATGAAAATAGGCAATGGAGGGGAGACCTTCATTGAACAAGCTTATAGGGAACATGCCGATATACGGGGAATCTTTGTCGTCAATGATGCAGTACATAGGATCGCAACCTTTGTATCTCTACTTGGCAGAAAGAGTCAGACCATCCTCATCGGCTATGACCTCATAGACCAGAACCGCAAGGCGATGCTGGAAGGCAAAGTGGACTGTCTCATTTCACAAAGACCAAATTTCCAAGGATACACAGCTGTCTACCAGCTCTATCGCAAGGGAATGCTGGACCAGAGCCCTGATAGGAACATATGCGTACCGATAGATATCGTGTTGCCTGAAAATCTTACCGACGAAGAGTCCTTCTGCATATTGCCCAATACCTACAAGTAGATGCCTGCAAGCATACTGAGGTAATCATTTTTTCCCCAATCAGAAGAAGCGCACCATCGCCTGAAATCAAACAGCCAACACGGTAAGTTATGATTGCTAGCTCGTATACCCTCCGTTATACTTGTCATGAAGCATCTATAAGGTACACATCTTCTTATATCTTATATGCATATATTATTTATACATAATACCTTGGAGGACATATGGAATATCTGTTGGGAATCGACAACGGGGGAACTGTGACAAAGGCCGCCCTCTATGACAGCAGTGGCAGGGAGATTGCCATCAGTCGCATTGATACCAAGGTCATCTCTGAAAAGGCCGGCTTCACCGAGATCAACATGGATGACATGAAGGGTTCCATCTTCCGCGTCATCAGGGATTTACTCTATTCCAGCAAGGTCAGAGGCGATGAGATCGCAGGCATAGCCTGCTGCGGCCATGGCAAGGGGCTCTATCTTGTCGATGAAGCGGGAAAGCCGGTGTGCAATGGGATTCTCTCCACTGACAACCGTGCCCTCGAGTATGTCGCCCTATTCGAAAAAACCCTGGACATGGATGCAATCTACGCAAAGACCTACCAGGCGGTGGTCCCGTCCCAACCTGTCTGTCTTCTCGCCTGGATGAAGGACAACAAGCCAGAACTGATTGCCAAGATCAAATGGATCTTCGCATGCAAGGACTACATCCGCTTCCTGCTCACCGGCATCCCCTATGCAGAAATCTCCGATTACTCTGGTTCCAACCTGGTGAACCTGAACACCAAATCCTTTGACAAGGAGTTGCTTGCAGAATTTGGGCTGGAGGAGTTCTACCCCTGCCTGCCTCCCCTCAAGAGTGCCACGGACTTTTGTGGAGGGATAACAAAAGAGGTTGCCAAGCTGACCAATCTGAAGGCAGGCACCCCTGTATTTGGTGGGATGTTCGACATCAACGCCTGCAGCATAGCCTCCGGGGTCGTCGACCCCACCTCCATCAGCATGATAGCAGGAACATGGAGCATCAACACCTACTTGAGCAAAGAGCCCGTCAAGGGCCGCCAGGTGATGATGAACTCCATCTTCTGTGATGGCGAGCACTACCTCGCAGAGGAGAGCAGCGCCACCTCTGCAGGGAACCTGGCATGGTACATCAAGACACTGTTGCCTGAACTGAAAACCCAGTCCAAGCAATCAATATATGCCATCACAGACGAGTGGGTAACTGAGCTTAAGGACGAAGAGGACTACCCCTACTACTTCCCTTTCATCATGGCCAGCAACGTGCATCCGAAAGCAAAGGCCTCCCTCATGGGAATGACCTACTACCATACCAGAAAACACCTCACCAAAAGCATCTATGAAGGGGTGGCATTCTCGCACCTCCACCACTACAAGAACCTGATGGCCTCATCCTCCGGAGAGTTTGATTCCATCAGACTCTCCGGAGGTGTGGCCAACTCCGACATCTGGCTATCGATGTTTGCCGATGTCCTGGGGGAGGAGATCACCGTAGTCGAGACCAAGGAGGCGGGGGCTTTGGGGTGCGCAATCACCGTAGCTGTGGCCATAGGCAGGTACAGCAGCTATCAAGAGGCATGTTCTGCCATGGTGAAGATACAGAAGGTAGTCAAGCCAGATATGGAGCGGCATCAGGTGTATGCAAAGCGGTTTGCCCAGTACTCCAAGATGCTTGATGCCCTGGAGAGTGTCTGGGAGTAAAGGGGGAAAGATATGAACAGAAGGAGTTCAGAACCCTACTCCTCCTTCTTCTCCTTTTCACGCTGGGCAAGCTCATCGGCAAGGGTCTTGACCTCATCTTCAAGCCCTTCCTTCTTGGAAGGATCATCTCCCTTTTTCAACGCCGCCAGCTCCTTCTTCTTCTTCTCATGGCTCTGGCGAAGATCCTCCAGCGATTGTGCCTCATCGGCCTTGTCGAAGACCTTCTCCTCAATGACATCTTCGTCCTTTGCCTTGGTTTTGGTTTTTGTGGATGCTTTGGGAACATACTGGTCAGCCTTGGCAAACTCCCTTCTGTCCATAAGGGTGGGAGAAGCTATCTCCATGCCCTTCGCGTGGAGAGTTTGCAGGACAGCCTTGTGCAGCTCGCTGGTCTTGCTGAGGCGCTCGGTGGGCTCCTCCAGCAGACCGTACAACCGATATCTGATCGCATGGTCAAGGAACTCCTCAATAAAGACAAAGGGGTCGGTAAGCTTGCACGAAAGGGCAGCTTCCTTCAGGGCCTCCTCAGCCTCTGCATGCTCCAGGGAGTATCCCAGGGAAACGGCAAGGCTGATGAAGGTCCCATCACGCCTGGTGACCTTGACCGCTTTCTGGACCAGCAGGAGGTTGGGCAGGCTCACCACATCACGGTTGACCTGCTGGATCTCCGTATGGAAGATTCCGAAGTCCGTCACGCGCCCGATCAGGGAATCGACCTCGATGAAGTCCCCACCCCGGAACTCATGCATCATCCTGAGCATGATGCCCGCCATGGCATTCCCAACCAGGGTTGTGGAGGAGAGCGCTATGATCGCACTGAACAACACTCCCAGGACGCTTAGTATCTGGTTCTTAACCTCGTGGTCGAGCGGAAGGAAGCCTATGCCCAAAAAGAGGCCAAGCAGGGCAATGCCTGCAGTTAGCAGCTGTCTCTGGTAGGGCCATTTCTTTGTGCTTTCCAGTGTATTCTTGAAAAAGAGCCGAACAAAAAAGATAAGAAGTGCAGTTCCGATGACAACGATGAACGTGGTAAGATACGAAAGCATGCCTTCCATAGGAGCCTCCAGGGCGGATTGGGTAGGTAATGATACTACACCGGAGAGGAAAAAGACATCGTTTTGGAGATGCACAGTGAGTCTTGTGCACTCTAGTCTTCATCCAATGCAAGTTCAGGATTTTCCTCAATCGCCACCTGAGACCGCTCTCTTGCTACGTAGGATGCTCCATACACAAGCAGGGCCGCTAACAGAGCAGAAGCTGAAAGAAACAGGAAGCCACTGCCCAAAGGGGTATACTTTACGATGGCTCCCATAAGGATAGGGAACAAAGCCCCTCCTATACCGCAGCCGGAACTTATCATGCCGATCACACTCGCACTCTTATGTGGATACATACCAGCAGCCATACTCATGATATACGACCATATGGGCCCATAGCTAAACCCAATGGCAGCGCATAGGAAGAGGAACAGGTAGGCGCTCTTACTCACATACAGGCCGACAAAGACCAGGGCAATGACGACAAACCTATGCAACAGCTGCTTGTAGAGGTCCTGTGAAGAGAGGCTGCTCAGTATCCTGGATAGGGCCATCGATGCCCAGTACAGCGACAGGGCATAGGACCCCAACGATGAAGCATACGACTCATAGAAAACTGATTCCGTGAAGTACCCAAACCCATTCTCAAGGCCCACATATATGATCATGGTGCAGAACAGCATGATGAAAAGTCTTGACTTGAACAGCGAGGTATCGACCAGTTGCGAAGAAGGGGGAGAGATAACCACCCTGAAACCAGACTCAAGGATGAGCAGAACTAAGGATATGAGGCAGATGCCAGCACTCACAAAAAACACCCATCTCCACTGGGGCAGCAGCCTGATGGCGAACAGTGGCGCAATGACCGCACCAATACAAAAGAATGCCTGGCTAAGATTAATATACCGATCGGCATCCCTGCCATATTGATCGCTCAGCAGCGCAGTGCAGACGCTTTCAGCAACCCCAAATCCCGCACCTATCAGAAAAAAGCTTGCAAGGGTCAGAGGCAACCAAGGAGAACTGCCTACCAAACAGGTCCCCAGACAAAACAGGCACATGAAAATCACGAGAATTCGTTTTTTACCAACCCTGTCGGCTATCCTGCCGAACAGAGCAGGCATAACAATGATGCTTACATATTGCGAAGCGACCAGCACTCCCATCGCTATCTTCCCCAGGGAAAAATATGAGGACATCTCCCGGACTACCGCCTGGAAGCCACCCATCTCAAAACCAATGGAGAGCATCAGCATGCAAGACATGATTATTTTCATATCGACTACCTTCTTTTTCACCATGCCCACATCCTCACCAGAAAACTGTTTTCAATCTCTAAACTATTCGCCAATTCGGTCTTACTGCGCACATCAAGACACAAGATTGCCTCTGCCACCAGGTCTTGGTGTAAGAGGCATTTCCTGCTTTACTGTAAGAATTAGCGAATCTCACACCTATCAAGCCCATATATGTGTGAAGCACTACCAAATGATTCTCTTGAACCAGATGGTCTTCTTGCACTAGTCATGCTTTGAGTTCGAATCAATCAAGACAACCACCACAAGGATAATGCCCTTGACGACCCACTGCCAGTAACTGTTGATGCTCATCAGGATCATGATATTGGATATCACCTGAAGGAATAGCGCACCGATTACCACCCCGAATATCTTCCCCCTGCCACCGGTGAGGGATGTTCCCCCAAGGACTACAATGGTCATGACGTCAAAGAGCAAGTTCTCTCCGATTCCTACGTTTCCACTCAAGGTCTTGGAGGTCAGGCCCAATGCTCCCACACAGGAGAGGACAGCACTGAAGACGAAGGCAAGGACGCCAATGAACTTAACATTGATTCCTGAGAGCTTACTTGCCTCTACGTTGCCACCCACTGCGTAAAAACTTCGTCCAAGCTCGGTATGTTGGGTAAAGATATGCAGCGCGGTTGCTACGATGAGCATGAGGATGACAGGGAAAGGGATGAATCCGATATACCCGGCACCAAGAAAGTTGAAACTATCAGGAAGGCCGGAAATGGGAAGACCCTTTGAGTAGATGAAGTAAATGCCCTTGATGATGTTCATGACCGTCAGCGTGGCAATGAACGAAGGCATATGCCCATAGATTGTCAAAAGGCCATTTATTATACCTACGGCAATTGCTAGCGCAAATACAATGACAATAGCCCAAAATATGGGAACTCCCGCATTGACAACCAGACCAGCAAAGAAAATGGAGGTCATCCCTATGATGGAAGTGATCGACATATCCATATTGGCAATGAGGATTACAAAGAACTCACCCAAGGCGATGATAGAGATAAACGATGCCTGGCGCAGGATATTCATGATATTATCGGTGGTCCTGAACTTTGCAGAACTTACACTACAGATGGCAAACAGGAAGATGAAGAGGAATAGGATCATCCACTCATTGAAGAAGGATTTGAAGCCTCCCTTGAACTTGTTACTCTTAGCTTCGAACGCTTTTACGTCAATCATTTCTCTTTTACTCCTAATAATTCATGGATTATCACTTCTTGTCTGATATCATCGCCTTCAACGACATCCATCACATTCCCCTCGTACATGACATATACCCTATTGGACAAACCAATAATTTCCTCAAGTTCGGGAGAGACCAAAACCACCGCTTTCCCTGCCTTCGCCAGCTCATTGATCAGGGAGTAAATTTCAAACTTTGCGCCAATGTCGATTCCCCTTGTCGGTTCATCCAATAAGAAGACATCACAATTTCGCAACATCCATTTGGCAATGACAATTTTCTGCTGGTTTCCACCCGAAAGCTTATTCACTTGCTGCCACAGTGAATAATATTTCAAGTTCAGTTTCTCGTTTATTTCAAATGCCGCTTCCGCTTCCTTTCGATGGTCTTGGAATATCTTCCACTTCTTGAACCGTCCCATCGAAGGCAGGGTCGTATTGTCCTTTATGTTAAAAAGCATGTTGAGGCCAAGCAACCGTCTTTCGTCAGGAACAACCCCTAGCCCAAGCTTTATCGCCTGTTTTGGATTTTTGATCCTGACGGGCTTTCCCTTTATCAAAATCTCTCCACTACTGATCTTTTGGTTGCCGTAGATTGCATGCAGCAATTCCGTCTTCCCTGCTCCGAGCAATCCGGAAATCCCGATGACCTCTCCTGCCTTTACTTCAAGGGAGACATCATTGAATGCATTTGGAGAGGTGAGATGCCTCACTTCAAGTATGGTTTCCCCGAAATCAGTGTTTTTCTCAGGGTAGACATTCTTCAGTTCGCGACCGATTATCATCTTGACCAGTTGCTGTTTGTTGATTTCCCTTACATATCCACTGTTGATATATTTCCCATCACACAAAACGGTGTAGCTGTCACAACATTCGAAGATCTCATCCAGACGATGCGATATATATACTATTCCAATTCCCCTGGCTTTCAAAAGTCCGATTATCCTAAAGATGTTCTTGATACCCTCTTCTTGCAGAACTGCTGTCAGTTCGTCCAAAATGAGCACCTTAGGATCGTCCAACATCGCCTTGGCCAACTGTATTATCTGCTTCTCAGCAGTCCGCAAATGCTTTACCTTGATGCTCAGATCAACTTCACACTGCAGATAAGCAAGGATTTCCTCCCCTTTTTGCTGCAGTTTCTTCCAGTCGATAACAGGACCTTTCTTTTCATAGCGCCCTATAAACATGTTCTCCAGACCGCTCAAGTCCTCCATCAGCTGGAATTCCTGGTGAACAATTGCAATGCCTAGCGCACGGGACTTCCGTACTGAGTAAGAAGGAATTGCAATCTGTTCTCCCCGTACGTACAGCTCCCCCTCGGTCATCTGGTTGTCACCAATAATACATTTCGACAAGGTCGATTTACCTGCTCCATTTTCTCCTACAAGTCCATGACATTCTCCTGCCAATAACGTAAAATCTACATTATCAAGAGCACGAACCCCGGGGAAAATCATGGTACAATTCTTTACTTCAACGAGCTTTTCTGCATCCATTTTTTCCTCCATCCCTACAGCCACAACCAACCGAGGGCTTCTATCCCAGAACATATGATATCGGTATCCGGATTTTCAGGATGCCTGATGTTGTAGATCAACCGTTTGATTTCATGATACGGAAACATGCAGCTCTTCACCCCGGTTTCGCTTACCGGGTTGATGTCAAAGAACATCTCTTTGGCAATGGCAAAATCCTTTTCATTGTAATAGAGTATTTCATCCAAAATGGCATCTTTCTTGATCGGATCAGACTCCGCCTCATACCTGAGCGAAGCAAGCACCATCTCGTAGATCACCACATTCCGTCTCTCCGCATTCAACAGCTTGGCAAAATGAGGGGCCCAGCAATGAAGCTTTTCTGTATGTTCGCAAGCGTAGAGCAGTTCATTGAGCACCCCCATGAGGCGTGGATGATTTTTCTTTGCCTTTTCGATCGCGGGGATATCGCTCTCCCTGATCTTGTTCTTCTGGAAGGGAAATGGGGTGGTGTACAGTGGCATCTGGCTCTCATGGATTGTCAGGATCTCCTTCATCACAGAGAGGACCTTTGGCCCGAGCTCCCCAAAATGCAGGTCACAGGCCCTGCGGTAAAACTCTTCTGGGTCCATCTTGGAACCCCAGCCATAGTTACCATGGGCAAACTGGTGCAGGAACAGACCATACCACTCGAACATGAATCCATTGATACCATGCACCCCCATGTCGATGCTTCCCATGTGCTGGGCAATGTCAGTTTCGATGACCTGTTCGTTGGTCTCATCCTCGTACCGTATCATGTTGGAGGCAAAGGTGCGGTAGAGCCTGCCCATTGTTGAGGTAATGGAGTTTGACTCGGTGTCCCTGCCCCATATGTGCTCCTTGCCGAATGCCTCCACCCATTTTGGAAACTCCGTCTCAGGCACATACAAGCCGGGAGCCCAGAAAAGATTGATCCCCTTGGGCATAGTCTGTACACACTCTTGCAGGAATGCAGGGTCCTTCTCCAGCGGCGGCTGCCTGAAAGCCCGGATTCCCAATACGGTGTCAGGGTTCACTTGTTTGACCTTTTCCCATATCTGGTTCAAAAGCCAGATGTTTGCCTCATGCTTTGCCTCGATCGGAGCGGATGTCTTGTCGCCCCACTGCTTTTTGCAGGCACCACACTCACAAAACCAAAACCCCTCTTCACTCTCCTCCAGCGAAAACCCATCAAATCCAAGCTCAGCTATCCGTTGCATGGAAGAGAGGATATATTCGACATTACCCTCATCACTGAGGCAGAGAGAATCAAAGTCATTGAGGAACTGGCTGGTGGGGGGGGGAACCATTCTTGCTTCAGGATGCTTGATCGAATACCCACCGTTATAGGAGTTCAGCCCTACATATGCAAAAAATGAGAATCCCATTGCATGGCCCAAATCGATCAGACGATCCAGATAGGGCTTCTCAATGTTCGGATGGGTATACCTGATCTTCAGCCAGGAGTCATTCTCCGCATTCCAAATTTCCATGGGAACATTTCTGAGGACAGTCTCAGGATACTGGGAGAATTCAAAAGGCCAGTACCCATACATCACCATATTGAACTGATTTATCTTGTTGTCCATACTGATGTGCATGTACTCAACCCACTTCTCATACCCCCACAGTTGAGAATCGAAGCCTATCCTTCCATACCCTGCATACCAGGAAAAGGTAGTGGCTACCGCCCGTACTGCAACGGAGGGCCAGTCGACTATCTCACAACAGGGAAGGACATAGGACCCGTCCTTCTCCTGCAGCAACATCTTGATGGAGGTCAGTGCATTGATATATCCAGCTTTTTGCTCATAGTGCAACTGTATCGTCTCTTCTTCAATCTCAAGGCAATAGCCTTGTGCCTTGAACAGATCCACTTGACCAGATTCTCTATCTTTCAGGGTCGGGTGCAGCGAGATGGTCAGAGCTTCACCCTCATCTTCAACAAACATTGTTTGGTAATTCCAAAAACGGGTTTTTGCAATCTCAAGCAATTCTGTATCATGGGTCTCTATTCGTAAGGTAGAAAATTCTTTAGAGAATCTGTTTGCATCAACTACTCTCTTGGGTTCTGGCAATAAGTTAATCATACTTCACCTTGTGTCATGCATGCTGAAAATATTTGGGCGGAGGGAAACCCCTCCACCCAACTCCATTCGCTATGGTCTTATAGCCAAGACCAAGTCTGCCAATCATACTGTGCAACGTTTGCAGGGGTGATGGCCTCAGGCTTGGGAAGGTCCCAGACCTTTGCAATATTCTTTTTCTGTACAAAAGCCTTATAGATTGCCTCAGTTGCCTGGTATCCAAGATCAACAGGGTTCTGCAGGACTTCACCAAGCCACATCTCATTGCCATTGGTCACGTAGCCAAGGACATCCTTGTCACCAGCAATACCGATGAACTTGATCTCTTTCCTGTTGGCGGCCTTTGCAGCATTGTAGGCACCGACAACTTCAGCATCGTTATGGCCACTTACCACATTGATGACGGACTCTCTCTGCAGGACGTTTTCCATCAGACTCTGGGCAGAGTCCCTGGAACCGGCGCCCACATCACCTTCTTCAATAACTCTTGCCTGTGGGAATGAGGCCAGGATAACATCCCTGAACCCTTCAAAACGATCAACAGAGACCTGACCGGATGTAGGTCTGCTGATGAACAGACAAACAGGATCTTTCTTGCCAAGGGTCTTCAGATACTCAACTGCGACTTCACCGGATGTCTCACCAAGAAGCCTCATGTCATGTCCGACAAAGGTCTCCCATACGATGTCTGCTTCATTCTTCGGGTTCTGGGCATAGTCACCGATTACAAAGGGGATCCCCTTTTTGACATACTGCTTCATGGTAGGAATTGCAGATGAGGCATCAGCAGGGAAAAGGATAATGGCCTTTGCTCCCCCTGTAACCAGTGCATCAATGTTGTTCAGCATGGTGGATACGTCAGAACGTGAATCCTCAAACTGGAAAACAAATTTGGCCTCCGGATTATCCTTTGCCCACTGCAAGCATCCATCCTGTACCCCAAGATACCAGGTGTAAGCTGACAGCTCCATGATGCTTACGCCGATTTTTGTCGAACCGTCGTCTTCTGCCTTGCCCTGAGCGAATACCATGGTACTTGCCAAGACCAAAACCACTAATAAGATTGCAACACTTCTTAGCCCTTTCTTCATGTCTTTCTCCTTTTCTAGAAATACTAAACCTAGTGAAATTTATTTTATATGCTCTATAACATATAATTCCTTACTCGCGATCAGATGATGACCTCTCTCAACCACTCCAAGGTACAGGCAACCATGTGCTTGCCAAGCTCCGCACTTGCCTCCACAGCATCCTGGGCAAACCATTCGGTATTTCTTGAACAGAGGGAAAGGTCAACATGTTCGGGATAGGTGCCCATCATCAGGGAGGTCTCCCATTTGCCAGCATGATCGAATCCACCACAAGCATGCTGGGCCTCCTTGCCTATCAGGGGCACAACCTTGATATAGGAAAAAGGATCGTCACCGGACCCTAGATTCGCATAGTAGTCCTTGTAGCTGTTGCTCCCCCACCACCCTCTGCCAAGGGTATCCTCCATGTACTCCATCGTCACTTTCTTTGCTGCCTTGTGGCAGGAGATGGTCATCGGCATCAAACCGGCTTGCTCTGTCTGATGATGGGGCACCAGATAGATATTCTTCACACCCCCATAGAGCAAAGACTTTAAAAGGCAGTATACGTACTGGGTGTGGGTGTCCTCATCAATATGGATGGTGCCTGTCTCCGGGCCCCCTACTGCATAGGAAGCGACCCCATACCAAATAGGAGGCATGACCACGATTTCCTTCTCTTTCTCAAGTTCACGCAAACACCCGTTGATGACCATGGTGTCTGTTCCACATGAAGCGTGATGGGCATGATACTCAATGGTTCCGATTGGAATGATAAAGGGTACCTTTCTTTTTTTTGCATCTTCAATCTGATCAAAAAACATATCTATCAACTGCATATAAAGCCTCCCTGCATATAATTACCGTCTATTCGCAATACCCTGGTGTCGTGTAGAAATTGACTGTCCTTGGCTCTGCCCTACCGTATTGGGCTACCACAGGAACATCGCTTTCCAAAAGGATGGCATACTGTTCGCCGAAAACGGCTGTATGCTTGCCAAAGTCCTTCTCCTCATCAGTGCGAAGACAACGGACCCGTTTCGAACTGACCAGCGCAGCAGGGACCACCACTGGCTCCTTGTCAGTAAAGATCAGCGTTATGGTAACGGTTGCCTCCTGATCGGTGAGGTTCGTGATGATTATCGACTCATGCCCAGGGATCAAGTTGACGCCAACTGGCGGCAGTTCAGCATCTGGAAAAACCCAAACCTTTTTTCCGTAGTTCATTCTCTTCTCCTTAACCAGATACTGGATTAATCTGTACCAGGCATTCGCATAATCCAGCTAGATACCATCAAATGCAAGTACCAGTATAGTGTGGTGATGTTGATTTGCAAGAAATAAAACACATATGAAACTTATTTTCATTAAAACGTTTCAATGAATTTTCATCTATAAATAACAATTATTCTTGATAGTTACTTTTTCCAAGCCTACACTGTATGGGATTTTCAATTCTTACCAATTAAAAGGAGCTAATCTTGAAACTACATCTAGTACCAGCTCAATTCAGCACGACCGAAACCCTCTTGCTGGAAACCAGTGACTTTTCCATCCATGCGTTCACCTACAGCACGGGAGTGGAGGCACTGAGAATACAGATTGGTCGCGGACAGTTCGTCTGGCTACCCTTTTTCGGACAAAGCCTCTGGAGTTGGAAGCTGGATGGAGTCGAGCAGAAGTTTGAGGGGTTCGTACAGGAGCCTGATTATGCAGCGAGGGATTTCTTGCATAATTACGGTGCCTTCATGATCCACTGCGGCATTACGGCCATGGGCAACCCTACCAAAGAGGATACCCACCTTCACCACGGAGAATTGCCCCTTGCCAGATATAAGGAAGCATGGATAGAAATATCTGACGGGCCATACCCCATCTCCCTCTGTGGAAAGATGCAGCATCGCATTCCATTCATAGCAGCGTATGAATTTGCGCCCTCCTTGAGGATTCTTGGTGATGGAACCTCTGTGTATGTAGACAGCACGCTTAAGAATCTGCAGAAGACTGATTTGCGCTATATGTATTTGAATCATCTGAACTTTGCAATGACGCAGGCAGTACGTCTGGAATATGCGATGGATCAATTTACACAGGATACGGTGACAGTCCTGGATGAGGTTGTTCCGGGCGTTGTTGCAGATCCTTCCCTTTTCCTCAAGGTAGGCAACTATCCTGTATACAGCCCCGAACTGGTTGCCATCATGAAAAACCAACCCCAATTCGGACCAGTGTCTGTAAACAAGATGTACAGAAGCGATGGAACCGTAGTTTGGGTGGCAGCCAACACCAAAGAGCTCGACCACACCGTGGCTTGGCTTACAAAAACCCCAGACCGAGGTGCATGTGGATTCTCACTCCCTGCAACAGCAGGTCCTAGAGGGTTGGCTGAAGAAGGAAGACAAAAGAACGTAAAGACACTTGAAGCCGGAAATTCAGTGACTTTTACATATGTGTTTGGGCTGGATAAGCAAGCCGAGAATAAAAAATTACAACAAGCAATAGAATTGCTAGGAGGTCAGTATGAATGATAGGGTAAGGATACCAGAAGAGGAGTATTTCGAACGAATCGCAAAAGCTTCAAAGCTCATGGAAGAGGCAGGTCTGGATATTTTGATTTCCAACTGCAACGAAGCTGATTACTCATTTGTGCGCTATTTCACAAATTATTGGCCACTTTTTGAAACAGCTGGAGTTGCCATTGGTCCAAATGGAAGAGCAGCGCTTATGGTAGGGCCAGAAAGCCCGAAGTATGCAGCAGACAGAAGTGTCCTGAAGGACATCTTCACCCTCTTGGAATATCGAGAATCTGCAGACCCTGCTTATCCGGAAGCGAAGGTCAGCACATACAAGGATGTATTTGACTTTTTAGGGGTTAAGGGCAAGCGCCTACGAATCGGTGTCGCAGGATACTTGGTATCGAACCCAATTCAGCTTGAGGGGCTGCGCAGATGTTTCCCCGATGCTGAGATCATCAGGAATGAGGAGATCGTCAGATCCCTTCGCATGATCAAGAGTGAGAACGAACTGGCTTGCATCAGACATGGGTTCCAGATTGTTCAAAAAGCTACAAAAGCTGTAATGGAAGTTATCCGCCCAGGTGTTACAGAACTGCAGATGGTTGGAGTCGCCCAGAAATCCATTTACGAAAATGGCGCTGAGTATGAAGGCCTGCCCATGTATGTTTTCAGTGAAAAATCCACGAGCCATGCCATTTCTCGCTCCACCTACCGTACCATTGAGAAAGGGGACCTGGTCCAGCTTAACCTCTCGGCTAAAATCGAAGGGTACAGCCCGAGCATCGGCATGCCGATCAGCATGGGACCCTTGGTTGGAGAAAAACGGGATTTGGTTGAGTTTGGCCTGAAAATGCACAACTGGACACTTGAGCAGGTGAAGGTTGGCGTTGAGGCTTCCAAAATAGCTCAGGATTACTATCAGATGGTATTGGATGCCGGCATGGGGGCCCATTACGTCTATGGCCCTTGTCATGGAACAGGCATGATCGAGGTTGAGGCTCCTTGGATGGAGACAAGTTCCACCTACAAGCTGCAGGAAAACATGACATTCCAAGCTGATACGTATTTCTCAGCTGAGAAATTCGGATGCAGATGGGAAACGGGTATCTGCGTGAAACCAGGAAAGGCTCTGCTCATGAGTGATCGTCTTGGTAAGATTCACGAGATCTCATGCTAGCAGGCTCTTTGGACTAGGTATCGTACACCCTGTAAGTACCTCATTACAGGGTGTTTTGCTTTGAATATTTATCGACAATTCATCCTAGTTAGACTATTGTTTACCTAGTTAGGAGGGGAAAAGAAGATATGGCAACAATTAAAGATGTCTCTGCCCTGGCAGGGGTGTCAATCGGGACAGTTTCCAATTATTTGAACAACACAAAACCCGTCAACCCTGAAACTGCCGAAAGGATTGCTAAAGCAATTGAAGAGACATCGTATAAACCCAACTATCTGGCAAAAAACCTCCGTACGAAACAGTACAACGACATAGGTGTCCTCATCCCCAACTTCGAAGACAACTATTACATCAAAGTCCTTGAAGGCATCGAATCCGTATTTCGGGATACCCAGTATACGATCAATCTTGCGCTCTCGTATGAGAGGAAGGATTATGAAATATCCTGTATCGAGGCCTTCGCCCAAAAACAGATCTGCGGCCTGATAGTGTTTACCTGCATTCCGGACAAATGGAAAAAATACTACGAGACATTCACCGGCAGGAACATTCCCCTTGTCCTGATCGACCGCAAGATGGAGGGGCTGGACTCCAGTTTTGTAATGACGGACAACTATACGACAATCCTTAAAATCACCAAGGAACTTCTTGATGGAGGAAGGAAAAACCTCTTTCTTTTCACCGGTCCTGAAAAATACTTCTGTGAAGCAGAGTGCATGAGGGGCTTCTCCACCGCCTTTACCCGTTGTGGCATGGACATCTCATCAAAACAGATGGTGACATCCCTTCTGAGCAAAGAGGACTCCTTCAGGGCGATTGTCAACATGTCGGATATCCTGAAAGCCAATAGGCCTGACGCTATTCTCACCACTTCAGAGAATAAGGCAAAAGGTATCATCGAGAGCCTGATGTTTCTCGGCTACTCCCAAAAAGAGATTCCGGTCATTACCCTTGGGGAGGAGCATTGGAACTCCCTGACCTATTCGATGGCATCTCTGTCCACAAGCCGGCCTGCCATCAGGGTGGGGTCGACAGCAGCAACCATTCTTTTGGACGAGATAGAGAGGCCTGTTGTTGAAAGCAAAAACATTATCTTCTCAGATAGGCTATCCAAGGAGAATCTGGACAGGTATCCCCTCTTTTCACAAGCGCAAAAAAAGATTGCTCCGGCGAACAAGGAGCTCAACATCCTGATGCTGGACACCGCACAGTCCCACACGTTGAGGCGCATCATCACCAACTTCACCGCCCTGTCCGGCATACAGGCCAACATCTCGGTGATCCCCCATCAGAAGCTGTTTGACCGCATCATGCAAGAGAGGACCAACCCAAAGGGAGCAGACTCTGCTGATGTCATCATGTATGACATCCCTTGGCTTGAGACACTCATACAAAACGACATCCTGGCCGATATAACCGCCAGCACAAAAGAATCTGACAAGTATCATGATCTTTTCTTCCCTGGGACTGCTGAGTTCTTTGGGCAGTGGAAGGATACGGTGTATGGGCTTCCCTTCATGTATGCCCCGCAAATCCTGTACTATCGGAAAGATTTGTTTGAGGACGAAAACAACAGGAGCGCGTATAAGAAAAAATTCAGAAGCACCTTGCAACCACCTAAAACGTGGAAAGAATTCAACACCATCACGCAATTCTTCACTGCCTACAGTGACTCCATAGAGTACGGGACATCCTTTTCAGCGGCCTATCCTGAGTGCCTTGCCCCTGAGATCTACCTAAGGCTGCTCTCTTTCATCAAAAACGATTCTATCCTGCACTCTTCCATCAATTTGCTGCTCAACAATCAGAATGTTCTGAAAAGTTATGTTTCCATCCTGCGTTTGCTCAAATTCGTCAAACCCAACTATATGGAATCAAACGAAGAGAGTGTCGTCCGTGACTTCCTCAACGGAGAAACGGCGATGCTCATCACCTATCCCTCCTTCTTCAACAAGGTCGCCTTGCAAACCGACCAGGTCATCAAGGAGGAAAATATAGGGTTTAGTGAAATCCCCGGAGGAACACCTATATTAGGCGGTTGGGGCTTGGGGATCAGTGCAAACAGCACAAAGGTAGCCGAATCATATCAATTTCTCACATGGGCATGCATGGATGAAATAAGCCCCTACTTCTCAGTCCTGGGAGGCTTCTCCGCTGTACAGAAGACGTATCGCAACGATGAGCTGACAAAGCTCTACCCCTGGTTCCCTCTCTACTCCTCTTCCTATAAGCTAGGCAAGCCCATCCTGCCACCATCCAACGAACGAGGTGAGAAAATCCCCCAAAACCAGGTTGATACGATAGTCTGCAAGTGGTTTTACAAGTTGATGCATAAAGAGATCGACGTACAAAATACAATCAGGCATACCACTGAAGAACTGGCCAACCTCTAGGCTACTCACCTTTCATGCCTCCAGCAAGTTCCAAGCTCATAGCTACGTCTTTTTGAGGTTTGTTTTTTGCGCAATTTTCTTGTATTTTGCGGACTTCCATCCTATACTGGGAGTGATTCTACTCAAAGGTATGCAATATGGCACGTAAGAAGAAAGTTCGCTTGCAAGACATCGCTGAAAAGACGGGCTTCTCCATCTCAACCATCTCACATTTCATCAACAAGACAAGGAACATTGATGAGACGACCCAGCAGAGCATCGCACAAGCTATCCAGGAGATGGGGTACCAGATGCCTTCGAAGCGCAAACAGTTCTCCCTGCAAGCTGTCCTTGGTGTGATAGTATCAGACATACGGGTGGATTTTTTTACCGAACTGATCAAGGAGCTGGAAACCCTTGCCTACGAGCAAGGGTATCAGGTCATCATCATGGATAGCGAGGAGAATCCTGAAAAGGAGAAGCACTGCCTTGCCACCATGATGGCCCTCAAGGTGGCAGGACTGCTCGTTGCTCCTGTATCCACACGATCGGACCTCAGTATCTGCACCCCCATCCCCCTTGTTCAGATCGACCGTATGGTTGATACAGGAACCTATGATTTCGTAGGGATCGACAACATGATGACCTCCTTCGAGATGACCAAGCGCCTTTTGGATAGAGGCAGGACCAACATCGGCCTGGTCACCTTTGCCCAAGCTAATTTCTGTGTACGGGAACGGACAAAAGGCTACCGCTTGGCGATGCTTGCAGGTGACCGGTTCAAAGAAGAGCACATCCTTCGTATCGAAACCGATGCTGACCTGAGTCCTGCACTCCTGTCCAGATTCCTGCTTGGCAACCCGGATGTGGACACCCTGTTATGTACCAACTCAAACATCTGCTTTGAGGTGTTGGGAAAGATGAGGGAGTTGGGAGGGAGCAACCCTATCCGATTTGTCAGTACCTTCGACAACAACAAATGGCTTGACCATGTAGCCTTCCCTGTCGATGCGATAGCACAGCCGGTGACCGACATAGCGATGACAGCAATTGAGATGCTGAAGAACAAGATAACAACTGTGCAAACGACGAGTACTAGCAGGAGAATAATCCTCAACTGCAGCATAGAGGGCCGCTCTTCCCTATTCAGGGAAGGCGACAACGACAAACCACTGGTATTGAGTTAGAAAAACCAACATGATAAGGAAGAGAGCAATGGTAGATGAACAAACAAAAAAGATGATTCTTGACGGCGAGGCGGTTCTGGGTATTGAGCTTGGCTCCACCAGGATCAAGGCAGTGTTGATCAACGGTCAGAACGAACCCATAGCCCAGGGCGGCTCTGATTGGGAGAACACCCTTGTGGGAGGGTATTGGACCTACTCGCTTGAGGATGTCTGGAAAAACCTCGCCTCCTGCTTTGCTAACCTGAAGCAGGATGTACAGAAGAAGTTCGGCGTCTCCCTGACCAGGACCAAGGCATTGGGCATCAGCGCCATGATGCATGGCTACCTCGCCTTTGACAAGGATGGGCAGCTCTTGGCCCCTTTCAGGACCTGGCGCAACACCACCACCCATAAGGCGGCTGAGGAGCTCTCAGCCCTGTTTGACTACCCGGTGCCCGAGAGGTGGACCATCTCCCACCTCTACCAGGCAATCCTCAACAAGGAAGAGCATGTCACGGACATCGCCTACGTCTGTACGCTGGCAGCCTATGTGCACTGGCACCTTACAGGAGAGCAGGTGCTTGGTATCGGGGACGCATCAGGCCTGTTCCCCATCGACACAAACACCAACGACTATGACCAAAAGATGGTCAAGGGGTTTGACACCTTGGTGGAGGCCAAAGGCTTCCCTTGGAAGGTACAGGACATACTCCCAAAGGTGCTGGTCGCAGGAGAGGGTGCAGGCACCCTTACCCCTGAGGGGGCGCTTCTGCTTGACCCAAGCGGAAGCTTCGCTGCAGGAATCCCGCTCTGCCCCCCTGAAGGGGATGCAGGAACGGGCATGGTTGCAACCAACAGCATTGCACAGAGAACAGGCAACGTATCGGCGGGAACCTCGGTGTTTGCCATGATAGTGCTGGAGCATGAGCTTTCAAAAAGCTACAACAAGTTCATCGACCTGGTCACCACCCCTGACGGATCGCTTGTAGCCATGGCGCATGCGAACAACTGCACAGGCGAGTATGACCGGTGGATGGTGCTGTTCGCTCAGGTACTTGAGGCGACAGGGGCCACCATACCCAAGCACCAGCTCTACGATACCCTCCTGGGCAAGGCCTTGGAAGGGGCCAAGGATTGTGGCGGCCTGCTGCCGTACAACTACATCTCAGGGGAGACGATGACAGGCATCTATGAAGGAAGGCCCCTGTTCATTCGCCTCACCGAGAATGAGTTCACCCTGGAAAACTTCATGCGTGCCCAGCTCTTTACCGCCCTAGGAGCCCTGCGCGTTGGAATGGACATCCTCTTTGAGGATGAAAAGGTAGAGATCGACACCATCAACGGCCACGGAGGTTTCTTCAAGACACCCCTTGTGGGCCAGACGATGATGGCAGCAGCTCTGCACACCCCGATCTCGGTACTGAAGACAGCAGGGGAAGGGGGGGCCTGGGGTATCGCGCTGCTTGCCTCCTACCTGGTAGGCAAGCAGGATAAGGACCTGCAGGACTTCCTTTCTGAGAAGGTCTTCGCAACGAGCGAGGCCTCTGTGGTAACACCCACAGCTGAGGATATTGCAGGGTTCAACGCCTTCTTCATCAACTACAAGAAAGGTCTGGCAGTGGAGAGGGCGGCTGTAGAGCACCTGCCTTGAGCCGCAGGCTTTGATAGTACAAGGGGTGGGTGAAGCTATCCCTTGCTGGTTTGCTCTTGCTCTTGATCTCGTAAGAAGATCTGTTAGGGACTGGATTGCAAAGGTTGCAATCCAGTCCTTTTTCATGAAAACTGTAGATTGAAATCATTGCTGGTAAAGGCATATTCCGCGCTACCATTGAGGAATAAAATCTGTATCAAGGGGAAATACTGGACGCGTTATTCTCTTCAAATCCATATCCTGAAGGCGTTCAGTGCTAGTGCCTTTGGTAAGAGCCAGGATAGTCCGCTCAGATACTTCAGCCAGTTCCGGATAGAGATATCCTAACTTCACCACAACAAACCGATAAGCCTTGATATCTAAGCCAAGCTTTTCAAATATCCTCGGACGCACAAGGGCACACCTGTTGGCAGTCAGGATAACATCCACTCCCTGGGTTCGTATGATGGCGCACCTACCCGCATTTTCGCCATACCACCCTTCTATATCTCCAATATAGATGACCTTCGCCACAAGAGCACAGCGTATGGAAGAAGGTTCTATCGAACCACCAACAGATACATTCACCTCAGACCCAAGCCCCGCTCTCTCACATACTTCGACAGCTTTCCTATCGGTAAGGCCGCCTACGAGGACATCACTCATCTTAAGAGCCAAAATTCGTGATAGGATGAAAGCATTATCACCAGCTGCTCCGGCAGTGGTGTTATCACCACTGTCTGTAACAAATACAGGTCGATCACTCTCTGAAAGGTAGGCCAGCTTCAGAGCAAGTTCTGGCTTGTAGTTTTCGAACGAAAAGGAAAAGTCATGTCGAGACTCAAAAAACTGCTTGCCTATTGTAAGTGCTGCCTGCTGGGCTATTTCCTGATCCGTCTCATGATAACAAACAATTGAAGGACCCATGTGAGGTGCATCGACCCATGGCTGGCCATTAAATACATTGCAGATGACCATCCCCACACTATTTTCCAACTTTTGGGCTACCCTCATAATCGAAGACAAGGGCTCTTCTCCGGTTAGGACGCAATCACCTGGGACCACTACAGGGACTCGGACATACCCGAGCTGTGGTGAGAGCTTTTCTTGGATACAGCGCAGCAGTACTTCTGCTGCCCGCACCTGGGTCTCTTCCATGTCGATGTGGGGTGCAGTCCGATACCCCACCGTACATGTTGCCAACCTAAGAAACTCATGGGTGTTGTTGGCATGAAAATCAAGAGCTATACAAATGGGGACCTGCGAACCGACTTTGCTCCGTATCTTTTCAAGCAACGCCTGTTCACCACTGCCGACACCTTGAACTTCCATTGCACCATGGAGATACAGCCAAATCCCATCGAAGCCATCACGGGGGATCATATCAACAAGTTCATCAGCAAGCATCATGAAATCTGCTTGGGCCAATGGTCCTCCTGGTACAGCTTGGGCATACAGTGTTGGCAGTAAGGTCACCCCTCGTTCAGCAAACAACGAAGCAACTGCAATTTTAGAGAGCATCGCAGAACCGCGGTAGATCGTAAAATCATCATAATGACTAATTCTTGAAGTGAGGGTATTCGATTCCTGTTGTAATGAACCAACCACAATTCTCATAGGAAAGACCTCCTAACGACCAATTTTCTCGGCCCGCCGTCTGGTCGTGTAGACATCAAAAACCACTACAGCAATAAGGACCAATCCTTTGGCTAGGTTTTGGTAGTAAGCCTGCAGACCAAGATAAATAAGGGCCTTGTATAACACAACGATAACCATCATTCCCAAGGCTGTCCTTATCGCATTACCAGCCCCTCCCGACAACCGGGTACCTCCAATGACAGTAGCGGCCACGCAAGTGAGCGCTATATCCGTGCCATATTGGGTTGAGCCGGCGCGTAGCATGGTTACCAGCATCATACCTGCAATTGCACAGAGCAGACCCATACTTGAAAAGGCCATCGTTTTTTGGAAGCTGGTATGTATGCCTGCTAATCTTGCCACTTCTATGTTTCCACCTGTAGCATACAGACGTCTTCCAAAGTTTGTGTATGCCAGAACTACTGAGACCACCACTAAAACTCCGATATAGATGTAAAAGAGTGATGAGACTCCTAGAATCTGCGCTTGTCCTAACGTCTTGACAAACTCATTGCGCGTGCTGACCATGTTTCCGTTGGTAAACACCAGACATAAGCCACGGATCATGGTCATCGTCCCTAAGGTTGCGATAAAGGAGTTAACACGTAATTTTGTCACGATCAGGCCGTTGAGGGTTCCTAGAACCAGGCCCGACACTAAGGTGACAAGAATAGAAAGAAATGGATTGTTGGTTGCATTCAGCATTGTCACAAATAAGATCTGGGCCCACATATATTGTGAAGAAGCACTTAGGTCAAACTCTCCGCTGATGATCAGCATAGTCATACCGCAGGCAACAACACCATAAATTGAGACATCAAGAAGAATGCTCTGAATATTCCACCACGCCAGGAAGGATGTTCTGACAATGGACATTATCACGATAAATGCTAGCAATAACAACAAAACAGTCTGGTTGAGGACAAATTCAAATACTGCAGTACGATTGTGGATAGTCTTTTTCATATGGTTGCCATCCTTTGTGCGGTCTTCTTATTCCACATATCGAGTGCTACAGCAACAATAATTATTCCTCCGCGCACCAATAGCTGAGCATTGGCATCGACGCCAACCACGTTCAAGGCATTCCCCAATACACTCAAAACAAGTACTCCAATAATGGTATTTACAATGCCGCCATTGCCTCCCGACTGGCTGGTACCGCCAACAACTACAGCGGCAATCGCCTCCAACTCATATCCATTCCCTTGTAAAGGAGAGGCTGAGAAGACACGTGAGGTGACGACAATAGCCGAGAGTGCAGCAGTCATTCCGCAAATGCCATAGGTGATGGTCCTCAATAGCCGCACCTTTATCCCAGACATCCTTGCACACTCCATATTCGCACCGATAAAACAAATCTGCTTGCCAAAGGTAGTATATGTCAGCACAGCATGCATGACGAGTGCAATGGCTAAAAACAAGAAAATGGGAAACAAGCCGGTTCCCAGCTGTTGATACAACCCGTCCGTAAATGTCCCGGTAATAAATTGTCCTCCACTGTATAGCAAAGCCAAAGAAGCCACCACAATTTGCATACCATAGGTAATGATGAACGTTTCTCCAAGCCGCCCGTTGATGGAGGTGATAATCGAACCATTCACCAACCCGATTAAGAACCCTATTGCGGCTATCAAGGCAACAACGACGAGCGTCAAAGCACTTGACCCTCCAGTTTGTCCGTAGGTATTCATCATCCGGATGGCAACTACAGAGCACAAAGAGACAATTGCCCCCACTGATAGATCCATACCTCCTGTCATCATGACAAAGGTAACACCAAGACTCACAATTCCTATTACAGAAGCCTGCCTAAGCATATTGAGCACATTGTTGGCGGTCAGGAAGGTCGGTTCCATTATTGAAGCTATAACTATAATAAGGACAAGACCTATCAAAACCCCATAACTACGCAACACTATGGTTATGCGGGACCAAAACTTCAATTTCTGCGGTCCTCCTGCCATTTTCTTCCCCTCTTTCATAGCAAAGCCATGCGCATAACGCCTTCGGCATGCATTTCATCTGCTGCTAATTCACCCTTTTTGCGCCCTTTGTTAATGACCATGACCCTGTCGCTCATCCCCAATACTTCAGGAAGTTCAGAAGAGATCATGATAATCGATTTGCCCTGTGCAACCAGTGAATTCATGAGTAAATAAATCTCATATTTAGCTCCAACATCAATTCCCCGTGTAGGCTCATCCATAATAAGGATATCAACATCGCTGAAGAGCCATTTAGCCAAAACAACCTTCTGTTGGTTGCCACCAGAGAGATTAATCACCGATTGTTTTGTTGAAGGGGTACGGATGCCTAAATCTTTAACGGATTGTGCTGCTGATTTTTGAGCCATGGCTCTACTATATACCCCTTTCTTTGAAACCCTTGGTAAATTTGAAATTACAATATTGTCAGTTATAGAATAATGGAGAGCCAAACCGGTCTCCTTCCTGTCTTCGGTTACTAATCCTATCGAACAGGCCTTACCCTGGGAGGTATTACCGATATTGACCTTCTTGCCATGCACCAGCAAGGAGCCTCCTTGCAGTGGACGGGCCCCAAAAATTGCTTCGACCAGCTCAGTACGTCCCGACCCCACCAGCCCTGCAATACCAAGAATTTCCCCTTTGTGCAGAGTGAAGGAGACATCCTTGACATAGGAAGCACAAGAAATGTTATCGGCTTCCAAAACCACCTCGTCCTGAACCTTCGAGCTCCGTTGTGGATAATTCATATCGACCGGCCGACCAACCATTTTGGCGATCAACTCAGCGTTAGATGTATCCTTTGTAGCCTTGGTATCAATTATTTGACCGTCCCTGAGGACAGTAATCGTGTCTGAAATGGAAAAGACTTCTTCAAGTTTATGAGAGATGTATATTACTGTAATACCCTGTTCCCTTAACCTGTTGATAATCGTAAATAGCTTGTCAATCTCTTTTTGGGTCAGCGAAGAAGTCGGTTCATCCATACCAATGATTTGAGCGTTCACTGAAAGGGCTTTCGCAATTTCAACCAACTGCTTTTCTGCAATGCTAAGATCTTCCACCCTCTGACGCACACTAAAGTTGAAGCCAAGATCCTGGATCAGCTTACTTGCAGATTCCCGCACATATTTCCAGTCTACAAAACCACCCTTGTGAGTATGCAAATAGCCAAGATAGATATTCTCGGCAACACTGAGGGAGTTGACCAGATTAAACTCCTGATGGATGAGGCTTATGCCGCAACTCTCAGCATCCTTGGTCCCTTTGAAGACGCGCTCTTTCCCATCGATAATAATAGAACCTGAATCAGGTTGAAACACTCCACTGAGGATATTCATCAACGTTGACTTTCCAGCACCATTCTCCCCGACCAGAGCATGTACCTCACCTGGAGAAACTGTAAAAGAGACCGAATCCAAGGCCCTTACTCCAGGAAATAACTTGGTGATGTCACGCATTTCTAAAGCATACCGGTTCATGAGAAACTCCTTACTATGAAGGGGGAGGAACCCCTCCCCCTTTTATTGTCTTAGAACCAGTTATAGTTGTCGATTGTAGCCTTAGTAGCCGGTTCAATTGGCAACTCAACCCACTGCGGGGCCTTCTTGCCCTTGATGATGTCCACTACCGTTGAGACCGCTAATGCTCCTTCTACTCCAGGATCCTGTGTCGATGTTCCATATACATGGCCACTTTTGATAGCATCGTAGATTATCACATTGGATCCGGCGCAAACGATTGGAATTGAGCCCAACTTACCAGAAGCACGTAGGGAAGCAACAATACCGGCTAGCATTCCTCCATCATGCGAGACGATAACATCAATCTTATTGCTGTATTTTGTTAAAAAGTCATTCATCTTCGTCAATGCTTTATCGGCATCGAAATCAGCAGGCTGACGATCTAGGAATGTTATTCCGGTTCCAGCAAAATCCTCTTTGAAAGCCTCGTTGAATGCGATAGTCTGGGCATGTCCAGCAGTCCCTTCTATGGCCACCAAATTCCCTTTGCCTGAAGGCAGTAGTTCCTTGATTAGCGTAGCCATATTATGCCCATGCTGCTTCACATTTGTCCCGACATAGACCGGTACGTTGTTGGCAGCAAGAGCATCCAGAGTGTAATTGTTGACAATTACATAAGGCAGATTTGCTTTGTTCAAAGCTTCGACGATAGGAACAGACCCATCGACATCGGCGGGAAAGTAGATAAATCCTGCCGCTTCCGAAATTGCCAAGCGGGCATGTTCCAGCTGTTTTTGCTGATTCCCCTCACCATCAAGAATTTGTAGCTCATACCCAAGTTCCCGAGCTTTCTCAATAGCTGCAGGATTAAAGGCTGCACAATACGGTGCCGTATAGTAGGCATTCGACAGTATGAGTTTCTTAGAATCCCTTGCAGACTCTTGAACACCGGCGGCAAACAAGGTTGTGCCCAACAAAACCATTACCAAAATCAAGATACCAGTTCGTTTCATACGTTCCTCCTTTTGCAATGGGAAGGTCTAGGACCTTCCCCTATCAACTCATTCTGCGTAGGGTGCAACTGGATAGTAAGCTACATCCTTGCGCCGATCTAAGCGTCCAAACACAGCCACAACAGGCATATTGCTCCGTACGATCACAGCATATTGCCCTGGGGGGATGAGATACTCATCACCCCAAATCTTGTGGTCCATCCTAAAGCAGCTTGCTCTTTTAGCAGGAGCTATAAGTTGTAAGTTTTCTTTAGGTTCTCCATCTTCAAAAAGCAGCGTGATCTTTAGGATTGCATCCTCTTTGCCATCGTTGACCACCATCAGCGCTTCATGCGCTTTTGGTTCTCCCAAATTCTCCGGATGTGGGGGCAGATCCCCATCAGCAAATACCCAAGTTTTCTTACCAAGCATACTCTTTACTCCTTATACCATTGTCGTCAGAATCTTATCCATTTCAGGACATAGGGGTTCACAGCCAGTTTCAGTAATCACATAGCCGGTCTCAATGCGGGCACCATGGAACTCAGGATGTCCAAAGAAACTGATGTCTACACAAACCGTCATCCCTGGGACAAGCACGTCGTCACTGTTTGGGCCGAAGAAGGGACCTTCAGCTTCCATCAGACCAATGGTGTGGGCGAAGGGACAAACCAAGTAGTCGATAAGACCATTTTTTATAAACGACTTGCGGGCAGGAACATCGAGTTCTCGCCCCGTTACACCAGGTCTTAGCATTGCCTTGGTCAGTATGAATGCTTCGCGAAGATAGTTCACACAATCTTTTTGGCGTTGGGTATAGACTCCATTAACAGGGAGGGACTCACCCATAACACCAGCATACCCATTAATTCGAGGTGCTATACCGACCATGACCATCTCGCCGGCAAGCATCTCTTTATTGAGAGCAGTGGGAACAACGGCTTTGGCTCGCTCTCCGCTTCCAACAATGCAGGAGAAGGCAAAGCTATTGGCTCCAGCCTTGCGACACACATACTCACCTTCAGCGGCAACCTCATGCTCGTAGACCCCAGGTGCTGTAATCTTTTTCATGGCCATGTAGGCATCAAAGGTCAGACCAAAGGCCTTTCGGATTTGTTCAACTTCCCAAGGCGACTTAAGGGCCCGCAATGCTTCATATTCATCAGTGATATCAATGAGCTCACTTCCTTTGAACCCAGCCTGAAATTGGGTATAGACATTGTGCGGCAGTGCAGCAGTACCTACGACACCAATTGTGCGCATGGGGATCTTAGCGCCATCAAGCTCTTTATAGAGGCTTTCAAACGTACTAATCTGAGCATTGGGATACTCTTCGTCGGGGACCATAAAGGGAGTGAAGTTTCTGGTTTCAGTGATGGCGCTACTCATTTTAGCAAAAGGCTCACTTTCCGGACCACCGAGCAACAATGGTTCACCATCGACTGGCAGCAAGACACATCCCTTTTCAAATTGGGGGCACCAACCTGTCAGATACCAACCGTTAGCAACGTTCAACTCATCATAATAAATCAACGCAGCATCGATCGACTTTGCACGAAGGACTTCCCTTACCTTCTCAATACGGGACTCGGTCTCTTGTAAGTTGTAATACGACATAGTTTTCTCCTTTTTTCTTGGTACAACGTTGTAAAAAGATAGCTTTAGCACCATCTACACCATTGCTACGATTACTGTTTCAATGTTAGTCAAGAAAATTTACAATTTTCTACTGTAATACTTAGCGAATAAAGATTTCCAAAGGAAAATTGGTAAGGTTCTCAGCCTTATCTTTTCCTACCCGAACACTATCCTCGACACGGAATCCATGACCATGCTCATCATGCAGGAAGATATCAACACAATAGGTCATATTTTCAAGCAACTCGTAATCACTGTTTGACTCGATCCAAGGCGGCTCACCCTCCATTAGGCCTGTAGCATGACACGGCCCATACAGGAGCCAATCGGCATACCCGCGACGCTTCATAACCTCTTCATATACTGCTGCCACTTTAGATGCATTATTACCTGCATAGAGTTCACGACAAATCAGAGCATGTGCCTCATACGCTGCATCAATAGCATCCAACATCCATTTTTTAGGTTCTTTCATTATGACCTGACGCCCTATCGATGAAGCATACCCTTCATAACGAGCTCCTACACCGATATGGACAAGATCACCCATCTCCAGTATTTTCTGACGAGCACGACTAATTGCCTGGTCGCCACCAACCCCAGACAAAGTCCACATTGGATACGCTTCGTTTTCAGCTCCCAATTCATAGATCTTAGAGACTCCCAGCCCTCGTACCTGCAGTTCGCTCATACCTACTTTGATAGTATCGATGACATGGTGCATGGCTTTGTTTGACATCAGAGCGGCTGTTCGCATGCATGCGATCTCATTGTCACTCTTCACCATGCGCGGACGCATCACCAGATCATCCCCGTTGACTATCGTCTTGCAAGAAAAACTCTCCAGAGCCTTTGCAAAATCTCCATACACCAGGTGCGACACAAGATTATACCCTGCTATTGCAGCCTTCTTCACTATTGTACTCTTACATACATCCCTGATTGCATCGGAGAATGAATCAAGAGAGACTCCAGGGTATTCTGGGTTGGAAGATTCACGGAATGACTGGACACGTCTAATTTCAGAAATTCTGGAACGATCTTTAGCATACGTGGCACTTTCAGGCCCAATAACTAAAATGGGAAGCCCCTCTTGGCCGAGCAATACGGCGGCCGTCTCAAAGGAGGGCCAATAATCACTAAGATATCTGACAAACTGAGGCTCTGCTTCATGAGCATACGCCAACAAGACATCAACATCGGAAGCTTTCATCAATTTCTGAACAGCTTTATACCGGTCAAGAAATTCTGCATCTGGAATTCGCGGAAACTTACTCATCTGAACTATCCTCCTTGTGCATCCTGTTCATCCAGTTTTCGCAATATGAGCGAACAAATGGGGATAATGAATCGGCACCATCGGCAGTTATTACAAATCCTTCTTCAATCCGGTTTGAGCCACCAGGAAGACCAAACAGGCTAATGTCCGTATTTACCGTGGTTCCAACAGTAAATGGCTCTTCAGTTCCTTCATGGGGGTACGGTGATTCAGCTTCAGCACAACCAATCCCATGCAAGGGGGGATAGACATCATACTTTGAAAGGCCAGCCTGTTTATAATGTTCCTTTACTGCTTTGACAAACTCTTTCATCGGAATCCCAGCCTTGAGATAGGGCTTTCCAGCGGCACTGGCACCAATGAGGACATCTATCACATGTTGGGTGTCCTTACTCATCTTCCCAACGGCAAAAGGTACTTCACAAGTTGCCACATACCCTTCGTACTGGATGGCCAGGGCGCACATGATCATATCCCCATCTTCGATGATTTTGTCAGTGGGTCTTCCTATAATGGTATGTGTTCGTTCTCCACTACCCAAAACAGTAAATATCACATGTTCCGCACCTTCAAAGCGAGCGGCGCCTTCAATCACTCCAGCTGCCTGCAACTCTGTCATTCCAATCAGATCACTCTCCATAAAAACTTTAAATGCTGCATCAGCAATTCGGTTCGCTTCAGCCAAACAGGCAATTTCCATACTGCTCTTTGTCCTACGCATAGTTTGAAGAAGATGATTGCAGTCAACAATTTCAGAGGGAAAAGCGCTTTGTATTGTTGTATAGAGAGGCTGTGACATCGCATCTATGCCTACCAAACCCAAACGGTTAACATCACCTTCCTTCTCCTGCAGCTCCTCCACTAGGGACGGGAAATCGGTATACGTTGCCAAAGGATAATCAATCTTATCGGGAACCGTTGCACAAAGAAAATCAGGAACAAGACGGATATCTGGCCAAACAGACATTTCATGAGCAACTTGCTCACCTTCAGGAGCACACAGCAAAATGGGGGTACTTGCTCGTCCAACGATCAAAGCGCTACGCTCAAACATAGGCCAGTAGTTGGAGACATACCGGAGATTTTCCTTTCGATATTCATCCCCATAGATCAACATGACAGCCATGTCATGTTTCACCATCCATTTCTGAATGGTGCTTATGCGGTCTTCAAACTCTTTTTTTGAGATTTTTGGTCTCTCCATGCCTCGCTCCTAAATAATATTTTTCATAGAACAAGCCAGTGGCGCTCGCCATGGCAAAACGCCACCAACCCGTATGTAGAAATTAGAACCAGCGATATTTGTCAACATCAGCAGCGTAAATGGCGCCTGTAGGAGTGGCAACCCATTTCTCGATCGTTTCACCCTTGATAACCTTATCAAGCATCTCAACCGCCAACGCACCCTCTGTAAACGGGTCCTGTGCAACGCTGGCATACAGCTCGCCATCAAGTAGTTTTTCTCGAACAATCAGATCTTGGCCCTGACACAACAAACCAAGTTTACCCACATATCCAGCGGCCTGGATTGCTGAATAGGCACCTTGGAACATGCCTCCATCTTGCACCACCACGAGGTCAATGCTCCGTCCAAACTTGGTCAACATATCTTCCATGATTACCATGGCTTTTGTTGGATCGTACTGAGCATATTGATGATCATTAAGGATGTTGATGTCCGAGCCTTTCAATATCTCGTTTACTCCAATGGTCAGGTTTTCCGTATAGCTGGACCCTGGGCTGCCCTCAATATAGATTACATTTTTTGTCTTACCAGGATTATCCTTGAAATACTTGATAATCAAACGCCCCAGCCACCTACCAATCTCAACCTCATCAGAGGCTATCATGCAAGGGACAAGGTCTATGACAGAATCATCGACGACGGTGTTCAACGCGACCCAAGGCAGTTTGGTTGAATTCAGATACTCCACAAGTGGAGGGGATGAAGCCTGGTCACCGGGCCAATAAATGAGGGCATCATAGCCATCAGCTACAGCAGCCTTGAATTGTGACAACTGTTTATCGGCGTTTTCTTCACCATCGACAATCTGAACCGAATACCCCAGAGCAGCAGCTTTCTCCTTTACAGCTTCCTGCAATGGTGCTCCATAAGGAGCTGTATAATAGGCACTAGACATGAAGATTTTTTTTGCTCCATCATCTTCCTTCTTTCCAGCAGCCGATACCATCGTACCTACCAGAAGCAACGAGAGAACGATCAAAAAAGTTTTTTTCACAAGAATCCTCCTATTTTTTGCTACCTATGGCAGCATGTTTCACCTATTCCCTTTGCCTCTTAACCACCACCGCATCAAGCATGATGACAGTAATCAAGACCAGGCCACGTATGAACTTCTGCATCGAGCCACTTACACCGAGCAAAGTCAAAGCATTGAATAATACAGCTAGTAAAAGCACCCCGATTACGGTTTTGTGTACTCCACCATTTCCACCCAGCAAACTCGTGCCTCCGATGATGGTTGCAGTAATACAATATAGGGAGAGATCCTGGCCATATGGCGCCCACCCAGCCTTAATCCGTACTCCGTACATCATCCCTGCCAAAGCAGCTGCGGCTCCAAGCATAGTGAATACCATAAATTTGGAGAAGACAACGTTAATCCCAGATAGACGTGCTACTTCATAATTGCCCCCGGTTGCATAAATATCGCGACCGAACTTGGTGTACCGCAAAAACCAAAAGAACAAAAGAATAACTGCGAGATAGACTATGGGGATTATCGAGATATCACCTATATGGAAATTCCCTATAGCCCGAAGAGTTGCATTCGTAGTGTTTATGGGTTGGGCTTTGGTCACGACATAGGCCAGCCCCTTAATGGAAATCATGGTTCCCAGCGTTACCACAAAAGCTGGTATCCGTATCTTAGCCACCAAATACCCGTTAAAAGCTCCAAACAAGGCGCCGCAAGCAAGGGTAATGAAGAAGGCACCAACGATTCCTATCGTATTACAACAGAGGGTGAAAAGAACTGTTGACCATCCGAAAACTGAAGAAGCCGAGAGATCGAACTCCCCACTGATAATGACAACCGTCATGGCACAGGCGGCGATACCATAAATTGAACTTTCATTGATTATATTGACAATATTGTCCCAGGTCGAAAATGAACGCTTTGTAAATACCATGAAGATAATGAATCCAACCAAAAAGACGGAGACAGCATTTTCCAACATAAACGTGACTATTTTTTTCTTATCCGGCAAAGACTGTATCATGTGCCATCTCCCTCAACTTGATTTGTTTATTCAGAATATCCATACCTACGGCTACAATAATGAGCAATCCTTTTACTATTTGCTGGTGATATGCTGTGATACCCAGGATATTCAAAGCATTACCCATAATACCGATAATGACAGCACCCATTACGGTACGCAGGACACTGCCCTTTCCACCACTTAACTGAGTCCCCCCCACTACAACTGCGGCAATCACATCCATCTCAAAATTCAGGCCGACGGTAGGGTTTGATGAAGTGACGCGACTACAGAGCACGATGCCGCCCAAGCTTGCCAATAATCCCGAGATGGCAAAGAATGTAATCCTATTGAATTTGACATTGATACCACTCATCTTTGCAACATGCAAATTGCTTCCTATAAAAACCATCTTACGGCCATACTTGGTTTTAACCAGGACAAACTCCATGAAGGCGGCAAGACAAAGAAAGATAACGATCGGCATGACGCCTTGCCCCATTGATTTAAAGAATCCTGGAGAAATACGGCCAGATATAAAGAGTCCGTTAGAAGGAAAAAGGGCGATGGCAGCTACCACAACCTGCATGCCGTACGTAACGATAAAGGCTTCACCGGTACGACCATCAATAGAGGAGATGAGAATTCCATTGACAATACCGATTGCAACACCAGCCAAAAGACCATACAAAATCGCCATATACTCGTTAGTCCCTGCATTTATACTTAGAATGGTTATAACGCCCGATAAGGAGACTACGGACCCTACAGAAAGGTCAAATGCCCCTCCGATGATGCAATAGGTCATTCCACAGGCTACAATACCAACTACAGATACTTGCCTCAGTACATTTAGCAGGTTGTTAAAAGTCAAGAAATTCCGTTCAATTATACTGGTAATAATAATGAGAAGGAGTATCACCAAAATGATTCCATTATTTCTCACTATATCAATGACTTTCTTTTGATTCATCGTTCGTCTCCAACCTATTCGATTACTAATTGCATGACTTTATCGGCTGTCATATCCTTGCCCCTAAGTTCACCCTTAATCTTCTTCTTATGCATGACAAGAAGCCGATCGCTCATGCTCAAAACTTCTGGCAATTCTGAAGATATCATGATAATTGACTTCCCATGTTCGGTCAGGGTATTCATGAGACAGTAAATTTCATACTTTGCACCGATGTCGATCCCTCGGGTTGGCTCATCGAGAATCAAAATTTCAGCATTCGAGAATAGCCATTTTGCTAGTACAACCTTCTGTTGGTTCCCTCCCGACAGGTTATACAGGGTCTGGTTGATCGAGGGTGTCCTTATGTTGAGTTTTTCAACATACTCCGTGGCAACGGCAGCCTCTTTCTGTTTCTTTATGACTACACCCCTGCTGACTGCTTTGAGTTTTGTAACTGTAATGTTTTTAGTTACACTCATATCCAGCACTAGTCCGGTCTCCTTTCGATCTTCGGTGACCATCCCAATCGAATGTTGCTTTCCATCCTGGGTTGAGCGTATTGAAACAGGGGTGCCATATATTTCTATAGTTCCACTATCAGCAGGATCTGCCCCAAAAATTGCTTCAGCCAATTCGGTTCTGCCAGCTCCAACCAAGCCGGCTATGCCTAAAATCTCGCCTTTATAGAGATCAAATGAGATATCTGACAAGGCATTGCCCCTACTGAGGTTTTTGACCGACAAGACCTTTTCACCCGGCTTAACCGTTCGTAGTGGAAACTCTGCCTCCATGGCTCGCCCTACCATCAACTCAATAATCTGTTCACGGCTAATATCTTTTACAGGACTCTCTCCGACAATCCTCCCATCACGCATCACAGAAACCGTGTCGCAGATTTGAAAAATCTCATCCAGCTTATGGGAAATATAGATGACGGTGATACCCTCATCCTTCAATTTTTGAATAATTGGAAAAAACAGTTCAATCTCTTTCTTGGTTAGGGAGGAGGTAGGTTCATCCATCACGATTATCTTCGCTTGGAATGAGAGAGCCTTGGCTATCTCTACCAATTGCTTCTCAGCCGTGGAGAGCTTGCCCACCGGCTTGGTGATATCAAAATCAAGTCCCAAACTTTCCAACAGTTCCTGGGCATCGCGGTTTGTCTTTTTCCAATCAATCGTTCTTCTACCTTGGAAACGGCCCAAAAAAATATTCTCTGCAATTGAAAGGGTGTTTATGAGATTAAACTCCTGAAAGATCGTGCTGATGCCTTTCTCCTGAGCGTCGCGCACCCCTTGCAGCAAAAGGTGTTCTCCTTCAAGGAACAGCTCTCCAGAGTTTGCGGTATATACGCCGTTCAGGATTTTCATCAAGGTCGATTTCCCAGCACCATTCTCACCAATCAAGGCATGAATAGAACCTTTGGCAACACGTAAAGAGACGGAATCCAATGCTACTACACCGGGGAAAGTTTTAGTGATCTCTTTCATCTCTAACACATATTCACTCATATGCTTTCCTTTCTATACATCTAAGAAGATGTACAACACAAATGAATTCCAACGTTGTAAAAATGAAAACAATGTTAATACAACGTTGTAACTATAATCATCATACACTACTTTTGCTGTTTGTCAATCAAAATCAATGCTTTTGTCAGTCACCCTTTTTTGATTGCTTGTAGACAAAATTACACAGTATTTTGTATTCCATGGTATGTGAGAAAGCTTTCTAAAGAATTGAGTGGAAAGAAACATCACACTCATGCTCGGCAAGTCGTGTAGCAAAAAATTCTATCTTTGGAATTATCCTATGCTGATACCAAGGGACAGGCTACAGGAGGGAGCGAACTGATGCACGAATTTTAAGTTCCGGATTAAGAATAATCTGAATCATTTTAGCATCTGGGTCTTCAATGCAGTTCAGTAGCATGGTAGAGGCTAATCTTCCGGTTTGTTCCTTGGGTTGATGAATTGTCGTGAGGGCAGGATTCAGATATTTAGTTGCGAAAATATTGTCATACCCGACCAAGCTGTAGGTACCCGGAATGGTAAATCCATACGTCATGGCTGCTTCATATACTCCAATAGCAGTCACATCACTGAGTGTCACTATAGCAGTAAAATCATCAGGTTTGACGGCATCATTACCATTGAGTATGTTTGCCAAAAGGCGAGAGGTTTGAGCTATATCTATTGCATTGAATTTTACTAACTCCTCGCGAAATACAATGTTGTTTGATTTCAATGTTTCACAATAACCCATCATGTATCGTTGCGAAGAGGGAAGGTTCTCAGGTCCATTGAGTAAAAGAATATTACGGTGACCTGCCCCTATGAGGTGGCTTACAGCCAAATTAGCAGCTGCTTCGTGATCAACATACACACAGCAAATATCATCACGACGAGGACGGTTATCGATGAATACCGTTTTCACTGATTCTTGGAGCAACAATTCTATATTTTCAGAGTCTTCGCTGACAGAAGAGACAATAAGGCCTTCAACACCTTGGCCGATCATCGTTGAGATGTTTTGTTTTTCAATAGCCTCGTCATATTTAGAATCAGCCAAGAACATGGTGTACCCATTTTTATGAAGCACATCTCCAATCGCTTTGTAGATTTCCGAGTAAAAGGGACTTTGCAGGTCGTTTAAGATGACGCCGATGGATTTGGTACGGCGGTTGCGTAAGCCTTTGGCAAGGATGTTGGGGCGATAATTATACTCCCTTGCGATTTTTTGAATGCGCATGCGCGTTTCAATATTTATTGCAGGATCGTCATGCAAAGCTTTGGCTACCGTAGAAAATGAGACTCCGGCCACCTCCGCCAAAAATTTTATAGTTACGTTAGAGTGTTTCATAACCTGTCCTAAATGATATGATCACCTACATTCTATAGAGAAATTCCAACGTTGTCAAAACAAAACCATTCACAATGTACCTTTGTACCTTTACTTCTTGCTATGAGAGTCTTCTTGCGCCCTATCTGGCAAACAAAAAAAGAACAAACCGTAAGAATTACTTTTCCTGAGGGCCTCAGACCTTAACAAACCTCTGGAAACCCGTACAACCAGACAAACCAATGGCCTTTGTATATGCAAAAACAGTGTTTGTAATCAAGAAGCATCTCTTTATGTTACAAAGATAAATGGATGTATATGCAGGCATGAAAACACCTTGATAAGTTCCTTGAAGACCTGTATGGTAGATACTCAAAGCCTCCATGTGGGAAAAGGTGGATGGCCTACATAGTACTACTAAAAGGTTATTGCCGTGAAGAATTTCAAACAGAGCCTATACTCTCTTCTTGTCCTGATCTTGCTCCTATGCTGTGCTTCCCTATTTGCAGTCGAACTGGTCTATGAACCCGCATCAGGGAAAACCTATGGATTCGACCTTTCACGTTCAGACATGCCTGACACCCCGTCCTCGTACACAACCACCCCAGATATATGGCGCACCAAGGCAGAAGGATTTGTTGGGCGCATCCGCTACCAGGGACCACCGACACGATTGACGTTTACCGAGACGGAACCCTTTGCCACAGGAACAGCCAACAACATGTTCTACTTCACCTACCTGACAGGGGGCTTTTCACAAGTATATATCTGGAGGGAGTTCTTCTTGGTCACCACGGTAAAAGGCCTTTTTCATAATGGAAAACAGGATGAATTCATTGGCTACAACACACCCATCTATGAGAACGGAGGGGGTGTTTCCATACCGGTGAGCTCTGGCCCTGAAACATGGGGATTTTATGAAACAGGCAAACCCGGCTACTCCTTGTATGGGAATTCCGGAACAAAGACATGGTCCTCGAATCTGTTTGCCTACAAGCACAAATACCAGTACATATGGGTAGACATGGTAGTCATCAGACGCGACCAGATAAGGCCGACGCCCCTGCCCAACGGGACCTATATAACCCGTTTCACTGCAAGGACCAGTGAAGGCCTTAGCCTGCCATTTGAACTGTTTGGGGAGAACAACCCAAGCGGGCCAAACGACACCTTCCTGTTCAAGGTGGAAAGTGTCGTTCCCAGATTCTTCCCCTATGAGACACTCAGAAACAAGAACACAGTGCCCCAGGCACTGCATGTAGGCAATCTCAGCTATTACTCCCTCAGCTCTTCAGCTAACCTCAGGATCGCCTCTGATGCAGCAGGGTCGGAGGCAACCTTCAGGCTCTACTCAGGTGGGGTGCCACCAATTCCCTTTGATGTGGTTTTTACAGGTACTAGCCCCCAAGGGCCCCCAAAGCACATACGCTCGCCCTATGAAAAGTTTCAGTCCATCAGCACAAACAAGAAATCCCCTATAGACGGGCAGACATCCGTAGCAAATGTCCTTGAGGGTAAGCTCAGTATCTTTGTCCCGGCCAACACCTTGCCGATGTCCGGCTCCTATACAGGGAACATCTACTGCATCATCACCCAACAGCCATAGGATAAAGTTGGACCTCTGCCGGGCTATTGGATTTTACCACGATCCAACAGGGTCGCAATAATCCTCTGGTCACTCGGGGCAAACGCAAGGCTCTGCAGCTCTTCAGCCTTCACCCACCTGTATGTGGTGTGTACGCTCAGCTTGGGTTCCTGCTCCTGGTTGCAAGAGACCAGGTATGCCTTCTGGTGGTAGAGCGTCCCCTTGTTAACAAAATCGTGGGTATGCAGAAGTGGGCCGGCCTCTATGTCGAGCCCAAGCTCCTCTTGGAACTCACGCCTCAAGGTCTCCTGTTCACTCTCACCCCACCTGTTCTTACCCCCGGGAAACTCCCACAAACCCCCGATGGAACCTTTGTCCTCACGTTTGGCGACAAAGTACCTATCATCTTTTGTGAGTATCCCGGCTGTGGTTATCCGCTGTTCTGTATATGCTTCCATCCTAACCCTTCCTCATAACAACACTGACATGGGGACCAGAAAGTGCAGCACGGCTACCACCAAGGTGATGAAGCCGAAGTTGCGCCTGTTCTTTTCAAAATACTGCCCGGTGGCTTTCAGCACTGATTGTTCGTCGACAATCTCATCGCCCTCTGTATGCCTGAGGGCATGGGAGATGTACCAGAGCGTGAGCAAAGCTGTGTTGGCAAGGGGAATGAGGTCCCCTAGCAGGGGCGGCCCCGGGGCTACAGGGAAAAAACCCAGGGCGAGGCCCAGGGCGAAGCCTGCTATGATCAGGACCGTCCTGAAGGCCTTCTTGGTACGGAACAGATACCTCAACGAGAGCAGGAGGGCGAACCTCCCCCCATATGCATCGCTGAGCAGGATTCCCGCACCCACCAAGAGGTAGGCAATGGATAGGAGATAGATTTGCATCACCGCTCACGCTCCATGACAACCTGTCCCAAAACCTCCACCAACGTCTCACTGTCATAGTAGCCGCACGTCTCCCTTGCAACAGAACCTGCCCTCTGGTGGAGCAAAGTTCCTATAAGTGAGCCCTCCTGGAGACCCATGCCACCAGCTACCAGAGCAGCTATGACCGCACACAGCACATCCCCGCTTCCGGCAACCCCCAAGGAGGGGTTGAGGCCCTCAACCACCCTGATGCTCTTGTTTCCAGGTGATGCAATATGGACCAGCGAACTCTTCACCACCAGCGTGGCATCGAGGCGGTCGGAGATGTCCTGGATAAGGGAGAAGAATGCAAGGGGGGTGTCCTCAGCTGCCTCACCATAGAGCGCGGCGGCAAGGCTCTTCAGCTCGCCAAGGTGCGGTGTGATGACCAATGGGCCATGCTCGATGGTTTTCCGTTCCTGCAGAAGTGCTGCATAGGCTGTGATGCCGTCGGCATCAAGGACCACCTTCCTTCCCAGCAACAGAATCTCCTTGAGCAGTGAGGATCGCCCCCCACCCCATCCCGGACCGACCAGGATGGTATCAAAGGCGGATAGCTCCTCTACACTATCCAGGATACGCACCATGACAGAGGGTGCCTCACCCGCTGCGATGAGGTAGACATCCTCATCACAAAAAAGAGTCACCAGGCCTGCTCTTGATGCGAATGCAGAGCGCGCCGAGAGCCTGGCGGCCCCGGTGTAACCCTTGCTGCCTCCGACTATGGCCAGATGACCGCGCTTGTTCTTGTAGGATGAAGGGGAAAGTTTCTGTAGGGAGATATCAGAGAAGGTGAACAATTGAGCAATCACAGGGGCGGCTTCCAGCAGATGGGGGGGGAATGAGGGGTTCTTCACCACCATCTCCCCACAATCGGCACGGGTAGAGGGATGGTACATGGCAATCTTGTCCAAGCCGAAGGTCACCGTGAGGTCCGCTTTGCAATGAACAGAGGTGACACTGACCCCATCGCCCAATCCTGAGGGGATGTCGATGGCAACCTTGTAGGCTGGGCTGTTGTTCGCAAGTTCTACAAGGGAGAGGGAAAGCCCGCCCAAGGGCCCGCGCAACCCTATGCCGGCAAGGGCGTCAAAGAGAAAGTCGGCTTCAACAATTGCCTTGTTTGCTTGAGAAGGAATGGTTTCATCCAAGGTGATGAGCCCGATGCCATAAGCCTTGAGTATCTCACGCTGGCGCTCACACGAGGGGGAGAGACGTTTGGCGGAAAGGATGCACAACACCCTCCGAAAGCCGCTGTTGTATGCAAGGCGGGCAACAGCGAGGCCGTCGCCACCGTTGTTCCCCCCTCCACAGAGGAATACCAGGGAGGCATCCTTGGAGGGTATCCTGCCTTGCACTTCACCCCAGACTCCCATGGCGGCACTCTCCATCAGGGCGAGTGCGGGCAGGGAGTACTCTGTCTGTGACAGGGCATCGATCTTGGCAATTTCAGAGGATAGTGCAACATGCTTCATACAAGTACTGTACAGCAGGAAAAGGGGGTGGTCAACAAACCGCGCTTGACAGCTAGGGGGAATCTCAGTAGGGTTAGAGGTGTCCTGGGGTGGCCACTTGGCCTGAGATCACACCCGTTAACCTGATCTGGATAATACCAGCGGAGGGAGACATGCAATTCTCAACAAAACCAATTCCCCATGGCAGAATACCACTAAGGAGGTGCTTAATGATTAAGCATCAGCGTCTTATAGCAGTTCTAGCCATTCTCCTCGTCTCTTCCCTTGTGTTCTCACAAGGAAAGAAGGAAACCGAAATCTCATCACAGCAAGAGATCACCGTCTATGCCTATGACGCCTTCTGTGGCGACTGGGGTCCCGGCCCTACCATCGTCACCGAGTTTGAAGCAAAAACCGGCATCAGGGTGAACCTGGTCAGTGCCGGTGACGCCATTGAGATGCTCATCAAGGTCAGGGGGGAAAAGAACAACCCCCTAGCCGATGTGGTGGTCGGCATCAGCGACGACATGGCGGCGAAGGCCTACGCAGCGGATCTGTTCGAACCTTACGACAGCCCTACTCTTGCCGACATCCCTGCCCTCTTGCAGTTTGACCCCCAAAACCGGCTCCTGCCCTTTGACTACGGCAACTTCGCCTTTGTCTATGACTCAGAAAAACTCTCCCCTGCGATGATCCCAACCTCGCTAGACGACCTTACAGACCCCAAGTACAAGAACAAGGTCCTGCTCATCGATCCCAGGACCTCGTCGGTCGGGTTGGGCCTGCTGCTGTGGACCATTGAAGTCTATGGGGAAGAGGGATATCTGTCGTGGTGGAAGGCGATGAAGAGCAATGCCCTGACCATCACCGAAGGGTGGTCCAGTGCATACGGACTCTTCACCGAAGGGGAGGCTCCGCTTGTACTTAGCTACACCACCAGCCCTGTCTACCACGTGACGTATGAGGGGAGCACCCGGTACCGCAGCGCCCTGTTCACCGAAGGACACAGCACCACCATCGAATCGGTTGGACTGCTCGCCTCAAGCAAAAAGAAGGATGCTGCCAAACTTTTCATTGATTTCCTGCTCACCGATGCACAGCTGGATGTGGCGACTGCAAACTCCATGTACCCTGTAAATAGCGGGACTGTCCTGCCCCCTGCCTTCGATTGGGCACCAAAACCTGAAAAAAGCCTCTCTCTTGATGCACTCGCTATTGAAAAAAACCTCGATAGGTGGCTAACTGAATGGACACAGGTGATGAGCAGATGAAGCAGAAGGTTGGAGGAGAGAACAAGGGGTTCTACAAGGCAATGCCTGTCCCAGGGGCTTTGGTCCTGCTGGCACTCTTTCTTGTGCCCCTCTTCTTCACCCTTTCGGCGGCCTTCCTCACCGAGGAGGGCTTCTCGCTCTCCCGCATCCGAGAGACCTTCACCTCAGCATACACGATCCGTATCCTGCTGTTCACCCTCTACCAGGCGGCGTTGAGCACCTTGGCATCCGTACTTGTCGCCTTGCCGGGGGCGTACCTCCTGGCAAACTACTCCTTCAGGGGCAAGCGCTTCATCAGGGCCCTGAGCACCGTCCCCTTTGTCATCCCCTCGATCCTGGTGGTCCTAGGCTTTGTCATCTTCTTCGGCAACAACGGCTTTCTCAACCAGCTTCTGATGAAGCTCTTCACCCTTGAGCAACCCCCGATACAGATACTCTACTCCTTCAAGGCGATCATCCTAGCCCACACCTTCTTCAACTTCCCCATCGTGATGAACCTCGTATCGACCTACTGGGAGCACATGGATACCCACTGCGAGATGGCTGCATGGACCTTGGGTGCAAAAAGGGGCAGGACGTTCCGTACCATCACGCTGCCCAGGCTCGCCCCCTCGATCATCTCGGCGGCCACCCTGGTCTTCCTCTTCTGCTACAACAGCTTCGCCATCATCCTGGTGCTTGGGGGGGGACCTCAGTTCACCACCATGGAGGTTGAGATATACCGCCTGGCGCGAACCTCCATGGATAGCGGGGGAGCTGCAGCCCTTTCGCTGTTCTCCCTCGTCATCACCTCTGTGCTGCTCGTCTGGTACAACAAGAGTCAGAAGATGCTCGCCAGAAGCGAGGAGTACAACAGCTCCTCTGCCAGGCTTTCCAAGAAACCTGCGACCCTTGCAGGCAAGGTTCTAGCCTTGGTCTACTCAGTGGCGACACTGCTGTTCATCATGGGCCCGATAGCATCGATTGTCGTGCGCTCCTTCATGGCATCGGCGACGCGCTCGGGGGGTGAGAGCTTCAGCTTCAAATGGTATCGCCAGCTCTTCGCACTCGAAAGGGGGACCGGCCATATGGGATCAGCGCTGCAGGCGCTGACCAACAGCCTGCTCATAGCAGCGTTGGTAGCAGTGGTGACCGTCCCCATAGCCCTGACACTGGCCACTGCGATCCGAAAGAAGGGCTTCGCCTCATCGGCCTTGGAGCTGTTCGGGATGCTGCCGATGACCGTCAGCTCGGTGATCATAGGCTTGGGCTACTACCTCATTGCAAACAGGATCCGCGCAGGCGTGTCGGTTGGCTATACGCTTGTGGTGCTTGCACACATGGTCATAGCGATCCCGTTTGTCCTGAGGACGATTCTTCCTGAGTACCGCAAGATGCCCCTTTCCTATATCCAAAGCTCCCTTACCCTTGGGGCAACACCGCTTCGCACCTTCTTCCTCATTGAAATCCCCCTGCTTAGGGCGGCGATGATAACCGGAGGCATGTTTGCCTTCGCACTCAGCATGGGGGAGATCACAGCCACCCTGACCTTGGCCAACAGCGCCATCATCACCCTTCCTGTAATCATGTACCGACTCATAGGATCGTACAACTTCCAAGGGGCCTGTGCCCTTGGCACTGTCCTTATCCTTGTCTCCACCATCGTATTTCTCGTCAGTGAACTGGCAAAGGGAGGGACCAATGGCCGATAAGGGTCTGACCTGTTTCATGAAGGCTTCCTATAAGGACTTCGCACTGGACGCCTCCTTCTCCGTCAAGGAGGGGGAACTTGCGTGCATCATCGGCCCCTCAGGGTGTGGCAAGAGCACTACGCTGCAGCTGGTTGCAGGGCTCATAACCCCAGAGGAGGGAAGCATACTGCTCAAGGGCAAGGACATCATCCATGAACCGGTGCACCAAAGGCGCATCGCCATGGTATTCCAGGACTATGCCCTTTTCCCCCACATGAGCGTGGAACAGAACATCGCATATCCCTTGAAGATCAGGAACACCAAAAAACGAGCTCGCACAGCCGAGGTGCAGCGCCTGCTGACCCTCGTCGGCCTTGATGGCTACCAGAAGCGAAAACCCCAGGAGCTTTCAGGAGGAGAGCGACAGCGTGTCGCCCTGGCCCGTGCCCTGGCCTCCAAGCCTGAGCTGCTGCTCCTTGACGAGCCCCTGTCCGCCCTCGATGCCAAGATGCGCAAACACCTGCGAACCGAGATACGACGGATCCACGACGAGACGGGCATCACCACGCTCTACGTCACCCATGACCAGGAGGAGGCCCTCGCCATAGCCGATACCATCATCGTCATGCAGGACGGACGGGTGAGCCAAAGCGGTACGGGCGAGGAGATATACCACAAGCCGAACTCGCTCTTTGTCGCTTCGTTCATGGGCGAGGGGAATGTCCTGCCCTACTCCCTCATACCCAGAAACCTCGCAAACCAGACAGAGGAGGACAAATATCCCATCAAGCCTCTGGAAGGCGAGCATGCGATCTTCTTCCGCCCCGAGCATGTCACACTCCAGGATGACAGCACCTTGCCGCTACCGGAGTTCTTCCCCCATCTGGAGTTCAACAACGCGCGTGTGGTCAGCATTGAGTTCCAAGGGGACCACTTCAGGGTCTCCCTACTCTGGGAAGGACACACCATCACAGCCCATACCCTGGACAGGCCACGATCCAAGATAGTTAGGCTTTCAGTAAGACTTACGCAGATAAGGCAGTTTTTGAACGGACAATTGGTTGCCAAATAGCGAATATACCCTAGGCAGGGAATAGAACAATCAAAGAGTATCTGTATACTGGAGGTATGAGACGAACAGTCTGGACCTTCCTACTCCTGCTCCTCATCTTCAGCACTCCCCTCTGGGCAAGGGGAAAGATCATATGCGCGCTCGATCTCTCAGACTCACTCTACGCGGCAATCCCCCATTTTGAAGATGAGATCCCCTTTCGCAGCAGCAATGCAACCTCGCTGGCCCTAGGATTCTTTGGATATGAAGAAGAGGCCTTTTCAGTAAGCCTGGACTTCCATGCCCTGTTTGTCACCCCGTCCATCCCCTTTGGCAACTACCAAGGGCGGGGCTTTAATTCCGTAGGTTTCAGAATACGGGGAAGCCATCAGTTCAACAGGGTAGTGGGACTGTTCACCAGCATCAGCGGAGAGGTAAACTACTACAGGACCATCAAGGAGGCATTCATCTCCTACTCGGTGCAGCTCGGGCCCCAGTTCAGAGTCATGCAAACAGAACAGCATGCCATAGACATAACCATCCCCGTTACCATCCACCTGAGAAAGGAGATCACAGCCCCCATGCTGGGAGTAGGCCTGCGCTACAGCCTCGCCCCATACAAGAAACAGGAGACACTATGAAAAGAACCTTGAGTTTTCTTATGGTGGCTGGCCTCCTGTTGCTTGCATCGTGTGAGCTCTACCTGGACGAGCCAAGGCAAGGGGATGTCTACCACATCAATGTAGCGCTGGACTACGAGAACAACAGCAGTGCCAAAGACAACCTGGGAGGAACGCTCAATGATGCAGAGGAACTCCATCTGGCCCTTGGATCGGTCACTGCCGGAGCGCAAAGGGCTGGCACCGGGTACCGCATGATACAGAAGGGATCGGGCTATGCAGGGGACCATATCTACAGCGTCAATTCCACCCTGATCTCCAACTACCCTACAAAATCCAACATACATAGTTTGCTGACAAACCTTTCCGCCGTTGTCCAAGAGGATGACCTTACCATCTTCACCTACTCGGGGCACGGGGTTGAGGAGAGTGGGCACCTGGTGCTTGCAAAGCCCGTATCCACCGTCGATGCTGAAACGCTGGACCCTACAACACTTCTCTCCTGGATGGCAGCCATCCCGGGCAAGAAACTGATCATCCTTGACAGCTGCTATAGCGGCATGTTTGTAGATGGGAGCCCTTCCTCAACCAGTACGGTCCTTGACAACTCCATCCAAAAGTTCTTTGAGACCTACCACTCTTCTGACAGATATGAAAAACCCGACCTTTTCGTCCTTTCAGCCAGTGCCCATGCCGACTCCTATGAGATGAATTACGGCACAGAAGCCAATGAGCACAAACATGGGGTTTTCACCTATGCACTGCTACAGGCCCTCGGGTGGAAGCATACAAGCAAGACCGATCCCTCCCTGGTGCAGATTTTCTCCCCACCGGCGGCAAAGTGGGGACGCATCACCGTCGATGACCTGTTCAAGTACATCACCAAGAACCAAGTCCTCCCGACACGCCTCAGGCTGTTCGGCTCCTGGAGCGAATACCAGCACCCCCTTACCACAGGAGGTCCTTTGGATCTTGCCCTGTTCAACCTCTGAAGCAGATGGTAGTATGAAAGCCCTTAGTGTTTGAGGTGTCATGTGAAAAAGGCGATGGTGCTCACTCTTCTGGTCTTCATTCTTCTCTTCCAAGGGTGTGAGCTCTTCATTGCAGAAGCACCCCTGGGCTCTATCCATGCCATCTATGTAGGGCTCAGTTATCATGGTACCGATGTGAACTACCTAGCGGGCACTCTCAACGATGCGACCGAGCTAGAAAATTGTTTTACTGCCCTATGCAACAAACACATACGACCAATACATTCGTATCCGTTATTGCAAAGAGGAGGTGCATTTGAAAGCTGGGGAGAGACAGCCCGCGGCACGCGATATCCCATATACAGCTATGACACTCCTGATACCTATGCAACCCTACCGACCAAAAGCAACGTCCTCTCTGTGATAGGGGCTCTAAAGCCTCTGCTTACAGAAAAAGACCTGACCATCTTCAGCTACAGCGGACATGGACTTGAGGGAGGCTCCCTGGTCTTGGCACCCTCCTCTCCAGACGACCCTACGATTTTCACCAGTGAAAACCGGGTTAAAAGTGAGGTGTTGCTCAGTGTAAGGGAATTGCTGGATGCACTCTCTGCCCTGCCAGGCAGGCAGCTGCTGATCTTGGACAGCTGCCATTGCGGCTCCTTTGTGGAGGGCAGCGGATCTTCAGTCTCCCTGATCGAAAAAGAGCTGTTCCTCGATGAGGCCCTCGCCCTCTATTTCTCATCCGATCAGTACTCCCCCTCCCTGTTTGTCATGGCTGCAACAACTGCGTCCAATACCAGCAAGGAGCCGGTCGCCTCATCACATATCCATGGATACTTCACCGAGGCAGTGCTAGATGGACTTGGGTGGGATCATCAGAAGAGTATATTGAAGGAGAGCTCTCCGGCCATGAAAAAGGGAGTCCTTACCCTAGACTCCCTCTATGCATATGTTCTTGAGAATCAGGACTTCCCCCTTACAGGGACAAATCCAAAGCGCTATCAGCACCCCACCATCAGCGGTGGAGCATACACACTCCGACTCTTCTAGGAGATGAACTGGCCATCCCGTATCAACTCGATCTCATCACGAATGACAGCAGCCCGTTCGAACGCAAGGTCCTTGGCCGCCTTGAGCATCTCCTTTTCCAGAGCCTTCACATACTTCTTGCGGTCGGCGCTGCTGAGCAGGTTGTACCCGCCCTTGAGGATCGCAAGGTCCTGCTTCTGGTTCTGCTTGGTATCTTCCTTCTCCCGTTCCAGGATATCCTGCACCGCCTTGATGATGGTGGTGGGCGTGATGCCGTGCTCCCTGTTGTAGGCGAGCTGGATATCCCGTCTGCGATTGGTCTCCTCGATGGCGATCTCCATCGCTGTGCTCATCTTGTCGGCATACATGATGACACGCCCCTCGCTGTTGCGAGCGGCTCGTCCGATGATCTGCACCAGGGAGGTTGCCGAGCGGAGGAACCCGATCTTATCAGCATCAAGGATGCCGATCAGGGAGACCTCAGGCAGGTCCAGGCCCTCTCGCAGCAAATTGATGCCCACCAGTACGTCAAAGACACCCAGGCGCAGGTCCCGCAGCAGCTCGACTCGTTCAAAGGTCTCGATCTCAGAGTGCAGGTAGCGCACCTTCAGTCCGAGGGAGGCAAAGTAGTCGGTGAGGTCCTCACTCATGCGCTTGGTGAGGGTCGTCACCAGTACCCGCTGTTTCTTCGCTATGGTCCTGCGGATCTCTGCATAGAGGTCCTCCATCTGGCCCTCTGATGAACGAACCTCTATTACGGGATCGAGCAAGCCTGTGGGTCGGATAACCTGCTCCACTATCTGGGTACTCTCGCTCATCTCCACCTTACCCGGTGTCGCCGATACAAAGACCCTCTGCTTCACCACGGTGGCGAACTCACTTGCCTTCAGGGGCCTGTTGTCCAGAGCCGAGGGCAGTCGGAAGCCGTAGTTCACCAGGTTCAGCTTTCTTGACCGGTCCCCTTCGTACATCGCCCCGACCTGCGGCAGCGTCACGTGGGACTCGTCGATGAAGGTGACAAAGTCAGGGGGGAAGTAGTCCAACAGGACAGCAGGGCGCTCGCCTGCCTTCCTGTCGGAGAGAGGGCGTGAGTAGTTCTCAATGCCGGAACAGTACCCTATCTCCTGGAGCATCTCCAGGTCGTACTCCACCCGCGTCCGGATGCGTTCTGCCTCCAGGGGACGGGCGGAGCTGTTGAAGAACTCAACCTGGTCCTCCATTTCGCTGCGAATCTTCTCGATCGCCGCCTTCACCTGCTCAGGGGGCATGACGAAGTTCTTTGCAGGGTAGAGCGTATAGGAAGGGACCACCTCCTGCTTCTCCCCTGAAACAGGGTCGAACCACTGGATGGATGCAATCGTATCCCAGTCGACGGAGATCCTTACCGCATTCTCCAGATAGGAGGGGCATATCTCTATGATGTCGCCACGGACGCGGAAGGCTCCCCGCTTGAGGATGGCATCATTGCGCTCGTACTGCATCCTCACCAGCTGGTCCAGTACATCGTGGTGGTGAAAGGGTTCACCGGTGGTGAAGGTCTGCACCATATCCCTGACAGAGACTGGGTTTGCCAGGCCAAAGATACAGGAGACGGTGGCCACGACGATGACGTCCCGCCTCTCCATCAGGGAGAAGGAGGCAGAGAGGCGCAGACGGTCTATCTCCTGGTTGATGTCGGCATCTTTTTCGATATAGAGATCTCGCCCGGGCACATACGCTTCGGGCTGGTAGTAGTCATAGGTCGAGACAAAGTACTCGACCGCATTGTCGGGGAAAAAGGACTTGAACTCCCTGAACAGCTGGGCAGAGAGGGTCTTGTTGTGCGAGAGGACCAAGGTTGGACGCTGGACGCGCTCGATGATCTTGGCCATCGTGTAGGTCTTGCCGCTGCCGGTCACCCCCTTGAGGGTCTGGAACTTCTGCCCATCCTTCAGCCCTTGTGCCAACTTCTCAATGGCCTGGGCCTGGTCCCCTGCCGGCTCATACTCTGCATGCACCTTGAAGGGCTTCTGCTCGTACATTACAGTGCCATGTATATTTTCTATGGGAGAACCACCCCATCGTTCGTCTACTCGTACTTCATCCATCATTTACCGCCGTATTTTACCTTACAAGGGCACTCACATGCTGTGCACTCCGTTCTATCAGAGGCACCTCTATCGTCCGGCTCTCGCCTTTGCGGTTGACCGTCACCTTGACCTTGTCTCCGCTGCGGGAATGCAGCAGGGCCAGGTACAGATCGTTGAGGTCATCGACCGCCCTCTTGTCGATGGCGGTGATGACATCCCCACCAAGGTAGATCACACTCGTCCCGTACTGGACCATCTGGGTGCCGCCCTTGAGGCCGGCCTTCTCCGCAAGCCCTCCGGCTACCACCTGGCTGACAAGCACCCCCTTGTCCACCGCTAGCTTGCCATAGGAGACCAGCTGCGGGGTGAGCTGAACAGGGGCGATGTCGAACCACCCCCTGCTTACCTTGCCGAGCTTGATGAGGTCGCCGATAATCGCAACAGCGGTGTCTATGGGGATGGCAAAGTTTATCCCCTGCGAATTGCCGTTGGTGGAGTAGATCGAGGAGTTGATGCCTATCACCTCCGCCTTGCTGTTCAGCAGCGGACCGCCGCTGTTGCCCGGGTTTATGGAGGCATCGGTCTGGATTGCATCCATGATGATCTTGCCCTCACTGGTGCGCACCGGTCGGTTGAGCCCGCTGACCACCCCGACGGTCATCGTTCGGTCATAGCCGAAGGGGTTTCCTATGGCGATGACCTTCTGCCCTATCTTGAGGTCACTGCTGGTGCCGAGTGTGATGGGGTTGAGGACGCTCTCCTTGTCCACACGTATCTGGATGACCGCAAGGTCATCCTCACTGTCCACTCCGATGAGCTTGGCAGGATAGGACTGTTCGTTGTAGAGCGTCACCTTCAGGCTCTTTGCCTTCTCCACCACATGTGCATTGGTCAGGATGTAGCCATCGAGGGAGAGGATGATGCCGCTTCCTGTGCCCTGGGCAGGAAGGACCTCCATAAAGGCATTCACCGGGGCATCGACGGTGGTGGTGATGTGAACCACACTGCGGTTGGCCTTCTCATAGACGGTGATGTTCTGCATCTCGGAAGCACTGTAGCGCCAGCTCTGGGGGCCCTCCTCAAAGAGGGTGAGCCCCTCATCACCATAGAAGATATCCGATACGGGGATGCCCGACAGGGAGAGCAACGCACGCTCGCCTTGGTCATCCACTATGGTGCGCAAGACTTTCTGTAGATTCTTCCTATCCTGGTCCGACTGTATTGCATGAGTCCATTTCCAGAGCACCATCGCCGTAAGTATGATGCCGATGGCAACCAAAGTGGCGATGATGGTCTGGATGACTCTTCTTTTTGTTTCCTTGAGCATGGCTTGAGTGTACTGCCTATTACCGTAAAGAGGCAATAACTACAAAGAAGCTAGGAGATCCTCAACCTCTTCCAAGGTCGGAGGGTCGCACCCCTTGCGCGAACAGTTGATGGAGGCGGCCACGTTGGCGAAACGCATCGCCTGGGCGATTGTCGCCTTGGAAAGATGCTCCAGGCGGGGCTCCTGCCCATCGGCACCGAAGAAGCCTCCCCTGTGCAGGAAGGAGAGGATGGCACCGCTGAAGGTATCACCAGCTCCTACCGTGTCTACGACAGGCAGGTCCACTATAGGCGAGTCAACGGTAAATTTCTCAGGGCTGTACCAGGTGCTGCCCTTCTTGCCCTTGGTCAGGATGATGTGCGAGCCGCTATCCCTGCTGAGCTTCTTGGCAGCCTCGTCCATCTCAAGGTCGGGGTAGAGCAGCAAGAGGTCGTCATCGCTGAGCTTGATGATGTCTGCAAGCTGGATGGCGAGCTCAAGGCGCTTGCGATATGCATCAAAATCCTCAATGACCGTGGGCCTTACATTGGGGTCGAGGAACACTACAGGAGCTGGCTTGTACAGGTCAACAGCAGCAAGGATTGCATCGCATCCGGGCTCGACGGCCAGCGATACCGAGCCTATGTGCAGGGCCTTGATGTCCGAGTGCTCCCCCAAGGCGGTGAGCAGCTCATCCCTGTCCACCGAGGTGGGGGCGGTATTCTTGCTGTAGAAGGCGTAGCTCGCCTTGCCCTCCTCATCGAGTGCGAGAAATCCTATCATTGAAGGTAGGGGGCTTGAGCAGAGGTCGGGGTCGAACAGAACATGGTTATCAACCATATGCTCCAGGATTCTCTCCCCGAACATATCAGAGGAGTTCTTGCCAAGGAAACCCACAGGACAACCGAGCCTTGCGGCGGCAGTCGCCGCATTGAGGCCGCACCCCCCTACATGGGATGCGAAATTAACCGAAGAACCTTCTTTTCCCTTGCCGATAAAATCTATAAGGGCCTCTCCTATTACTCCAATCATTGCTATCTCCTACAAATATCGTTTTTTTGGTTGTCCGATGACACCTGCGTATACCTCTACATGCTCCTTCGCACTGCTCATCATGATCTTGGGAAGGAGCACCTCCTCGATCTGAAAGAACCCCACATCGCTGGACATCTCGACATTGATGAGAATGGGATGCTCAACGCCCCGCTCGATGGTCACCTTCTCAATGGAGTTAGCCGAGTACTTGTGGATATCCCCTGTCTTGGGGGCGGTGGTGATGCTCATGGGTATGCGTGCCCGTCCCTTCTCCATGTCGCAACCGTCGGCGACCAGGAGAAGGCCGGCCTCAATGCTGAAGACCTTGCGCGAAGCCATATGCCCTATGACCCCTTCGGAAGCGACGCTCATGATCGCCATGCGCCTGGCCAGCTCATCGGGCAGCAGGGCCTTGAGGATCCGGTCCATGATGGGACGCGCTATGATGAGGCCGGTAAGCTCATGCTCGGTACGCGAGACGCTCATGCCCAGGTCATGGAGGAAGGAGGCGAGCAGGAGGGCGCACAGGCTGTCCTCATAGGTGCCGGAGTTCTCCAGGACCAGGGAGGTGGCGACATCCGCATCCCTGAGAAAGGAGAGCATCTTCACCCCGTTGTAGGCTACCTGGCGCATGTGTACCGGACCGTGGTCATTGTAGTTCATCCGCTTGATCGATACGGTGTTCGCATACTCCTGCAGGGCCTCGATCTCCTCATCGGCGAGCAAAAGCTCTGTAAGCCGATGGCTGACCGACCCTTTTTCCAAGAGACCGAGCAATTTCCTGCTTACTGTTGTTTCTTTGGGTGACTTCATACCAACAGGATACAACATGTTCTTACCAAGCGAAAGGGTATGTGGATAAAAGAAGCCATCTGCCCTATACTTGGTGCATGAAAAAAGTGACCATGAAAGATTTCCGTTGGCTGGGAAAGCCACAGATATGGCAGAAGACCTACAAGGATCTCACCCTCACCGTCGAAGGCAAGCTTTGCCTGCCGGACGGTCCGCTGCTGCTCGCGGTAAGCGATGAGGATTTCATCCTCTCCCTGGATATTACAACACCCCCACAAGGGGGTTTCTGCGGCCTCTGCCTCTACCACACCGAGCACAGCTACATCAGTGTGGGAAGGTCCAGGACGGACCTCCTGATCGAGAGCTCAAGCCTCCACTCCAGGACAACGAGCACCATCGCGCTGCCCACTGACCAAGAGAGCATACAGTGGCACCTTGAGCGCACAGGCACACAGGTGCGCATAGGGTGCGCCGATGGCTCTGAAGGGCAGGTGCAATGGGTCTGCTCGACAACGATGGCAGGCATGCAGGACTCCATAAGTTTCGGGCCTTTCTTTTCCAACTACACAAGCGTCCCCTTTGAAGCTATGATGCATGGCATGCGCTATGCAAAAAGAGCTGAGCAGACACTCGTACAACCCCCATTGATATGATACGATTGTCCATCTTCACATCACACCCCTTTGAAAGGGTACAAGGAAGGAGTCCCCATGCTAGAACAAGATGACCTGGAGGTCAAAGAGAAGGTATCGCTCAATTTCCTGGAGCGTATCATAGAGGACGACCTCGCCAACGGGCGAGTTCCCGACAATACCATTGTCACCCGATTCCCGCCAGAGCCGAATGGGTACCTGCACATCGGGCATATCAAGGCCATCTGCATAAACTTTGGCCTCGCTGACAAGTATGGCGGAAGGTGCCACCTCCGCCTTGACGACACCAACCCGGAAAAGGAAGAGCAGGAGTATATCGATGCCATCAAGGAAGACCTCAGGTGGCTGGGCTTTGACTGGGGAGTCCATGAGTACTACGCCTCTGACTACTACCAGAACCTCTATGAGATAGCGGTCCGCCTGATCGAGGAGGGCAAGGCCTTTGTCGACAGCCTTACAGCTGAGGAGATGAAGGAGTACCGCGGCACCCTGACAACGGCGGGGACCAACAGCCCGTACAGGGAGCGAAGCATAGAGGAGAACCTCCGTCTGTTTGAGGAGATGCGCCAAGGCCAGCATGCCGAGGGGACCCACATCCTCAGGGCTAAGATCGACATGGCCAGCCCCAACATCAACATGCGCGACCCCGCCCTCTACCGCATCAAGTTTGCCCATCATCTGAGGACAGGGGACAAGTGGTGCATCTATCCGATGTATGACTTCACGCACCCCATCAGTGATGCACTAGAAGGGATTACGCACTCTCTGTGCACCCTTGAGTTTGAGGACCACCGCCCCGCCTATGACTGGGCCACCGCAATCGACGGCATCGACCACACCCCTCGCCAGTATGAGTTCGCCCGCCTGAACATCAATTACCTGGTCATGAGCAAGAGAAGGCTTCTCAATCTGGTGCAAAGGGAGATTGTCACCGGTTGGGATGACCCGCGGATGCCTACCATAAGCGGAATTCGCAGAAGAGGCTATTCGCCCGAATCCATGAAGGATTTCGTCAACCGTGTAGGCGTTGCCAAGGCTGAAGGTATGGTCGACTACTCCCTGATGGAGTTCTGTGTCCGCGAGGACCTGAACAAGCGGGCTGAACGCCTTATGGTTGTGCTCGATCCCATCAAGGTGATCATAGACAACTACCCAGAGGGCAAGATCGAATATTTTGAGGCTGTGGACAATCCTGAAGACCCCAATTCCGCCACCCACCAGATTCCTTTCGGGCGCGAGCTGTATATCGAGAGGGAGGACTTCATGGAGGTCCCGCCCAAGAAATACCATCGTCTCTACCCCGGCAATGAAATCCGCCTGAAGTACGCCTACTACATCACCGCAAACTCTGTGGTCAAGGATGCCGAGGGCATCATCACAGAGGTTCACTGCACCTACGACCCCCTTTCCAGAGGCGGCACCACCCCTGACGAACGAAAGGTCAAGGGCACCAGCCATTGGGTAAGCGCCTCAGAGGGCGTCTCCATCGAGGTAAGGTTGTACGACAAGCTTTTCCTTGACGAGAACCCGGGCAAGACGACAGGAGACTACCTTGACGACCTCAATGAGGAGTCGCTGGTAGTGGTCTCCGATGCTAAGGCCGAGCCTGAGATCCTCAATGCAAAGGTAGGCGACTATCTGCAGTTCATCAGAAACGGATACTTCTGCCTGGACAACAAGGAGTGCCAGAAGGGCAAGCTTGTCTTCAACAGGACAGTCACCCTCAAGGACTCCTGGGCAAAGATGAAGAAGAAAATGGGAATGTAAGCCACACGACGGCAGGGCAGAGGTGAAAACCCTCTGCCCTGCATCTCCAAGCTTTGCAGGGGGTTGATATGAACTATTTCTTTGATCAGCATTTTCATGTCATGAATATCGAACATCCGAACTTGCTCTCTTTTTTCGCTTCCCTTGATACCGGACTTCCTGACCTCATAACCAGCGGGGCATTCTCCCCAAACTATATCTTCACCGCCAAAAACCGCAGGGGTTCGCTGATGCTTGACAGGATCACCAACACCCTCACCACCTTTGACCAGCCCATCGGCCATACGCTTGCCATGATGGAGGAGGATCTCAAGGGCAGCTTCGCTTCCCATGAGGAGGGGTCTCCCAAGCCGGAAAAGCCCTTCATCAGGGATGGCAAGATGCACATGCGGGATCGCACCTATGACAAGATGGCGATGTGCCCCCTTCTCATGGACTTTTCCAGCACTGATATAAGCAAGGAAGGGCTCTACTACCCACCCAAGAAGACAAAGAAAATCCTCAAGTACGTACAGGACACCCTGAATGGGTTTGACTGGTACAGGAAGAACAATCCCGAGGGCCTCTTTGAATTCTACCCCTTCATAGGCATTACGCCCGGGGCCCACTCCATTGCCTTCATCGAGGAACTGCTTGAAACCTATGTGGCAAAGGACCACAAGCGGGAAAGCCAGTTCAAAAAAGGGGACCAGAAGTTCTATGGGGTAAAGTTCTATCCGCCCCTGGGATATGACCCCTGGCCATCAGGCCAGAAGGAACTGGACAAGGTCACCCTGATCTATGAGTTCTGCACCGAGCACGACATCCCCATCATGACCCACTGTGATGACCAGGGGTTTCGCGGTGTCCCGCCAAAGGATGCCTGGAAGTTCACCTCACCTGCAACCTACAGGCCAGTGCTTGAGAAGTACCCTTCACTTCGCATCGACTTTGCCCACTACGGGTGGCAGTACAACGCGTTGCAGAAGAATCCGCTGACCATCATAAGTGCGGCCGCAAACAGGGTTCCCGACTCCCCGTGGTTCTATGAGCTGGTGGAGCTGATGCATCTCTATCCGAACATCTATGCTGATTTCTCCTTTACCGGGACAAACAGTGATTTCTATGCGCACTTGGACAACTACATACGCTCCCTCGATGATGCCAAGGCAGAGACAGTGCTGAGTCGTTCGATCTTTGGTTCGGATTTCAATGTACATCTGCTGAAGGTGGAGTCGTACAACTCCTACTACCGGATGTTCGAACAATCACCCTTCACCGATGATGAGGTCCACAGGTTCGTCCAGACAAACCCCATGCGCTTCATGGGTATAGTTGAGTAGGCTCGGCTATGAAGCATACCAGGTCCCACCTGACAGCCTAGGGAGGCTGAGTGCCCAAGAAGAGACCCTCACTGCAGAGCAGAGAGGGTCTTTTCTTGAGCAGCCGTCCCCAGGGATAAGATGGCCGGGGTAAAAACGTCGACTTGCCGGTACCATACATAAGGCAGACACACAATGCCTGCCGTTAGGAAAAGAGCCGTCTTTAGGGATTGCCCTTAGTAATTCTTTGCTACAAGTTCAAAATAGGCCTGGGGATGGTTACATACTGCACATAGTCCTGGAGCCTTCTTGCCGATGACGATATGACCACAGTTGGAGCACTTCCAGATCTGTTCGCCATCTCTGCTGAATACAACACCGTCCTCAACGTTCTTCAAAAGATCGAGGTAGCGCTGCTCATGATGCTTCTCAATGGCTGCAACCATCTCAAAGAGTGCGGCTATCTTGGTAAAACCCTCTTCCCGAGCTTCTTTGGCAAAACCAGGATACATATCGGTCCACTCGTAGTGTTCACCTTCAGCAGCGTCCTTAAGGTTCGTTGCAGTTGTGCCGATCTCTCCCCCTTCCTGAAGAAGCTTGTACCAAATCTTGGCGTGTTCCTTCTCATTGCCTGCAGTCTCTTCAAACAGATTGGCTATCTGGACATATCCTTCCTTGCGAGCCTTTGAGGCGTAATAGCTGTACTTGTTTCTTGCCTGAGATTCACCTGCAAATGCTGCAGCCAGATTAGCTTCAGTCTTTGATCCTTTCAATTCCATACATTGCTCCTTTACTGCACCTTGGCAGCATGCTTTATTTGACAATCGGGACACATCCCGTTAAAAACAAGTTCATACGACTCCAGCGTATAGCCACAGGTATCAATGTTGTCTGTGGTAAGTACAATGTCCTCAAGAAGTTCAACATCGCTGACCTGCTTACATGAGGTACACTGGATGTGATAGTGTTTGCTCAGCGTCCTGTCAAAATGATCAGGGCCACCAAGGACACGCACGCGCTTCACCCTCCCCTCGTCCACCAACATATTGAGATTCCTGTACACTGTAGCACGGCTGATGGAAGGGTGCTTCTGTACGATTGTATCATAAATCTGTTCTGCATTGGGATGATTCTGCGCTTCTGAAACAGCTTCCCAAATCAAGCCCTTCTGTATAGTCTGTCTTTTTTCTTTCATATTATTCCTAATTGGTATTGTTTCTTATATAAGAGGATAAACCACAGAATCGATTGTGTCAACTTCTGGAGAAAAAACAAAACAATTCATGGTGAAAATATGGTTAGCTGGTAGCACCCTGAGCGACAACAAGGGTCAGGCCCTGGTTTAGTCTCATGAAAAGAAGGATTCTCTAGCCAACAAGGGAGCCACCCATCCTAAAAACACTATACCACAGCAAGGAGGGAAAACCATAGTTGTTTTGTAGTTTTTTGGATGTTCTTGTGGGCAGACCAAAAAAGACCCCAAGCTAAGCCTGGGATCTTCTGTATTATGTCATTGGGCAAATGATTAGTTATCACCCTTCTTCTTGTCATCAAGCCAGAAGAATGAGTCTCTGTTCTCTTCATCACCTCTGGTACGGGTATCTTTGAACTTGTCAAAACCGTAAGGCTTGGGAGAGGACTTTCTCTCTCTTTTCTGGACATCTGCAGAAGGACGACCTTCTCTATCAAAAGGCTTGCGCTCTCTATCACTAAAGGAGGGTTTGCCACCTCGGTCATCACGATCCCTGAAGGAGGGCCTGCCACCATCGCGGTCAAAGGGCTTGCGCTCCCTGTCGCCATAGGAGGGGCGTCCACCATCACGGTCAAAGGGCTTGCGCTCTCTGTCGCCATAGGAAGGGCGTCCACCATCACGGTCAAAGGGCTTGCGCTCTCTGTCGCCATAGGAAGGGCGTCCACCATCACGGTCAAAGGGCTTGCGCTCTCTGTCGCCGTAGGAGGGCCTGCCGCCATCACGATCGCCATAGGAAGGGCGTCCACCATCGCGGTCAAAGGGCTTGCGCTCCCTGTCGCCGTAGGGGGGCCAGCCG
>JAVERP010000078.1:0-13071 GCA_034007055.1 Sphaerochaeta sp.
GGGAAGCCCCTTGCGGTCACTTCCTCTTCTTTTCCGTTCTCTTTCCCTTCCCTAACGCTTGTCATGTCATAAATCGCGGGTGCCCAGTCTCCTGTGCTTCCCATGCCCCTTCTCTGAGGCGCCCGGTCAACTTACCAGATTTACTCCCTCTCAGTCAAGGCCCTGCGGCCCTTTCTTTCAAGCTTCCAACCCGGCGTCTGCTTGCCGAACAAGATGGGATACTACCCGCATCAGAGCATCCTGTCCACCCTCTTTTGATAAATACTGCAAAATACATCTGCCTTGTTGCATTGATTTCTCAATCCCTGCATTAGCATGGAGATTCCTGCAACATACTTGACCCCTGAAGCTGAAAAGTACGTGCACTTATATTTTCCCAAGCCCATTCAGAAGCATTTTTTTTTTTAAAACTTGCGGATATTTCGACAATCCCGGGGTAGAATTCTTCCGATCATTTCTAAGAAAATAGAAAACAATGATTTTGGAAGACAATATTTGCAGGAAAAAAATAGAAGAAGTTGTTTTTGAAAATAGCACGAAAAATCATTCTATCTGTACGCATTGAAGTATATATGGTAGCGTGATGACAGAAGCAGACACGAGTAATCATAAGGATTGCAAGAGGAGAAACTGCCATGCAACACCAACTAGACCTAAATTTGATAACCTTATATTTGAAAGACGGTCAATACTCTGAAGCTTTCAAACTGCTAGAGCATCTGCACCCGACGGAAATAGCAGAGATCCTCTCCACACACCCGTTAGAAACCATACAGTCGGTCCTTTTTCTATTCCCCAAACAACGGCAGGGAGCAATTTTCTGCGAGCTCAGTTATGCAGAGCAGGCCGATGTCGCCCAGTTGCTTGAAACTTCCGATTTGGTATCCCTCTTACGAAGCCTCTCCCCTGACGACCAGGTTGACCTGCTGAAGGCACTGCCGGACGAACAGTACAATTCCGTGCTGCCTGTGCTGGCAAAGAAAGAGCGTGAAGACCTCATAAAGCTAGCCTCCTATCCGGAAGGATCTGCAGGCTCGATCATGAACACCGACTACATCTCCTATCCCCAGCACCTGCTGATACAGGAGGTGCTGGTGCGTATCCGGCTGGAAAGAACTCAAAAGGAGGCAATCTATCGCATCTATGTCCTTGATAACGACAAGAAACTGATAGGAACCCTCTCTGTCACCGACCTTATCCTCGCCGATCCAACAGCAAGGCTATCCGATGTCATGAAATCAAAGATTGTAAGTATTGATGTCAATGAAAGCCAGGAAGAGGCCGTTTTCATGATGGCACGCTATGACCTGGTTGCCTTGCCGGTTGTCGATGATACCAACACTCTGCTGGGAAACATCACCCACGATGACGCCCTGGACGTCATCGAGGAAGAACGCACCAGCGATATGGAACGGTTCATGGCCATTGTGGGTAAGCATGACAACACCACCTACCTGAAAACCTCCATCTGGACCCATTTTCGCAAACGCGTGGTCTGGCTGGTCATCCTGGCCTTTCTTGGCCTTGCCTCTGGGGCAATACTAGAGTCCTATGAAGGGACACTGACAAGCCTGATGATACTCGCCTTCTATATGCCGATGCTCATAGATACAGGAGGGAACACAGGAAGTCAGGCGGCGACGGTGATGGTAAGGGCTCTGGCCCTCAAGGAGATAACACCCAAGAACGTATTCAGGATAGTTTGGAAAGAGTTCAGGATCTCGGTGCTTCTGGCACTTGTCCTGGCCATCCTCGCCTTCATTCGGGTCGTTTTTATCTCGAACCCAGGATCTATCCCAGAAGCCTTCTCCCTCTCTACCATCGGACTCGCCATAGCAGTAGCCCTAGCTATCCAGGTGGTCTCTGCAACCATCATCGGTGCTCTTCTCCCCCTAGGGGCCGCAGCGCTGAAGCTGGACCCTGCCCTGGTTGCCAGCCCGGCACTGACCACCATGGTGGATATCACCGGCCTGCTTATCTATTTCGGTACGGTTTCGCTGATGCTGGGGATATGACGCCAAGCAAATGCAAACACAAAGGAGTTGAAGGGATTGTCCCATCAACTCCTTTTCTTATAGGAGGGGATTGCCAAGGCCGAGTTCCACTTCAAGTTCATCGCAAAACCCCAATGCATCCTTATAGTCACCAAGCGCCATGAAGATGGGATAGGCTGCACTGGCATCATTTCTTTGGGAAAAAGCAAGATCATACAAAAGTTCTTGCGAGTATCCATGACCTACCAACCACTGATACCCTTCCAAGCGGAATTCCAGCGATGGCTGTTGGTGCACAAACTTCCTGTAGGCATCCAAAAACCTTGCATCTGAATCCTTATATTCACCAAGAGACCTAAATCCCTGAAATGCTTGCAAGAAAGACCCTTCAGTCTCCAACTTCCCAGAAATGGAGTATAGTTCCTCATAGGCCTCGGCAACCCCTTGTGATGCGAGCCATTTCCACCCCTCCACCTGGTCGGCCAAGCCCATGAGAGGTATGTACTTTGTGTAGGCTTCCAGCGACCTCTCTCTAGCGTCCTTATACCCTTCCAAAGCTGCAAATTCCTCATATGCCTCATAATAAGCCCCTGACTCTAGAAAACTATTCGCCCTGCCATATGCTCCTATGTTCCGACCCACCAGAAGAGCCCACACTATGATAGCAACAACCAGCAGGAGAACAATTACGGTCATCCAGATATTTTTCTTACGCGCCTTAGCTTCTTGCACTTGTTTGATTCGTAGTTTTTGTGCAAGCGCCACTTGCCTTGCCCTCTCCTGCTCTTTCTGGAGCTCCCTAGCATCCTGCTCTGCCTTTTCTCTTAATACTCTAAAATGTTCCGCTTCCTGCAGACGGCTCTCTTCCTGCTGTTGTGCCCATACGACCAACTCTTCTCCCATCACAGAGCCAGTGCACAGCTGCTGATGTTCGCAAGCTGTCCCACAGCGCCTGCATGTAGCCCCTTGCCCCTTATTGCGGCTGCCACAGAAAGCACAGGTCCAGATACCTTGAACATCAGTTCCATACATGTATTTTGGCATTGATGGCAAACTATATTTCTTTTGGAAGAACTCAGGGAAGCCAGCTTCAAAACCCTCAAACCCTTCAACCTCTTTTCTGGGATCGACGGCATAGACCTGTGCATCCTTGTCATACTGGAGGATCTGTCCATCCTCATACAGGACGACAGCGAGCCTGGGGATAAAGGACTTTGTCCTAGAAGGAAGGACCTTGTCTGTAGTTGCTACTGCACTCTGTCCCGCCTCAAGAATCTGTTCATGTCGAACCAGCACTTGGGTTTCATTTACTATGGGCCGCTTGAGGATATCGAAGAGCTCAAGCTCCCACTCCATGTACTTGATGGTACGACCCTGAGCATTGGAAACCATCACAGTAGCAGAAAAGCTTTCACTTCCAATTGCATCTATTGTCTTTTCAATGGTGCCAGAGTGTATTTCTACCGGCCAATCGGGAACCAGGTGGCCTGAAAAATCAAATTGTTCAACAAGGCTGACCGAAACCTCCTGATGCTGAAACCCTTCCTGCACTTCATTGGGGTTCATTGGTCTGTATTGTAGGGGTTTCAATGCATCGCTATGTTCTGCCGGACTATTCTGGGAGAATGTCGATCGAGCAGGCGTCGCCGATGTTGGAGTAAACGAAGCAGAAAACCCCTTTCCTCTAAGCAACGAAGCGTCTCTTTCATTGATGGGGTCAAAGCCCCTACCCAACCGATCCTTGACAAATATGCCATTGTAGACAAAGGGAAAAACAAACCAGGAAATGCCTAATGTTGACCCACCGGCCAGAAGCATTATGACAAACCATTTCCAATCCCCTCTGATAAGCGGTACGAAAACTCCAAAAAACAAAGTGGTCCAGGAAAAACCTATCGGACATTCGATTTTCTCACCGCTTTTGCTCTGAAGAGTAACTACCATATGTTCGCACTCCTTTTGCCCGGTCACAAGAGTTGAGAGTTATCATTTTCTACGAACAGCATGGCACCAGAAACACTTTCGAGATAAAGATACACTTGATCCTACAGACAACAGTACAGTGCTGTCTGCAGTAAGTCAATAAATATGTACTGTGAGCCAATGGGAAAAGGACACTCCCTAAAAGGAGGAGATTCGTTCCTGCATTGCAATTGCTTTACACACTTAGAATAAAGCCTGTTCTATGAATGCAATTTCAACAGACTAAACGACTATATAGTCCAATATGACATAGTAAGATCCTCTCTATGGGATAGAATCTAGCGTCGATAGACAAGATGTAGATTATACAAAGGCAATGTTCCGATAGTCCCTAGCTCCCATTTCTCAATGATTTCTTCTTCCAAACGCAAACCAGTTAGGGCTCATATGCAGGTAGCGCACCCCTTGCGAGTGCGCTACCATTTTTCCTGATAGTGATGCTTGTTATGATGTACTGAATCTCGTTATATGTGAAACAAAACCCATGGGATAGACTCAAAGGGGATCAATCACGCTTTCCAAACTTGGAGTATGAGTCAATGCCGACAACAATCAAGATTATCATACCCTTGACCAAGTACTGAACATGAACCTGGATTCCAAGGAGGTTGAACATATTGTTAATGACCGTAAGGATCAGAACACCTATCATGGTACCAACTATTGAGCCTTCTCCTCCGGTTACACTTGTTCCTCCGATTACTGTCGCAGCGATAGCATCCATCTCATAGTTCTGACCCGCCAAAGGTGTTACTGAATTTAGTCGGGATGCATACACAACCCCAGCCACTGCAGCCATAAGGCCACCGATAACAAATGCAAGTGCATGGTAGCGGTCAACTGCAATTCCAGAGAGCCTTGTGGCCTCTTTGTTTCCTCCTACGGCACAGATATATCTACCAGTAGGCGTCCTGCTAAGGATAAACTGCCAAAATAAAACCAGTACGACAAAAAGAAGGACAGGAAAAGGGATCTTTCCAATGTATCCAGACCCAATAAACCTGAAGCTTTCTTGGGAACCAAGCACAGGATATCCACCGGTATATAGATAGGTAAGACCCCTAGCAATCGTCATTGAACCAAGAGAGGTAATGATGCCAACAATTTTGATTTTCGCGACAAGCAGACCATTGACCAGTCCGACAAGCAGACCGACCATTAGGGCTATCAAAACAGCAAAAGGCCATGGCATGACTGTTTGCAGTCCCAAGGTCATCGCACCAGTCAGTGCAAGGACCGACCCAACTGATATATCAATTTCACCAGTCATTATAACAAAGGTAGTACCTATTGCCATAATTCCTACAATACTACTTTGCCTCAGCATGTTCATAATATTGCGAGAAGTTAAGAAGTTTGGGGTCACGAAAGAGATGATTAGACTAAGGATTATAAAACTGATCATCAATCCATATTTTCTGAGAATCTTCCGCCAATTGATCTTACCCAACCACTCCCGCTGTTTCATTGTGATGCGTGATTCACCCATACTTTTCTCATGCTCCTTCTATCATGGTTTTCAACAATGTATGCTGATCTCTGTCTTCAATGATTTCCCGTACCAACTTCCCCTTGTGAATTACAAGAATCCTATGGCACACTTGGCTAATTTCAGATACTTCTGATGAGAGGTATACTATACACTTGCCTTGGTCAGCCAAATTACTGATGAGAGTAAAGATCTCTTGTTTGGCCCCAACATCAATGCCATGAGTCGGTTCATCCATAAGTAAAATTCGAGGATTGTTCATCAGCCATTTTGCGATTACCACTTTTTGCTGATTCCCCCCACTCAGATGAAAAGCTACATCCTGCAATCCGGAAATCTTCATATTCAACTCATCAACATAGGTATTGCACAATGATTCTTCAGCTTTGATTTTTACTATGCCATGACTATTCAAAGAGTCCAGAGAACAGATACTCATATTCTTTTTTACTGAATGCTTGAGGATCAACCCCTCCGTCTTGCGATTCTCTGGAACCATCCCTATTCCTAGCCTTCTGGCATGAAGAGGGGATTTGATGGTGACTCGTTTCCCGTCAAGGCTAATCGTTCCATGAGAAAGAGGGTCAGCACCAAATATGGCCCGTCCCATCTCAGTTTTTCCGGCACCGATAACTCCGGTAATCCCCAGGACTTCACCATAATATGCTGAAAACGATATGTCCTGAAGAACGTTTTCGATCGAAAGGTTCTTCACCTCAAGGGCAGGAACGGGATTGTAGGTATAAAGACGGACAGGGACAGAGGGTGCCGGGATTTCCCTACCCACCATGAGCGATACAATTTGCTGCTTATCCAACTCTTTTACTGGTTGGGTAGCAACATGTTTGCCATCGCGGAGGATGGTAGCCCAGTCGGCAATGCGAAAGACCTCATCCAGGTAGTGGGTGATATAAATAATGGTGATGCCGTTTTTCTTCAAGTCACCAATTATGTCAAACAGCCGTTCCACCTCTTCGTTGAATAGGGAGTCTGTAGGCTCATCCATGATGATGATCCGAGCATCAAAGGCCAGAGCCTTAAGGATTTCCACTATTTTCTGGTAGGCAATGCTCAAATCCCTCACCTGCTTAAAGGGATCGATTTCGACCCCAATTTTCTTGCACAGCTGCTTGAACTGCACCAACATCCTTTTTTCATCAAGCAATGAAAAGACCCTTCTATACGTCAGCTCATGGCCAAGAAATATATTTTGAAGAACTGTTGCCTTTGGAATCAGACTGGTCTCCTGATGGATTACCCGTATACCTTTGGCAAAGGCATCAGAAGGCCTTTGGAATGCACAACTCTCTCCTGCAATAAATAATTCACCAGCGGTTGCATGATACACACCTGCTAGTATCTTTATAAGTGTAGATTTTCCTGCACCATTCTCCCCGACCAAAGCATGTGTGGTCCCTTTCTCAATGGAAAAAGAAACCGAATCAAGAGCTCGAACCCCTGGGAAAGTCTTTGTCAATTCCTGTATCTTGATGATGGGATCAGCCATGAAGTACTCCTTGTGCCTTCTTCAACAATGCATAGTTCTCCGCAGGAATATACAGAAGGTTCCAACACGCGATCACCCCTGTTTGCATAGTTGATACGGCTTGTATCATTGCTTCTGCCTGTGAGGAAGAGATCTTTGTAGGGAAGACGGGGTGGTCGACAAGTTCTATCCCAGCGAGTACCGGGACCCTGTCTTGGACCAATGAGAGAGATCTCTGAATCTCACTTTGCAACAGATCCTGCCCAAAGACTCCTGTTCCCATCAACTCCTCCATTTGACGGCTCTGCAATCCAAGCAAGCTGGCAATCCAAACAGCTGCCTGCTGAGGTCCTATACGCTTGTCTGCATCCTGCAATCCTTGGATAAGGGAGTTCACTTCCAACGGCAGGCCAGCAGGACCTATCGCCTTGGTATACGTCATACTTTTTATCCAATCACAATGCGGGGCAAGTCTTGTATAGTCCTGGCCCACCAGCTGTGCCAAGGAGGGTGTCAAAAGATCAAGACCTAGCTTGAATCGCGTATGGTCCAGAGAATCATAGATAGTTCTGACCATCTCTTCGATAGCGCTGTTCCTACGATCCATCAGACCTCCAATCTCAGCCACTGCGACAAATTCGTCCCACTTCATGTATTGGCCGCTCAAACAGAATTCGGTCATCAGGCTTATCGCCTTTTGTGCTTGTGTCTCTTGAAGGCCATGGCCACTCTCCAGGCAGTGATTACAAAAACATGAAAAAAGCATCTCAAGTCCATTTGCAGGGGATGGATATCGTATGCGATCCAAGAACACTCCTGAAAACCCATATGTGGCAAGCGAGGAATTGATCTCTTCTGTAACCAAGGGCAGAGAGAGTGCATGTTCCGGACACCTGAAGAGGAAGTTTTCGTCATTCCCCACAAATCCATTCCAGGTACCGAATGTGCCATATCCCAAATCTTTGCGAGCTGAGCGTACAAGTTCAGCTTCAGAGGGAATCGTCTTATCCATTCGATCGGCTAGGACTGGATACCACAGATAGGTCTCTATGCCCAAGTCATCAGCAAATCGGTTAATCCGCTCAAACCAACGCTCGCTCTGGTTGTTCCATATTATTAGGCGTTTGGTATCTACATGATGAATATAGGATTCAAGTCTTTGAAAAAGCTGGTCAGCAGAGAAGTGTTTAGTTTCATACGGCCCAATCACCAATTGAGCATCAATGGTAGGTATCATTATCTATACATCTCCGATTTCATAGGGGAATTCTGCCATGGCATACTCTGCCATGGCAGTGCCAGAATACGTCAGTTACATCTCAGGCTCAAATTGATTTACATTTGCTTTGGTCACAATGTGCGGTTCAATGCTGACTACTTGGGGAATCTTCTCACCCTTGAGGTGTTTTGCAGCAAGTTCAACCACGGTATATCCCATATCAACAATTGAAGCATAGCTGGTAGCATCAACAGCTCCGCTAATGATCATAGGTTGAATCTCCTTGGCATATTCCAATCCTGTTACAAATGTCTTTTTCCCCTTAGCAATATCATACCCAGCCTCTTCGATGGCGATGGCTGCCGCAGCTGCACCGGCATGCCATTGGGCACTGATAAGGTCCACTGGGGTACCTGTCTGTAAAAATGCTTCAACTGCAGCCAGAGCGAGTTCTTTCGACCAACCATTAATGGCTTGGCGATACACAATGGTCCAATGAGGGTGTTTGGCGGCGATGGATTCAAAACCCTGACTTCTGAAGCGCTGGGCACTTGTCCCAGGCTCTCCTTCGATCAAGACTATATTTGCAGGCCTGTCACCAAGCAACTCTTCAGCCATCTCTCCCTGCTTCACACCTTGGACAAAATCATTGATGCCAACATATGAAATCACCCCATCAAGTTTACCGTCAGGATCTTTTCCCAAGACATTGGTAAAGGTCATCAAGGGAATTCCCGCCTCTTTACACAGTTGGACTGTCGGTAAAAGAGCTAGATTGTCAGCTGCACAGAGAAGAACCATATCCACTCCACTAGCGACAAAGTTCTCTACCTGATTGAGTTGCTTACCCGAATCCCATTCAGCGTCAGCATAAATGAGCTTCAGTCCAAAATCATCTGCGGCCTTATCCAGCCCACGCTTCTGCACAGAGAAAAATTCAACCGTACCAGGAAGCAAAACTGCTACCCGAGGTTGTGAAGATTCTTTAGCCCCTGCAGCAAAACCCAACGAACCTACTAGGATCAGGCAAACCAACAAACACACAATACTTTTTTTCATGTTCTTCCTCCACGTTCTTGTTTTGCTATTTTCAATGCATATTCCATACCAACTGACTGCAATGTTCATCATAAAAATTACTTAATATATTCTGTGAAACAATTTAAATATTATTATCGATCAATTACATCACTACATGACGCAGCAGCTAATCCTATATTCGTGGTGCTCATGCCCCATAGAGGCACTTGATGTGTAACATATTCCACGCTAACCAATCTTTCCTTATACGAACAACTCGTCTATAATTATACTATATGGTTAAGTCACTTACTAAAAAACATACGATACTCATAGTTGATGATGAATTGGAGATATGCCGTTCCCTTGAGGAATTGCTCCAAGAGTGTGGCTATTCTGTCTATGCAACCACTAAGGCCAATGAAGCTTTGGATATAGTGGCCTCCCATCCGATAGACCTGGCAATGCTTGATATCAAAATGCCTCAGATGGATGGGCTCAAGCTCTTGCAATTGATCAAACAGGATTCCCATGATATTCCGGTAATCATGATAACCGGATACCCCAGCTTCAAGAGTGCGGTGGTCGCTATGCGATTTGGGGCTGTAAACATCTTCACCAAACCAATAAAGTTCGCTGATCTCCATACAGAAATCAAAACCATTCTTGGCGCAAAGCAGCAACAAACACGTAAAGCAGTGGTCCATCCTGAAGAGATACCCCCCAGCAAATCACCAACCATGCAAAAACTGATGTTGGATATACCAAAGATGGCTAGCACAGATGCCCCAATCATCATAAATGGAGAAAGTGGCACAGGGAAAGAACTGATCGCAAACCTGATCCATCGCAAAAGCATGCGCAGGAACCAGAAAATCATCAAAATCAATTGTGCAGCAATCCCTGAATCTCTGATGGAAGTAGAGCTGTTCGGTTGTGTGGCTGGAGCCTTCACTGATGCTAAGTTGGGCAGAGCCGGTAAGTTTGAAATAGCGGACAAAGGGACTTTGTTTCTTGATGAAATCGGGGATATGAGCATTGCCGTGCAAGCTAAAATCCTTCGGGTCCTGCAGGAGCAGGAATTTGAAAGGATAGGAAGCTCGACGGTAATAAAAACTGATACCAGAATCATTGCTGCTACCAACAAGGACATCCCCCTCCTGATCAAGCAAGGGCTCTTCCGAGAAGACTTGTACTATAGGCTCTCTGTCGTGGAGATAGAGCTGCCTCCATTAAGGCAGAGGAAAGAGGATATCGAAGGGCTTGCCCTATACTTTTTACGGACATTTGCAACGCTATATGATCGCCCTATAACAAACTTTTCTGCAAAGGCATTACACATACTCAACTCTCTTGAATGGCCAGGAAATATCCGCGAACTTAAAAACACCATAGAACGCGCGGTAATATTTTGTGAGGGAAATTCCATCGAGGAAACAGATTTTCCTACACAATATGGACGGGAAGCAAAACCACATGCCAACTTAGTCTCTCCTTATGAACAGGCGGTGGAGGAACTAGACAGAGAACGAATTCTTGAGGCCCTCAGAAGAAGTGATGGAAGCAAATCGAGGGCAGCAGACCTGCTGCAAATGCACAGAAAAACGCTGTACAACAAAATGAAACGCTTGGGACTGGACTGAGTATGCAGCGAGAAGTCGTGCTGGCCATGCACAACATATCCCTTTCAAAGGGTGACCATGCAAGCTTGGAACAATTGAGCTTCTCTTTGGAGAAAGGAGAGATTCATGCGCTTGTAGGAGAGCATGGATCAGGAAAATCTACGTTTGTAAGTTTTCTTTCCGGCCTTTCTGGAAAGTTTGATGGTATGTTACAGATATTCGGAACGACCTACCCTTCTTTCACGCCTTCACAATCCCAACAGTGCAACATTGGAATTGTTCACCAGAAAAACCAGCTGGTCCCCACTCTTTCAGCTTTGGAGAACATATTTATTGGAAGATATTTGTTTCGTCCAAATCATGTCATAGATTTCAAGCGAATGCGAAAGCAAATGGAATCCTATTTAGCAGATAGAAACATCCAACTTGATCTCAAGAAACCTATAAGCAACCTTTCTTCAAAAGACCAAAGGAAAGTTCAGTTGCTGAAAGCTATGTATTTCGATCCCCAGATTGCAGTGTTCGATGAAATATCATCAGGCTTCAACCAAGATGAAATTGAACTTACCTACAGATTTATGCAGGAGATGGTCGAAGGCCATAGGAGTGTCATCTACATCTCCAATAATATGAGAGAGATCTTTGAGTTTTCCGATAGGGTCTCCATCATTCGAAACGGAACCATTATCAAGACAGAAAAAGTTGCACAAATGGATAAGGTTCGCCTTATCGATCTAACATACTCATTCGCCTCAACCCGGGATGAACTGCGCCGATCAAACGTGGAGCTGTATAACTTCAAAAAATACAACGAGGATGTAATCAAAAACCTCCCTGTAGGGGTAATAATCCTCGATCCTAGCCAACATCTGTATCTCGCTAATCGTGCAGCGGAACTGATTTGCGACCATACTGGAACAACTCACCTTACCCTTGATGCATTTACCAACCAATTGGATAAGGAATTACAGCAGGAGATCAGTTCCATCATCGATCAGCGCATGATCATGACTTGGAATGAACTGCAACTCCCAAATAATCGATTTGGCAAGCTCACGGTATTTCCATTCAAGGATGATGACTACCGCTTCCTGGGAACAATTCTTCTCATAGAGGATATCTCACAAGAGATAAATTTCAAGAATTACTTGATACAAACAGAGAGAGTCTCTTCAATCGCAGAACTAGCTGCTGGAGTTGCTCATGAAATGAACAATCCCCTGAGCATAATCCTCAATTACATAGAATTGCTCTCAATGAAGAATACTGACCCATATGCAAAGGAGAAGTTAGGTAAAATTGAGTCTGAACTGAATAGGATACAATCAATAATAGCTTCAATGCTCAGCTTCTCCCATCCAAATGATCAACCTCATGAAGAGTTTGATCTGGTAAGACTCATCGAAGAGACGTTGCTCCTACTGACCCATAAGTTCAAACAGAAGCAAGTTGAAATGCAATTCGAAAGGCCACAAGAACCTATCTTTATGAATGGAAATGAAAACCAGATAAAACAGGTGATCATCAATCTTGTTGTAAATAGCTTTGATGCAGTCAGTGACTTTGGAGTCATTCACATTCAAGTCACTGGAAATCTTGCTGTTGATTATGCAGAGATCCGAGTCATTGATGATGGAAAAGGCATCGATGAGGATGTTCTTCAACGAATATTCAACCCATTCTTCACAACCAAATATGACAAACACAATACTGGCCTCGGGCTAGCCATTTGCCAACATATCATTGAGTCACACATGGGTCTCATTGATTGTTTCCGAGAAAAGGATAAGACCATATTCAGAATTCGTCTGCCAATAGGAATAGGAGGCAAAAAAGCAACGCCATGATTTGGGCAGAAAAAAGGCCCGGCGGCTACCTACTCTCCCACGGAAAACCGTAGTACCATCGGCGTGAGGGCGCTTAACTGCCGTGTTCGGGATGGGAACGGGTGTGTCTGCCCTGCTGTGGCCACCGGGCCGGCCAACACGAGGAAGCACGGAAGGATCCGTACGGCCGGTCTTGGCAGTCCCAATTCGGACTGGAAGAAAACTGATGAGAGAGCAAAAGCAAAAGTAAGGAGAGAGGATCAAACAGTGCATTCGGACAAGGGCGGAAGACCGGACTGAGAAGAAAAAAAAGGCCCGGCGGCTACCTACTCTCCCACGGAAAACCGTAGTACCATCGGCGTGAGGGCGCTTAACTGCCGTGTTCGGGATGGGAACGGGTGTGTCTGCCCTGCTGTGGCCACCGGGCCGGCC